>JASGUU010000069.1 GCA_030057555.1 Bacillota bacterium | reverse complement strand
ATAGCATGTTGTCTGAGGGCGTTTGCCATCCCGGTTGCATGTCTGTGCGATTCTGCATAAGAGGAGACCGAGCAGAAAATCGACTAGTACACGAGAAGCTGCGTACAAATCGAGAAATTGAGCAAATACCTTTGGCTTTTCGCTCAACTTTTCGACCTATACACGGAAAGCGGAGCATATATTTAATTTTTGCACACTGCATACTCTACCCAGACCTGTAAAGCCGCTCATGTATTGATGATCCGGCAGTGCTCGACGGAAGCAGACAGCACGAAAGAACTGCGCAAGCGGTACACAAGCTCGGGGCGCAGCTCGTAATCTGCCTATGAGTGAAAAAGAGTTTCTACCTGCCTCACCTGTGAGATTAGTGCACACACGCAAACGTGCCCCGCAAGTTTCCAGCCTGCAGGGCACGTCGTAATGGATCCACTTTCAAAGCTCAGCTGATCGAATTCAGTACCTGCATGATTTCATCCTGCGTCAATTCGCCATAGTCGAAGCCGACATGGAAGTCACCGCAGGCTACATGCAGGAATCCTTTCCCGGAAAGCTCAGCGGGAATTGTATCGATCGTGTAGATGGTCTTTTTCGTGTTCGGCCTGTAGTTCAGCAACTGTATGAAAAAGTCAGGAGCGTGCTTGTCCATATCCAGATTGCTCCTGTCACCGGTCGAATAGTGAACCCGCAACAGATAGTATTTCGTTCCATCTTTCATGGTCGTCTCATAGAGACTGGCATGACTGAACTGATAGGGATCAGGAATGGATGTAGGGAGATGATCTCCCAGTTCGACAGTGCCATGCGCCTCCGCTTCCGTTATCTGCTTCAGCGTGGCAGAGGCAACATCCGACAGACTTCTGTCAGCAGGAAACACAGCCACACTGGCCATGACAGGGTCGACTCCGTCGGGCAAAGTACCGCCGGGGACGACTGCTCCAGGGGCGCCGGCCGCGGCATCGTACTCCGTTCTGAACCAGTTCAGGCTGTTGCCCACGATTACAGTTGCTGCGACAAGCAGCACCAGGCAGGCAGCCGCCGTCAGCAGCGTGATCTTCGTTTTTGACATGGCGTTCACCTTGGCCTTGCCATCATGAACGGAACGGTTCCGCTCGAGTATCGCCGCGAGCATGCGCTCATCCGCCGCAGCGCCCGGTTCAATTTGCTTCCATGCGGCAAAGATCCTTTCGTTTCTCATTGAACATCATCACCCAGCCTTTCTTTGAGGATGGCACGTGCCTCGTGCAGATAATTGCGGATGGTCGATTGCGGTTTTTTCAGGATGCCGGCGATGTCCACACTGGAATAGCCTTCGTAGTAGTACAGATAGACCACCGTCTTATACTTTTGGGGAAGCTCCATGACCACCTGAAACACTTCGTCTATCTCAGGCTGTCGCGGACCGGAGAGCGAATGGTATTTATCCAGGCTCTCCCGCCGGCGCCACCAGTGCCGCAGAAGGTTTTTGCATATATTCGTCGCAGTCCTGATGAGCCAGGCTTTTTCGTGCTCTTCGCTGTTAAAAGCCGGCCCGCTCCGGATCAGCTGAAAGAAGGTATCCTGAACGGCATCCTCGGTGTCAGCAGGGTTCTTCATGTACGCAAAGCAGACACGATAGACCGTCCTGCTGTGGCGGGTGTATAGTTCCGCAATTTCTTTGTCCGTACGCAACAAAGACTTTGACATCTCGCCCGGCCCTCCTTTCACTACTAATACAATTGAAGGCATCAAAACGTCGGGTAAACGTGAATCTCAGTGAAACCTGCTGTTCTCTCGACTTTGACAGAGAATGACGGAAACAGAACCCTCTGGCGACATCAGAGGGGCAGTTCATGGTTTCGCTTTTCCGTTGTGTTCCAAGTCTCTGCTGCGTTTGTCTGCTGCGCCTCCATTATCTGATGTCCGACCGCTCAGGCCAGTGGAACTTCGGACGACAGCAGCGGTGTATGAAAGCTGCAGCGATGAGGCTAAAATCATGGCAGCACAAAATGATGGTCCAGCAGTGAAACAGCCGACAGGACGGGCTACAGTAAAAGTAACATCCTGAGACGGCTCAAAGAACTGACGGAGAAATACCATGTCTCCGCCCTGGGCGGCGGGCGAGGGACAAAGTACAGGCTGCGCTGAGATAAATATGATGCACATCTACAAGATCGAGACCGGGCGGCTGCGGCTGCGGCCCTTTCAGCCGGGGGATCTGGAGGCGGTCCACAGCCTTTTTTCCGACCCCGTGGCTACGCGCTACCTGCTGCGCGGGACCCGGACCAGAACGCAGTCAGCGCGCTATCTCCGAGACGTTATGGAGCCGGTGCTGACGGACGGAAGGCTGCTTTTGCATCTGGCAGTCGTACTGCCCCAAACAGGGGTCATTGGCGCCGTCAGTGTCACGGGGACGGGATACCGGACGGCCGAGCTTGCCTGGATCCTGCACCGGGCCCATACGGGACAGGGCTATGCGACGGAAGCGGTGGCGGCGCTGCTGGATCTGGTCTTCGCGGAAAGCCGGCTGGAACAGGTCAGCGCCCATGCGGATGCGCGCAATCGCGCCTCGCTCCGGCTCATGGAACGCCTGGGGATGGAGCAGGAGAGCTATGTCTCGGGCGGGCGGCCGTGGGCGCTCGCCGGCGAGAATGGGCCCGGCGACGAAATCGGCTTCCGGCTCGAGCGCAATGTCTGGCTCAGCCGCCGCCATCTGGCCCGCAGCCTCGCCTGGCCGGTGCACTTCGACCACTTCATCCCCTTCCCCGACCAGCGGGCGGGCGAGTTGACGCTGAGCTGCGTCGAGATGCGCCCGGCCCAGCCGGAGCGCGGCCTCGTACCGACCTATTTCTTTGACATTCTCCGCGGCGACACGACCGTCGGGCACATGAACCTTCGCATCGGCTACAGCGAGGGGCTTTTCTACGGCGGCCAGATCGGCTATGACATCGAGCCGGAATGGCGCGGCCGCGGCTATGCCGGGCAGGCGCTCGTCCTGCTGGCACCGCTCGCCCGTGCGCACGGCATGGAGCACCTGCTGATCACGAATGATGTCCGAAACCGCGCCTCCAGGCGGGTCTGCGAAAAGCTCGGCCTGCGCCTGCTCTCGGTCGCCCGCGTGCCGGAGTGGACGGAGATCTATCTGGACGGGGTGCGCGAAGTCAATGTCTTCGACTGGGACCTGGGCACGGCCGGGGCCGAGCGGAAGAAGGGATAGAGGCGGCGGGCGGCCAGGGGCAGGGCGAGGCAGGCGGCGATGTCGCTCGGTGCCGTCACGACGAAGCCCTGAAACAAGAGGACCGCGAGAGCCGTGTCGCGCCCCAGCAGGATGCGCGTGACGAAAATCAGGTGGATCAGGCCCAGGCCATAGACGATCAGGAAGTTGGCGAGGGAGGCTACGAGGAGGCGGCGGTAGCCGGGCCGCTCGGCGGGCCGGGCCGCAACGATGCTGCCTGAGACCCAGACACCGACGGCGAAACCGACAATGTAGCCAAAGGTCGGCCGCAGGATGTAGTCCGGGCCCCCGCCTCCGGTGAAGACCGGCAGGCCGATGAGGCCCATCAGGATGTAGAGGGCGACGGCACTCAGGGCGAGGCGCCGCTCCAGCAGCAGGCCCGTCAGCAGCACAAACATGAACTGCAGCGTGAAGGGCACCAGCGGGAAGGGTATGCGGATGAAGGCGCCCGCCGTGATCAGGGCGGTAAAGAGCGCCACCCGCATCATGTTTCTCGTCCGTTCGTGCATATCGTCTTCTCCTGACAGGGGGCTCAGCGTGGGCGCACGCGGATTTCGCCGGAGCCGAGGCAGTCTTCGCCGCCATCGTCGTAGCGCACGTTGAGGCGGCCGCGGTCGTCAATGCCCAGGGCCGTGGCCGGGCGGTCCGTGCCGTCGCCGGCGACCACCGTGATGGCACGGCCGGCGATGGGGCAGCGGGCGCGGTAGGCCGCGACGATGGCCAGGCGGCCCTCTTCATCAGCCAGGGCAGGGTAGTATGCAAAGAATGCGTCCACGACCGCCGCAATGAGGCTGGCCCTGAGGCCGGGGCGGACAGCGGGCACGAGCGCGCCGGCGATGCTGGCGAGTTCGGCGGGGAAGCCCTCCGCGGGCGGATAGACGTTAATGCCGATGCCGAGGATGAGGGCGGCGATGCTGCCGGATTCCATATCCAGGCTGGCCTCGGTCAGGATGCCGCAGACTTTGCGTCCATCAAGAAGTATGTCGTTCACCCACTTGATCTCGGGGTTGAGACCGGGCAGAAGGCGCCGGATGGCCTCGGAGACGGCGACGGCGGCCGTCGTCGTGATCAGGAGGGCGTCCTCGTAGGCGAGGCGGGGGCGGAGGATGAGGCTGAAGTAGACGCCCGTGTCGGGCGGCGAGATGAAGCTGCGGCCACAGCGGCCGCGGCCTGAGCTCTGGGCGGAGGCGGTGACCAGATGGCCCTCCGGGGCGCCTGCGCGGGCGAGGCGGGCGGCGAGGCGGTTGGTGGAGTCGAGGAGCGGGTGGTGCTCGACCGTGACGGCCGGCTCGCGGGTCGTCAGGCGGCGGGCGATCGCCGCTGCGCAGAGGGGGTCGGTCGCGGGGTCGAGGCGGTAGCCAAGGGAGGGGCGGGCTTCGATCGCGATGCCGTCGGTTTCGAGGCCGCGGATGAGCTTCCAGACGGCGGCGCGGCTGACGCCGAGCTCAGCGGCGAGCCGTTCGCCGCTGAGCCAGGCGCCCTCCGCCGCTTCGAGATGGGAGAGCAGCTGTTCGCGTCGGGAGATGGGTTGGCTTCGCATCATTCTTCCTCCTGATGGGCTATTGAAGCACAGGCGCTGCCGCTTGTAAACCAGCTTGTCGAATGCGGTTTACAAGTGCCGCTGCGTTAGAATCTCAGCAGAATGGAGGGGTTCTGGTATGACGGTTTCAGTCCGGGCCTGGCAGGCGCAGGATCTGCCCGCCATGCAGGTCATCTGGAATGAGGTGGTGGCGGAGGGACTGGCCTTCCCGCAGGAGGAGGCGCTGGACATGGAGGGGGCGGCTGTCTTTTTTGGCGAGCAGTCACACTGCGGCGTGGCGGAAGCGGAGGGCGGGCCCGTGGGGTTCTATATTCTGCACCCGAACAATGTCGGCCGCTGCGGGCATATCGCGAATGCGAGCTATGCCGTGGCGGCCGGGTGGCGGGGGCGCGGGATTGGGCGCCGTCTGGTGCTGGATTCGCTGGCGGTGGCCGGGCGGATGGGCTTTCGAATTTTGCAGTTCAATGCCGTGGTGGCATCGAACCTGGCCGCGCGGGCACTCTATGAGTCGCTGGGCTTCCGGCAGCTGGGCGAGATACCGGGCGGTTTCCGCCTCCCGGACGGGCGCTACGAGACGATCTGTCCCTACTACATCGCGCTGGGGTCGTGACGGCTGTGCTCGAGGGCGGTGTCGAATTCGGCGGCAATGGCGGCCGAGGGTTCGGGGGTGATGAGCGAGACGACGGCGATGACGATCGAGGAGAGGATGAAGGCCGGCAGCAGCTCGTAGATGCCGAAGACGCCGCCCATGGGGCGGATGGCGAGCTTCCAGACAAAGACCATGATGCCGCCGGTCAGCATGCCCGCGACGGCGCCGGCGTGGGTCGTGCGCTTCCAGAAGAGCGAGAAGAGCACGAGGGGGCCGAAGGTGGCGCCGAAGCCGGCCCAGGCGAAGGAGACGACCTGGAAGATGATCGAGTTCTCATCGAGGGCGATGAACATGCCGAGCAGGCTGATGATGAGGAGGGCGATGCGGCTGACCCATAGAACCTGGCGGTCGGAGGCGTCGCGCCGGAAGATGTCGTGGTAGATGTTCTTGGCGACGGCGGAGGAGGCGATGAGCAGGTAGGAGTCCGAGGACGAGATGGTGGCGGCGAGGATGCCGGCCATGACGATGCCGGCCAGGAAGGCGGGCATGAAGCTCGTCGCCATGTGGATGAAGATGGTCTCAGCGGCGGCGGCGGTGTTGAGGGCGGTCGGGAAGATCGAGCGGCCGATGAGGCCGATGGCGACGGCGGCGAAGAGGGAGATGGTGACCCAGATCATGGCGATGCGGCGTGAGCGCACCAGCTCGTGGGGGCGGCGGATGGCCATGAAGCGCAGCAGCACCTGCGGCATGCCGAAGTAGCCGAGGCCCCAGGAGAGGGTCGAGAGGATGGTCAGAAAGCCGTAGTCACCGGCCTGGGGGGCGAAGTTCGGGACGCCGTTGGTGGCGGTCTGGACGTTGTCTTCAAGGACGGGCTGGGCGATGCCCATGAAGTCAAGGAAGCCGGGGAACTGGCGCAGGTTCTGGATGATGTTGTTGATGCCGCCCGAGAAGTGGAGGCCAGTGCCGAGGACAACGACGAGAGCCAGGATCATGACGATGGACTGGACGAAGTCGGAGACGGATTCGGCGAGGAAGCCGCCGATGAGGGTGTAGAGGACGACGAAGATCGCTCCGATGATCATCGCGCTGACATAGGAGATGCCGAAGAGGGTGCTGAAGAGGCGGCCGACGGTGACGAAGCAGCTGGCGGCATAGACGACAAAGAAGACGAGGATGAAGAGGGCGGAGAGGCTGAGGAGAATCGGGCGTTTCTCGTGGAAGCGCTTCGAGAAGAATTCCGGGAGGGTGAAGGAGTCGCCGGCGATCTCGGAGTAGCCGCGCAGGCGGCGGCTGACAAGGAGCCAGTTGAGGTAGGTGCCGATCGCGAGGCCGATGGCGGTCCAGAAGGCGTCGGAGAGGCCGAACCAGTAGGCTACGCCCGGCAGGCCCATGAGGAGCCAGCCACTCATGTCGGAGGCTTCGGCGCTCATCGCCGTGATCCAGGGGCCGAGGCTGCGGCCGCCGAGGAAGTAGTCGGCGGGGCTGCGGTTGGCGCGGCGGAAGAAGTAGACGCCTATGCCGATTATGAGAAGCATGTAGGCGATCATGGCGATCAGAATTTCAACTTGACTGGCATCCATGGCAACGTCTCCATTTCGGAATTGGTTCCCATCTGTATACCTTATATTTAAGATTCTGACAGCTTTGGGAGGGATTTCGGGCAAGTTTCGGATGCATTCATGGCTGATTCGTAGCTAAACCGCGATCTGGCGGGAGACGACGGGGTGCGGGGCGGGGTGCGGGGCGGGCGGATCGCGAGAGATTTTGCGTATCAGGGCATATAAGGGTGCATCCAGATCTGCGCCCTTTCGTCTACCCTCCCCTTATGATTACCGCAACAACACACTACAGCGCTCTGCGCTACTGGAACGTTCCTCTGGCTCACCGCTACTTTGCCGAAGAGATAGAGCGGGCTGGAGTGAAACAGCTGACCGCCTACGGGTCTCCGGAAGAAATGCGGCGAGTGCGAAGTCCTGTCAGACAGTGCTCTCAAGCTCTGCCTCAGAACAGCCTCATCAAGACCGCAGATGGGATTTACGCCTCGATCGAGCTGGTATTCCTCCAGCTCGCCGCTTCGCTCGATATCTGGCAGACCATCATTTTGGGTGACCTGATCTGCGCCTATCCTGAGGGTGTCCATTCCCAGCCGTGGGTGACGCCGGAACGACTACTCAAATATACCCAGCAGGCAAAAGGCATGTACGGTCGCAGGCAGGCCCTGAGAGCTCTGCAATATGTAAAGCCGAATGCCAATTCCTGTCAGGAAGTCTTTGTTGATCTGTTTATTGGCTTGCCCCATGTGCTCGGTGGTCTGGGTGTCAAAGGCGGCTGCTTCAATTGCGAAGTGGTTCTCACAGATCCAGAGGCCTCCGCCATGAAAACAGATCGCTTCTTTATCGACTATTGTTTTCAGAATGCCAGGATTGCCTATGAATATCAGGACAGGCATCACGACAACACTACAGATCGCGACACCAGGCGCAATCTGGCGCTTTCACGTCTGGGATATCACCTTATACCTGTCACGCGCTCCATTCTCTACTTTCCTGAACAACTCGACCTGTTCCTGCAACACGTCGCGAACACTCATAAAACCCGTCTTCAGATCCGCTCCGATCAGTACGAACGTAGTCTGCAGCGGATTCATGAGCTTCTTCCACGGCGTTAAGAAAGCCGTTGTTCATATTTCTGACATCGCTGTCGACTTACTCCTGGTTGTGGCTGGTTGTGTTCCTCGTTGCTCGCCGCTGTCTGAATGCGGTAAATTGAGAAATCGCTCACTTCATGCAGGTAGATGAACGTAATTTCAAGGTTCCGCGGCTTCTGGACGCGGAAGGTTGAAATGTTGCACATCTCAGCCTCGATTTGCTCAGTTTTTCAAGGTTCCGCAGCTTCTGAGCATGGAAGATTGAAATTTTGCACACCAACACACAGCTACTCCAAAACCTATACATCGAAGCGGCGGTATTCGGTGTAGCAGTCGAGACAAAGCTTTTTGCCGCCGGAGAGACGGAGATAGGCTTCGGCGGTACGCTCGCCGCAGCTGTCGCAGGGATACGAGCCGAAGAGGCGGGCGCGCTCGGGCAGCGGCAGCCGTGTTTCCTGCACATCGAAGAGTGTGGCAGGGTCGGCGTCGCGCAGGTAGGTAAAGCTTTCTTCGCGGCTCATCTCGTGGGGATAGGGGCGCAGCAGCAGGCGCAGAGAACGGCCGTCCCGGCGGCGGTAGAAGGAATAGGCGGACTTGCCGCGCATGCGAAAGAGCAGGTTTCCACGCCCGACACTGCAGCCGAGCAGGACCTGGATCGCGTCGATACCGCAGGCGTCGTTCTCGGCGATGCAGACGACCTCCTCGTCCTCCGAATATTTGAGATCGAGCAGACGCCGGGCCAGCCGCGCCGCCTGATAGCCAATCATGAGGCCGGGACAGATGTGGCCGTGAAACGCTACCACATCTTCCCAGGTTCGTTCAGTCATTTTTTACCTCCAACAGTGGGGCGGGCCCGACGGGCTCATGTTCGCCGTCAGGCAGCCGCCAGAAGCGGTCTGCAATTTTCGCAGCACTCACCTGATCATGGGTGACGAGCAGCAGAGCGCAGTCGAATACGTTTTACATGCCATTGAGCAGGCGGAGCACGCTGGCTCGAGTCCGGAGATCAGGCATCGACATATGTTCGTCGGCGATCAGCAGGCGCGGACGCGTGGCGAGGGCGCGATCGCAGGCGACATACTGTTTCCAGCCTCTGGTGAGGCCGCTGCCGGCATCAACCTTCATGGCTGATCCAATTCAGAAAGAACAATACCGAAGTCGGGACGCGGGCGTCAAGAAGTGCTAAAGTGTTCGCCGTATGCCAATATCATGGAGGACGACTCAATGCATCAGGATCCGGTTACAGCAGTTGTTGTCGGCGGCGGGCACCGTTCTCAGATTTACGCAGAGTATGCTTTGCTGCGGCCCCAGGAGCTGCGAATTGTTGCAGTGGCCGAGCCGGAGCCGGAAAGACGGCGCTGGTTCGCAGAGCGGTTTGGTATTGCGGCGGAGCGCTGTTATGAAAGTGCGGAGGAGCTCGCCGCGGCGGGCAGGCTCGCGGATGCGGCGATTAACGGGACCATGGATCAGCTGCATGTGCCGACATCTCTGCCTCTGCTCGAGCTGGGCTATGGCCTGCTGCTGGAGAAGCCCTTCGCCCTGAACGAGGTGGAGCTCAGCCAGCTGACCGAGGTGGCCGGGCGGCGTGACAGCCGGGTCATGATCTGTCATGTTCTGCGCTATGCACCGTTTTACCGGGCGATCTATGAGCAGATCGCGGCTGGGGCGATAGGCGACATTGTCTGTATCACGATGGAAGAACGCATCGGCTACGGGCCGGCGGCAGTATCCTACGTGCGTGGCAAGTGGGCCGACCGTCACATCTGCGGGGCGCCGATGCTGCTGGCGAAGGCCTGTCACGATCTGGATCTGCTGACCTGGTTCAACAGGGCGCGGCCGGAGCGGCTCGTGAGTCTGGGGGCGGAGCGGCTCTTCCATCCATCGATGCGGCCGGCCGGGGCGACCGGGCGCTGCTTCGATCCCTGTCCGCATATCGACAGCTGCCCCTGGTCGGCGAAGACGGACTATCTCGAGCACACCGAGCGCTATGAGGGCTACCTCTGGACGGAGATCCCGGATCTGGCAGCACTGACAGAGACCCAGAAGCGACGCTATCTGCACGAGGAGACCGATTGGGATCGCTGCGTCTGGGTGTGCAATCGTGACAACGTTGACTGGCAGAGCCTGATCGTGCGCTTCGCCGACCGTTCGGCGGGGGTCTTCACGATGAGTTCCGGCGCTGCAAAGCCGGAGCGGACCATCTCAATTGTGGGCAGCCACGGGCAGATTGAGGGAGATTATCTCTCCGAGTGCTTTACGCTGCGCCGCAGCCGGCCGCAGGAGGCGTCGGGCTGGACGGAGGTCGAGATCGACACGCGCGGGCGGGAGACAAACGGCTTCACGGGCCGCCATGGTGGAGCCAACATGCGCATGATGCAGGACTTCGTGCGTATGATGCGCGGTGAGGAGCTCTCCTTCTCGGCGACGACGCTCGATGACTCGATCACGGGTCATCTGGTCGCAATGAAGGCGGTGGAGGCGATGGACGAGGGGACTGTCGTCGACATGGACGGGGCGCTACGGGCCTTCGGGTGCTGACGTGCCCGGGCGAAGGTGCGGGTCACGATCGGGCGAAGGAGCGGGTCACGATCGGGGTGTGCAGAATTACAACCTTCCACAGTGAAAGTGTGCGGAAACTTGAAATATTGCACATTTCAGAGCCTTCCTGCTCAAAATTTCAACCTTCCGCAGTGAAACCGCGCAGAAACTTGAAATATTGCACATTTCAGAGCCCTTCTGTGCAGAATTTCAACCTTCCACAGTGAAACCGTGCGGAAACTTGAAATATTGCACATTTCAGAGCCTTCCTGCTCAAAATTTCAACCTTCCGCAGTGAAACCGCGCGGAAACTTGAAATATTGCACCGCGCTCCTGCGCTACACGATTTCCGCCACCACTTCACGCAGGGTGGCGAGTCCGGCCGAAAGTGAGAGCACAGAGTCGGTGATCCTGGCTTCGAGGTCGCGGGCCACCTGCTCACCGAGGCAGACATGGGCGATGCCGAGGCAGAGCACCTGACTCACATCCTGGCAGTCGACTTCGGCGATCGACAGACCGTAGCGCCGCCGCAGCCGCTCACAAAGGCGCAGACGCAGCTGCCGCTTGTCCTTCAGCGACGGCGCACCGAGCAGATCCAGCGTCAGCTCGAGAATCAAGACACGCATCCTCCACACCCCCTCTCCTCCAGTCTATCGTTTATACTGGCGCCAGTTATGAAAACCGCTGAAGCGGGGAGGTTTATGAGAATGAAAGCCATTTCGGGAATCTATGCGGCGCTGCTGTCGGTCTTTGATGCCGAGGGTCAGCCCGATGCGGCTGGCATCGCCCGGCTGGTCGACTGGAACGTCGAGCTGGGCACGGAAGGCCTGTATGTCTGCGGCAGCACGGGTGAAGCGATGATGCTTGATTCCAGCGTACGCAAAGCCATCCTCGAAGCCGCCGTCACCGCCGCCGCCGGCCGTGTGCCGGTCGTCGCCCAGGTTGGCTGCCCCGACCTCGCCACCACCATCGATCTCGCCCGCCATGCCGACGGACTCGGCGTCGCCGCGATCTCGGCCGTCATGCCCTACTACTATCGCTTCTCAAGTGCCGAAGTCCAGAACTACTATCGACGCCTCGCCGATGCCGTCACTACACCGCTGCTGCTCTACTTCTATCCGGGTGCCGCGGGGCAGAGTCTCGGACTCCCTGAACTGCTGGCACTGCTCGAGCATCCGAACATCATCGGACTGAAATACACGGCAACGGACTTCTATGTCCTCGAGCGCATCCGTCAGGGCGCCCCCGACGCTGTGATCATGAACGGCTACGACGAGATGAGTCTGGCCGGCTTCGCCAGCGGGGCGGACGGCGCGATCGGCTCGACCGTCAACCTGATGGCGCCGCTATTCCGCGAGGTCTATGACGCCGTGGAGGCGGGCGACATCGCTCTGGCACGCGAACGTCAGGCCCGGATCAACAGCGTGATCGATGCCCTGCTGCCGCCCGGCGTCATCCCGGCGCTGAAGGGCGTACTCAACCACCGCGGCGTCGCCGTCGGCGATGCCAGAGCGCCCTTCTCGATGCCGGACGCTGAGACTGTACGCGGAATCAACAGCGTTTACGAGGCAGCGATGGACCGCGGCTGAGATGCCGCACCCAGAACCGGTCTGTCTTTTCTCCAACCAGCAGGAAACCGGGCGGCCCTACCACCGCATTCCGGCCCTCATACGCACGGCGGCGGGCAGCCTGCTCGCCGCCTGCGAGCTGCGCACGGACAGCGGCGACTGGTCGGCCTATGCACTCGCCCTGCGCCGCAGCGCTGACGGCGGCCGCAGCTGGTCCGATTCCCTGCAGATCGACGCACCGCTGCCCACCGTACGCACCGTCAACAACCCCGTCCTCATCGCCTGCCGTGACGGCCGCGTCCTGCTCGTGCACGGCAGCGACTACCGCCGCGTCTGGCTGCGCGTCAGCCACGATGACGGCCGCAGTTTCGAAGCGGCGGAGGAAATCCGCGATGGTTTCCGCCTGCTGGGCAGCACAGGGCAGCCGCTGCCCTATGATCTAGTCGCCCCCGGACCCGGCCACGGGATCGAAATGCCGGACGGGACACTGCTCCTCACCGTCTGGTTCGCCTGTGGCGGCCCGCAGGAGCATTTCCCCTCGGCCACCGCACTCGTCAGCGGGCACCAGGCAAACAGCGGCGGCGACACCCGCTGGATCTGGCACACGAGCCGGCCGATCCTGGGCGACAACGTCACCCCTGACGGCCGCCCGGCCCACGAACAGGCCGCCGGCTGGCTCTCGCCGAACGAAGCCACGGTCGCCCGCCTCGCCCCCGATCGGGTGCTGCTGAACGTACGCCACCGCGGCAGCCGGCTGATGCGCTGGCAGGGCGAAAGCCGCCATCCTTACGACAGCATCACGGGCGAACTGCGCCCGGACCTGCCGGATCCCGCCTGCTTCGGCAGCCTCGTCGCCTCGAATGACGCCTCACCGCGCCTCTACTTCGTCAACTGCCAGCACCCGACGCCCGGCAGCGACCTCGCACCCCATGCCCGCGTCAACCTGCGCCTGCAGCGTTCGGATGATGCGGGCAAAAGCTGGACCTCAAGCCGCACACTCGTCGCCCGTGCCGGCTATGCCGATCTCGCTCTGGCGGACAACGACAGCAGCCGCGGCTGGCTGCTCTACGAAGCACAGGAGGAAGGCTCCGAGCGCCTCAGCGGTATCTGGCTGCGCAGCTTCAACGCGGACGATTTCCCACTGGAGACAGACTGAATCCGGCAGCACATGGAAAACAGCCGACCGCCAGGGGCGATCGGCTGCTTTTTTGTCTCAACCGGGCCGGCCCGCCGGCCTCCCGCCTGCCCTACGGCCTGACGCCGGGATCGCGCACGACCATGCTGAACAGCGGCAGCCCGCCTTCCGAGCGGATCTCCGCGATAAATGGCCGGTCAAGACGCATCTCCAGCGTCTCGCACACCGACGGCATGGCAGTCGCCTTGACCGCCGCCAGCGTCACGGCCGCCGCCTCGACGCCGTCCTCGTCCAGCAGCAGGCGCGCATCCTGGCGCAGCACGTCAAGCACGAAGTCGCCCGGCCTGGCATCCTCGAAGAGGGCGCCGAAATCCGCCTCCGCACTCATCGCCGTCGTCACGCCGAGCTTCGGCAGCAGCGGCAGCAGGTCCGCACCGAGTGCGAGATCGAGCTTCGGCAGCTGCCACATGATGTCATACTCCTTCGTGCTCATGCTCGACGCCATGAAATCACGCCGGAAATCCTTGTCCGCGAGCAGCTCGTCGGCACCTCTCTCGCCCGTCGGCAGCGCCACGACAAACTGGTAGCCACCCGCCATCGGCAGCTGGGCAATCTGGTAGTCGTCCCGCACCAGCGCCCTCTGAGCCTGGAGCTGCTTCAGCATCATGAGCACGGGGACGACCTCGCCGTCGGCCAGACGAAAGATGTCAGCCTCCGTTCCCCGGGCGTCAAAGGACTCCAGCCACTGAGCCTTGTAGTAGAGGGCATCCAGCAGAATGAGGCTCGTGCCTTCGTTCGGCAGATCATCGGGCACGGTCGATGCCGGCAGCAGGCCGTGGCTCTTCTCCTCGTACCACTGACCGATCGTCTCGTGTGCCGCGTCACGCTCCCCGGGCGCCCAGACATTGATGTCCGCGTGCCAGACCCGGCTCGCCATCTCGCCGTACTCCGCCCGCAGCCGGTAGCCATCCTGCAGCCAGAGCGCCCGGCTCGACTCGATCGTCAGCTCCGGCAGATCTTCCTCCTCCCAGCTCACGTTGAGCGCGGCGATGAGCGACGCCATCCAGTCCCCGTCCTCCGGCTGGTCGAGCGCCGTGAGCAGTTCCTCACGCGTCGCGCCCTCGGCTCCCTGAGCCAGCATGCCCAGTGCGAGGGCGAGTGAGGGCGTCGAGAAGACCACGTTCTCATCCGGGCTGGCCGCCGCCAGCTCAGGCAAAGCCCGCTCCGCCAGCCGCGCCAGCCCCCTGACAATCGCCACCTCGGCAGCGGTCATGCCAAAGGCGAGGCACCGGGTGACTTCTGCACTGTCGGACGTGTCGAAGGCTTCCGCTGCATAGACCGGCTCGAGCCGCTTCAGGTTCGCGCCGCTCTCCACCGCCGTCGTCTCCGTCTCAGGCACCGCCGTCGTCCCGGCTGCCGTCGTCTCTGTCGTCCCGGCTGCCGTTGTCTCGGCCGCCGTCGTGCCGTCCTCGGTCGTCGTCGCTGCTGTCGTCGGTTCTACCGTCGTATCCCCGGTCGTCGCCGCCGTCCCGCAGGAAGTCAGCAGAATCGCACCACAGAGGGCAGATATGATCATCATTTGCTTCATCTTCATAGGGCACTCCTCCCATCTATCCAGAACACGCGGATACCCGTCGTCCGGTTGCACGGGGCGGGCGGCTGTCAATCCAGCAGCGCGTTCGCCGCATACCAGGCGCAGCGCGCATCAATCCGGTCGTAGTCGATCTCGCCGGTTCGCAGGAAGCGCTCCAGCGTCGCCCGGTCCGGGATGCCGCCCGTGCCGCCCGGGCGCGTGCACTTGATCGCGGCGGCGGCCGCCGCATAGCGCGAGCAGGTCTCGGGGTCGGCGCCCTCGAGACGCAGGCCAAACCAGACGCCGTGGAAGACATCGCCGGCCCCGACGGTGTCCTCCACCGTGACGGGGAAAGCCGCCTGCTCATGGTAGCGCCCGTCGGCGACGCCGGCCACACCCCCGGCGCCAAAGGTAAAGAGCACATCACGCGGACCCCGGGCGGCGAGGGCGCGGGCATGGCACTCAACGTCAGCGCGGCCGGCACCGGGAAAGGTATCGTGGTAGCAGGTCTCCGACCCGATCAGGCTGGTGATGAGGTCGAGGTGTTCGAGCACAACCGGATCGCCGCGCTCCATGTCAATAACGACCGGGACACCGGCCTCCCGGGCGATGCGGGCGGCGGCGAGCTCCACCCCGCCGAGGCGGCGGATGTAGAGGGCCGCGGCGTGCGGGATGCGGGCCTGGCCTGCAGAAGAAAGCTCGAGTCTCGCCGTCCCCGGCTGATGCAGGATGCGTCGCCCGCCGGATTCACGGTCGCTGAGGATGACCGACATGCCGGTGCGGCAGCCCGCCTGCGTGATGAGCCCGCTGTCGTCGACGCCGAAACGGGCGAGATTGCGCCGCACCCCGCGCCCGTAGAGGTCGTCGCCGAGCGCACCGAGCAGGGCCGTCGGCACACCGAGGGCACTGGCAGCACAGAGCCCCGTCGCCACCTTCCCCCCGCTCTGCCAGCCCATGCGGCGGACATGGCAGCCCGAGTCAGGCGGCGGCAGAGCCTCGAGGCCGACGAGAAGGTCAATATTCGGCAGATCAATTCCAAGCAGTATCATGGCATCATTTTAAATGACTGACAGGCGGCTGTCTGGAGGTGTATAAAACCTGGGGAGCCCGGGCGGCCCCCATCAGGCCCCGGCGGCCATACGGTATGTGTGTTTCCGGAAAAGTGAGCGGACGAGGCGAAACACGTCCGGGGAGTTCTACATGATTCTTTATTACAGCTCGACCGGCAATTCCCGTCATGTCGCCCGGGAAATCGGCAGGCGGCATCCGGGCGAGATCATCGACATGGCCGAGGCGGGCCGAAATACCTGTCATATACTGGCCGACGGCGAGACCCTGTTCATAGTCACTTTCAACTGTTTCTGGGGCGTTTCCCGTCTGGTTCAGGATTTCTTCAGACGGCACCGCTTCGCGAACGTCGGGAACGTCGTTGCCGTCATCACCTGCGGCGGCTTTCCGGGCGCGGGCGACCATGCCCTCAACCGCATTTTACGCGCCAACCAGCTGCCGGAAGCCGAGGTCTACGACCTGGTCATGGTGACCAACTACGTGGTTCTGCATGAGGTCCCTGAACCTGCCGTACAGAGGCAGGCTCTGGCAGCGGCTGACAGGCGGCTTCGTCAAATCCTGGATGGACAGGCAAAGCCCTACCGCAGCCCGCCCCTCACGCGGCTGCTGGGCTTGCTCGTGCACGGCCTCTATGCACTGTTTCGCCGTACCAGGGCGTTTACGGTGAGTGAGGCCTGCGTTGGCTGTGGAGCCTGTGCACGGAACTGCCCCGTCCAGGCCATTGAGCTGTTTCAGGGAAAGGTCAAATGGCGCAAAAAGACCTGTGACCATTGCCTGAGCTGCCTGCACAGCTGTCCCGTCATGGCTATCAACTACGGTCGCAGGACGATTGGCAAAAGACGTTACCACCATCCCGGACCCTGACAGGACTTTACAGGTCATGAAGCAGGAAACGGCGGAACACAATAGAGCCTGGTATATTGGCCCCTTTGCCGTCCAGATCTTTCCTCCTGCCCGCGGTCAGTATCATGAGATGACTGAGGTTTCGGGGGTATTGGCTCATAATTCGACGGGCCGCGTGTGGAACCTGCTCTACGGCTGTCTTCAGGGAACTCGTTGGAACAGGCAAAATGATGCTCTTTGGGCCGGGTACATTATGCCGTGCACGGTTTTTCGATTCAGGCGCATTTCCGCTGCGCAGAACTCGAATTTTGCACAAAATCCAGTGCGAGTGGTGGTTTTCTGCTCTAAAAATCAACTTATACACGTTCTCGCGTGGATACGTTGAAATCCTGCTCACGACCCTTTTATGCAACAGGGCCGGCAGCGCCTGCACAGAACGCCCGGCCCGCAGGTGGCCCGTTTTCCTGTCCTGTTGATGCCCTGGCGACCCAGAAGCAGCACGGGCGCAGAAACGGCAGTCCCACCTCAGGCGTTGACCAGAAAAGTCCTGCCCGGCGCACGAAAACAGCCGACCGCCCGGACGATCGGCTGCTTCCTCAATCTCTCCCGGCCGGCCTGTCCGCCGGCCAGCCGCTTTACGGCCTGACGCCGGGATCGCGGACGACCATGCTGAACAGCGGCAGCCCGGCCCGCGAGCGAATTTCCGCGATGAAGGGCCGATCAAGGCGCATGACCAGCGTCTCCAGTTCCACCGGCATGGCAGAGCCCTCGACAGCCGCCAGCGTCACGGCCGCCGCCTCAACGCCCTCCTCATCCAGCAGCAGACGCGCGTCCTGCCGCAGGGCGCCGAGGACATAGTCGCCCGGCTCGGCATCCTCAAAGAGCGCGCCGAAATCCGCCTCTGCACCCGTCACTGTCTTCACGCCAAGCTTCTCCAGCAGCGGCATCAGGTCCGCGCCGAGCTGGAGATCGAGCTGCGGCAGCTGCCATTCGATGTCAAATTCGTCCACACGCGGCGCCACAAAATCGCGCCGGAAATCCTCATCCACGAGCAGCTCGTCGGCTCCCCTGTCGCCCGTCGGCAGTGCCACGACGAACTCGTAGCCGCCCGCCAGCGCCAGCCGGGCAATCTGGTAGTCGTCCCGCCTGATGGCCGTCTGGCCGGAGAGACTCTGCTGCATCATGCGCACGGGAATCTCCCCGCCGTCGGCCGCATGAAACACATCATCCACCGTCGCTGCGGCGCTAAAGGACTCCTGCCAGTTGGCCTTGTAATAGAGGGCATCCAGCAGGATAAGGCTCGTGTACTCGTTCGGCAGGTCATCCGGCACGGTCGATGCCGGCAGCAGGCCGTGGCTCCTGGCCTCGTACCACTGACCGATCGCCTCGTGCGCCGCCTCGCGTTCCTCGAGCGCCCAGACATTGATGTCTGCGTGCCAGATCCGGCTCGCCGTCTCGCCGTACTCCGCCCGCAGCCTGCAGCCATCCTGCAGCCAGAGCGCCCCGCTCGATTCAATTGTCACCTTCGGCATGTCCTCTTCCTCGAGCTCCAGGTTGAGCGCCGTTATGAGCTCTGCCATCCAGGCTCCGTCCTCCGACTGGCCGAGCGCCGTGAGCAGCTCCTCGCGCGTCGCACCCTCGGCCCCCTGCGCCAGCATGCCCAGCGCGAGGGCGAGCGAGGGCGTCGAGAAGACCACATTCTCATCCGGTCTGGCAGCTGCCAGTTCAGGCAAAGCCCGCCCCGCCAGCCGGGCGATCCCCTCGACGATCGCCGCTTCCTCTGCGGTCTGGCCAAAGGCGAGGCGCCAGCGGATCTCGTCGCGGTCCGCAGGATCGAAAGATGCAGCAGCATAGACAGACTCGAGCTTCACCGGGTTCTCGCCGGTCTCCGTCGTCGTCTCCGTCCCGGGCGCCGTTGTCGTTTCGGGTGCCGCGGTCGTCGCAGGAGCAGCCGTCGTCCCGCAGGAACCCAGCAGAACCGCGCTGCAGAGGGCAAAGACGATCAGGATATGTTTCATCTTCATAGGCCAATCCTCCCATCTGTCTCTGAACACGCGGATCCCCGCCTCCCGGTTGCACAGGAGTGCAGGGATGATGGCAGCGAGGCAGCGCATCCATCTGGGCCGATTGACAGCTGCAGGTTCTGAAGCGACAGCGGAGATGCTCACTAACCAGTTCCCAGGCGGCAGTTGAGGGCGCTGCGTTTCTGCCCGCAGCTTGTGCAAATAATCAAGTTCTGCGCGCCGGAAAGACGCCTAAATTGAAAAACTCCCTACTGCTTAATGTACCCAGTCCGAAGAGCGCCGTTCTTCTGCTCCAACGAGGTCCCAGAGGGCAGCCGCAGGCCCCGCGGCAGGCACTCTGGGTGCGCAGCCGGAAAAAGGGACAGACGGAGCGGAGAAAGAAGCAGGTGGTATAAAGAACTGCTTAACAAGTTGTCGCCGACAAATCCTGTGGAATTACGCTGGAGAACACATGGATAATGGCCGAAACGTACATGTCTCAGGCGTTTCGGCCATCTCTTTGATTTCAGCTCGAAAAGTCCTGCTAGTTGAAAAGATTCAGCAGGCGGTTCCAGAAGCCCTCCGGTTCAGGCTCGGGCTCGGGCGTGTCGGAGACCTCCTCCACCTCAATGGCGGTGGTCATCAGGACGAACTGGACACGGGAGACGGGGGCGTTCTTGGCAGAGGCAAAGGATGGGCTCTCCTCCCCCGAGCCGGTGAAGTCGGCTATGAAGTCGTCAACCATCTCCTGGATCTGGCTGTCCATGTCGAGCGTGCCCTCGTGGAGTTCCGTGGTACCGTCGGCGAGCTCCGCCGACCCCTCGCTGATCTGGCTCACGCCGTCGGTGTACTGCTCGAGGCCGTCACGGAACTCGGGGAAGCCGTCGGCCAGTTCAGCGACACCGTCCGTGAATTCGCGCAATCCGTCGCGCAGGGTGGCGCCGCCATTGGCGAGTTCCGTCGCACCGTCGACATACTGGCGGAGGCCGTCGCTGAGGGTGCCGAGCCCGTTGCCGAGCTGCGCGATGCCGTCGGCGAGGCTCGTTGCACCATCCGCGAGGGGTGTAATGCCCTGGGCGAGTGCTGGACCGCCCGCTGCGAGTTCGGCCGCTCCGCTGTCGAGCCGGGCCAGGCCGTCCGCCAGGCCACCGATCCCCTGAAGGATGCCGGGACGCCCGGCGGTACCGTTATAGCCCGCCGCCAGCTGTCCGACACCGCCGACATAGGCTGCGAGGCCGGCGTCGAAGGTCATATACTGCGTCGCAAAGTTCTCCAGCTCACCGAGCTGTCCCAGCAGCTCGGTGGCGCCGCCCAGAGCGGGCAGCAGGGCGGCCAGCTGCTGTACCTGGTCATCAAAGTCATGGTAGGAGGCTGCCAGCTGGCTGAGTCCGCCGGCCAGTTCGGGCAGCCCCTGGCTGAGCACGGCCGAGGGCGGCGGCTGCTCGCCGGTGGGCGTGTCGTAAAGGGCGTGCAGAGCCTGCGAAAGAGCGGTCTGCTGTCCCTGGAAGAAGGCGATCAGGCGGGCGATGTCATCGTCGCCGGCGGCGGCACCAGCCTGCGGCAGGAGAGCGGCCAGCCGCGCCAGATCGGGTCTGAGCGGCGCTACCAGGATGCTGTCAGGCTCCGAGGTTATGCCTGTCTCGGATTCTGTTTCCGTCGTGGAGACCGGCTCCGTCGTTGTGCCTGCGGTCGTCTCCGTCGCTGTCGGCTCCGTCGTTGTGCCTGCGGTCGTCTCCGTCGACGTCGGCTCCGTCGTCGTGCCTGCGGTCGTCTCCGTCGACGTCGGCTCGGTGGACTGCGTCGGCTCGGTGGACTGCGTCGGCTCGGTAGACGGGGTCGGTTCAGTGGGCTCGGTCACCTGAATTCCGGCAGCCATCAGAATCTGTTCGCGTGTCATGGCACGCGCCTGATCAAGTCCCGCGATCACAGCTCCGAGGGCCTCATGCAGGCCGGTGGCCGCAGCCGAGAGCTGCGTCAGCCCGCCCGCCAGCTGGTCGAGCGTATTGCGGATGCTGGTGGAAGCTTCGCCGAGCTGGCGCCCGGCTGCGCCGTAATCGGTGCCGGGGGTCTGGCTGAGCTGGATCAGGCCGGCGAATTCCGGGTTCTCGCGCACCACGGCGAGCTGTGCGCTGAGCAGCTGCAGGCCTCCCAGAATTTCGCGGCTGCCGGCCGTCAGGAGGGCACCGTTTTCGCCGAGGCTGCTGAAGCCGTCGCCGAGCAGTGCCGCACCCTGACGCAGTTCGGCCGCGCCCCGGGCACTGCTGCCGATGCCGTTGGCGATCGCGCTCACGCCATCCGTGTACTGGGCGACACCGCCGCGATACTGTTCCAGGCCATCGCCGAGAGCCCGGACACCGTTCTCGATTTCGCCGAGGCCCTCGCGCATCGTTCCCGGTGCGTCGGCGAGCTCCTCGCCGCCGGCGGCGAAGTCCTCAACGCCATCGGCGTACTCGTCCATCCCGTCGGCCAGCTCGCTGCCGCCGTCACGAAGTTCGGCGAGGGCATCCTCCAGCGTCCTGACCGCATCCAGCAGGTCGGCCGAGCTGTCGTCGAGTTCGGCGATCCCGTCGGCCAGCTCCGCCGCGCCATCGGCGAGCTCGCCGGTGCCGTCCTGCAGTTCGCGGATACCCTCGATGTCCTCGAGATCGGGGACCGTGAAGGTCATGCTGAAGGGCACGCCGGCGATCTGAATCGGAGCGAGACTGAAATCTGTCACATCGGCCGTCAGCACCCAGGTGGTCGCCTCGGCTCCCGGCAGCAGGGTGTAGTTCACCAGCTGCTGGCTGCCCTGCAGGGCTACGTTGCCGTCCGGCGCCGAGAGGTTGCGGAAACGGCTGCCGTCGAGCGTCACGCTGATCTGCAGCATCTGATTGTCCGCCCAGGGGTTGCCATCGGCGGTGGCTCCGCGGGTCTCCGGATTCGCCGCGGCGCGGATCTCGAGCTCCAGCGCTCCGCTGCGGCCGGCGAGGTCCGCAGGTGCTTCCTCCGTGCCGTCCAGGCGGTAGCGGATGTCGATGGTCCAGGGCAGCTCGGCCGTATCCAGCGTTCCCTGATAGAAGAAGGGAGCCTGTCCCGCCTCAGCATGCCAGGCACCATCGACCGCCGCGACCGACCCGTCAAGCGACAGGGCATGGACCTGGCTGTAGTCGGCGTGGTCGACCACATCGGACACACCGGCGGGAACGCGGTTCACGACATGGACAACCGCTGGACTGCCGTCGGCTGCGAGACGGGCATAGACGACCTCGGATTTGCCCCGGTCCAGGGCCTCCGGATCCTCCACAGCCGCAGCCGGGGCCGCGGCTGAGGCGGCGGCAGCCGCACAGCCGGGCCGGGCCAGCGTCGCCGCCGGCGACAGCAGGAGCAGGGTGCCAAGCATCAGGGCGAGGCAGCTGTGGCGCAGACGTGTGAAACCAGTCATGAGGTGACTCCTTCGTTCGATTCGGACTGCAGCGGCCGGCGCCGCAGATGGCGGCCGCGATCCGTGAATTGCAGGCCGAGAGTGGTAAACGGCAGGATGGGGTCGAGCAGCGAGAGCAGACCCGGCAGCAGGAGAACAACGAGCAGGAACGACAGAGCCGCGCCGCGGCCCAGAATGACGCCGAGTTCAGCGACGATGGCCAGAGACGAGATTTCCCCGAGCACGAATCCCGTGCAGGTCAGGATGGCGGCCGGCGGCAGCAGCGAGGGGATGGCCTCGCCTGCTGACTGCACCACGGCCTCGCGCACGCCAAGCTGACGGCGGTTGTCGAGATAGTGCTGGGTATAGAGGATCGCGTAGTCCACCGTCGCTCCGAGCTGCACCGTGCTGATAATCAGGTAGCCGATGTAGCTCAGGATATTGCCGGTGAAATAGGGAACCGAGAGGTTGATCCAGATCGCCACCTCAATCACCGTGACGAGAATCAGAGGCAGGGAGAGCGAACGGTAGGCAAAGAGGATCGTCAGCGCGATGGCGAGGATCGCGAGGCCGTTGACAATAATCTCGTCGGCCTCGACCGTGTGCTTCATGTCGAGCATGGTGACGTTCTCGCCGGCGAGCTGATAGCTGTCGCCGTAGTGACGGGCAGCCGTCTCCCGCGTCTGCCGGGCAATGCCAAAGGCCACCTCGCCCTCGCTGCCGGCCTCGGCCATCACGATAAAGAGGGCATGATCCTCCGAGAGCAGCTGCGATATCTGGCCGGGGTCGAGCAGGTCGGGCGGGATGCCCGGATCGACCATGGAGACATAGGAGATGACCGAGGTGACGCCGGGAATCGCTTCGAGATCCTCCTGCAGGCGCAGCTCGGTGGGCACATCGCCGCGCGGCACCATCAGCGCCATCTGCACCTGCCGGCCGAAAGCGGCCTCAATCGCCTCACGGTCCTTCCCCTCTATTGATCCCTCGGGGTAGAAGCCGGTGCCGTAGAAAAAGGTGTTGGCGCGGCTGGCCAGGAAGGCCGGCACGGCGAGTACGATCACGAGCAGGAGGATGGGGATGCGCGCCTTCAATGCGAAGCGGCCCATGAAGCGGAAGTCCGGCAGCAGGCTGCGGTGCGTTGTGCGGTCGACCAGGGGATAGACCAGAAGCAGCAGCGCGGGCATGAAGACCATGACGGAGAGGAAGGAAAAGACAATCCCCTTTGCCATGACAATGCCGAGATCGCCGCCGATGCGGAAGCGCATGAAGACCAGAGCGAGGAAGCCGAGCACCGTCGTCAGCGCCGAGGAGGCGACGGAGGTCAGCGCGCGGCGCATGGCACGGGCCATGGCCTCGGTCGGGTCGTGGCCGTCTTTGCGTTCCATGTTGAAACGATTGAGCAGGAAGATCGCGTAGTCCATCGAGACGGCGAGCTGCAGCACGGCCGCGATCGCCTGGGTAATGAAGGAGACTTCGCCCAGAAAAATGTTCGTGCCCATGTTGAGCAGGATGCCGAAGCCGATCGCCACCATGAAGATCAGCGGCTCGAACCAGGAGTGTGTCGTCAGCAGCAGGATGACCAGGACCAGCGGCACGATAATGATGGTGATGGTGACCATCTCGGAGGTGACGGAGTTCTGGGCGCTCGCGAGATCGACCAGGGCGCCGGCGATGTGGATGTCGGGACCCAGCTCGCGCAGGCGGACCGTGATGGCGGCGGCTTCGTCCGAGGCGGCAGCGATCTGGTAGAGGGCGCGGCCGTCGCGGTAGTAGCTCTCGACCATCTCCGGATCGATGAGATCCAGCGGGACGGTAACATCCGCCGCATCGTCGAGCCAGAGGACGTTGCTGACACCCTCGAGGGCGGCAATCTCCGCTTTCAGGGCGAGGGCGGAGGCGATATCCGGCACCGGCGCCGAGAGCCGCACGTTGGGAATGGTCATGGCAAAGGACTTCTCCAGCTCATCCGCCGCCACCGTGGAGGGTGCATCGCCGGGCAGGTACTCGCGCATGTTGTAGTTGACTCCTACCTGTCCCATCGCCAGGACGGAAAACACAGTCAACAGGAGCGATATGATGAGGATGGCGCCCCTGTGCCTGATTATGCCGCGGATCAAAGCTCTCATGTCACCTCTCATCTGCCACCCTGCAGGCGGACTCTCTCATGCTGAACAGCCGTGGATCTGGAATGCTGAACCACACTTTAGCGTTATTGAAAAAGCGATGCGAGACAGCATCCGGCACTTTGTCGATTAGTCGACATATTGGCTATAATTGTAGTTCAGGAAACCGCCGAACCGTCCGGAGAGACACGGGAGAGATCACACATGAAACGAACAGATCCACGCACGGAGCGCAGCCGGCTGGCCTACCGCGAGGCACTGACGCGACTTTTGCAGCGCAAACCTCTCGACCAGATCAGCGTCAGCGAGCTCAGCAAGGAGGCGAGTTTAAACCGTTCGACCTTCTACCTCCACTATGCCAACGTCCGTGAGCTTCTCGATGAGATTGAAAACGACATGCTGGCGGAGTTTCAGGACATGCTTGACCGCTTCATGGAGCGTTCGGGCGGCGAGACCGTAGCCCTTTTCGACCCCTATGACCGTGCCTCCATCGCGACACTGTCGGAGCTGTTCACGATCATCCGCAACAACGCCGGCTATGCCGCCATGATGCTCGCCAATCCGACCGAAAACCGCCTGCTGCTGCGTGTTCTCGAGGAGGGGCGCGAGACGACCATGCGGCTCTGGCGTCCTCTGCTCGAGACGGAGTCACAGGCTTTTCTGGATTACTACTACTCCTTTGTTGCGGGCGGCTTCATCGGCACCATCCTGAACTGGATCGAAGAGGGCATGCGGATGCCGCCCCAGGATCTCGCGGAGCTCTGCCTGCGCTTCATATACCAGGGCATGAAGCCCGGGCGTAACAGCCGCTGACGGCGGCTGCCGAAGCGCGCAGACCGTGACATTCGCATAAAACATGACAGTGACATTCATGATAGTGGCATTTGAAAGAAAGGAGTCTGGTTCATGTCTACATCCAATCAGCGTATCAATCTGCGCATCGAGGGCGACAGGCCGACCTGGTTCTTCGACGCCGGGGTCCGCTATGCCACCGTGCCGGCCTGGTTCGGTCATGTTACGCGCGACCTGAAGCTCGACATTTTCTATCCCGAAACCAGCACGGGGCGCTACCCCTGCATCGTCTGGATCTGCGGCGGCGGCTGGACGCAGATGGACCGCAGCGCCCATGCCGCCTATCTCGCCGGACTCGCCTGCGATGGCTTCGTGGTCGCCTCGGTCGATTACCGCCTGACGCACGAGGCGCCCTTCCCCGCCCCGCTCGAGGACATCAAGGCCGCCGTGCGCTGGCTGCGGGCTCACGCCGGGCGCTATGCGATCGATCCAGAACGTTTCGGCGTCATGGGCGAATCGGCGGGCGGCTACCTCAGCGGCATGCTGGCGGTGACGGGGGCGGTGCGCGAGTTTGACGTCGGCGAGTACCTCGACGAGTCGAGCGCAGTTCAGGCGGCGGTGCCCTGGTACATGCCGTCGGACTTCGTCAACGGCTGGGTCAGTGACGCGGCGGCCGGTGATACGGTGACGCGGCGGCTGTTCGGCGGACAGCATCCGGCCGACGGGCCGGAGGTGGCCCGGCGGGTGACGCCGCAGGCCTATGTCGGGCCGGACACGCCGCCTTTCCTGCTGATTCACGGCACCGCCGATCAGGTTGTGCCGATTGAGCAGAGCGAGACGATGCTCGCGGCGCTGTCGGCCGCCGGCGTTCCGGCGACGCTGCTCGCCATCGAGGGCTCCGACCACGCCGACACGCCTTTCTACCAGCCGGCGCTGTGGGAACATATCAAGCATTTCTTCCACGAGACGCTGGACCGCTGACAGCGACGGACGGAGGGGGCCGGCTGGCGGGTGACGGACGGAGGGGCCGGCGCCGTTCTCACCTGTATCACCCGTATTCATGACTTGAATTGGTTCCTCTCCTCTCCTATTCTTAGCCTGAATCTGCCCGGCAAGCGGCCGCTGCGAATAACGGCCATTCTGAGAGGAAGAAGACATGACGCGTGTCCACTTTCTGGGAACTTCGGCGGCGGAGGGCTTTCCCGCTCCGTTCTGCCCCTGCCCGCCCTGCAGCCGGGCACGTGCGGACGGACCCCGCGCCGCCCGCAGCCGCCAGTCACTTTTGATCAATGACGATCTCATCGTCGACTTCGGTCCCGACAGCTACGGGCAGCAGATCTGGCGCGGACTCAACCTCCTGCCCGTCCGCTACATCCTGCAGACGCACGCGCACCGCGACCACTACTGCCCCGACGAGATCCGCAACATCCTCCACCCGAAGGCCATCATGCCGTCGGGCCGCAGGCTGCATCTCTATGGCAATGCGGCTGTCATCGAGCAGGCAAAGGCCGTCGACGGCATCCCGGCCTCCGAAGCCGGTCCCGATGACCGCCTGCTGCTGCACCTCCTGGCGCCCGGCGACCGCACCGACATCGGCCCCTATCGCGTGACCGCCCTCCCCGCCCGCCATACCCGGAGTGAAACGGCCCTTCTCCACATCATCGAGGACCGCGGGAACGCCATCCTGGTTGGCTATGACAGCCAGCTTTTCGACGACGCTATCTGGACCGGGCTCGAAGGCTGGGGCGGTCGCCTCGCTCTCGTCATCCTCGACTGCACCATGGTTGACGGGCTGGATAACTGGCCCGAGGGGCTCGAGCGGGTGGTGTTCGGGGGACACATGAGCATCGACGACAACGAAGCCATCCGCGACAGCCTGCTGGCACGCGGACTGGCGGACGCCGAGACGCGTTTTGTGAGTACGCATTTTGCCCATATGTTCGATCCGCATCCCGACCGCATCGGACCGCTTTTCGCCGCACGCGGCCTGGAGGCCGCCTGGGACGGGCTCGTCATCGAGCTGCCCACGGAGGACTAGTCCATGTACCCCTATCAACAGCTGCTCGAAGCCGCCATCCGCTGGCAGTCGCCGGCCGAACTGCCGGTCTCCGTGTCCATCCTGCCGCGCGTCTGGCTCGAGCACGCCGACACGGTCATGGCTCTCGTCGACGAATTCCCCGACCTGCTGGGACAGTACCGCGGCATCACCCGCTTCGAGGAACACCCGCTGCAGGCCAGCTACCGCGCCGGCAGCTGGACGGACGAGTGGGGCTGCGTCTGGACCAATGTTGCCGGCGGCCTCGAGGGCTATGTAACCGGCCATCCGCTGCACACAGCTGATGACTGCCGCCGCGTGGAGATGCCCGCCAACCGTGACGGCCGTATCCCGCACGGCTTCCTCTATCTGCGCGTGCTCGACCTGCTGGGCTTTGAGACGGCGATGGAGCTCTTTATCGAGGAGCCCGACGCCATCGCCGCCCTGATCGAGACAATTGTCGAGCACACCCTGCTGCAGATCGATGTCGCCGCGGCGCAGAGCGGCCCCATCTTCTATCTCGGCGACGACCTCGGCATGCAGCACGGCCTCGCCCTCGGCGCCGTCCGCTGGCGGCAGTTCTTCGCCGCTGCCTATGCCCGCATCTTTGCCCGCGTCCATGCACATGGACGTCTCGTCTACTTCCACAGCGACGGCCGCATCATTGACATCCTCGACGATCTGAAAGCCGCCGGCGCCGACATGGTCAACCCGCAGTTTCGCGCCAACGGACTCGCCGATCTCGTCCGCGTCTGCCGCGGCCGCATCCCGCTCCACCTCGACCTCGACCGTCAGCTGCTCCCCGTTGCCCGTCCGGGCGAGGTGGCGCGCCATGTCGAGGAAGCCACGGCTGCCCTCTACCTGCCCGAGGGCGGTCTCGGTCTCTCGCTTGAGCTCGGTCCCGGCATCCGGCCGGAGATCATGCACGAGGCGGTCGCCGCCGTGCAGCGGGCCCGCAGCTATCGAGGTGACATCGGATGAGCTTTTCCACCAGGCCCAATCCCGACCCCCGCGCCGACTGGCGGCGACTGCGCCGCCTGCTGCTCGTAGCCCTCGGCCTGCTCGCCGGTGCCCTGATCGTCCGCTTCGCCAGCGGGATTGCACACTGGCTCGGGGGGCTGCTGCGGATTTTGCGTCCGCTGGCCATCGGCCTCATCCTCGCCTATGTCTTCAATCTGCCGGTGCGCTTCTTCGAGCGCCACCTGCTGCCGCGGGCAGAGGGTAAACGCGCCCGGACCCTGCGCCGCGCCCTGTCCATGGTGCTGAGCCTGCTGCTCTCGCTGGGCTGTGCCGTGCTGATCGTGCAGCTCATCATTCCGAACATCATCAACGGCATCAACCTGATCGCAGCCAGGGCGCCCGAGGTGGCGGAGTCGCTGCAGCTCTGGTTCGAGGAGCGCCTGCATCTGATGCCCTGGCTCGAGAAGTGGATCGGACAGATCAACATCGACTGGGGCGGCATCGTGCGCACGCTGCTCAGCCGCATCATCGAGGGCACCGGCAATGTGCTCGGCGCCGCCGGCATGATCGTGGCGGGGACATTCCGTGTGCTGGTTGAGGTCTTCCTCGGCATCATGCTGGCGCTCTACATCGTTGCCACAAAGGAAGATCTGGCACGGAAGTTCGGACGTCTGGGCGCGATTCTGCTGCCGCAGAGCTGGCGGGCCTTCTGGCGGCGGGCCATCGACACCGCCGACCAGGTCTTCTCAGCCTATACCATCGGGCAGCTCGTGACCGCGGCCGTGCTGGGCATCGTCACCACGCTCGGGATGCTCGTCCTGCGCATCCCCTATGCCGGCATGAGCGGCACGGTGCTCGGTGTCAGCTCGCTGATCCCGCTCTTCGGTACCTATATCGGCGGCGGGCTGGGCATGTTCATGATCGCGACCGTCAATCCCATACAGTCACTGATCTATCTGCTGTTCATCGTCATCCTGCAGCAGATCACGGGCGATGTGATCTATCCCCGCGTCGTGGGACCGCGCGTCGGGCTGCCGGGCTTCTGGGTGCTGATCGCCGTGCTCTTTGGCGGCGGGCTCTTCGGCATTGTCGGCATTCTGCTCGCAGTGCCGGTCTTTGCGACCGCCTATCGCCTGCTCGGCGACTGGCTGCGCGCGAACCCGGACCTGACACACGAGGAGTTCCGGCGGCGCTGGCGGGCGCGGCAGGCGGCGCGCTACGCCGTGCGGCAGCGGGAGTGGGCCGAGGCGGCGGATTCGCTGGCCGGGGCGGAGGCGGTGGAGGCGGCGGAGGCGGACGCGGACGGGCCGGCCGAGGCGCCGTAGCGGCCGGTTGTGCCGGCTGTTTTCCAGACGCCACACGACAGCGATCTCCATCTGGGTCAGGCGGCGGCCGGCGGACAGGAGGCGGGAATGCCGGAGAAGAATCAACAGACCGGGAGCGATCCGTTCGCCGAACTGCGTCAGTCGCTGGCTCGACAGAGAGCCGTCTGGGCGGCCGGAGAAACCATGGGCGAGCGCTTTATGGTTCCACGAAGTGGAAAGGCGGGGGTGAAGACCATTCTCCACCGCCCGAACGCCGCGCCTGAACCGGGGGCCAGACTGCCAGTCATCTTCAACATGCACGGAGGCGCCTGGATGGGCGGCGACGCGATACTGATGGAGAGCTTCTGCCGCCTGCTCGCCGATGAACTCCCCGCGCTCGTCGTCAATGTGAACTACTCCAAGGCCGATGAGGCATCCATCCCCTACGCGATCGACGAGATCGTGGATGTGATTCGCTACTTTGCCGCCCACGCCGAAGCTCATGGCATCGACCCGGAAAAGATGGCCGTCGGCGGCCACAGCGCCGGGGCCCATCTGGCCTGCTGCGCCGACTTTGTGCTGGCGCAGCAGGGCTTCCGGCTGCGGGCCCAGATGCTGGTCTATCCAGTAGCTGACATGACCTCCGACAACGAAGGTTTTCGGCGGTATCGCACGCTCTGGTTCCCCGAGGGCGGCTGGGACCTGCCGCATGTCTCACCCCTCCACGCGCCGGCTGCGATGCTGGAGAGGGTCAGCCCCGCCATCTTCGTCATCTGCGGCAGAGACGAGCTGCGCAGCGAAGGTCTCGCCTATGCCAGGCGCCTGCTGGATCTCGGCGTCGAGGTCAAGGTGCGCGAGTACAGGGATGCGGAGCACGGTTTTCTCGAAGTGAACCGCCCCGACTATCCGCAGGACGACCCCAGGATCTCAGCGGAGCAGGCGGCCCTCGCGCGGGACTGCGAACGCCATCTCATCCGCGAGCTGCGCGCGACTCTGGATCTCCGGCCGCGCTGACGTCAGCCGCCGGAAAGGCGGCGACCCCGGCGTCGTCGCTCAGATCCGAAGCGCTGGCAGCGGCCTGAGCAGGCCGGGTGGGCCTCAGCGGATATACGAGAAGGGTCGGCCGGCGAGCTGCGTCCAGACCTCGTCGCAGGCTGCGAGCGTGATTTCCGAGAGCGGCCTGACCCTCTCCGCCACCGCCAGGTTTTCTTCTATCTGGGCGAGGCGGCTCGCCCCGATCAGGGTCGTCAGCACTCCCGGCTGCCCCATCACCCAGCTGAGGGCGAGCTCGAGCAGCGTGAGGGAGGCCATCTCCGCCACCCCCCGCAGCTGCTCCACAGCCTCGCGATTGCGGCTGTTCCAGTAGCGGTCGTAGTAAAAGCGGGTATGGGTGAACCGTGTTCCGCTCTCCGGCTCCTCACCCCTGTGCTTCCCCGTCAGGAGCCCGGCCACCAGCGGATTGTAGACCGTCAGCCCGATGTCATAGGCCGCGAGGCAGGGCACCAGCTCCGCTTCGATGCCGCGCGTCAGCAGGTTGTAGACGTTCTGTGAGATCACCGGGGTTGCGAAGCCCTGAGCCCGGCAGCGCTCCACGATGCCGGCGACCTGCCAGGCGGCGTAGTTGGATATCCCCCAGTGGCGGACGAGGCCGTCCCGCACGAGCCGGTCCATGGCTGCGAGGGTCTCGTCAATTGGTGTTTTATGGTCCGGTCTATGCAGATAGAAGATATCGATGACATCCGTCTGCAGGCGCCGGAGCGACGCCTCCGCCGACCAGCGTACATGTGCGGCGCCGAGGCCCCCGCCGCCCGGACTGCCGGGCACGGGATTGCCGACTTTTGTCGCCAGAATGACTCCTTCGCGCCGCCCCTTGAGAAAGCGTCCGACAATCGCCTCGCTCTCGCCTCCGGTATAGACATTGGCGGTATCAAAGAGACAGACTCCCCGCTCAAGTGCCGCCGCCATGATGCGACCGGCTTCATCCTCGTCCGTCTGGCCGCCAAAGGTCATCGTCCCCAGGCTCAAAAGTGGCACTTCCAGCTCCGTGCCGGGCAGGAGTTTTCGCTTCATATCTCTCCTCCTTCACTGCCATGCTCTGTCCACAGCCGATATGTGCTGAACCTATCCTACCCTTTTGTCTCATTCCTGTTCGTTTCGAAATCCTTACCACCTGCGGCGTCTGCAGATCACAGGTGTTGCGGTGCTTTTGCTGCGCGCCGCATGCCTTCGACCCCCTGCAGCGGTGATTTTTCAGCTGGGACAACTTTGCTGTGCAAAAATTACGCTCTGGACAGCGTTGCTCGTCCTGAGGCCCGAACCTTGAAATTCTTCTCCCACGTGTCCCTCTGCCTGACCATGCTCGCGTTCCGCACGATTCCCGGTGGCTTCAGGAAAAAATGTCGCCACCCTGCCCCACGTAGACAAATCGTGTCCTGAGGCGCACCGTCTGTTATCCTGAAACAATCCGAAGCACAGATCGCTGCCCAGACGCGGCGAACAGTGAAACAAGGAGACAGTAATGCCTCAAAGAATGGAATGGCAGACCGAAGTCCACTTCTGGCGCGATCCCCTCCTCCTGCTCTACAGCCTGATCCTGCTGGTGCTGCCGCTCGCACTCATCGGCCTCATTCTCGCACTGGCCCTGTTTCGCCTCTGGCCCTTCCTCCTCTGTCTCGGTCTCGGCATCGCGCTCGCCCTGCTGCTGCAGCTGCTCATCCACCTCGGCTACGGCTCCCGCTATCAGCTGCACTGCCGCGTCGACGAACGTGGCATCCTCTGCCGCAGTCAGCTCATGCCGCGCCGGTCGAAAGTCACACGCTTCTGCGCAAAGCTCGCCCGCCCCTTCGCCTCCCGCCCCACCGTCGCCGGTCCGGGGCTCTTTGCCCGCCCCCGTCAGGAGGTCTTCCTGCGCTGGCCGTCCATCCACAGCTTCCGGCGTCCGGGCCCCAGCCGCGCCATCCTGATCCGCAGCGGAGCCCTGCAGTGGCTGCAGCTCGTCGGCAGCCACAGCGAAATCGCTGACGCCCATGTCATTATCAACACCAACGCCAAATCACTCGACAGCATGCAGCTGGACTGACCTGCAACAAACAGAGAAAGAGGTAACACCATGCTCTTCATTTGCCTGCCGACCTGCAGCACCTGTAAACGTGCCCTGAACTGGCTCCGTGAACACGGCTTCGAGCCCGAGATCCGCGACATCCGCGCCGAGGCGCCGACAGCCGCTGAACTCATCGACTGGTGGCAGCGCTCGGGAGTCGAACGGCGCCGTCTCTTCAACACGAGCGGCCAGCTCTACCGTGAACTCGGTCTCGCCCGGCGCCAGGCCGGGCTCAGCGATGACGAAGTCGTCGACCTCCTCGACGGCGAGGGCATGCTCGTCCGCCGCCCCATTCTGGTCACGGAAGCCGGCGTGCTCTTTGGTTTTCGTGAAAAGGAGTGGGAGGCACTGCTGCTGTGAGTGACAGCTTCAGCGGCCGTACCCTGATCGTCGACGACGGCATGGGAAAGCTCATGATCTATTACGACGACGAGGGCTGGTCCTGCCAGCCCCCGTCTGCATAAGCTGCGTCACCCGGCATCGGGACAGCAGCTCTGATGCCCGCAGCCGCCTCCAGCAAGCGTTTCTCAGTCCCAGTCCTCCGGGGTCAGCTGCGGCAGCTCAATATGAAGCTCGAGATTCCTGTCATCCTCATCGGGCAGCATGATCGTATAGCCCACACGATAGACCTGTCCCGGATCGAGCAGCCAGTCGCCCGGCCTGACCAGGAACTCCCTCTCACCGCCCGGTTCCAGTTCATAGAGCAGATCGTGCCAGGCGTAGGCGCCGCTGCTGTTCGGCACGACCTCCCAGCGCTCTTCGCCCGCCGCCTGCACCCGCCGCTCGACGCGGTAGGCTGCACCGAACGTGATCGTCTGTTCACCGGCATTCAGCAGCCGCAGCGTCAGGCCTTCCTCCGTCTCGGCGGCGACGTCCAGCGTAACCCCGATTTCGGCCCCGTCTTCCCCCTCCGGCGCATCCTGCCAGAAGAGATCTGCGCGGCTCAGGGGCACCAGCACCATGGGCGGCGCAGCATCTTCAGGCACGGCAAAGTCCGGCTCGATCTCCTGAAAGGCCGTCACCGCCTCCTCCAGATGATCGGCATGGACATAACAGAGGACGCGGTTGCCCCGGGTATCGTAGTCGACGCACCAGAGGATACCGGGACCGGCTTCCTCGAGCCGCACCCGGGTTGCCTCGGCGAGCGCCACCAGATCATCCGCCTGGTAGCAGGCCAGCTGCCAGTCGATGATGTCCGCCCAGTCTTCAAGCTGTGGAACGAGTTCCTCGCGGGCTGCCTCATCCGCATAGAGGAGCACAAGCCGCTCCCCCTCCAGAAAGGCATCAAGTACCGCTTCCTCCTCGGCGATGACCTGCCAGGCTGACAGAGCCCGACTCTGGTCGCATTCCACGCATTCTACCTGTTCCTGGAAATAGGGAGTCTCTTCCGGCTCCACGTAAGCACCCGGCGCCAGCGCGGCCAGCAGCTGCTGCCGGTTCCAGCGCGCCTCCGCCGGGTCGCGCCAGGGCCCGGGCAGCTCGGCATGGACGAGGCAGGGCTCGGAATCGTCGCCGAGCATGACCTCCTTCGTCAGGCGGTAGCGTTCACCCGGCACGAGCAGCCATAAGCCGCTGTCAACGTCAAAGCGCGCGGCCTTCCCCGCCGCCGTGTAGTACAGGATGTCGATCACGACATAAGGCATGCGCGTCGGCACCGGCAGCCAGGCCGTCTCGTCCTCCGGGTCGGCGCCGGCCGGCAGACGGCTGACATGGAAGGCGGCACCGTAGCTGAGATTCTCAGAACCCGTCGCACGGAGCACGACCATGTGGTGACCGTCGCGGCCGGGCACAACTTCGAGCACGGCCTCCTCAGCGGTCAGCACACGACCCTCGGGCCTGTAGGTCGGCAGATCCTCTTCGCCAACAGGAATGATGGCAAAGGGCGGCTCCTCGTCCGCCTCCGTCTCACGTCCGAGATCGAGACTGCCCGCGAGCTCCGCCACCTCTTCGGCATGGTCGGCATGGATATAGACCAGTATGCGGTTTCGTATCTGGTCCACACTCATGGTATAGAGTGCGCCGGGCGCCTCGCTTTCCACTTTGGTCCGCAGCAGCTCGGCCCAGCTCTCGAGCTCTGCAGCGCTGTACGTGACGAAGTTGTATTCGATGATATCCTCCCATCCGGCGAGAAGCCCGGCGAGCTCGACCTGGACAGCCTCGTCGGTCAGCAGGATGCGCAGCGTGTTGCGCTCCGTGATGTAGCAGCCGGCATACGAGTCGGCGTTGTCCCCCTCCGCCAGCCAGGCGTTGAGGGCGGTTGCGGCCTCGCCCGCCTCATCCTGATCGTCACGTGAGGCGAGGGGTTCGGGGGCCAGATCCGGCGCCGGTTCCTCAGGCCAGTCCTCGAGCGGAAAGTCAGCCAGAGCCTCGGTACCAAGTGGCACGGTTGCGGCGCCGGATGCAGCGGTCGCAGGCTGTCCGGCCAGCAGGGTGAAGGCTGTGAAGAGTGCGAGTATGCGGGATATGAACATGGATAACGCCTCCTTTCGTCGCGCTTATACATAAGACGCCACAGGAGGCCGGCAGGTTGCAGAGAGAAGGCAGACGTTTTCTGTTCAGCCGGAGGGCAGCAGCCGCAAACACTCTGGCATCGGGTATTTCAATCATTCTTCGATGTAGATGATCAGAACCCGTACGCGCGGACTTCGATGTGCAGTTTTTCAGGTTTCCGCAGTTTTTGAGGCTGCTTCGTGCATATTTATTCACACATCTGCATAGAAGAGTTGATTTATGCAACGAAATGAATATTTATGCACTTGACTCTGCGGAAACCTGCATATTTGCACATGCGATGAACGCTCGTGTGCAGTTTTTCAGGTTTCCGCAGTTTTTCGCTGCACCAGATCGCCAACGACCCGGAAATCAAGATGTACCGGCCGTTCGCCACCCGCTAACTCGGACAGTCCCGCTGGATCCGGCGACGCTCGACCGGGATCACGGCTCGGAGGGCGGCGATCTGTCCGGGATCGGGGTCGCGCTCGGGCGGCAGAGCGATCGTGACGGCCGCCGCAGCGAGTGCATCGGCGAGCAGCTGCGCCGGATCCAGCCGCTCGCGCAGGGCCGCACCGTCAACAGCGCCACCGGCAGCCGAGGCCAGCTGCGCCTGGAGGGCGAGGCCCGCCGTCATGGCGTCGCCGGCCCCGATGAGGCGCCGGGGGGCACCGAGGCCGGGCATCGCGCCGGGTCCGGGGGCGGAGGCATAGAAGGCCTCGGCAGCACCCGGCAGGACGAGGGCGGCGCCGGCGACATCGAGCGAGGCGAGCACCCAGGCGCCGGAGCGGTCGGCGAGAAGGCGGGCGGCCTGGAGGGCTTTGCCTGTATCGGAACAGTCACGCTCCGTGAACTGGGCGAGTTCCTCGCGATTGGGCTTGACAATGTGGACCCGGCCCCGCTCGAGGGCGAGGGCGGCCGGGCGGCTGCGGGCATCGAGGATGGTCAGGGCGCCGCTGCCGGCGGCAGACGCGAGCAGCTCGGCATAGAGCCTGTCGGGGAGGCCGGCGGGCAGCGAGCCGGAGCAGACAACGACGCGGGGACGCTCCTCCGGGCTCCGGGTCAGCAGGGCGACGTAATTCGACAGTTCCTCCACGAGGCGGCCGGCATCCGCAGGGGCGCGGCCGGCGTCATTGAGCTCGGTCAGCTCGAGGCGGCCGTCGGCCTGCGGGACATGGAGCTTGAGGTTCTGGCGCAGGGGGAAGTCTGCCTCGAGGGCCTCCAGGCGCGAGCCCGAAGCGGCAGGCGGCCAGTCGAGCTGCGGCAGGTCGGACGGGGGCCGGCTGAGGCAGCCACCGGGGTCGAGCGTCAGCAGGGTGCAGCGGCCGCCGCGGGCAGTGAAGCCCCGGGCGACGTTGAGTCCCTTCCCGCCCCAGCTGACGCTGCGGCTGTGGTAGCGGTTGCTGCGGCCGGGCTCCAGCGCCGCGAGGTCCAGCAGGCGGTCAATCGCGAGCGAGAGGCCGATGATGAGGGCGCGGGGGACGGTGGGCAGGTTTTGCATGGCAAAGCCCACTCTCACTGGCAGTAGTACTGGTAGACCGAGCGCCCGAGGGCGGCGGCAAGGCGGTCGAGATAGGCAGGATCCGCGAGACGGGCACGGTCGTCGGGGTTCGTCATGTATCCGACCTCGACCAGAACCGTATTGAGGCCCATGCACTTGAGGACGACGAAGCCGCGGTCGTTGATGAGGGGCTCCGGGCCCCCGACTGTCTTCGTCTCGGGGACATCGATCGAGAGGGTGTTGACAACAGCCATGGCGAGGTTGTAGCGGGCGTCGCCGTCATAGTTCTGATAGACGGGCTTCATGTTGGGATCCGGGCCGCCGACTGTCACGGCCTCGTAGTTGAAATAGGTCTCGTTCGTCAGGTAGTAGACCTGCAGGCCGCCGACGGCCGGGTCGGTATAGGAGTTGATATGCAGGGAGATGAAGATCACCTCTGGGTACTGGCGCTGCAGGTCGTAGAGCTCGCGGGCCTGGCGCTGGGTGCCGGCTCCGCCGATGATGGCGCCGCCGCCGCGGTCCTGGTTCAGGCTGCGGATATGCGCCATGTAGCGGTCCATGTCGTCGAGCCAGGTGGTGGTCTTCGGGGTGCCGGCGAGGGCGGCGCGGGTGCGGTCGAGGATCAGCTGGCCGGCCTGGGCGGCGCGGTGATAGATCGAGAACCACTCGTCGCTGTCGCGCGTCATGACGACCTCGGCTCCGCGGGCCTCGAGGTACGCCCGGGTGCGGCGGGCGAGGTCGAGTACGATGTCCTTTTCCACGTGCGTGTGCGGCGGGCTCGAGGGATAGACCGTGCCGCCGTCGATGCCGCCGTGGCCGGGGTCGAGAATGACGGTAACGCCCTGCAGGGACGTCGAACCGTCGGGACGGCCGGCGAGCGAGTCGATCAGGGCCCGGGAGTCATGCAGGGTCTCGATGGCCGGATCCGCGGGCCAGCGCTGGAGAAACTCGCCCAGACGCGTCGGCTCGGGCTCATCGTCCAGAATCTCTATGCGGTTCGGATCCTCGGTGGTCGTGGGTTCCCCGCTGGTGAGGCCGCCGGAGCCGTCGGCACCCGTGCCGTCGCCGGCAGTCGTCCGCTCCGTGGTGGTGCGGCGCAGCGTGGCCGGCGTCTCGTCGGGAGAACGCGTTGCGACCTTGTAGAGAATCAGGGCCAGCAGCAGGACAATGACAAGCAGGAGGACGGGCAGAAGCATGCCGCTGCCGCCGCCCTTCTGCGGCTCGTCCCCGTAGGGTTTGTAGTCATAGAGTCTCGACATGCTTCTTCTCCCTCAACAGGACTTTCTTAAGGTTCAATGCGGTTCCTGCCCGCGTTCGGAGGCAGCGCGGCTGTCCCGGGCGGCGAGCGCTTCAACCAGAGCGAGCATCTCGTCGGCCATGGCCGTGATCTGCTCCGGATCCCGGCCCTCGTACATGATGCGCAGCAGCGGCTCGGTGCCCGAGGGGCGCAGCAGGAGGCGGCCCGTGTCGCCGAGCTCCAGGCGGTGGCGCTCTTCGAGGGCGAGCAGCTCGGGCGCACGCAGGACACGCTCGCGCAGGCCTGCCGTCACGGCGGCCTGGCGCTGCACCTGGGGGTAGGACACGAAGTCGCGGAGAGCCGTCTCGAGCGTCTCGCCGAGCTCCAGGAGGGCTGTGAGCAGCGCCAGCGAGGTCAAAATCCCGTCGCCACCCGGCGCCCGGTCATGCAGGATGACATGGCCCGACTGCTCGCCGCCGAGCACGGCGCCCGACCGGCGCATCTCCTCGAGGACGTAGCGGTCGCCGACCCGGCTGCGCAGGAGGCGGATGCCGCCGGCTGCGAGGGCATGCTCGAGGCCGAGGTTGCTCATCACGGTGGCGACCACCGTTGCTCCGGGCAGGCTGTTCCGTCTCTGCAGCCAGCGGGCGAGAACGGCGAGGATATGGTCGCCGTCCGCGACACGGCCTGTGCGGTCGACCGCCAGACAGCGGTCGGCATCGCCGTCGTAGGCGAAGCCGATATCGAGCCCCCGCTCCTGCACCAGCGCCCGCAGCGGTCCCGGCGCGGTCGAGCCGCAGCCGGCGTTGATATTGGCGCCGTCGGGCGCGTCCCCGATGCAGACGAGCTCGGCTCCCAGTGCACGAAACACGGGCTGGGCGATCCCGGCCGCGGCGCCGTGGGCCATGTCGAGGCCGATGCGAAGGCCCGTGAGCTCCGGTGCCAGCTGCCCGAGCAGCCAGTCGCGGTAGGCCGCGGCCGCCTCCGGCCAGTGCCGGTGGCGCCCCAGCTCGAGACCCGTCGGCGGCGCCGGGGCATCGAGACCCAGCAGTTCATGTTCGATCCGGTCCTCGACAGCGTCGGGGAGCTTCGCGCCGCTGGCGGAGAAGAATTTGATCCCGTTATAGGCAAAAGGATTGTGCGAGGCCGAAATCATGACCCCGGCGTCATAGCCGCCCCGGGCCGTCAGGACGGCCACCGCCGGCGTCGGCAGGACACCGGCCGTAACGACATCGGCCCCGGCGCTCGCCAGCCCGGCCGTCAGCGCGGCCTCGAGCATGTCGCCCGAATGGCGGGTATCGCGGCCCAGCAGAACCCGCGGCCGCCCGCGTCCGGCTCCGGCCAGCACCCGCGCCCCGGCACGCCCGAGTCCCAGCGCCAGCTCCGCGCTGAGCCCGAGGTTCGCGATGCCGCGGACCCCGTCGGTACCAAACTGCCTCGCCATCCGGACTAACCTCCGCCTCCGGCCGTCGGCTCCTGATTCACCTCGTAGAAGGTAATCAGCTGCTCGGTCGGATAGCGCAGAATGACCTGATAGGCATACTCGCTCAGGTCGTTGATCTCAATCTTCACCGGCAGGGTGCGGATTTCCGTGGAGCTCTCCTCGAGCCCGGCACGGATGCTCTCGCGGTCGAGATCGTTAAAGTCGATGCTGGCGACGACATTGTCTCGCGTGACTTTCCCGCTGTAGTGCTGGCGCACGCGGATGCGCAGGTTCGCCACATTGACATCGCGGCTGTAGTTGACGTTGAGCTCATCCATCAGGCTCTGCGAATGCAGGACCTGTATCGGCACCTGCTGCAGCGACAGTTCCTCGATCGGATTGACGTTCACCTGCACGATGATCCAGAGCGCGATGGCCAGGCCCACGGAACCGAGCCGCAGCAGCAGCCGGCTGCGGCGTTCGCTGCGGCGTTCCCGGATCGCGGCGGGTGTGGCGCCCTCGGACAGATCCTCGTTCTCGAGGCTGACGGCGCTGTGAACGCTCGAAAACATGCCGCGCAGACCAGTGCCGCGCCGCCTGCCGTTCGCCGACTCCGAGGGCGTCAGCAGACGGTGCAGCAGCGAGCGCAGGACGTCACCGTCACGCATCGGGTAGAGACGACCGCCCATCGCGAGAGAAATCGTGCCGCGCTCCTCCGAAACCACGACGGAAATGGTGTCGCCGATTTCACTGGCCCCGACCGCGGCGCGATGGCGGGTGCCGTAGTCGCGGCGCAGGTGGTAGTTGTCCGACAGCGGCACGTGGACACGGGCGGCATGGACGCGGTCGCCGCGTATCAGCACGGCACCGTCGTGCAGCGGGGCGCCTTTGTAGAAAATCTGCTCGAGCAGCGTCGATGAGAGTTCCGAGTCGAGCACCACCGCCGTCCCCTGCACCAGCTCGCCGAGCTTCGTCTCGCGCTCGATGAGAATCAGGGCGCCGGTATAGGTGAGCGCCATGTGCTCGCAGGCGATGACGATCGATTCGATGATGTTATGCAAAGAGCGCGACCTCGTATCGGACTCCGGCGAGCTCGTAAACAGCAGGCGCAGGGAATTGCGCCCGACCGTCTCGAGAGCGCGGCGCAGCTCCGGCTGGAAGATGACGACGAAGCCGATGGCCAGCACGGAGATCGAATTGACCAGCAGGTAGTTGATGGTCTGCAGGCCGATGAGGTCGGAGGCGGCGGCGAAAAAGAGGATGAAGAGTATGCCCTTGAACAGCTGCCAGGCGCGCGTGTCCGCCATCACCTTCAGGATGAAATAGATGACGAAGCTCGTCACCAGAATGTCGACAACCATGCGCACGATGTCGAGCGGCGAGCCGAACAGCAGCCAGCCGAGCCGGAGATTCTGCTCGAAGTCGGCAATGAGCGAACGCAGAGCCTCCAGCAGGGAGCTCGAGGCAAAAGGCAGCGCCCGCTGGAGAAGCAGCAGTCCCACTGTCATCAGATGTCCTCGTCCGCGTCACCCTGCTCCAGACGCTCGAGGTCGGTCAACCAGATGACGCGGCCGCTGACCCGGATCAGGCCGTCCTTCTCCATGCGCACGAGTTCGCGCGAAAACGAGGGCCGCGGCATCGCGAGCAGGCGGGCCGCCACCTCCTTCGACACCGGCAGTTCGACCGCGGGCGTCGAGACATAGGATTTGCGCCGACCGGGACCGGCCTCGCGCTCCTCTTCTTCCGTCTGCTTGTCGAGCAGATCGAGGAGGTAAACGGTAATCTTCTGGCGCAGATTGCGCTGCGAGAGGATTGTAATGCGCCGGTTCTGCTCATGGACGCGCTGCGAGAGAAAAGCTGCAAAGTTTTCCATCAGCTCCTGATTCCCGCGGATCAGGGGCAGCAGGATGTCCCGCGTCAGCATGATGATGCGGGCATTTGAGATGGCCTCAATCGTCAGCGGCCAGCTGCGGCTGGGCGCAAAAAGCAGGTCCTCACCGAAGACATCGCCCGGTCCCAGCAGTGCCAGAGTGACATAGTCGCCGTTGCTGGCGTACTTCTGCATCGCGAGCTGGCCCGTTACCACCAGACCGATGCCGTTACTCTCATCACCCTCGTTGGCGACAACCTCGCCCTTCCACGCCAGACGCATGTTGACGCGGGAACAAAACTGGCTGAACGTATCGTGATCGAGGCCGGCGAACAGTTCGTTCTGAGCGAGCGCTACACAGAGCTTTTTCAACGCAGTCGCCTCCATTCCCATTATCAGCTCACTGAAACATATGTTACGAGAATCATACTATAGCGGGAGACGCTGTCAATTCTCTCCCCCGTCGCAGGAGTCCTGAAACAGCGGCGCCAGAGCCGCTGTGAGCCGGGCCGTGAGGCCGGCATCCAGCTGTCCCGGTGCGCTTTTCACACCGTGCGCGGCGAAGCCGAGCGCTGCCCCGGCACCCGCCGCCGCCACCCGTGACAGGCGCCCCGCCCGGCCCATCGCGATCGCGATCAGGGGAGCGGCCCCGGACGCGGCGGCCGCCGCCAGGAGACGATGCGTCTCCGCGGCCGTGGCGGCACGGGCCGCCACCTTGGGCAGATCGGCACCCTGCTGCCGCAGCTCCACAAAGAGCGCCCGCAGTTCGGCAAAGGACGGCATCGCCCCGAGAATATGGCGCGAGAGCACGACTTCCAGCCCGGCCTCGTGCGCCGCCGCGGCGAGCCGCTCCGCCGCCGGCAGGGCAGCCTCGATGTCGATGAGCTCGGCGGCCCGCCCCGCGATCAGCGCGGCGAGGACCGCGGCCTGCGCTTCCTGCCCGTCATCGGGCCACAGGCCGCCCTCGGCCCGGCTGCGCACGGTCACGAGCAGCGGGCGTCCCGACACCCGCTGCAGACTCCGGGCCAGCGCAACCAGCCGCTGCGGGGCCGGACTTTGCCGGAACAGATCAATGCGCCACTCAACGATATCGGCCTCCGGGGGCAGTGCGGCGGCGGCGGCCAGCAGTTCCTCCGCCGTCGCGGCCGGCGGCAGGCTGACGGCGAGGGCCAGCCGGCCGGGACGGACACAGAAGCTGCCGAGCTGCCAGCCACCCGCATTTTCTCTCATGTTGTCATCCTTCCTCAGCCCCAGGCGCCCAGCAGGCGGGCGAGCAGGGCGAACAGCAGCAGGTGGGCGGGATAAAAGACATAGAAGAACCAGCGCGGCGCCGCCTGCCGGCCGCTGTCACGGCGGCCGTCATACCAGAAAACCGGGACGGCGGCGAGAGGCGCCGTGATCTCCCAGGCGACCATGGCCGCGAGTCCCAGGCTGCGCAGGACACGCCGCCGCCGCAGCAGATAGAGGACGGCGATGAGGGCGACGCCGAAGGCGCCGTAGTCCGTGCGTCCGTGGCGGGCGGCCCCGAGGCAGAGGATGGCGGCGACGAGGCTGCGCCAGTTGAGGCCGAAGCGGTCGAGAGCCATGATGAGGAGCAGGCCCAGCAGCAGCGTGAAAAAGACATTCTGATAGCGTGGTGCCCAGAGCCGGCCCCTGAGGGCAAGGTTAAAGGGCAGCTCCGAGATGAGGGCGAAGACGGCGAGGCGGAGGGCATAGCGCCTGGCGTTCGACGTGTGCCGGAAGCCCTCGATGATGAGAAAGCAGAAGATCGGGAAGGCGAGGCGTCCGATCAGGCGCAGGACGAGGTCGAGATAGTAGGCGTTGAGGAAGGGGCCCATGGCCGCGCGGGCGGCCTCGTTCAGCTGAAAGCCGCCGTAGAAGCGGACGCCCTGCCGCCGCAGCCAGGGCTCGAGGATCATCGCGCCGATATGGTCGATGAACATGGCGCCGATGGCGATCCATTTCAGGCCCTGGCCGCTGATGCCGCGCTCCGCGAGCTCGGCCGGCAGCTGCCTGGCAAAGGGATTGCGCTGCGGGCTCACCATGCGCCGTAGCGGGGGTGGGAGCCGACTTCCTCGCGGGCGGCCATCTCCTCGGGCGTGCCGGCGCTCTGGCGCCGGTCATCCGCCAGCAGGCAGGTGAAGGCCCGCTGGGTCGCGAGGCAGTCGTCGAGGGCGCGGTGGGCCCGGCTGCGGGGAATGTCGTAGTGGCGGACGAGGTCGTCGAGACGGTGGTGAGACCACTCCGGATGCAGGCGCCGCGCGAGCCGCATGGTACAGTAGCTGTCGGCGTCGGGGGCGGCGAGCTGCAGCCCGCGGCAGCCGGCACGCAGGAACTCGAGGTCAAAGGCGATGTTGTGGCCGAGCAGGTCCGAGCCCGCGAGGAAGGCGAGATAGTCCGGCAGCACCTCCGCCAGCGGCCGTGCCCCGGCTGTCATCTCCGCCGTAATGCCCGTCAGCCGGGTGATCTGCCGGCTGATGTAGCGCCGCGGGCGCACCAGCTCGCTGAACACGCCCGTCACCCGGCCCGCTTCGACACGGACCGCCGCCACCTCGATGATCTCGTGGTACTGCGCACTAAAGCCGGTGGTCTCGAGATCGATGACCGCGTAATCGCCCGGCGGCACCAGTCGCTTCACCTGCTTCCCCGCTCTCCGCTCCGGTCACGCCCCGCCGGCGCGCCTCAGTTCACCAGTCCGGCGATGACTTCGGGGTCGCCGCCGGCGATGCCGGTCCAGATGGCCTCCTCGACCGGGATGCCCTCGGCCATGTTGCGCGCCCTGGTCTCGAGCATGCCGGCGCCGGGATGGCGCGCCCCCCTGCTGCCCCCGGCGGGCGGCGATGTCCTGAGGTCGGCCAGCGACGCTGTCATGCGCTCGCGGAAGATCTCGGGCTCGGGCAGTGCCGCCAGATCGAAGAGGATGAAGACCTGTGAGAGCAGGGTCTCCTGGCCGACAACACCGACTTCGCGCGAGGTCAGGCCGCCCGAGAGCGCCGCGGCGACGAGGTCCAGTGCGAGCGAGAGTCCGCTGCCCTTCCAGAAGCCGATCGGCAGCGACCGCCCCGACGCCAGGATCGCATCGGGATCGCACGTCAGCTCTCCCTCCGCCGTATAGCCGCCCGCGACGTCCAGCTGCCGGCCGGCCCGCGCCGCGCCCTCGAGCTTGCCGAAGGAATACATCGACATCGCGATGTCAAGCAGCACCGGCTCGGGGCCCGGAATCGCAATCACGAGGGGGTTGTTGCCCAGCCGCGGCTCGGTTCCGCCCCAGGGCGGCAGGTTCGGTATGGTGTTGGTCCAGAAGATGCCGATCATGCCGGCCTCGATCGCCTGCAGGCCGTAGTTGCCTGGCCGCATCCAGTGATTTGTGTTCCTGAGCCCGACCACACCGACCGTGTGTTCCCGCGCGAGCTCGATCGCCCGCCTGGTCATCGCCGCCGCATTCAGCATACCCGGCCCCCGCCGGCCGTCCCAGCGCTCGACGGCGCCCAGCGCCGCGACCAGTTCGGGCTCGGCGTCGATGGCGATCATCCCCTCGCCGACGTTCCGCACGAAGCGCGGAAAGCGGTTCAGTCCGTGACTGTAGACCCCGTCGCGGCTCGCGTTGACGAAGAGGCGGGCTGCCTCGGCTGCCCGCTCCGGCGTGAAGCCGATTTTCCGCAGGACACTCTCGAGTTGGGCGCACATCGTTTCATATGGGACACGCATGTTTTTCTCCTTCACATCAAAGGCCGGCGCAGCCGCCGCTGCGCACGACGGGCGTAAGCATCATCTGCATTTTAGCGCGAGATGGCCCCCAGCGGGACAACTTCGATCTGTCTGTCGACGATCGTCCAGCGCTCCCGGGCCACCCTGTCCAGCAGGCGCCGCTCATGCGAGACCAGCAGCAGTGTACCCTCGAAGTCGCAGAGCAGATCCTCGACCGCCTCGAGCGAGTCAATATCGAGGAAGTTCGTCGGCTCATCAATCAGCAGGACGTTGGCGTTCGACACGAAGAGCATCGCAAAGGCCAGCCTGACGCGTTCGCCCCCCGACAGCAGCCCCGCTCCGAGCTCGACACGCCGCTGCGTAAAGCCCATGCGCGCCAGCACCCCACGATTCACGTTCCCGCGCTGCACCGACACCCGCTCGACGTTCTCCAGCACCGTCTCGGCGGGCACAATTCCGTCCAGCTCCTGACGGAAATAGCCGTAGCGCGCCTTCGGCACCGAACGGATGTCCGGATGTCCCCCCGCGATCAGCTGCAGCAGCGTTGACTTGCCGCAGCCGTTGGGCCCCTCGAGTGCGGCATGGACGCCGCGCCGCAGCTGAAAACGGGCGTCGCGAAAGAGCTGCTCCCCACCGGGCCAGGCAAAGTTCAGCCCGAAGCTCTCGGCCACGACCGGATTGCGCGGCGGATCGGTCAGCGTGAAATCCGGCCGGATCCGCTGCGGCGCCGGAGGCCTCTCGACCGCCTCCAGGCGCTCGAGACGCTTTTCCGTATGCCGGGCCGCGGCATCCAGGCGCTTCCCGCGCCCCTCGTAGGAGCGACTGGACGAAGTGAAGGCGCGCATCTTCGCCTCGCTCGACGACATGCCCCGCGGCCGCCGCCTGGTCCGGAGTGCACGCTGCCGCTGATCCTGGGCCAGCGCCTCAAGCCGCGCCTTCTCCGCCTCATACTGCTCATGGGCGGCGCGGCGCCGTGCGAATTCCTGCTCCCGCCACGCCGCACAGGCCGAGTAGCTGCCGGGATAGTCAAAGAGCTGCCCCTCGCGGATCTCCCAGGTGCGCGTCGTCCACTCGTCCAGCAGGGCGCGGTCGTGCGAGATCAGGATGGCAGACGGTACCGCCCGCAGCGCCGCCGCCAGCTGCCGGACCCCCTGCGCGTCGAGATTCGCGGTCGGTTCGTCCAGCAGCAGCAGGTCCCCGGGCCGCGCCAGCAGATCTGCCAGCCGGGCTCTGGTCTTTTCGCCGCCCGAATAGCTCTCCGAGGCGCGGCCGTACAGCGCGCCGAGCCCCCAGAGGGCGGCGTCCGAGGGCTCCATGGCCGCCACATCCGGCGCCGTCTCAAACGGTTCGAAATGCGTCCAGTTCCCGCGGCGTTCCATATAGCCCGACAGCGGCTCCAGCCCGCCCATCAGCACGGCAAACAGCGTCGATTTACCGGCGCCGTTGGCGCCGATCAGCCCGACACGCTCACCGGCATACAAATCCAGTTCTGATATGGTAAACAGATCACGGTCGGAAAAGCCGACGCGCAGATCGCGGATACGTAACAACTGCATGGGAAACCTCTGATTCACAAAGCAGACACAGGCCTCGGGCGCAGACCAGAGCAGCGCCCGGACCAACAGTTCAAAGCAGTGAGAAAATCAGAAGTAGATCTGCATGCCGTTTCCTCCGTCACAAACCGCCCCCAGTCTAGCATGTCATCCGGATAAAGGGGACACCCGAAAAGGAGCCAGTGCCATGGACCAGACACCGACATCCCGCCTGCTGCCCGGCTTCACCGACGCCGGACAGGTATCGCTCAGCTTCATAGATGACCGCGGCGAGACCGTCCACGCACATGGCGGACAGATTCTGCACCATGACGATGCATGGTGGTGGATTGGCGAGGACCGCCGCGGCCGGGTCAAGGTCAGCTGCTATCGCTCAGAAGACCTCCGAACCTGGGACTTCCGCGGCCATCTGCTGACTCTGGACAGCCCGACCGCGCCCCATCCCCATCGCAGCTCCAGCGATCTCCGCCTGGACATTCCCGGCCGCCGGGCCATGATTGGCCAGGGCTGCAACATTGAACGCCCCAAGCTCCTCTACCACGCCGCCCGGCGCCAGTGGGTGATGTGGATGCACTGGGAGCTGCCTGACAACTATCACGAGGCCCGCGCCGCCGTCGCCGTCTGCGACCGCATCGACGGCGACTACACCTATCTCGGCTCGTTCAGGCCCCTCGGCCACATGTCGCGCGACTGCACCGTCTTTCACGACACGGACGGCAGCGCCTGGTTCATCAGCGCCGCCCGCGACAACCGGGATCTCCACATCTACCGTCTCAGCCCGGACTACCTGGACATCGAGCGTCTCGAACGCGTCCTCTGGCCGGGCGGGCTGCGGGAAGCACCGACGGTCTTTCGCCGCGGTGACCGTCTCTACATGCTGACCAGCGGCTGCACAGGCTGGAGGCCCAACCAGAGCTCCTGGGCCACGGCCCGCAGCATGGACGGCGGGTGGTCGGAGCGCCGCGACTTCGGGGACCAGACGACCTTTGCCTCACAGCCCACCTGGGTCCTCCCTCTCCCGGACGATCGCTTCCTCTATATCGGCGACCGCTGGGGCGGCGTGGGACGCGGCTATCCGGCCTCGGAGACCGTCTTTCTCCCCATCAGCTTCTCGGAAGCCGGCGAACCCGGCATCACAGCAGACCTCAGCCCCTGGATTCTGTCCTGACGTAGAATGTCAGTAATTATGACAGGAGGCTCAGCCATGACACACAGGAAACCCAGTCCGCCCACCGCCATCGGCCCCGACCGGCTCGCCGCCTGGCAGGCACGCCTCGCCTCCGATCCCCGCGCCCGTGCCGTCGCCGGCGCCCTCGCCCGCTGCGGCATCGCCGAGGCCTCGCTCGACAATCAGGTCTTCCGCCGCCACCCCTTCGTCTTCTCCATCGAGACCGAAACCGGTGAGATCACCGACCAGGAGCGCTCGGGCCGCTGCTGGATGTTCGCCGCCCTGAACACCGCCCGCGTCGAGACCATGCGCCGTCTCAATGTCGAGACCTTCGAATTCAGCCAGAACTATACGCTCTTCTGGGACAAACTCGAGAAAGCCAACTACTTTCTCGAGAGCATCCTCGCCACCCTCGACGAGCCGCTGGACGGCCGCCTCGTCGCCCACCTCCTGCAGGCGCCGGTCCAGGACGGCGGGCAGTGGGACATGTTCGCAGGTCTTCTCGCCAAGTACGGCGCCGTCCCCAAGTCCCTGATGCCCGAGACCTTCGATTCGGCGAATACCGGCCAGCTGGTCCGGGTCCTGACCGCGAAACTGCGCGAGTTCGCCTGTCGCCTGCGCGAGGGCCATGCCGCCGGACAGTCCCGTGAAGACCTCGCGGCCCGGAAGGACGACATGCTCTACTACGTCTACCAGCTGCTCGTCCTGACACTCGGCGAGCCGCCGTCTGTCGTGGACTTTGCCTGGCGCGACCGTGAGAAGCAGCACCACCGCATCAGCGGTGTGAGCCCGCAGGACTTCTTCCAGCGCTATGTCGGCTGGAAGCTCGACGACTGTATCAGCCTGATCCACGCCCCGACCGCTGACAAGCCCTACGGCCGCTGCTATACCGTGAAATACCTGGGCTCCGTCCACGAGGGGCGGCCGATCCGCTACATCAATGTCCCCATCGAGGTGCTGAAGGAGTCCGCCCTGCGCCAGCTGCGGGACGGCCATCCGGTCTGGTTCGGCTGCGATGTCGGGAAATACCTCCTGCGCGATTCCGGCATCATGGACGAGCAGGCTTTCCGCTACGGGGAGACCCTCGGCGAGTCTTTCCTCATGACCAAGGCCCAGCGGCTCGACTACGGTGAGAGCCTGCTGACGCATGCCATGGTCTTTACCGGTGTCGATCTCGACGACGCCGGCCGTCCCCTGACCTGGCGCGTCGAGAACTCCTGGGGCGAGAAGTCCGGCACGAAGGGTTTCTACTCCATGAGCGACGGCTGGTTCGACGAGTACAACTACCAGATCATGGTGGACCGCCGCTACATCGATGCCGAATGGCTCGCCGCCCTGGAGCAGCCGCTCGTCGAACTCGAACCCTGGGATCCGATGGGTGCCCTGGCCCTGGTCCGCTGAGCGGGCAGGAAGTGCACCCGGGCAGAAAGTTGATAGCCGGCCGGGGCAGCCAGGCTGTGACAAATCCTGCCTGTCACCAGTTCTGCGACAAAAACAAAGGCATCTATCGGGAGAAGACAGGATACGAGAGCCATGGCATCCATGGTCTGGACGATCCTGATTACAGGAAGGCTCTGATCTCTCTGGATCTCCTCAAACTCGACCATGTCAAGCTCACGGAGCGTCTGTGGGCGCACGCATAGTGTTGCCACCAGGGAGCCGACTGCCCTTTTTTAGACGACTGCGATGAATCGGAGCAAAGCCGCGCCCAAAAGCGCGCGTGTCTGACTGCATCCGCAGGCAAACAAGCTCATGCAGCCATTCACGGACAGGAAAAACAAAAGTTCGCCGCCAACCCCAGCGGATGCATGTTCCTTCGACAAAATGGGGGTGCACGTCAAGCGCGTCAGGAAGAGGGTGAGCTTTCCAGGAGGACGGCTGGCAGGGGGAAAAGGCAGCCTGCGGACTCCTGGTGGTCAAAACGAAGAGTAATCCAAAAAAAGATTTGGATTACTCGCCATCCTGACCACAAAGGGGCCGATTCTGGTCAAAACCAAGAGTTTTCCAAAAAAAGATTTGGAAAAGTCCCCATCTTGACCACAAAGGGGCCGATTCTGGTCAAAACGAGGAGTAATCCAAAAAATGATTTGGATTACCCGCTATCCTGACCACGAAGAAGGGCCAGCAAGCCGCTACGCGGCGCGCTGCCTGTCGGGATCGCCTTTATCACTCGGCATCAGGGAAACAGAACCGGGATCGCTTCACAATCTCCTTTAAAGTGTCAGACCGTACCTGTCAGCCTCACTGCCCGCCTTCCTATTCCCATCCCATTCACATTCCGGCCTTTGGCGAGGCTGGCCGCTACACAGGCAATTGGAAAAGGGATCTTCCCCATGCCTGCATGCAGGCTGCGCTGAAACTCCGGTGTTCCCGGTGTTTGAGGAAGGCTCAAAAAGGTTTTACTCGTCCGACAAATATGACATGCCCCCCCTCAAAATGGAACGTATATGAACTGCAGGGTGCCGGACATGTAATACACGGCTTCGGGATACCATTTTCCAGCAGATGGAATCACCATGTCGAGCGCGTCTTCGGTGGCCGGCACAGACAGCCACCCGTCGGATGATGAAGCGCTCCTTTGTTGAGTCCTGCGCCGGGCCAACCCGGCGCACCCGAAAGGGGCCTGCCCCAGCCCGGCTTTCGCCAGCGGAGCAGGCCCCCTTTTCCCGTCAGTCAGCTGCTGACTAGCCTGCCTGTCTCCTCCGCCTGAGCAGGATCAGCACGGCCGCCAGTATGAGGGTCAGGCCCGGGAGCGCCTCGAGGCCCCGGGTTCTGCCGGTCCTGTGGATGGGCTCCGGATCCTCGCTGTACGGCACAAAGCTGTTGACCACATGCAGACCCTCTTCGAGCTTGCTGTAATGCTCGGGTGTGCTGTCCTCGCCCGCTGCGTTCACCTCCATGACCGTAAAGACATAGTCATGGCCTTCGATGTCCGTAAGTTCGAGGTCGGTCCACAGAGCTTCCGTCACGCCGTCCGCGAGCTCAAAGAGCTCGACATCCGGCACGGCCTCGCGTTCCACGAGTTCGGACTCACGGAAGAGCTTGAACCAGATCACAGGATGCTCACGTCCGGGCCCGTCGATCCAGGTCTTCGTCGCTCTGACGTCTCCGACAGGAGAGACAAAGATGTTCGTAACCTCGAGACCGGATACCTCCGACTCGTAGTTGGGCACCCGTTCCACGTACTCGCCCGTTGTCTCGTCAAAACTGTACTCAACGACGGCGAACTCATAGGAAACACCCGCGAAGGTCTCGAGCTCTACATCCGTCCAGGTGACTGAATCACCCTCCAGCTTCAGCAGCTCGGCGTCCGGGACATCCTCGCTCTGTCCGTCCACACTCCGGCGCAGGCGGAAGAATACCTCCGGCCGTTCGAGCGCAGAGCCGCCCTGCCAGGTCTTTGTGGCCGTCACATGGCCGCGGCTGATGACATAGGTATTCGTGATCGTGAGGCCGTCGGCGGCCGCCTCGTATTTTTCGGGTGCGGTGGCGACGAAGACATCGCCCACAAGATCGCCCTCCACAACCCGGAATGTATAGGGCAGCCCCGAGGCATCCTCGATTTCCACATCCCAGCCGACCGTTACGACACCGGACGCCAGTTCCTGCACGGCGGCGTCGGGCACGGCTTCATAGTCGTCCATCGCCTCGGTTTTGCGCTGCAGTTCGAAGTAGATCGTCGGGCGGATGGTCGCTTCGCCGCCGACCCAGACCTTCTCTGCCTCCACCCTGTCGATCTCGGGCACATAGGTGTTGACCAGCGCGAGAGCGGTGCCGCCGAGCTCGTAGTGCTCCGGTGTGCCGGGAAGGAAGTCGCCGCTTTCGGCGTCAATCACACCCTCCTCGACAAAGTAGCGGTAGCGGTTCTCCTGCGGGTCGGTCTCGTCGACTCCCGTCCAGGCCAGGCTGGCATCAGCGTTGAAGGGTCCGAGCAGCTCGGCACCCGGTACCGGGTGGGCGATCTCAGCGGCGCTTTCGCGCATCAACCGGAAGTAGAGTTCCGGCCTCTCGACGTTCTCGCCGCCGACCCAGGTCTTCGTCGCCTCGATGTCGATCGGGGGCGACACATAGGTGTTGGTCACCTGGAGGCCGTCATATTCGACAGTGTAGTTATAGTTCTCCGGCAGGCCCTCCGTGAATACGCCGGTGGCGCTGTCCAGAACACCCTCCCTGACACTGAAGGTATACGGCCTGCCGTACGCGGCCTCCGCCTCGATGTCCTCCCAGACGACCGTCGTGCCGTCCTCCGGCAGCCGCTTCACTTCGGCTTCCGGCACCGGCTCCGCTTCTCCGCCCTCCAGCGAACGCCAGAGCTGGAAGCAGACGTCCGGCCTGTTCTCATCCGAACCGTAGACCCAGACCTTCTCCGCCGTAACGCCGGTCAGCTTGAGGATGTAGCTGTTGCTGACATCCAGACCGTCGATCTCGACGCTGTACTGGTTCTGGTCGATGCTCTGGATGCCGTCGACCACACCCAGCTCCCTGACGAAGTAGCTGTAGACGTTGCCGTTGATGTCGGTTTTGTCCATGTCCTTGAAGGTATAGGCAAATTCCGTCTCGGACAGGGCCACACGCTCGTAGCTCGAGCTCGCGAGTTCAGGCTCCGTCATCACGGCCGACGTGCGGTAGAGCTCGAACTCGATCCGCTCGTAGTCGGCAGGATAGCCGCCGTTCCAGGTCTTTTTGACTTCGATGTCAAATTTCGGAATGACATAGCTGTTTGTAATCGTGCTGTCCGTCTCGCTCGAAATCCGGTAGTCGGTCGGTACGTTCTCTTCCTTTACGAAGTAGCGGTAGAGAACCGGCTGTCCGTCAGCATCCTTCAGGTAGCTGCCATCCGCGTTCTTGACATAATGCCTGAGATTCTCGAAATGGCAGGTCCAGGACCCGGTTTCACCGGTATCGTCAGCCACACCGTCCAGTGTGACACGTCTGACCTCCTCGGCCGTGCTCCTCTCATTCGTAGCCGGGTCGAGGTAGTCGGCGTAGAGGACGAATTCGACCGCGGGTCTGTCGTCCACAGGTCCGTCGACCCATTCCTTCTTCGCCGTGAAGTCTGTTTTGTCGAGACGGTTGACGAGCAGTGTCGAGGCCGAACTGATGGCATCGAGCGAGTAGTCTTCCAGAGCCGGCGCCGTGCTGTCCTCCTCGACGTAGTAGAAGTAGCGCACGCGATCCCCGTTTGCGATGCCATAGTCCGCCAGACTGTCAACCGTGCACTCACCGTAAATCGGCAGATCGAACCAGGCATAGGTCCAGGTGAGGCTGTCGGCCTGTGTCGTCTCGCGGCTGACGCCCGGCAGGGGATCGTCCGCCTGGCCGTCCAGTGTGACGGGCTCGCCGACCGTCTCCGTCCAGTCGGAAGTAGCTACCCGCGTCCCGTCGTCCAGAACGATGCCGCGGTACAGCTGCAGCTGAACGGACGGCAGACCACCGAGCCCGGCCACAGTTTTGGCGCCGATATCCCAGGTCTTGTGGGCATTAAAGGCGTTGCGGTAGCGGTTTGTAACCTGCCAGCTGAAGAGCTCTCCCTCAGATACGTCCTCCGAGCCCAGCAGCTCGTAGTACCTCGGGATGATCTCTTCAATGACCCTGTACTCGTTCTCATGGCGCGTAATCGAACCATCCGCATCCACGACCTCATAGTACTTCGGCAGACGGTTCCAGATGTAGTGCCACTCTTCAATCTCGCCGGCATCCGTGATGTCCGCGTCGACCACACCGTCGAGAACGACTTCATCATACTTCTGCATGGAGGTCGTGCCCGTATTGGCATCGTACGTCGACTTGTAGAGGCTGAAGCGGATTTCCGCCGGCCTCATGTCCGTTCCGGCAAAGTCTTCCTCGACGAGGTCGAGGTCAAAGATCTTCCTCGCCTCCAGAACGACGGAATGATATTCGTTCCGGACCCCGGTATCGCTGTCGAGGACTTTGTCATAGCTCTCCGGGACATTGATCTCATCGACCGAGTAGCGATACTCATGCTCGGTCACCGTCCCGTCCGCATCCACTGTGTAATAGTAGCGCGGCAGCTTCTTCCAGCTGGCCTCGGTATCTCCATTCTGGAGGGTGACCGGCACACCCGTGCCGTTGTAGAGCTCGCCGTTCTGGCGCAGCACCAGTTCGACCTCCGGCTTGACCGTCGGCGCATTGCCCGACCAGGTCTTCGTTGCCGTGAGACTGGTCTCCTGCCAGGTGTTGGTTACGATGATCTCCGTGCCGATCTCGACGTTGTCCTCATTCAGGATCGGTGCAAAGGTGGTTTCGGCGCGGTAGTTCTCCGGTATCAGCTGGACAAATTCATCGTCGTCGTTGATGCAGCCCTCATAAACGGAGTAGGTATAGACGTTCCCCTCTTCGTCCGTGGCCGGCAGGCCGTTCCACTCGACCTCCGCGGAGCCGTCAGGAATGGTCTTGAGAGCCGCCCCGTCGACAAGCTCAAAGTCGGTCATGTCGTCCGTTTTTCTCACCAGCTGGAATACAATCTCCGGCTTGACCGCAGGCGCATTGTCGGACCAGGCTTTTCTTGCCTTCTGCGTCAGATACTGGCGGTTGACGAGTTCGATATCGGCCTCGGCTCCGCCTGTCAGTTCAACCTGGGCCGGTGTGTGGGCCACCAGCTGATAGCCTGTGACAGCGGCCTCGACGACTTTGTAGCGATAGGGCCTGCCATCCACATCATGCGTCTTGAGCCCGGTCCAGGTATGGGCCCAACCCGTCGCAGCGGAAATGTTGACAGGATCGCCCTGGCTGGTGAATTCACCATAGGCGCCCGTATCGGCGTTGTATGCCGCCCGCATCAGGGTCACCACGACGGCAGCCGGCCGGAGTTCGTCATAGCGCTCCTGCCAGGTCTTTGTCACCGTCAGGTCGCCCAGAGCGTGGTTCTTCAGAACCACTTCATCCGCCACTGTCACGTCGAGGCCGTAGGAGGAACCCTTGACCGTGCCCTCGCCGACCGCGATCTCGTAGCCCGCAGGGATGGCCCCTTCGCGGATGACATAGGTGTAGACCCTGCCCTGGTTGTCGCGCTTGAGCAGGCCCGCAAAGGTATGCGACCAGCCGCCCTCCGCCGTCAGCAGCGCAGACTCCATGGGCGTGGTACTGGTCCCTTCGTAGAGCTCGACGACGAGGCCCTCGCCCTCGGCATAATCCGGCACTTCGCCGAGCCAGACCTTTTTGACCGGGATGTCGAGCAGCTCACCAGCCCTCATGTTGTAGAGGTAGTAGTAGAAGTAGCGATTGTCGGGCGTCACCTCGATCTCATACAGCGTCTCATCCCGGATGTAGCCTTCCAGGGTCGCCGTCTCTTCCAGGATATAGTTTCCCGGCAGCAGACCGTCAAACTTCAGATAGCCGGAGGAACCCGTTTTCTTCACGACCGGATTGGGATCGCTCAGGTAGTTGTCCTTCGTCCCTCTGTAGAGCGTGTATGTGATGCCCGTGAGCTTGGTACCTGTATAGCGGTCGTACTTGGAGACCAGGATCTCGCCGACCTTCTTCTGGTTCTCCATGAAGACAGTGGCCACGCCGGTGGGATTGCTCCGGATCACGGCCGGCAGGTCGATCTTCAGCATTTTTTCCGGCAGCAGCCAGGTATCGTCCACTGTCGCCGTCTCTTCGAGATAGTAGATGGCCGTCTCGTCCCAGCTGAACCCGGAGATTCCGTCCACGGAAATCAGGCCCTCCGCATCGGAAACGAGATTCTCGGCGATGACCTCCCTGACTTTGACACCATTCACGTCGACTTCCCTGTAGAGCGTGAACGTGGCGCCGGCCAGAACTTCATAGACGTCATAGCCCACCGGTTTCGCGACCGCCCTGTAGGCGGGATTCTGCGCGAGCAGGGCATCCTTCTCTGCCTCGGGCACATTGGTGGCCACCAGATGCCGCTTGACGAGGCTGAGATTGATCTCCCGGTTGACGGCCGTGAAGCTGAAGTTATGGGTCAGACCTCCCTCTCGATGCGCGTAGCTGGAATTGGTCAGCATGCTTGTCGTAGCGAAATCTTCGACGACGAAGCGGTAGACATCACTGGTTCTGATATAGCCCACCGGCGCCGCGACTTCCCGGATTTCGTAGCTGCCGGGTTCGAGCTCGTCCCATGTCACCCGGCCGTCGGCATCTGAATTTGCCTCGTACAGCACCTCGAAGGTCGAGGTGGCCTTGTTCAGCATGGCCAGACTGAACACGGCATCCTGCAGCGGCGCTCCTTCGGTATCTACCTTGGTGACGACAACGGCGCCGTCGACCGTCTTCCGTGCGTTGGGGAAGTAGATGCTCTGCGCCCTGAAGGGCTCGCCATCGGCGTCAACCAGCACACCGGCCTTGTTGATCCTGAACTGGTAGACAGTCTTGTTGTGAATGTACACGGTCTGGGTCTGCGCCGGGCCCGAAAGCTCCTCGATCTCGTAGAGATCGCCGACCCTGAGTTCCTCGATCCTGAAGCCGTTTCTCACATGGCTGCTGGTGTAGTTCACCTGTCGCGGCGACTCGCTGACAGTTGTCAGGTTCCGGATCTCGAAGCGCCACGATTCGGCGACAACGGTGCCGTCCGACTTCGTGTACTGCGACAGGTCTTTGCTGCTGTCGAGTGCGCCGCGTATGCCGAGCTTGAACAGAGCCACATTGGCCCTGTCGTTGCGCAGCGCCGCCGTACCGGTGTAGTCCACCACCTTGTTCGGCACATCGATCTTGACCATGATCGGAGCAATCGGCGCCAGCAGCCTGGGGGCGTTGGTCTCGGTGAGCGTATAGGCACCGTAGGGAACATTGGCAAATGTCGCCCGGCCGTCGCTTCCGGTCGTGGCCATGTACTTGTCGCCGCTCGCCGTGTCCGTCAGGGCAAAGGAGATGCCCGGCATGATCTCGCCGGCTGCGTTGCGCTTCTCGATCACAACCGTTCCGCTGACGACCGGCTCGTTGTAGAACGGACCGACCGTGTAGACGAGATTGGCCTGTTTCTCCCAGACCGACCTCTCCACCTTGATCTGCGTACTCTCCTCCGGCTCATAATGGCCCGCTGGGACAGCCGTCTCGGCGAGCAGATATGTGCCTACCCGCAGATCCTCAAAGACGGCGAAGCCATCGTCATTGCTGACAGCGGTTCTGAGTGGAATGCCACTTTCGGAATAGAGGGTAAACTCCGCGCCGGCCAGCGGCACATCATAGGCGACGACTCCGGGTTTCGCGGGGTCGAAGGTGCGTGAGCGTTTGCCTACCCGCAGCGTGCCCAGCGGCGTCGGCACTTCGTTCCAGACAGACGGGACCTCGATAAATGTCTCGAGCGAATCGTCGATGCGAACGAAACTGTTATAACCCCGTCTGCCCGAGGTATCGGCGTTGTACGGCGGAGCCTGGGCATCGACGATGACGATGAGGGTATCGTCCTTTTTGATCATGCCGGTGGAGCCGTCCTTCGGGATGATACGCATGGCCGTCGCACCCTCCGGGGCCGACCCGTCGGGACCGGCGGGAACCCAGCTACGGGCCCTGAGGTAGACGCCCGCCTCGGTGCCATTCGGAATGTTGGCGACCGTGGTATCGGTCGTGTACTCAATCCGGAACTCGTCCGCCGTCGTCCCTTCGAGTCGCGCAGCGAGAATCCTGTTGCTGAAGGCCGAACCGCGGTTGGCGCGCTGGCCCTGCGTGTTCATCTGAATCATGCGATCGAGGTAGCGGGGGAAGACATCATAGATCTCGTTTTTGTCGCGATCTTCGACGGTGTCATTCTTGACGAAAAGCCGATACTGGAAATACTCCTCATCCCCGGTATAGATGCCCTCGGTCCAGGTGCCGGTGCCGACGAGCCGGCCCGTAGCCGTGTCGAGTCTGGCATTGCGCACATACTTGATGGCATTCATCGCCTGCGCCTTCACCAGTAAGAGCGAGACATAGTCGTACATGTAGGGATTTTCAGGACTGTCGCCCAGATCATCGGCGGTCACCGGTTGTCCGTATTCCCAGTCATGCCCCGGCCCTGTGTTGAAGGACATGTAGAGATCATTCTTATGGTAGCCGGCGCTCATCGCCAGATCGATCTTGGCATCAATGCTGGCGACCGTCGTGACGTTGGCGGCCACGGAATCAGCCGTGAAGATGATCGCGACACGGCCCGTCGAGCCGTAGTCGGCCAGCATTTCGAAGCCGGCTCCGGGCTGGGCGGCAAACTCCGCCGACAGCCGGATGTCTTCCGGTTTGACAACGATGTCGAGCGGCAGCAGGTCGACCATGCGGAAGTTTTCGATCGGCAGGTCGGCGTCCGTCATGGTGAAGGGACGGCCGTTGAGGCTCCTCTTGATACTGATCGTGTATGTCCCCTCGTCGCCGGGATAGTGCGGGAGCTGGCTGGTCGGATCCTGGCCGGGCTCGGATGAACGGAAGGTCTGGGTCTTGTCCGGAATTGCCTTCAGGGTGAAGGGCAGGATCTGGACGCGGTCGCTCACCGTCCCGGAGCTGTAGTCGCCGGACTCGCCTTCCGCCGTATAGCTCGCCGTGACTCTGGCCGAGTTGGGCATGTAGTTGTTGGCATGATTCTCCGTATCGTAGTACGCGTAGTCGTCCGCGGTCTCATCCGAGGGATTTGCAAAGGTCGTCATCACGTTGATGCTGTAGCCGGTCATGACCTCCCTGTCGCCGAGATCGACCGTGATCCTGTCGATGCGTTCCATGCCCGGACTGTAGGGCGGGAACTCGAAGACACCACCGCTGGTCTCCCCGCCGTAATCCTCTATCTCCGTACCGTCGGCCCGCCAGGCCTTCACGACCGCCACATGGCCCGTGCTGGGCAGTTGGACCTTCGTGTAGACCAGACGGTCGTCCAGGGCGAAGTCCTCGAAGACCACATTGGTGAAGACCTTGGCCAGGGCGAGATCATCGGTGCCGACGGTAAAGCGCACCGGCCAGGTAAAGCCCGCGGCCTCCTTCGTCGGCTGATAGTCGAGCACCGTCCGGGGCGCGACTGTCTTGGTCAGCGTTGTCACCGTGACATATACGGGCGGATTCGGCACCGTACCCGCGATCAGGGAGATGTTGACATCGTCCGAGGTCACGATGATCGGCTCCCCGTCCGGCCTGTTCGCCGGTGTGAGCCTGGCCTCCACCTGATTCTTGACCGTCTGATCCTTGATGCCGCCGGGGAACTGCAGATTCAGCGTCGGATACGAGTAGGCAAAGTCCTTGTCGTAGTTGGGCACGGTCACAATGCCGTAGGCCGTCGGGCCTTCGACGGGCATTTCGCTGACGGGATCATAGTAGGACCAGCCGGGGCTCGTCGACAAATTGATGACGGCCGTCCTGGTGACAATCTGTCCGTCCTCCACCGCCTGATAGGTCGGGAGCGTGTCGATGTAGGTGATCGTCTCGATATTGCGGTCGAAGTTGGACGTGTTGGCCGTCTGCATGATGCGGAAGCTGTACGCCACATCAACGGGCACGTCTACGTGAACGATGTCCTCACCCTCGATTTCCGTCGTCGTGAAGCTGCCGGCCACGCGGGGGCCACCGTTGTACTGGTTCGTTCCCACGGCACCCTTTTCTATGTAGGGCTCATGGTAGTAGGCCTCAATCGTCGGGTTCGCGGGATGCCCTGCCCCATCGGTGGCAAAGGCCAGCACCTGATTGTCAGCACTTCTCAGCTGCGTGTAGAGGATTTCGGCCTGATCCTGCGGCGTGTAATCCGTCTTGAAGGCCCAGGTTACGGGAATTACAAAGGACTGGCCACCGACGAGCTTTGGGAAATGGAAGGAAATGTAAGGTTTGCCGTCGGTCGGCTTCGTGATCGTATAGGCATCGCCCATCAACGGTGCCGTGACCTCCGCGCTGTTGATATATTCCGGATTGTAATAGACGCGCAGCTCGACGTTCTCGTAAGTCTCCTGCCCGGACGAAAGTGCGAGCGTCAGATTCGTATACAGGTGATTTCCGACATAGGCCCGGTTCGTGCCGACATTGGTATGTCCGAGTGTAAACGCGTCTGTCTCGAAGAACTCGAGCTTGTCATAGACGAAGTTAATGAAGTACTCGTTCTGATGCTCCTCGAACGTGACCGTCTTCGAAGCCGGATTGGCCAGATACTCGGCCATGTCAGGCGCATAATAGGTTTCACTGGCATTGCTGCCTTTGTAGTACTCGGTCCGGCTCGGCAGGATTTCGTTGCCTTCGCGATCCTTGTAGGTGAAGTAGAGTTTTTTGGGGTTAATCAGATGTCCCCAGCCACCGGACAGGTAGTTGCTGAGTCCTGTCGGATCACCAATGTGAATAATCGCTTCCGAGTAAACAGAGGATCCCACATTCAACTTGTTATACATGAAAGTATAATTGTTGAGCGAGGTGAGGCTGTCCGGGGCCCAGACATCGCCGATTGCGTTGTAGCCGAAGGTCGAATAGTAGAGATACTTCAGCCTGCTGAGCGGCCTCAGATCCAGCTCCGTCAACCTGTTGGACTGGAAGGCGTAGCTGCCGATGGATGTCAGAGGTGGATCCTGAGGGAATATGATGTTTTCGATGTAGTTGTAGGCAAAGGCATAGCTGCCGATCGTGCTGAGTCTGTTCAGCGGACTCAGATCCAGTTCCGTCAGCCGGTTGTAGCGGAAGGCATAGTTGTTGATGTGGAGCAGGTTGCCGCTCGCGGGGAATAAGACGTTTGTGATGCCGTAGGCACTGGACGAATAGCACTCAAAGGCATCGGAACCGATTGTGGTCAGGGCATCCAGACCTGACAGATCCAGCTCGCCTGTCAGCCTGTGACTCGCAAAGGCATCAGAATTGATGATCGTGAGATTCTTCAGATCGCCAAAGTTGAGAGAGACCAGGTTCGTGCTCTCGAACGCTCTGGATCCGATGCTTTCCAGGGCGGGAAGACCCGACAGATCGAGACTGAGAGGATCGCCGCCCTGACTGTAGAAGGCGGAGCTGCCAATCAGCCGCAGTTTCGGCAGGTAGCCGAAGTTGAGCTCCGAAATGCGGTTGCCCTGAAAGGCGGATGAATCGATGGACTCGAGAGAAACAGCGCCGTCAAGCTTGAGCTTCGAAATCGTATTGCCGGAGAAGGCGGAGCCGCCGATTCTGGTCAGTTTCGGCAGAATGCCGAGGTCCAGCTCGGTCAGTTTGTTGTTGCCGAAGGCATTGTTGCCAATTTCTGTGAGACTGTCGAGGCCGTTGAAGCTGACCTCGCTCAGCGCGTTGTTATAGAACGCATTCACCCCGATCGTGCGCAGCTTCGTCATGCCCGTGAGATCGATGGAACCGATGTTTTTGTTGGCGAAGGAATAATCCGCGATGCCGACGACGGGAAGCCCGTCCGGATCACCTGCCGGGAAGACAACCGGTCTCACACCCGAGCCGAAGCGCTTGGCTCCCTGCTCGGAAAAGCCCGTAATCGTGGCCTCGCCGTTCGTGACCGTGTAGGTGAAGTCATCGGCGACCCAGGGACCTGTCAGGGGCTCTTCGGTATCAGGATTGACGAGGTAGTTCGCCTTTGAGGGAATGACAGAGGCTTCGGCCGGCAGATCCCAGACGACGACGTTGTTGTAATAGGCATCGTGGCCGGGATTGCTGGTAAAAACGTAGGGCTCGAGCTCCAGGAGCCCGGGCAGGTTGTTCAAGGTCACTTCGGCCAGCTGGTTGCTGTAGAACGTGTAGTTCCCGAGCGAACTCAGCTCGGGATTGTCGCTGATGGTCAGATCCGTCAGTCTGTTCGCGTAAAAGGCGTAATTCTCAATGCGCTTCAGCTTCTCCAGATTGGCAATCGTCAGGCTGGCCAGCTGGTTGCTGTAGAACGCATATGTTTTGATGACCTCGAGTTCCGGCAAAGCGCCGAACGTGAGGTCCGTGATTCTGTTGTTGGCAAAGGCATAGTTGCCGATCGTTTTCAGCTGCGGCAGCTCATCCAGATTCACCGACTCAATCTGATTGTATCTGAATGCAGAATCGCCGATGCTGGTCAGACTGGCCAGGTTGCTGAGATCAACGGCAGTGAAGCGGTTCGTCTGGAAGGCGGAATTCCCAATCGTCTTCAGGGCGGGCAGCAGACTGAAATCGAGCTCCGTGATCCTGTTGTTGTAGAAGGCAGAGGAACCGATATTCTCCACCGTCTCAGGCAGCACGACCCCGGTCAGGCCCGCCTGCTCAAAGGCATTGGAGCCAATCGTCACGAGCAGCGGACTGCCCGAGAGATCGAGGCTCGTGTCCAGATTGCGGCTGCAGAAGATCCGGCTTCCGACGGAGGAGAGCTTCGGCATGTCGGGCCAGACCACCACGGTTGCGAGATTGGAGGGACTGTAGACATGTCTGAACGCCTCTGAGCCGATCGAGGTGAGATGCTCCGCGATCGGCGTAAAGTCAATCATCGTGAGCTCGCTGCTTTCTCCGTAAAATGCCTGATAGCCGATCGAAAAGTTGTGATCGACCTCGGGGAAGTAAATCTCCTTCACTTTGGCATAATAAAAGGTGGAGCTTTCAATGCCGGTCAGATTGGGCATGCCGCGCAGATCCGCCACCGGCACCGTTGCACCGCTGAAGGCGGAGGCGCCGATCCTTGTCAGAGCGGGCAGGGAGCCAAGCGTGATCGTGGGTCCCTGATAGCTCGTGCTGTAGCTTGCGAAGGCGGAATATCCGATCGTTTGCAGGTTGTTAAAGCCGTCGAGATCGAACGCAGCGGTCGTCCCCCTGAAGGCATAGTCGCCAATCGATTCCAGCTTCGTCAGTTCGTTAAAGCCGATAACCGTGCTGATCGCACTCGCCCGCGGCCGGCTGTAGGAGTAGAACGCGTAGCTGCCGATCGTCCGCAGCTCCTTCAACGCCGAGAAATCCACTGTCTCAAGTGGAACGTTGTAGATGTTGCTGTAAAAAGCCTGGCTCGCAATCGCCATGATCGGTACTTCGGGGTTGTTGTAGCTGTGCGCCGGCAGGACGAGATTTCTGGCGCCGGCAGGCAGGTTGCGCAGCTTCGTGATGCCCTGCGAACTGAGACCGTTGAGGGTTTTTCCATCGGCGGAGAAGGTGAAGTCGCCCAGTACCCAGCCACCGCCGATTTCATGGTTGAACCAGTCGTAGGCACCCACCTGCACCTGCACGGTTTCACTGATCTCGTAGCCGTAGTCATCCGTCAGACTGATCGTGATGGAGTAGAAGCCGTTCGTCCCCACATCGAGCCCGCTGAGGTCGACCGTCACCCTGTCCGAGATGTCCTTCCCTGTATAGTCCACAGCTGATATGGCATCGAGAATCCGTGCCTCGGCTTCCTCAGGCGTGAGACCCTCCGGCAGCCGGATGGTGGCGGGACAGGTCAGTGTCGGCGGTCCCTCGGGGATGTATTCAATGGTCAGGACATAGCCGTCCCGATCCGGCGTAAAGGTAATGGAAGGCTCGACATAGTAGCCCGACAGGGTCGGCGGCTCATAGGTCATTTCCACGTCCTTGACAAAGACGCCGTTGGCATCTGTCATGTCGTCGCCCAGCGTGACACTCGACATGACTTCAGCGCGCGTTTTCTGATCGATATATTTGATCGTCACGGTAATCGGATTGACAACATAGCCAAAGGACACGGGACCGTTGTTCTCGTATGGGGGAACGGCGGAGCTGTCCGTATAGACCTTGACGAAGCGGCCACCGTTGCCGTCAAAGACGCTGCTGCCAAAACTCGTCACCGAGTCCGGCACGGTCGCCTCCGTCAGACAGTTCATCGCGAAGGCTTCATTGCCAATCGACTCCAGGCCGACATTCAGACTGATGGCGGTGAGTCTGTTCTGTGCGAAAGCCTGTCCGCCGATGATCCGCAGGGTCGAGGGTGCGGTGAAGCCGGTGAGGAGGTTGTCGGCAAAAGCGTAGGCGCCGATTTCCACCAGGCTGCTGTCGGCGGGAATGTCGAGTGTCGCGATGTCATTTTCGGCGAATGCGTAGTCGCCGATCTTCGTAACGGTCTTTGGGATGCTGACAGCCGTCAGTCCACGCGCCTGAAAAGATGAGACATCGCCTCTGGTGATCTCCGTCACGGGCAGGCCTTCGATCGTCTCGGGGATGGTCACGGTCGTCTCCGTGCCCGTCCAGCCGGTCACGCGTACCGCCGTGCCCTCAGCGATGATTTCGTACAGGAAAACAGCGCCGGGATCCCCGCCTCCTCTGGTCACGGGCGTCGTTTCCGTTGCCCCTCTGGAACGCTGCAGGTCCTCTGTGGCAGGGGTCGTGTCCGCAGACTCGGACTCCTCGACAGGCACACTCGTATCCAACGGCAGCTCCGTGTCTGCGGGCTCTGACTCCTGACCTTCAACAGGCGGCTGTTCCTCCAGCGTCGCGCTCTCTTCAGCGGGGACGGACGCTGTGGTTTCCTCGTCTGCCTGAGGAAGCTCCTCGTCTGTGCCCTGCTCCGTTGACGCGGGAGGCACCTCATCCGCTCCCATCTCCGTCACGATGGTCTCGGGAGAGAGAGATGGATTCACTGCTTCGCCTTCGTCTCCGGCGTCAACCAGATTCGGTGTAAAAAGCGCCAGCAGGAAGGCAGCGAGCAGGAGCAGGCTCAGCGCTTTGTTGAGGATCTGCTTCGTGTTCTTTGGGGATTTCATCCACGACATGGCAACAACTCCCGTAGACCAGGCTAAGACGCCATTGGCCCTACTCATTCAGAAAGATGGTCGAATATAAATATCGCTGTGCAGCAAGTTAGCATCATAGCACAACAAATCGTTCCTAAAAAGCAAAACCCTGTTGGCTTTTCCGTTTCTCCTCATCTATTATCTGCCTTCTTCTCATTTAGCAAATTAGATGGGTCTTAGCGAATGCTTAACGCATCAAGAAACTTCACCGTATTTTACATACATATATAAAAAAACAGCCGCCCGGATGCCGTTTTCTGCATGGGCGGCTGTCCTCTGGTGCGGCCGACAGGACTTGAACCTGCATGACTCCCGTCACTGGAACCTAAATCCAGCGTGTCTGCCAATTCCACCACGACCGCATCTCGTGGTATTCAGGCGGTCGTGGCGACCGCATCTCGTGGTATTCAGGCGGTCGCGTCCGCCCGAACCCAATCCGCTATGACTCACTCGTCGAGGCGCAGCACCGCCATGAATGCCTCCTGTGGCACCTCGACGGAACCGACCTGGCGCATGCGGCGCTTGCCCTCCTTCTGCTTCTCGAGCAGCTTCTTCTTCCGTGTGATATCACCGCCGTAGCACTTCGCCAGAACGTCCTTGCGGAAGGCACGCACGGTCTCGCGGGCAATAATCTTCCCCCCGATCGCAGCCTGGATCGGAATCTCGAACTGGTGGCGCGGGATGTTCTCCTTCAGCTTCTCTGCGATACGGCGGCCGCGCTCGTAGGCCTTGTCACGGTGCACGATGAAGCTCAGGGCATCGACAACTTCCCCGTTCAGAAGGACATCGAGCTTCACGAGATCGGAGGCCTCATAGCGCTTAAAGCGGTAGTCCATCGAGGCATAGCCGCGCGAACGGCTCTTCAGGGCATCGAAAAAGTCATAGATGATTTCGTTCAGCGGCATGTCATAGCGCATGTCGACGCGGGTTGCGTCGAGATAGGTCATGTCGAGATAGCTGCCGCGGCGCTGCTGGCAGAGCTCCATGATGTTGCCGACAAATTCCCGCGGCGTGATCACGGTCAGTTCGACAATCGGCTCCTGCATCTCGTCGATCTGCGCAGGATCGGGCATGTTGGTCGGGTTGTCGAGCACCAGTTCGCTGCCGTCATTCAGGCGCACGTGATAGACAACGGAAGGGGCCGTTGAGACCAGATCGAGATTGAACTCACGTTCGAGACGCTCCTGTACGATTTCGTAGTGCAGCAGGCCGAGGAAACCGCAGCGGAAGCCGAAGCCGAGCGCCGCCGATGTCTCGGCCTCGTAGGACAGGGCCGCATCATTGATCTGGAGACGTTCGAGGGCGTCGCGCAGATCGGGGTAGCGTGCGTTGTCGGCGGGATAGAGACCGCAGAAGACCATCTGCTGCACCGGCCGATAGCCGGGCAGGGCCTCGGCCGCCGGTCTTTCGGCCAGCGTAATCGTGTCGCCGACGGCGGTGTCGCGGACGTTCTTGATCGAGGCGGTCAGATAGCCAACCTCGCCGGCTTCGAGAAAGCCCGTCTCGAAGAGCTGGCCCGGACGGAAATAGCCGACCTCGGTCACCGTGAACTCCGCCCCGGTGTGCATCATACGGATGATGTCGCCGGTGCGCACCTGGCCGTCCATCACCCGCACGTGGACGATGACACCACGGTAGCTGTCATATTTCGAGTCGAAGATCAGCGCCCGCAGGGGCGCGGCGCTGTCGCCCCCGGGCGGGGGCAGATGGGCGACGATGGCCTCGAGGACATCCTCGATGTTGAGGTTCTCCTTTGCCGAGATCAACGGGGCGTGAGAGGCGTCGAGGCCGATGACATGTTCGATCTCTTCGCGGGCAAAGTCCGGGCGGGCGGCCGGCAGATCAATCTTATTGATGACGGGCAGAACTTCGAGGTCGGCGTCGATCGCGAGGTAGGCGTTCGCGAGCGTCTGCGCTTCGACACCCTGGGCGGCGTCGACCACGAGGATGGCACCGTCACAGGCGGCGAGGCTGCGTGAGACCTCGTAGCTGAAGTCGACATGGCCCGGCGTGTCAATCAGGTTGAATTCGTAGTCCTGGCCGTCCCGGGCGCGGTAGATCATGTGGACGGCCTGGGCCTTGATCGTGATGCCGCGCTCGCGCTCGATATCCATGTTGTCGAGCACCTGCGACTGCATCTCGCGCTGCGAAAGCACGCCGGTGGCCTCGATCAGGCGGTCGGCGAGGGTGGATTTGCCGTGATCGATATGCGCCACAATCGAGAAATTGCGGATCAGGCTGCGGCGGCGGGCGTCGGCGGCCGGGTCGGGCTTGGCATGCTGCATGTTCTGGGTTGTCTCTCCTGTGGTTCAGGGGCGTCCGAAGCGCTCCAGGGGGAAGACGCGGATCAGGGTTTCGCCGATCACATCGTCCGCGCGGATGGGGCCGAAGACGCGGCTGTCACTGCTGTCGGGGCGGTTGTCGCCGAGGACGAAGTATTCGTCGGAGGCGAGGGTCAGGCTGGCGAAGCCGACGAGGCGGGGCTCGGTCGTAATGTCCTCGCGGAGGTAAGGTTCGTCGAGTCGCTCGCCGTTGATGTAGACGGCTCCGTCGCGGATCTCGAGCCGCTCTCCGGGCAGGCCTATCACGCGCTTTACGAGATCCTCCTCACGATGGCCGCCCGGGAGGTTCGCCGTGCTGAAGGTAATGATATCACCGCGCCGTACACCGCCAAAGTGATGCGTGATCTTCTCGACCCAGAGCTGGTCGCCGTCGTGGAGGGTCGGGTACATCGAGTTGCCGACCACCTCGTTTCGCTGCAGGACAAAGGTAGTAATGGCGAGGCCGAGGACGACGGCGATCAGGATGTACTTGACCCAGTCGAGGACCTCGAGCCAGAAGGAGGCGGCGCGGGCGGGCCGCTGCTCTCCGTCCGGAGTCCGGCGCGGCCGGATGCCGTCTGACGGACTCATGATTCGCCCGCGGTGACGGCCTGGGCGGCGGTCGGGCCGAGCAGAAGGTCGAGCTCCTCCAGCTGTTCGGGGGCGACCGGAGCCGGGGCTCCCGTCATCAGATCGGCGGCGCTCTGGACCTTCGGGAAGGCAATCACCTCGCGGATATTGCGGGCGCCGGTCAGCAGCATGACGAAGCGGTCGAGACCGAAGGCGAGGCCGCCGTGGGGCGGGGCACCGTAGCGGAAGGCCTCAAGCAGGAAGCCAAAGCTGGCCCGGGCCTCTTCCTCCGTGAAGCCGAGGAGCGCGAGCATACGCTGCTGCAGATCGGATTCGTGGATGCGGATCGAGCCGCCGCCGAGCTCCACACCGTCCATGATGATGTCATAGGCTGCGGCGCGGACCGAGAGCGGATCCGTCTCGAGGCGGTCCATGTCGGCGTCGAGAGGGCGGGTGAAGGGATGGTGCTTGGCGTAGAGGCGGTCGTCGCCCGGCTCGCCGGCCTCAAAGAGGGGAAACTCGGTGACCCAGAGCAGCTCGTGGCGGTCGGGGTCAATCATACCCATGCGCGAGGCTACTTCCACGCGCAGCTGGCCCATCGCGGTCTGTACGAGGGAAGTCGGGCCGCAGCCGAAGAGGATGAGGTCATTCGCGCCGGCGCCGACGGCGCTGGCGAGGCCGGCCGTGGCGGCGTCATCAAAGAACTTCCGGATCGAGCCGCGCAGAGGCGGGCCGGGGACGAGCCAGGGCAGGCCGCCGAGGCGATAGGTCCGGACGAAATTCGCGAGGTCGTCGATCTCGCGGCGCGAGAGGCGGCCGCCGTCGGGGACGACGAGGACGATGACGGAGCCGTCGGCAGCCAGAGCCTCGTCGAAGGGGCCAAAGCCGGCGCCCGTGATGACGGGCTGAGAGCTGACGTCCTGCAGCTCCATGTCAAAGCGCAGGTCGGGCTTGTCAGAACCAAAGCGGCGCATCGCCTCGTCCCAGGTCAGCCGCGGCAGCGGCAGGGGAATTTCGATGCCACAGGTCTCGGCCGCGACCTTTGCCACACCTCTCTCTACCGTGTCCATCACCTCGTTCGGGCCGACAAAACTCATCTCGAGGTCGACCTGCGTGAATTCGGGCTGGCGGTCGGCGCGCAGGTCCTCGTCACGGAAGCAGCGGGCGATCTGGATGTAGCGGTCGAAACCGGCGAGCATCAGAAGCTGCTTGTAGAGCTGCGGCGACTGCGGCAGGGCATAGAAGCTGCCCGGCCTGACGCGGCTGGGAACGAGGTAGTCGCGGGCACCCTCCGGGGTGGAGCGGCCGAGCATCGGGGTCTCGATGTCGACGAAGCCCTCGTCCGCAAAGTAGCGGCGGATGGCGAGGACGATGCGGTCGCGCTGCATGATGCGCCGGGCCTGGTCGGGACGGCGCAGGTCGAGGTAGCGGTGGCTGAGGCGCAGAGCCTCATTCGCCTCGCTGTCGGGCTCGATGTAGAAGGGCGGGGTCTCGGATTCCGAGAGGATGCGCAGGTCCTCGACGACGAGCTCGATCTGACCCGTCGCCATACGCGGGTTCGGGTCGCTGCGTTCGCGGATCCGGCCGCTCGCGGCGAGGACATATTCGGGCCTGACGGAAGCGGCAAGGGCGCGCAGTCCGTCGGAGGCCTGATCCTCAACAATGAGCTGGATCTCGCCGCTGCGGTCGCGCAGGGTGATGAAGAGCATGCGGCCGAGGTCGCGGATGTGGTGGCACCAGCCCATCAGGGTAACGTGGCGGCCGGGGATCAGGTGTTCGAGTTCGGCGCAGCGGCAGCTGCGGACAAGGCCGGTCATGGATTGAGCCATTTGAGGTGGTTCTCCTTTATATCTTATGCATCGATCTGCATCGCCGGTGCCGGCGGGACATGGGGCGCAGGTCAATCCGCAGTCCGCGGGTCAAGGCGGCTGCGGATCGCATCCGCGTCGAGGCGGACCTCCTCCTCGGCGCCGTCGGAGAGGCGGCGCAGGCGGCCGCTGCCGGAGGCGAGTTCATCCGAGCCGAGGACGATGACATGACTGAAGCCGCTGCGGGCGGCGTACTTCATCTGGGCGCGCAGGCTGCGGCCGACGAGATCGCTGCAGGTTGTGATGCCCTCCTGGCGCAGGCGGTCGGCGAGACCGGCGGCCGCTGTCTGGGCAGCGCGGTCAAGCGAGGCGAGGTAGAGGCGGGAGCGGGCAGGCAGGGAGGGCAGGCAGGACTGGGCCTCGAGTTCCATGAGGAGGCGTTCCACCCCCATGGCAAAGCCGCAGCCGGGTACCTCGCCGCCGCCCAGCGCCGCGACGAGGCCGTCATAGCGGCCGCCGCCGCAGATCGTGCCCTGTGTCCCGACGTTCTCGGAGATGAACTCAAAGACCGTCCGGCTGTAGTAGTCGAGGCCGCGCACGATGCGCGGGTTGATCTGATAGCGGATTCCCTGGGCGTCAAGAAGCTCTGTGACGCGCTCGAAGTGGGCGCGGCAGTCGGGATCCAGCCCGTCGAAGAGAAGCGGCGCGTCATGGAGGCGGGCCTGATCTTCGGGGACTTTGCAGTCCAGAATGCGCAGCGGGTTCATTTCGAAGCGCTGCTGGCAGTCGGGACAGAAGGAGGCGATGCGCGGGCGCAGCCAGTCGCGCAGCGTCTCATGGTAGTTGCTGCGGCAGTCGGGGCAGCCGATGGAGTTGAGTTCGAGGCGCACGGCGGTGAGGCCAAGCTCGGCGAGGAAGCGGTCGACGAGACCGATGACCTCGGCGTCGACGGCCGGATCGGCGGAGCCGAAGCATTCGGCGCCGAACTGGTTGAACTCGCGCTGGCGGCCCTTCTGCACCGCTTCATAGCGGAAGAGGTTCATGCGGTAGTAGAGCTTGACCGGATAGGCTTCCGAGCTCAGGCCATGCTGCACAAAGGCGCGCGCCACACCGGCCGTGCCTTCGGGGCGCAGCGTCAGGCTGCGTCCGGCACGGTCGTCAAAGGTATACATTTCTTTGCGTACAATATCGCTGCTGTCGCCGACACCCCGGGCGAAAACTTCCGTATGCTCGAAACTCGGCAGACGAATCTCACCATAGCCGTAGCGCTGGCAGATATCGTCGAAGCGTTCTTCCAGCTGCTGCCAGATGCCGCTCTCGGGCGGCAGGATGTCTCTCGTTCCGCGCGGTGCCGCTTGGTCCATGATCCCCAGGTTCCTCTCTCTGGCGACGGCTCGGGGTGCTTCCCTGCAGCGAGCCGCCAATTCGAATGATCAATGGAGTATTATACGGTATTTCGCGCAGGATCTGGGACAGCGAAGCAGGCGGGAAGCACGTCAAGAATATCGGGAAGCGGGTGATCATGTTATGAGCACAGCTGGCAAAGGGAAACCAGCAGCTTGCGGACTTCTGGTGGTCAAAACGAGGAGTTATCCAAAAAATAATTTGGATTACTCGCCATCTTGACCACAAAGGGGCCGTTTCTGGTCAAAACGAAGAGTTATCCAAAAAAAGATTTGGATTACTCGCTATCTTGACCACGAAGAAGGGCGCGCTGCCTGTCGGGATCGCCTTTATCACGACTTCTGAGCAGGAGAACCTGAATCGCTTCACAATCTCCTTGAACGTGCCAGACCGTGTCTGTCAGCCTCGCTGTCCGCTATCCTATCGCATGCCATTCACATTCCGGCAGTATGTGAGGCTGATCGCTACGCTGGCCACGGGAGAAGTGATCTTCCATATGCCTGTATGCAAGCCAAGCTAAAACTTCGGTGTTTCAGGTGTTTGAGGAAAGCTCGGGAAATGACTTTACTCGCCCCGACAAATATGACGTGCATCCAGGCAGGTGCGTGGATGGCGGCTGCGCGGGTGAGGGACAGGCGCAGGCACGGGCGGCTGCATCATACCGGCCGGCCGCCATCCGAAACCTGTCGTCGCAGAGCCGGCAGACGATAACGCAGCAACCGGCTCAGTCGTCTCCAGACGCAATCATCATGAACGAAGAGATAGAGCCCTCTGCCCGCTTCACCCGCGGCCGAGAAGAGGATGCGCGAACCATGGATCACGAGCGGACGCAGCGGTCGATCCTCCAGCATCACCGCAAAACCGCGTCGTATGTCGAAGTCCCAGACTCGGCATTCACCACTGCCGTCAGGCACCGCATAGCGCTCCGACACCGCTGCGTTTGCCGGGCCTGCCCGGCCAGGCCGCGTCTGAGGCGAGCTCCTCCAGAGCCGACAGCTGCCGCCAGTCATCCCGTGTCGGGCAGAAAGGTGCATTGGCGAACTCATCTTATGCGATGTCCTCATGCCAGCCTGATGACAGTATAACAGGGCCCAGTTCCGACCATACGGCGCTTCTGACAAAACCGGATACGGCTCTGGCCCGAGTCTCCTACTCTCCCGGCGCCAGCCTCCGATGCACATGAGCTTCGCTGATACCCCGCTATCCACGACTGCTTCGGGCTCATACACGGAGACGTCGGTCTGAAGTCAGCTGACAACACCCAGATTGTCGCTTGGACCGGTAAACGTATCCTCCTGCTGATTCTCAAGCATGGCAATGAGCTCCGCCTCCGCCCCCGCGCGGCAGGCAGCCAGCACAACAGCAGTATCGCTTCGCCATTTGCGCGCACGATGAAGTCCCGCGGCAGCAGTTTGCTCTCCCAGGCGGCCACCGCCAGATTCGCCGTCTCATGCTCGAAACTCGCCAGCAGCTCCCGTATTTCAAACGGGCAAAACAGGCATCGGGGGCAGAGTGCAGCTTTGCCGGTACTTCTCTCCTATTTACATTTATAGCCCACCATTTCGCCGAGGTGCAGAAACACATCCGCCTGGTGCACGGGCGGGCAGTGCCGCTATCCGCGCGCCGGCTGTCGGGATCCCTTGTCTGGATGAGGCTCTAATCGATCTTGATACGCACCCAGCGGCCGCGGCGATAACGCGTATAGATGATCGCCCAGCGCACAAACTGATCCACAAAGATCGCAATCCACGCACCCGGCAGTCCCCAGTTGAGCACGTTCACCAGCACATGGGCGACCGTGGTCCGCAGCAGCAGCAGGCTGACCGCCGTCGCTATAAACGGGCTGAAAGTGTCACCCGCCCCCCGCAGTGCCCCCGCCAGAATCAGCTGCGAGGCCTGGAAGGGCTGGATCAGGGCGATAATTCGCAGGGCCACGGCACCGTGGTAGATGACCTCCGGGTTCGCCGAGTAGAGGCTTAACAGCTGCGGTGCGAAGAACAGGAAGAGCAGCGACATCGCCGCGGCGATGGTGTAGCCGAGGCGCATGGCAGCCTTGTTGCGCCGCTTGGCCTCATCCGGATCGCGGGCCCCGAGCGCCTGGCCCGTCATCGCCGAAGCTGCGATGCTGAAGGCCTGCCCGGGATTAAAGGTCAGGCTCAAAAGGCTCAGCGCCGACTGGTGCGCTGCGAAAACCACATCGCCCAGGCTGATGACAATCCGGGAGAAGGTCAGAAGACCGACGCGCATGACCAGCTGCTCTCCCGAGGCCGGCAGGCCCAGCCGCAGCAGATTCCCGATCAGCTGGCGGTCAAAGCGGAAACCGCTGCCGTCAAAGAGCCTCAGCTCGCGGTCCGGCCGCGAAAGCACGCGTACCATCAGGCCAAATGCGAAGCCCTGCGAAAGCGAGGTCGACAGTGCTGCACCCGTCGCACCCAGAGCCGGGAAGGGTCCGAGGCCATAGATCAGCAGGACGTTGCCGACGACATTGGTGGCGTTCGCCACCAGATTGACGCGCATGGGTACCTGGGTATCGCCGATGCCGCGCAGGGCGGCCGAGAAGGCCAGATTCGCCGACTGGAAGATAAAGCCCAGCAGGAGAATGCGGAAGTAATTGAGTCCGACCGCAACAACTGTGTCGCTGGCACCCATGAAACGCAGGAGATTCTCCGAGAAGATCAGCATCACCACGACAAAGGGGAGCGTCAGCACCAGCAGGTTCAGCACCAGCACATGCTTGAGCACCGGGTTCAGCCTGTCCCTCTCTTCGGCACCATAGTAGCGGGCGATCATGGCCGTGCCGCCGACATTGAGCGCCTGAACCAGAGAAACTCCGATAAAGATCAGCTGATTCGTGACCCCGACTGCCGCGACGGCGGCCGCGGCAACCGTGTGATCCGCCTGACGGCCGAGCATCATCAGATTAACCATGCCGAAAAGCGAGCTGAGAACCAGTTCAATGAGGACAGGCCAGGCCAGACTCAGAACATTGCGTTCGTTCGGCCCCATGAAGCGCTGTAACAAACTGGACTTTGGCGAGGGTTCGTGGCTCTGATCTGTATCCATGCAACACATTATAAGACAGTTTAAATATATGTTAAGAGGACTTCGCCGTTACTGTCCTGGAAGGTCTTTCAGGTCGGTGCAGATCTGCATTCCTCCAGCCTTTTCCTGAATTCGGCAGATCTGATTCCCTGCATGATTGTCAAAGAGCCGACGTAAAACAGGGAATTGCGTTGTCAGCCTGACCGTCATGCAGATCAGGCAGAAAACAAAACAGACGAAAGCGTAACATATGTTTCAGACTCATTCTATATTTAGATATATTCTAATATCAGATTATTTCCATTAAGAGAGGAGACGCCAAGATGAGACCTCGACCGAGTTCCGTCCAGGACATGCTGCAGAAGCATGGCATCAAGCCCTCCTTTCAGCGCATTCAGGTGCTCGGGAAAATCCTCGAGCACGGTGGCCATCCTACCGCCGACGAGGTCTACGGCTGGCTCTCCGAGATCCGCCCGCCGATCGCCCGTGCCACGGTCTACAACACGCTCAACCACCTGGTCGACCACGGCCTCCTTGAGCGTTTCACGGTCAACCGGCTGGAAACGCGCTACGACCTCCGCCTCGAGCACCACGGCCACTTCGTCTGCACCCGCTGCGGACAGGTCGAGGACATCCCCTTCCCTGGCGAACCGGACTCTCCCGGGCTCGAGGGCTACCAGATTGAACGTGCCGACTGGCTTTTGCGCGGCAGCTGTCCCGGCTGCCTCGAGCAGATAGAAAAACCGCCGACTTCCGACCAAATGCCTGACAGTGATGCCAGACGGGCAGCGGATGTCAACCTGACAAAAAGGAGCACCACATGAACGAGACAACGAACACCGCCAACCAGGTCCAGTTCCCCCTGATCGGAACCCCCGCCCCCGCCTTCGTCGCCGAGACCACGCAGGGCGAGATCAACTTCCCCGCCGACTATGAGGGCAAGTGGGTCATCCTCTTCTCGCACCCGGCCGATTTCACGCCGGTCTGCACGACCGAGTTTATGACCTTTGCCAGTATGCACGATGAATTCCGCGCCCTGAACACCGAGCTCGTCGGCCTCTCGATCGATTCGGTCCACGCGCACCTCGGCTGGCTGAACGCCATCCGCAACTACAGCTGGAACGGCATCGAAAAGCCCGAGATCAAATTCCCGGTCATCGCCGATATCAAGATGGAGGTCGCGAGGCTCTACGGCATGCTCCAGGGCGAGTCTGACTCGAATGCCGTACGTGCGGTCTTCTTCATCGATCCCGCCGGCATCGTCAAGACCATCCTCTACTACCCCGCTTCACTCGGCCGCAACTTCCCCGAGATCAAGCGCATCCTGATCGGCCTGCAGAAGAACGCCGCCGAGGGAGTCGCCCTGCCCGCCAACTGGGAGCCCGGCCGCGATGTCATCGTGCCGCCGCCCGCTACCTGTGCCGGCATCGTCGAGCGCAACGAGCTGGTCAAGCAGCCAGGCTACAAGATGCTCGACTGGTTCCTGACCTTCAGGGAGGACAGCGCCGACCAGGCCTGATCACCTCTCCCCGACCATTCGCCTCAGCCCGCCCCTGCGTCGCCCTGTACGCAGCCGGCGGGCTTTCCGCTGTCCGCAGAGCGGCGGGGCGGCTGGGGTCCGGCAGGCTGAAACGCAAAAACGGAAAGTCGCTAAACGATATCAATTTTTGCGAATCACGGGCTTTTTTGTTACTGTACCCCCTGGCCGGAAGGCGCATTACCATCTGTGCATTCTGTATTGCAAGGAGAACGGCAAAAATGAAGGTTTCACTGGAGCGAGAATCCAACCCGATCCCCGAGGCCATGAAGGCTCATGTCGAATCGTATGCCGGGAAGCTGGCTGCGTATCCCCGTCTGCAGGAACAGTACAGAAGGTGCTTCGTGGGCACCTGGAAAACCGCCCTGCAAAAACAGGATGACGGTACCGTTTTCGTGCTCACCGGCGATATTCCCGCCATGTGGCTGAGAGACTCGAGCGCCCAGGTAAACCACTACATCGATCTCTGCGTGGACAGCGCTGAGATCGCCGCCGTCATGGAGGGCATCCTGCGCCGGCAGTTCATGTACATCAGGATCGATCCGTATGCGAACGCGTTCAATGTCGCTGACAACGACCAGGGCTATGTAAATGACATCCCCAGAAAGAACCCCTGGGTCTGGGAGCAGAAGTATGAGGTCGATTCGCTCTGCTATCCCATCAGGCTGCTGTATCTCTACTGGAAGAAGACAGGGAAGACAGAGCTCATCGAGGGGCATCTGGAGGAACTGGTCCAGATCATCACGAATCAATGGCGGACTGAGCAGCATCACATGGAGAAGTCTCCCTACCGCTTCACCCGGCCCGACTACCAGAACCCCTGGGATACGCTGCACAACGAGGGCATGGGCAATCCCGTGGTCTATACCGGCATGACCTGGTCGGGCTTCCGGCCCAGTGACGATGCCTGTCAGTACGGCTATCTCACCGCCTCCCAGATGTTCGCCGTGGTGGTTCTGGGCTACATGGAGGAGATGCTCCTGGAGATCTGCGACAACCCCGGGCTCGCGAAGTCCTGCGCGGAGCTCCGTGCCGAAATTGATGCGGGAATTCAGAAATTTTCCATCGTCGAAGATGATACCTTCGGCCCAATCTACTGCTGTGAAACCGACGGCATGGGCAACTACATGATGATTGACGATGCCAACATTCCGAGTCTCCTCTCGGCCCCCTACATCGGCTATCTGGATGCGCATGACGAGATCTATCAGAACACCAGAAAGTTCCTGCTAAGTGGGAAGAACCCCTACTATTTCGTGGGCAAATATGCAAAGGGGATCGGCTCCAGGCACTCACCTGACAACTACGTCTGGCACATGGCGCTCGCCATGCAGGGCCTGACCTCCATCGATCGTGAAGAGAAGGCCGAGCTGCTGCAAACGATTTCGGCGACGGACGGCGGCACCTACCACATGCATGAGAGCTTCGATGTAGACAATCCGGAGAACTACACGCGCGAATGGTTCACCTAGCCGGAGGCCCTGTTCAGCGAATTTGTCGAGCACTGCGTCGACGAGGGGATCATCTAGTGCAACGTTCCGGACCAGCACCTGAGAAAAGCCTGTGACCTGTTGGTTGCAGGCTTTTCATCTAAACCGTACCGGGCCGGCAGCGCTCGGGACCCGGCGGGACCGGGAACGCAGCGCTCTTCAATCTGGGTAGAGTACTTTTGCCCACGACCCTTTTATGCAACAGGTGTTGCGCTAGGGATTCGCCGAATAGACGAACCAGTGCTTGTGCACGCGGCGCGTGAAGTAGCGCTCGAGTCCTTCTTCATCGCGGTAGATCCAGATCTGGGAATCGGCGTTCTCTTCCAGCTCGCCGTCGGCGGGTACGTGATCGAAGGTCTGCGCCTCATTGCGGTAGCTGTAGTAGAAGCCGTAGCAGCCGTGCTCGGGAAACTTCTTCTCGGGATAGTCGAAGCGGACGGTGAAGTCCTCGGGCGAGCGCTCGAAGAGTTCGATATCGCGGACCGGCCCGAGCTTGAGCTCGGCGGCGTCGATCGGGTTGCCGGCACGCAGTTCGGTCAGCAGACCCGGCAGGAGCTGGTTGAGGCGGGCTTCGTTGCTGAGGACAAACTGGTAGACATCAAAGCGGGCGCGCAGGCGCGTCGACAGGAGGGTGACGGCGGCGAGCAGCAGAACAATCCCGATGGCGATCAGGATCTGAAAGCGATGGCCGCGATGAAAACGCGTCTTCGGCAGGCGGGCCGGGCGGGTGGGCGCGGCTGCTTCGCTGGACTGGTCAATCTGCTCGGGAGCGGCGCTCATGGCTCGTCTTCTCCTGTCAGAATCTCCGCTTCTGCGATCAGGTTCCGGGTCTCCCCGGAACGGTTTTCACCATCCGCTGCGAGCTGCCAGGCGAGGATCATCGCGAGGACGGCGGGACCGGCGGTCTCGGTGCGCAGGATGCGCGGACCGAGGCTCACGCTGATGAAGCCGGCAGCGCGGGCGCGGACGACCTCGTCCGGCTCGAAGCCGCCTTCGGGGCCGATGAGGATGTCAATCCGCTCGAGATCACCGGGACGGTGACGAGCGAGCGGCTGCGGCAGGGCGACGGCCTCTTCACCCTCCCAGGGCAGGAGACCGAGGCGGCGGCTGGTCACTGCGGCAGCGGCTGCAAAATCATCCAGGGCCCGGTCGAGCGGCGCGAGCGCCCGCACTGCCGGAATCATGCCGCGCCCTGCCTGTCTGGCGGCAGCCTCCGCCAGCTGGCGCCAGCGTTCCTCGCGGCGGGCGACGCTGCGGGCTTCAGGGCGGCTTACGCTGCGGCGGCAGAGCACCGGACGGATCTCATGGACGCCGAGTTCCACGGAGCGGGTGATGATTTCTTCAAGTTTAGCCTGTTTCGGCAGGCCCTGCCAGAGGACGAGCTGCGGGCCCCGTTCGGCGGGGCTGGGGAAGACGGCGTCGATCCGGACACGGGCCGCGCCGGTATCCGGGTCTGTTCCGGCCAGCAGGCGGCCGGTCAGATCATGGCGACGGCCGTCACACAGGACCACTTCATCTCCGGGAGCGAGGCGCAGTACACGGCGGGCATGATGGCTGTCGCCGGGGCCGAGGCACAAAACGGCGCCGGGCTCCAGAACTTCAGGAAGCTCCTCGAGAAAGAAGCGCGGCCGGCTCATAAACTGGTGGAATCGCGCCGGCCCTCGCGGCGGGCCAGAACACCGCGGGCGCGCTCGCAGTCCTCCGGCAGCGTGAGCTTGAAGTTTTCGGCCTCACCCGCGATGACCAGAACCCTGGCTCCGGACGCCAGCGCCAGCGCGGAATCGTCGGTATAGCTGCGCCCCTCCCGCGCTGCCGCCTGATGCCAGGCGAGGCCCTCGGCGAGCCTGAGACCCTGCGGTGTCTGGATCGCGCGCATCAGGCGCCGCGGCGGCACAGAGACGAGCCAGGCCTCATCTGCCGCTCCTGCCGCCTCCATCACCTCGGCTACGGTATCGGTGACGGGAATGGCCGTGGTCAGGGCAACCGTTTCTTCCTTGAGCAGGGCAGTTGCCACACGGCCGATGAGCTCCGGCGTCGCGAGGCAGCGGGCCGCGTCATGAATCAGGACACGGGCGGTCCTGCGCTCGCGGGGCGCCAGGGCCGCAGCCAGGGCCTCGAGTCCGTGCCGCACCGAATCCTGCCTGGTCTCGCCGCCGCTCACGATCAGGGGTTCGGGGGCATAGTGCCGGGCGAGGCTGTGCAGCTGCTCGAGCTCGGACGGACGGCCGACCAGGACCAGCCCTGCGAGCCGCGGTTCGCCGTAGAGCAGATCGAGCGTGCGTTCGAGGACACTGCGGCCGCCGAGGTCGAGCCAGGCCTTGTTGCCGTCGCCGCCCATGCGCCGGCCCAGGCCGGCGGCGGGTACGATCGCATAGAGAGAAAGCTTCGACATGGGGGCACCTCAGCTGAAGAGAATGTCGATGGCCTCGGCGAGGCGGTCGACATAGATGACATCCGGGCGCCGGGTACCGGCGGGCAGGGCTTCGTCCGGCTGGTGCCGTCCCGAGCGGCCCGGCTGGTTGGCACCGGGCAGGACAACCGTGTCGAGCCCGACCAGGGCAGCCTCGCGAATGCGCGCAGCCGGCTCGGCCACCGGACGCAGTTCGCCCGTCAGACCGATCTCGCCGCAGACAAGGCAGTTGTCGCGCAGCGGCTGACCCCGCATGCTGGAGGCAATCGCCGCCGCCACCGCCAGGTCCGTTGCGGTATCGTCGACACTGAGACCGCCCACCACGTTGATAAAGGCATCCATGTTGCCGAAACCCAGCTGCAGCCGGTTCTCGAGCACCGCCATCAGCATGGAGACGCGCGAACGGTCGAGGCCCTGGGCCTGGCGCTGCGGCGTTCCGTAGGCCGCCGGATTGAGCAGGGCCTGCACCTCGAGAAGCAGCGGACGCGTCCCCTCGAGCGAGGCGGTGACGGCCGAACCCGGCACCTCACGCGGCCGGCCCGCGAGCAGGGCTTCCGAGGCATGGCTGACGCCGACGAGCCCCTGCCCCGTCATCTCAAAGAGCGCCACCTCGTTCGTCGCGCCGAAACGGTTCTTCGCCGCCCGCAGCAGACGCAGCTGGCTGAAGCGGTCGCCCTCGAAATAGAGCACGGTATCAACCATGTGCTCGAGGACGCGCGGCCCCGCGAGCGAGCCGTCCTTCGTGACATGGCCCACCAGAACGATGGTGATGCCGCGGGACTTCGCGATGCGCAGCAGACCCGCCGCCGTGTCGCGGACCTGGCTCACCGTGCCAGGCGCCGCCGCGAGCTGCTCGGTGTACAGCGTCTGAATGGAATCAATGATGCAAAGTCCGGGCCCCAGCCCGAGCAGCACCTCCGCGATGCGCTCAAAGCGGACGTCCGGCAGCAGCTTGATGCGCCCTCCGCCGCGGATGCCGAGGCGGTCCGAACGCTGGCGCACCTGCTCGGCGCTCTCCTCGCCGTTGACATAGAGGACGGGGCCGGAAAAATCCGCCCGCGCCGCCACCTGCAGCAGCAGCGTCGACTTTCCGATGCCGGGATCGCCGCCGACCAGCACCAGCGAGCCGGGCACGAAGCCCGAGCCCAGCACGCGGTCGAGTTCGCCGAGCCCCGAGCTCACCCGCTGCACCGCCTCTACGCTGACTGCATCGAGGTCGGTCAGCTGCGGCGCCGCGGGCGCACTTTCTGTGATCCGCTCGTCGAGCCAGCCACGGCTGCCCGTGGCCTCCACGGCCGCCGGTGCCGCCGTGCTCGCCTCGGTCAGGCTGTTCCAGGCGCCGCAGGCGGGGCAGCGGCCGAGCCAGCCCTGCGTCTCATGTCCGCAGTCGCTGCAGACATAGCGGGTACGGCGCTTCTGGCGGGCCATCTAGTCCTGCGGCTCCCGCGGCAGCAGCACGTCCGGCGGGTCGAGTACGAGCGTCACCGGACAGTGGTCCGAGCCCATCTCTTCGTCGAGAATGCCGGCTTCACGGACATGGGGCATCAGGCGTTCGGAGCAGACAAAGTAGTCTATGCGCCAGCCGACATTGCGGCTGCGCGCCCGCGTGCGGTAGCTCCACCAGGTGTAGCGGTCTGCGGCATCAGGATAGAAGTGACGGAAGCTGTCGACAAAGCCGGCGGCCAGCAGGAGCTTGAACTTTGCCCGCTCCTCGTCGCTGAAACCGGCGTTGCCGACATTGGCCTCCGGGTTCGCGAGATCGATAGGCTCGTTGGCGACATTGAGGTCGCCGCAGATGACGACCGGCTTCCGGCGGTCGAGCTCGACCACGTAGGCGCGGAAGGCATCCTCCCAGGCTTCGCGGTAGTCGATGCGGCGCAGGCCGTCCTGGGCATTCGGGGTATAGACGGTGATGAAGAACCAGGTCTCAAACTCGAGCGTGATGACCCGCCCCTCCTGGTCGTGCTCCTCGATGCCGAGGCCGTAGTGGACCGCCAGGGGCTCGGGTTTCGTGAAGACGGCCGTCCCGGAATAGCCGGGCCGGGCCGCATAATTCCAGAAGGCATGGTAGCCCTCCGGGGCAAAATCGATCTGCCCCTCCTGCAGCTTGATCTCCTGCAGGCCGAGAATATCGGCGTCGAAGCGCCGGAACTGTTCGGGGAAGTCCTTCTTCATGATGGCCCTGAGGCCGTTTACATTCCAGGAAACGAGTCGCATGGGTCCTCCACTACTGTCAGGATGGCCAGCACGGCGATCCCCTCGCCGCGGCCGGGCCCCGTCAGGCCCTCGCCGCTCGTCGCGGTCAGGCCGATGTCGGCTTCGGTCAGCCCCAGCAGCCGGGCGAGGGCGGCGCGCATCGCGGGGATGTGGGGTGCCAGGAGCGGGCGGCGGGCCTCTACGGAAACCGAAAGATGGAGCGGTCGGCGGCCGGGCTTTTGGTATAAATCTTCAAGTGCCAGCTTCAGGTAGGCACTGCTGTCCGTGATCCCCGAGCGGCAGAGTTCGTCGGCGACACGGCCGAGGATGTTGCGGCCGGTGATGCCCGAGACGGCATTCGTCACGGCATGCAGGATGACATCGGCGTCCGAATTCCCCTCAAGCCCGGGGCAGCCGGGGATGGTGATACCGGCCAGTCGCAGCGGCCGGCCGCTGTCGGGAGCGGCGAAGCGGTGGGAGTCCTGCCCGATGGCGCAGCGCGTGATCACCCGTCTGATTCCATGCGGACGCTGAGCGTGAGCAGCAGGTCGCTCACCGGTTCGAGCGGGTCGCCGGGCACCTCCTCAATCGCCCCGGCATCCACGAGGCGGGTGATCTCGGGGTTGATGGGCAGCTGAGCCAGCAGCGGTACGCCGAGCTGGAGAGCGGCGTCTTCGGCGCGGCCTTTGCCGAAGGGATAGAGCATCTCGCCGCAGTGTGGGCAGGGGCAGCCGCTCATGTTCTCGATGAGACCGAGCAGAGGGATGTTGAGGAGTTCGGCCATGTGGCCGGCCTTGGCAACAATCATGCGAACAAGGTCCTGCGGTGTCGCCACCATGACCAGGCCGGTCAGCGGCAGGGACTGGAAGACCGTGAGGGGGACGTCGCCCGTGCCCGGCGGCAGATCGATGAGCAGGACATCGACATCCTGCCAGATGACCTCGGAGTAGAACTGCGAGACAACCTGGGCGAGAACGGGGCCGCGCCAGACGACGGGCTGCTCCGGATTCTCGAGCAGGAGGTTGATCGACATCAGCTGGATGCCGGTGCGGGTGCGGACCGGGAGGATGCCGTCGCCCGTGCCCGTGGCACGGTCGAGTATGCCGAAGGCCTGCGGGATCGAGGGGCCGGTGAGGTCGGCGTCGAGGATGCCGACGCTGAGGCCCTGGCGGGCGAGGGAGACGGCGAGGAGAGCGGTGACGGTGGATTTGCCGACGCCGCCCTTGCCGCTGGCGATGGCAAAGACGCGGCGGATGCTGGCGGCCGGATGCAGCCGGGCGAGCTCAGGTCCCCGGGCCTGGGCGTTCTGCTGCGAGGGGCATTCGGCGCCGGGGTCGGAGGCGGAGGGGCATTCACCGCGGGCGGCGCAGGTCTGGCAGTCGGTCATGTTGATTCTCCTTTTTGACAGCGATAGACCGCGAAGCCCTGACGACGGGCGATGCGGTCGACCGCGGAATAACGGGTTTCGAGATGGCGGGCGTAGGATGGGGCGCCCTGCTTTTTGCCGATGACGAGATAGAGGCGGCCTGCGGGGCTGAGATGGTCGGCGGCGCCGTCGAGGAGGCGGAGGACCGTGGACTTGCCCGCGCGGATCGGGGGATTGGTGACGATGATGTCAAAGCGGCGGTCGGCGAGGGCTTCCCAGCCGTCCGAGGCGAGCACCGTGGCATAGCGGATGCCGTTCTCCTCGAGATTTGTGCGCGTGAGCTCGAGGGCGCGGGCGTTGACGTCACTGAGCGTCAGGGCAAAGCCGGGAAAGACGCGTTTGAGCACGATGCCGAGGACACCGACGCCGCAGCCGAGGTCGAGCAGCTCACCTTCATGGATGCCGTCGGCACGGAGGTCGGCGGTTACGGCTTCGAGCAGGAGGCGGCTGCCGTCATCGAGGCGGCGGTGCGAGAAGACGCCGCGGTCGCTGTGGATGAGGAAGTGGCGGCCGTCGAAGTCGAGGTCGTAGTGGCGCGGCTCGGAGGGCGTCGCGGGTTCAGGATCGAAGTAGTGCGTCATCGGGCGTATCCGGCGTGCGGCCGGGCCAGGCGGCCGAAGAGGACCAGCAGCGGCAGGCCGAGGACATAAAGGACAAACGCCTCGCCGAGGGCAACGCTGCCCATGGCGGCGAGCCAGGCCGGGATGGTCGGGTTCTCGAGCAGCAGCAGCGGCAGGTAGCTGCCGACGATGAGCCCGTTCGCGAGGATGGTGGGCAGGGGCAGCGTGAACAGGCCGAGCGCGCGGGTGTCGAAAGGCGGGCGCAGCTGCAGGCTGGTGAGCAGGCGGGGGGCCGCGATCTGGCGGGCGAGGCGTGCGGTCGCGAGGGCTGCGATGGCGGTCGCCAGTGTGCCGCCAACGATGTCGACGATGCCCTGCTGGCCGAGGATGTTGGCGAGGAAGCAGCCGACAGTGACGCCGGGGACGGCGCCGGGGACAAGGGCGGTCAGCAGCATCAGCACTTCGGAGACGCGGAACTGGACGATGCCAAAGCTGACCGGCAGGAAGGCCATGGTCAGCACGACATAGAGGGCGGCTATGATGCCGGCACGGGCGAGGCCGGGGACAGTGAGGGCCGGGGATGCCACACCTTCCCGGCTCTGCGGTTTGGGTCTTTGCTTTAACATGCTATGTAGTTTATCACCGATTGGCAGGCTTGGGGGTCCGGGTCGGGTTCAGCACCGCTGTCCACCAGCTGCTCCTGGCTTCCCACGGGTCAAGATGGCGTCCAGGGGGAGCTCACAAAAAGGGGTTTTAAATTCCAGCGTGTTTTGGCCGCCTCGAAACCGCAGCTGGTCAGGATCGGGACTTTGCCAAAATACAATTTGGATTTCTCCTCATCCTGACCACGAATGCCCCGTTTCTGGTCAGGATCGGGACTTTGCCAAAATATAATTTGGATTTCTCCCCATCCTGACCACTCAAATCACTTGCGGTCATGCCGGCATGGAAAATGACACCCGTCAGGGCCACAGGCACTTCCATCTGAGGCATACTCGAAGAAAAGAAGGCCGGATCAGGAGGGAAAAACCATGGAAGCGAAATCAGGCGGAACCGTCCACCTCATCGCGACCGGCGGCACGATTGCCTCGGTGCCTTCGGCGCACGGGCTGGTACCCGGCTTTGGCGGCGCGGAGATCCTGCGTTACTGCCAGTCCGCCCTGCTTCACTACGACATTGAAATTGAGGATCTGCTCAACCTCGACAGCTCCAACATCCAGCCCGAGGAGTGGCAGATCATGGCGCGGGCGGTGGCACGGGCGCTCACCAGTCCGCGGCCGCCTGTCGGCATCGTCATCACCCACGGCACCGACACGATGGCCTACACGGCCGCCGCTCTCTCCTACATGCTCGTCAACCTGCCGCTCCCGGTCGTGTTGACCGGCTCGCAGCTGCCGATCACGGACCCGCTCAGTGATGCCACTGCCAATCTCGCCGCCGCCCTCGCGATGGCGACGAGCGGGGTGCCGGGCGTCTTTCTCGCCTTTGACCGGCAAATCCTGCTCGGCACCCGGGCGGTCAAGGTCCGCACGACCGGCTTCGCAGCCTTCGAGAGCATCAACCACCCGATCGTCGGCCACATCGGCGGCGATGGCCTGGTTCTGGACCACTCGTGCCTGCCCCCGCCTGTCAACGGGCCATTCCGCCTCGAAGACGCCGTCGACGCCTCCGTCATGGTGCTCAAGCTCAGCCCCGGCTTCGACCCCGGCCTCCTCGAAGCGCTGCCCGCCCGCGGCTGCCGCGCTCTTGTCCTCGAGGCCTTCGGCATCGGCGGCGTCCACGAGCTGCGCCGCAATCTCCTCACCGCCCTCGAATCCCTCATCGCCGCCGGCCTCGTCGTCGTGGTTGGCAGCCAGTGTCTCTACGAACGCAGCGATTTCCGCCGCTACGCCGTCGGGCGCAGCGTGCTTGAGCGCGGCGCGGTGCCGGCCTTTGACATGACGACGGAGAGCTGCGTCGCCAAGCTCATCACCCTGCTGGGGCGCTACCGCGATCCTGCCGAGGTCGCCCGCCGCTTCCGCGAACCTGTCTGCGGCGATATCCAGTCAGCCTGACGCCACCATAAACGTCCGGAATCGGGCTGCCCGGGCATCAGGGCCCGCTTCTCGTCCAGGCCAGAATCCACGACTCCATCTGGATATCCATCTTCCCGACCGACCAGAACACCTGCTGTCTGCTGCTTTGACCATGGAAAACAGCATCCTTCGAACTGGGTACATTATGCAGTGCTCAAAAAAGCGACTTATGCATGTTTCGGCACAGCACAACCCGAATTTTTACAACAAAACCTGCTTTGAGTGGTGGTTTCAGGCTCAAAATGCCAACTTATACACGGTTACCCGTGGATAAGTTGCATTCCTGCTCACAAACCCTTTATGCAGCAGGCAAAGTACCATACAGGTGACCCTTCACCCATATATCATTCACCCGGCCTCATGCCGCTCCCGCCGCCGTTTCGCATCAAAACGCACCGCCGCGACCGCATCCAGCCAGGCCCTCCGCTCCCGCTCCCGCCAGGCCGCATCCCGCTGCGGCTCGAAACGCCGCCCCAGCTGCCAGCTGCCCTGGATCTCATCCACATCTGTCCAGAAGCCCACCGTCAGGCCGGCCAGATACGCCGCCCCCAGCGCCGTCGTCTCGATCACCTCGGGCCGCTCGATCACGGCACCCAGCAGATCCGCCTGATACTGCAGCATCACGTCGCTGCGGCTCGCGCCCCCGTCGACACGCAGCGTCCCCAGCGCCCGCCCGCTATCATGCGCCATCGCGAGGCAGACATCGGACACCTGCTGGGCGATGCTCTCGAGCACCGCGCGGCAGATCTCTGCCCGCCCCGTTCCACGGCTCAAGCCCAGGAAGACACCGCGCGCGTCGGGCTCCCACCAGGGCGCCCCCAGCCCGGTAAAGGCCGGCACCATCCGCACCCCGCCCGCATCGGCCACCGTCTCGGCCAGGCGGTCGCACACCGGACTCGACGCGATCAGGCCGAGCTCATCACGCAGCCACTGGATCGTCGAACCGGCATTAAACACTGAACCCTCCAGCGCATAGGCCGGCGCCTCCCCCTCGCGGAAAGCGGCCACGGTCGTCAGCAGACGGCTTTCGCTGGCCACAGCCACGCTGCCGGTCGACTGCAGAATAAAGGCCCCGGTCCCATAGGTCGCCTTCACCGCTCCCGGTTCGAAACCCAGCTGCCCGTAGAGCGCAGCCTGTTGATCACCGGCCACACCACTGATGGGAACACCATCCGCCCCCAGCTCTTTACAGTTGATCTCTGCAAAAACCGAGCCCGAAGCCCGCAGTTCAGGCAGAATCTGCCGCGGCACCCGGAAGAGTCGGAGCAGTTCCTCATCCCAGTCAAGACGGCGGATGTCGAGCAGGAGCGTGCGCGCCGCGTTTGTGAAGTCGCTGGCGTGGACCCGGCCGCCGCTGAGCTTCCAGATCAGCCAGCTGTCGATGGTGCCGCCCAGCAGCTCGCCGGCCTCGGCCCGGGCGCGGGCGCCCGGCACGTGGTCGAGCAGCCAGGCAAGCTTCGTCGCCGAGAAATAGGCATCGATCTCGAGGCCGCTGCGTTCACGCACCAGTGCCTCGTAGCCGTCCTCCTGCAACTGCCGACAGACGTCGGCCGTACGGCGGCACTGCCAGACGATGGCGGGAGCGATGGGGCGGCCGCTCTCACGCTCCCAGACGACAACCGTCTCGCGCTGGTTCGTCAATCCGCAGGCTGCGATGTCGGACCAGTCGAGGCCGGTTCCGGTCAGGACGGCCTGCACGGTCGCCACAACGCTCTGCCAGATTTCTTCCGCATCATGCTCCACCTGGCCGGGGGCGGGATAGTACTGTGTGAACTCCTGCTGTGCCTGTCCCAGAATACGACTATCGTGGTCGAAGAGGATGGCGCGCGTCGAGGATGTCCCCTGATCGATCGCGAGGATCGCGCGCGGCTGGCCCGGTTTCTGATTCGTCGTCATCTTCCCTACCTCCCGCGGTCTCGTCTCCAGCGTGCTACAATCGCGCCAGTAGATGCAGACTCTGGTATGAGTATATACTGCGCGCGGCTGGGATCAGGGAGGATTTTGCGATGCACTACGACCTCATCGTCATTGGCTGCGGAGTGATCGGAGCGGCTGTCGCCCGTCTGGCCAGCCTGCGCGGCCTCGGCGTACTGGTGCTCGAAGCAGCGCACGACGTCTCCTGCGGAGCTTCAAAGGCGAATTCGGCGATTCTGCATGCGGGCTTCGACCCGGAACCAGGCACGCTGATGGCTGAGATGAACGTGCGCGGCGTGGAGCTCTACCGCGAAATCTGCACCGATCTCGATGTCCCGCGTCTCGAAAACGGGGCGCTGGTGCTGGGCTTTGACCAGGCGGACCGCGCCCATCTCGAGCTGCTGCTCGAGCGCGGGCGCCGGAACGGCGTTGCGGATCTCCGCATCGTCGGACAGGAGGAGCTGCGGGCGCTCGAGCCCGGCGTCTCCCCGGAGGCGACGGCAGCCCTCTACGCCCCGACCTCGGCCATCGTCGACCCCTGGGAGCTCACGCTCGCCATGACCGAGAATGCCATCGCAAACGGCGCCCGCCTCGAGCTCGGCGCCCGCGTGACCGCCATCCGGCTCAGCGGTGAGCCCGGCGGCACGTTCACGGTGGAGACAGAAGACGGCCGCAGCTTCACCGGCCGCAGCATCGTCAATGCCGCTGGGGTGGAGGCCGGCCGGGTCCACCGCCTCCTCGGGGGCAGTGACTGGGGCAGCCGGCCGACCCGCGGCGAGTACTATCTGCTCGACAAGTCCGCCGGCAGCGCTGCACGCCACACCCTCTTTCAGTGTCCGACCGCTGCGGGAAAAGGCGTCCTCGTCTCCCCCACCGTGCACGGCAACCTCATCGTGGGCCCGAACGCCGAGCTGCTCGACGACAGCCACGCGGTCGAGACGACCGCCGCCGGACTCGCGGAGGTGGCCGCGGCCGCCAGGCGTTCTTTGCCTGCCCTGCCCCTGCATGAGAACATCCGCAACTTCGCCGGCATCCGCGCCGCCTGTGATGTCGATGACTTCATCATCGCCGCCTCGCCGCTGGATCCGGCCTTCATCAATCTCGCCGGCATCAAATCCCCGGGCCTGAGCGCGGCACCGGCCATCGCCGAACGCGCCCTGGAGCTGCTCCGGGCGGCCGGCATCCGGTCCGCCGACAGGCCCGACGCCGTCCGCACCCGGAAGCGCGTGCGTTTCCGCGATCTCGACCTCGAGGAGCGCAACCGCCTGATCGCCGCCGACCCCGCCTGGGGACGCATCATCTGCCGCTGCGAAACGATCACCGAGGCCGAAATCGTCGCCGCCATCCACGGCCCGGTCCCGGCCACCTCGCTCGATGCCGTCAAACGCCATGCGGGCGCCGGCATGGGCCGCTGCCAGGGCGGCTTCTGCGGCCCGCGCGTACAGGCCCTGCTGGCCCGCGAACTCGGCCGCCGCTATAACGACATCTGTCAGCACGAGCCGGGCAGCCATATTGTCCTGGGCCCCCTGGGAGCCGAAACGACAGAAGGAGGCCCCTCATGATCCCCTGTCAGAATCCAGACCGCCTCTATGATGTCATCATCGTCGGCGCCGGACCGGCTGGCCTCGCCGCCGCCCTCGCCGCCTGGGAGGAGGGCGCCCGCGACATCCTGATCTGCGAGCGCGCCGCGGAAGCCGGCGGCATCCTGGGCCAGTGCATCCATAACGGCTTCGGCCTCGAGATCTTCCGCGAGGAACTGACCGGCCCCGAATACGCCGGCCGCTATCTCGACCTGCTCGCCGATACCCGTGTCGAACTGCTGACCGACACGATGGTCATCGGCATCGACGGCCATGAAACGACGGAGCTCGCCCGTGGCGGCAGACCCGGGACCATGCTGCATGCCCCCGACTGCCACCGGGTCCGTGTCACCGGCAGCAGCCTCGACTGCCGCGATCTCCGGGCCCGCGCCGTCATCCTGGCGATGGGCTGCCGCGAGCGCTCGCGCGGGGGCATCGCCCTTCCCGGCAGCCGCCCCTCCGGCATCCTGACCGCCGGCGCCGCCCAGCGCTACGTCAACATCGAGGGCTGGAGCGTCGGCCGCCGCGTCGTCATCCTCGGCAGCGGCGACATCGGCCTGATCATGGCGCGGCGCCTGACCCTCGAAGGCGCCCAGGTACTCGCCTGCGTAGAGCTGCTGCCCTGGTCCGGCGGTCTCATCCGCAACATCGTCCAGTGTCTGAACGACTACGATATTCCGCTCCTGCTGGGCCACACGATCACTGCCGTCCACGGCCGCCGCCGCCTCGAAGCGGTCACCGTATCCGCCGTCGACCCCCGCAGCCGCCGCCCGCTTCCCGGCACCGAACAGCACTATGACTGCGACACCCTCCTGCTCTCGGTCGGCCTGATCCCCGAGAACGAGCTCACCCGCGCCGCCGGCATCCCCCTCGACGAACGCACCCGTGGCGCCATCGTCGACGAAAACATGGAGACGGCGACACCCGGCATCTTCGCCTGCGGCAACGTCCTCCATGTCCACGACCTGGTCGACTATGTCTCGGCGGAGTCCGGGCGGACCGGCAGAGCCGCAGCCAGATATGCCCTGTCACGCAAAGCCACCCCCACCCCCCGCTCCGGCAGCCTCATGGTGCTGCCGGCGGGCGAGCTCTCCTATGTCGTCCCGCAGCGCCTGACGCGCTCCGGGCTCGCCCGGAGCCAGACGCTCTACGGTCGCGTCCGCCGCCCCATGCCCGAGGCTTATCTCGTGCTCGAGTCCGACGGTGTCGTCCTCGCCCGCTGGAAGCGCGAACGCCTCGCGCCCGGAGAGATGATCCGTCTCAACGTGCCGGCGGCGATCCTGCAGCAGGCGGGCGGCAGTCTCGAGCTCCGGGCGGAGCCGGCAGAATCCGCGACGCCCGACCGGCACGACGTGAACCGGCCGGCTGCCATGCCGCCAGAGAACTGAGAGGAGCGCCCATGAAACAGGAAGTCATCTGCATCGTCTGCCCGCGCGGCTGCCTGCTGACTGTCGACAGCGAGCGGGACTGGGCCGTCAGCGGCAACCACTGCGCACGCGGCATCGCCTACGGCCGGGCGGAGCTGCAGCATCCCGTACGCAGCCTGACGACAACCGTCGCCATCAGCGGCGCGGCCATCGCCCGGGCGCCCGTGCGCTCGCGCGGCGAACTGCCGAAGGAGACGCTCCCGGAGGTCATGGCCGCCCTTCGCCGATGCCGCCTGGAGGCGCCGGTGCGCCGCGGCGACACGGTTCTCGCCGATGCCGCCGGGAGCGGCGTCGACATTATTGTCACCCGGGATCTCGACCGGGTCACGGAAACGGAAGGTGAACCAGCATGAAAATTGGTCTGATCGGCTTCGGCCAGATGGGCTCGGCGATCGCCCGCGGACTGCTCAAAAGCGGGGCTCTGGAGCCCGCAGAGCTCTGGGCCAGCGACATTGACAGCGAGGCGCTGGAGGCACGCACGGCCGAACTCGGCATCAACGCCGCCCCCGACGCCGCAGCGCTCATCGAGGCTGTCGACTTCGTGGTGCTCGCCGTCAAGCCGGCCCTGCTCGAGTCTGTCGTCGCTCCTCTGGCCGCTGCTCTCGCCCGGCGACCCCTCCTGTCCATCCTCGCCGGCCGCCGCCTCGCCGACTTCCGTCCGCTGCTGCCGGAGGGTGCCCGCGTGCAGTGTGTGATCCCGAACACGCCCGTCGCCGTCGCCCGCGGCGTCTGGCTCTGCGAGCGGGATTCGACCTTCACCGCGGAGGACAGGGAGAACTTTGCCCGGATATTTGGCCGGACAGGCAGCATCGAGTATGTCGACGGGGCGCTGCTCGGCATCGCCGCCGCGCTGACATCCTGCGGTCCCGCCTATGCCGCCCTGATGCAGGAGGCACTGGGTGATGTTGCGGTCTACTACGGCCTGCCGCGCGCCGTCGCCTATCGCCTCGCCGCCGCCATGCTCGGCGGCTACGGTCAGCTCGCGCTTGAGACGGGGCGCCATCCCGCCGAGCTCAAGGACCAGGTCTGTTCTCCCGGCGGTACCACCATCCGTGGTGTGCTGGCGATGGAGAAGGCCGGCTTTGAGGCGGCTGTCCACGCGGCGATCCGGGCCGCGATGGGCGACCAGGGACGGCTGGGCGAAAGGAATCGTCCGCTGTTCTGATCCGGCACGTGCGGTCGGACGGGTGGCCCTGGCGAAACGTTCCGGGCGGGACAGGCGTAAACGGTCGATATGCTGGTGTTTCAGGATTTTCGGCCTTTTTCACTGTAATGCCCGATGAATTTCACATGATCGTTCTGCCGCCCTGTCCTGTTTGGCCGTTCTGTCTCCTCTGCCGGCTCTTCTCTCCGAGCTGTACAGCCGCGTATGAGCGAAATTTCCGCTCCGGACGGGTCCAGGCTGCCCGTGGACGTGATGCACATCCCAGAGCGGGTATTTTGATGGCACTTCGGATGTACCGGTCCCCGGCGCCTCCACCATCCACGGTGTGCTGGCAGCGGAAAAGGCCGGCTTTAAGGGACCGTACAAGAAACGATCGAAGAGCGCGATGACGCAGGGATGATTCTCGTCGTTGACGATGAGTGGCCCGGGATGCGGGACACGCCTCGGGCCGTCGCCCGGTCCAGCATCTTGACACAGTAGCAGGAGAAACCGTTTCGCGATTTCCTTTCGAAGTACTCCTGCACATGGCAGGCCGGATGGACATGCATCCGGGTGGATAGAAAACGAAGAATGTCTCGCGCTGCTCATGAATGAAGCGCGTCTTTCCGGGAAGCTGGCTGAGGTCATGGCCCGGGAACAGGACGGAATCGCTGTCAAAGGAGCCAAAGCCACTGCGCGGCGCTTGGCTGCCCGGCGGCATGGCACCCCGCCAAGATGAACAGAGCGGCGATACCATGTAGAAATCCGTGAGCCGCAGTCCCTTCGCCGCCATACGAGAGACCGTCGGCGTGCGGTTCACCCTGGAGCCGTAGCAGCCAGGATTCCCGCAGCCGAGATCAGCACAGTTGATCCGCATGATATTGGGCCTGCTTTCTTCTGTCATCGTCCGACCCCCTTATCGCTCGCGCAATGGCACGACATGCCTGGGAAATGGACAGCTATATCTCTATTTCACGCAACTCTCGTTCCAGCACATCGGCAAAGCGCTGTACTGATCCGGCAAGCGTCCCCGCCAGGTCCAGGACCTCCTGATCGTCCCTGTACTTCAGCGGTGCCTGACGGTTGAGCATGCCAGAAGGGCGGCTGGCAAGAGGGGTAGAAAAGCAGTTTGCGGACTTCTGGTGGTCAAAACGAGGAGTATTCCAAAAAACGATTTGGATTACTCGCCATCCTGACCATAAAAGGGTCGATTCTGGTCAAAACGAGGAGTTATCCAAAAAAAGATTTGGAAAAGTCCCCATCTTGACCATAAAAGGGTTGTTTCTGGTCAAAACGAAGAGTTATCCAAAAAAAGATTTGGATTACTCGCCATCTTGACCATAAAAGGGTCGATTCTGGTCAAAACGAGGAGTTATCCAAAAAACGATTTGGATTACTCCCCATCTTGACCATAAAGGGGCTGTTTCTGGTCAAAACGAGGAGTTATCCAAAAAACGATTTGGATTACTCCCCATCTTGACCACAAAAGGGCTGTTTCTGGTCAGAACGAAGAGTTTTCCAAAAAACGATTTGGATTACTCGCCATCCTGACCGCTGCGCGGCGCGCTGCCTGTCGGGATCGCCTTTATCACGACTTCAGAGCAAGAGAACCTGGATCGATTCACAATCTTCTGGAATGTGCCAGGTCGTGCCTGTCAGCCTCGTCGCCCGCCATCCTATTCCTATCCCATTCACATTCCGGCCGTTTGTGAGGCTGGCCACTTCGCAGGCAACAGGAGAAGGGATCTTCCCTATGCCTGCATGCAAGCTGCGCTGGAACTTCAGTGTTTCAGGTGTTTGAGGAAGACTCGAAAAAGACTACACTCGTCCTGCAAATATGACGTGCGCCCCCAAAATGGAGCCTAAATGAACCACAGGGTACCTGACGTGTAATAGATTGCGTTGGCCGACATTAAACAGCCATCACATTCGGGCAGGCCGTGCCAGCGTATCAACCCCGTTCTGAGCAGTTGCTGATACATTCACACGTATTGGGGTACAGGATGAAAGCCGGTTGCTCATATCACCCCAGCTGACAGCCATTTTCGACAGAAATCGTTCACGCATAGCGTCTTAACAATTCCCTGCAAATGGTAAACTCGATTTCATAATGAGACGGGACCACTACAAGCCATGATCCGACGCTACCTCCGTCCGGAACTCGCACTCCTATGCTTCGGCCTGACGATGAAACTCCTCGGCTCGGTCGCCGAGCTGGTCATCCCTATGCTGCTCGCCGACATGCTCGACGAAGTCGTCCCGACCGGCAATCGCCGCGCCATCTGGCTTCAGGGTGGCCTGATGCTCCTCTTCGCCCTCCTCGCCCTCGTGGGCAACATCGTCGCGAACCAGAATTCTGCCCGTGTATCCTCGCGCGTCACCCGCCGCATCCGCCACGATCTCTTTACCCGCACCCTGCATCTCAGTCAGCATCAGGTCGACCGCATCGGCATCCCCTCCCTGGAAACCCGCCTGACCAGCGACACCTACCACGTCCACCAGATGATCTCGCGCCTGCAGCGCCTCGGCGTGCGCGCCCCGATCCTCCTCCTCGGCGGACTCGCCTTCACCGTCGCCCTCGACCCCGTCCTTGCCCTCAGCCTCATCGTCCTGCTGCCCTTCATGGGCATCGCCATCTACCTCATCGCCCGCCGCGGCCGCCCTCTCTACAATCAGCTCCAGGCCAATGTCGACCTGCTGACCCGTCGCGTTCGCGAAACCGTCACCGGCATCCGCATCATCCGCGCCCTGGTCACCGAGCGTTCGGAGCGCGCCCGCTTCGCCGGCGTCAACCAGACCGTCTCCGCCTCCGAACGCCGTGCAGCTTACAACATGGCGCTGACCAACCCCCTGATGACGCTGCTGCTCAACATCGGCCTCGCCCTCGTCCTCCTTATCGGCGCCTGGCGTATCAACCGTGGCCTGATGGAATTCGGCGTCATCATCGCCTTCCTGACCTACTTCACCATCATCACCAGCTCCATGATTGCCGTCACCCGCATCTTCGCGATCTACAACCGTGGTATCTCCTCCGCGGAGCGCATCGAGGAGATCCTCACGCTTCCGGATGAGGACGAAAACATGCCTGGCTCCAGCGCTGTGGCCGAAGGAGACGCCTGCACCCCCGCCGCCATCGAGTTCCGCGACGTCTCCTTCTCCTATGACGGCAAGCACGACCAGCTCGAAGAGATCAGCTTCCGCCTCGAAGCCGGCCAGACCCTCGGTATCATCGGACCGACGGGCTCCGGGAAATCGACACTGCTGCTGCTGCTGCTCGGCCTCTATCCTGATTACCGCGGCGAGATCTACCTCGACGGCCGCGAGAACCGCAGCTGGACCCGCCGCGAGCGCGCCGAGCTCTTCGGAGTCACCTTCCAGAATGACTTCCTCTACCGCGACAGCATCCGGCAGAATGTCGGCTTCGCCCGCCAGGTCGCCGAAGAAGACATCGTCCGCGCCGTCGCCGATGCCCGCGCCTCCGACTTTGTCGCCGAGAAATCCGGCGGCCTCGACTTCGAGCTTGGCGTCCGCGCCGCAAACCTCTCGGGCGGCCAGCGCCAGCGCCTGCTCATCGCCCGCGCCCTCGCCACCCGCCCCCGCATCCTGATCCTCGACGACGCCTCCTCAGCCCTCGACTACCGCACCGATGCCGAACTCCGCCAGGCCCTGCGCGAGCACTACGCGGGCGCCACCAGCGTCATCGTGGCCCAGCGCATCAGCTCGATCCAGCATGCCGACCTCATCCTCCTGATCGAGAACGGCCGCATCGCCGCCTCGGGCAGTCATGCCGAGCTCCTCGTCAACAGCCCCGCCTACCGTGAAATAGCGGCCTCGCAGATGGGCGTGGGCGTCGCGGCCCCACAGATGGGCGCAGCCGGGGGCACCTCCTGATGGCGACCCCCGGAACCGGCTCCCGCGGCCGCGGCGCCGCCCGCCAGAAGCCCCGCGACCTGGGCTACGTCCTCCGCGGCCTCTGGCGCTACCTGCGCGGACACCTGCCGCAGTTCGCCCTCTCCCTCGGCCTGATCCTCGTCGCCAACGTCCTCTCCCTCTTCGGCCCACGCCTCGCCGGCCAGGCCATTGACGCCATGGGGCCGGGCTCGCGCGCGGTCGGAGCCAGCAGTGTCGGGCAGGTACCCTTTGCCAGAGTCATCCACTACTGCCTGCTGATGCTCCTCGTCCATGCCCTGCAGGCCGGCCTCGTCTATATCAACGCCCGCCTGATGGTCTGGCTCTCGCAGAGCCTCGTCCAGCGCATGCGCCAGGACCTCTACGACCGCCTGATCCGCCTGCCCATCCCCTGGTTCGACAGCAAGCAGACCGGTGAGATCATCTCGCACATGACCTATGACATTGACACCGTCAACGCCTCGCTCTCGAACGACATCATCCAGATCGGCGGCGCCCTGATCACGGTGACGGGCTCGCTTCTGATGATGCTCACCATCTCCTGGCGGCTGTCGCTGGTCTTCGCCTTCACCGTCCCCATCTCCATTCTCTTCACCCGCTACCGCGCCCGCCTCGTCCACCCGCTCTTCCGCGAGCGCTCCGCCCGCCTCGGTGAGCTCAACGCCTATGTCGAGGAAATCATCAGCGGCCAGCGCGCCATCCGCGTCTACCATCGCGAGGCTGCCTTCGTCGAGCGCTTCGACAGCTATAACGAAGCCGCCGTCGAATCCTACTACCGCGCCGAGTTCCACGGCACCATGACCGGCCCCTTCGTCAGCTTCATCAACAACATCTCGCTCTCACTGGTCTCGCTGGCCGGCGCCTTCCTCTATCTGGGCGGCGCGATCACGCTGGGACCGCTGTCCTCCTTCGTGCTCTATTCGCGAAAGTTCTCCGGCCCCATCAACGAAGTTGCCAATATCTTCGCCGATCTGCAGTCCGCAGCGGCGGCAGCCGAGCGCGTGCTCCACCTCCTCGACGAGGAGCCCGAGCCCGCCGATCCGCCGGAGGCGATTCCCTACAGCGAACCACAGGGCCATGTGCGTTTCGAGAATGTCAGCTTCTCCTATCTGCCGGGGGTGCCGGTCCTCGAGAACGTGAGTTTCGAGGCAAAGCCCGGCGAGATCACCGCCATCGTCGGCGAGACCGGCGCCGGAAAGACGACCATCATCAACCTTCTGATGCGCTTCTACGAACCATCCTCCGGTGTGATCCGGCTGGACGGGGTGCCCGCGACAGAGCTCGAGCGCGATTCTGTACGCCGCGCCTTCGGCATGGTGCTGCAGGAGACCTGGCTCTTCGACGGAACGGTACGCGAGAATCTCGCCTACGGCCGCCCCGGCGCCAGCAACGCCGAGATCCGCGAGGCAGCCCGCGCCTGCTACATCGACCGCTTCATCGAGCAGCTGCCCGAGGGCTATGATACCCGCCTGACCGGCGGCGGGCGGCAGATCTCGCAGGGGCAGCGCCAGCTGCTGACGATCGCCAGGGCCATGCTGACCCGGGCGCCGATGCTGATCCTCGACGAGGCCACCAGCCATGTCGACACGCGCACGGAACGCCGCATTCAGGACGCGATGCGCCGCCTGATGGAGGGACGCTCGAGCTTTGTCATCGCGCACCGCCTCTCGACCGTGCAGCACGCCGACCGCATTCTCGTCATCTCGGGCGGCCGCCTCGTAGAGCAGGGCACCCATGCCGAGCTTCTCGCCGCCGGTGGCCACTACGCCGACCTCTATGCCGCCCAGTTCGAGTGATCTCTTCGCGCCAACTGCCGGCCGTCCGGAGGTCAGACATCTCGAGAGTATTCTGCTGAAACGGTTCGACCGGTATTACTGGAGTGCCCACCCCGGGGTGTGCCAACCCGGGCCGTACAGGCGGACACCCGCGATTCGGAGACGGGGGCGAAAAACTCCGTGCTGCGCAGCTATGGCCAGTCTGTCCGCGACCTGTCGGCACGGAATATCCCTGGGCAAGGAGCCGGCTCCGGATCGCCGTTTTCCGCGTTTTCTACCCCTTCGCCGGGTCATCAGGGTTCTGCCTGGACGTGCCACAGGCTCCCTGTGAAGATTTGCATAGACAGAGCTAAAACGCTGATAACATGGGGAAATACGGACTTGGAGTATAATAGGGAACGATATCAGCATAGTAGAAACAACACAAAAACACATTTTCAGAAGGGTGTCTATCACAGAAAGGTCTCGCACATGAACCAAGATCAGCAGCCCAATCCGGAAGCCTCGGAAACACCTGCAGCCGCCCAGAATGCCGCCCCCCAGCCTGATCCTGCACAGTATGCACAGCAGCCGGGCGGTTACCAGCAGCCTCAGTACAGCCAGCAGCCGGGCGGCTACCAGCAGCAGCCTCAGTACAGCCAGCAGCCGGGAGGCTACCAGCAGCAGCCCCAGTACAGCCAGCAGCCGGGAGGCTACCAGCAGCAGCCCCAGTACAGCCAGCAGCCGGGAGGCTACCAGCAGCAGCCTCAGTACAGCCAGCAGCCGGGAGGCTACCAGCAGCAGCCCCAGTACAGTCAGCAGCCGGGAGGCTACCAGCAGCAGCCCCAGTACACCCAGCAGCCGGGAGGCTACCAGCAGCCCTACGCCGCCGACCCCGTCATGCTCCTCGAGTATCCCGACGGCAATCGCCGTTACGTCAAACTCGCGGCGAAGGGTCGTCGCTTTGGTGCCTATCTGCTGGATTCCCTGTTTCTCTCCATCCCCAGCAGCATCATCGTCATCGTGTATTTGGTCACGACCATCGGCAACCTCGCGGCGACCGACTGGAGCGGACTCGAGGAATACAGAGGCTACAGCGAGAACCCGTTCGCCGAGCCGATCTTTGACTTCACCTTCAGCTTGATCGGCAATATGTTCATCCTGTACCTGGTCCTGTTGCTCATCAGCACGCTCTACATGGTCGTCATACCGGTCCTTACCGGTGGACGTACACCGGGGAAGATGATCCTCAAGCTGCGCCCCGTCAGCACCAGCGGCTATACGCTTTCGCGCGGCAGCATCTTCCTCCGCCAGTTTGTAGGCCTCGGACTGCTCTCCGCCATCTCGGGCGGCATCACCACCATTGTTTCCGCCGTCATGATTCTGGTGAACGAGAAGCGCCAGGGTATTCACGACTACATCTGCGATGGGGTCGTAATCGACGAACGCCCTCTCGGCTGATCAGCCGGCAAACAGTCGCAGGAGATCGTCATCGACCTCGATGGCGATCTCTTTCTGTTCGCCTCCTTTGAGGGCAAAGTCCCTCCACACGGCCGTAACCGCCTCATCCCTCCGCTGCACCAGCGTCAGGCGATAGCTGCCCGCGGCCAGAGGGCCCACGAGCCGGTTGTTTTCACGCCGCAGCTCCAGCTGGACTGCCTCATAAAAGCCGTCCGCTCCCCGCCTCGCGACTCCAAAGTTCTCGTGCTGGTCGAGACGCTCGACGAAATTCTCCACAAGTGTCTCGAGCCCCGGCACCAAGCTGCGGAATCCGATCCGCAGCTCGCCCGGCGCAGCGCGGCGCAGCATCTCATCTGTCTCGCTCTCCGCTCTGGCCATCCGGTGCCAGGCTCCGTCGATCCAGACCTCGGGGCAGCCATCGCCCGCGCCGAGCCTGGCTGCCCAGCCGAAGAGCCGCGCCAGCGTCACCGCGAGCAGGTCCACCGAACGCCGGTTTCCACGCCCCGCAGCCACAAGAAGCGCCGGTGGCAGCCAGCGCGCTGCAGCTTCGCTGCCCTCTATCCACTCCCGTTCAATGTCTAAAAGAGACTCCAGCACGAGACAGATACCACGCGGGTCGTCATGCGCTTTGAGGCCCGGAAGCCTTCCGGCCCAATCCGGCGCCGCGAACGGCAGCAGCTTCTCATCGGCAACCCGCAGTCCAAGTGCCCAGGCATCAACTTCCTGCGGCCCGAGTCCCGTAAAGCGCCCGGATCCTGCGAGCCAGCCGCTGTCACGCCAGAGTGCCACCCGCTCCACGACGCACTTCGGATCGGTGTCGCTCAGGTCCTTGGCGCGCAGCTGCCGCAGCAGCCGGGCATGGAGGCCGTCCGCGCCGTTCTCCAGCAGGGCCAGCCACTCTCCTGCCCGCTTCCCCGCCTCACGGCCAATCCCAGCGGCCAGCGCCTCATGTCCCTCGAGAGACAGAGCCAGCGGGTGGTCAAAGGCAGCGTTCGCCGTCGGTGGCTGTTCGGCATCCTGGGTTGAGTCAGGCACAGGCTCCGGAGCTGCATCCGGTAGCGCTGCCCGCCCGACAGGCGGCGGCCAGAGCGAGGCCGGGGCCAGCGCCGGCAGTTCAAAATTCCAGCGCCGCCAGTCTCCCCGCCCTATCTCCGTCCGAGTGAAGTCGACCGCGAGCTCCGCCCGCTCGAGACCGGCAGCGAGGGTCAGCTCTCTGGACGCCCGTCCCCCCGGACCTGTCGAGACCAGCCGCAGCACGAGTCCGCTCCCGGCAAAATCGAGGTCGAACCGGGCCTCAAGCCGGCCATCCCCCAGCGGCCTCGCCGTCTTCAGATCGACATCGAACTGGCTGAGTGCGGCGAGCTGGCCCCAGTTTGGAATCAGCGGCTCGACGGACACGTGCAGCGTATCGGCCGGCAGGATTAGGGAGATCCCCACCGTCCGCGTCTGGGCATAGCGCTCCGTCACGCGCAGCAGATCGGCCGCGAGACCGCGCACGGGCAGACGCGACCCGGCCTCCGGATCCGGCTCGGCCGCGAAGCCGAAACGCCGCGCGACCACCAGCGGCGTCTGCTGCGCCGCCTCGCAGAACCAGCCATGATCGAGCCAGGGTTCGGGCTCGCAGGCCCCGAGAAAGTGCCAGAACTCATCTGTCCGCACTTCTACCCAGGCATGATTGTCGTTGACGTGCAGCCAGCGTGGCGCATAGACCTGACGCGCCGGGATACCGGCCGCCCGCAGGCAGGCCACGACCAGTGTCGACTCCTCGCCGCAGCGGCCGCGCCCGCGCTCGAGAACGGCCAGCGGATCGAGGCAGCGGCTGTCGCTCGCCTCGTAGTGTACTCGTTCGGCACACCAGCGGTTGATCGCCAGAGCCACCTCGGCACGGCTTATGCCCGGCTGTGCATGGAGCTCCGAAAGCAGCGGCGCCATCCGGCGGCGCAGTTCACCACGATGCGGCAGCAGCGCCTCTTCGTTGATCCGCGGCTGCAGAATGTAGTGCCAGATATCCGCGTCCGTGATTTCGCCGGTCCAGGGGGCGGCCGCGAGCACAGCCGCAGTCTCGGCAAAGAGTTCCGCCACCGCCGTCTTGTCGAGCCAGGCTGCATCCGTGAGCGACAGGCCCGCGACAAAGACAGCCCGCAGCCGTTCTTCGGCTGTGTCCAGCGGCGGGATCGGACGCCCCGCCGCCCCGGCCGCCGCGCAGAGAGCGTCGAGAAATTCCGCACACAAAAAAGACGATACCTGCATCGCTACCCCCCGGACAGCAGGCCGCTAGCGGCGCAGCCAGACAAACCAGACAAAGAGAAAGAAAAGAGCAAAGACGATCAGATAGACGGAAGCCACCGCGAGCCCCGCCAGCATGGCATTCAGGATCAGGCTGATCGTCTCACGCCGGCTGGGCGGCGCCGCCGCCCGCTGCCGACGCTCATAGAGCCACTCGGCCTCCCCCCGTGCAGCGGCCTCGCGCTCGGCCATCCGGCGCGACTCGGCCTCCTCCCGGCGCACGCGGGCGGCACCGTGGGGCAGACGAAACGGCATGTCGAAGAGCCGGCTTCCGCCCGCCCGTTCCGGCATGCCGTCGAGATCCATCGGAGCGATTGTCCGGCCGTCGTCCTCGAAATCCGCGAAGAGACGGCGTTTCTTCCGCCCGCCCGTCATCCGTCAGGCGTCGGCGTCGCCGTCCGTGTCCGATCCGTTGTTCAGCGCCTGGACTGTGTGCTCGTGCTCGCCGAGCAGGATCGGCGCCGCGGCCTCGTCCTCGACCACCGGACAGCCGGCATAGAGATGACAGGCCACGCGGTGCCCCGCTGCGGCCTCGTAGACCGGCGGCACCTCGCTGCGGCAGATATCCATGGCCCGCGGGCAGCGGGTGTGGAACTTGCAGCCCGACGGCGGGTTGGCCGGCGACGGCACCGTGCCCTCGAGCAGGATGCGCTTGCGCCTGACATCCGGATCCGGGATCGGAATGGCGCTGAACAGGGCCTCGGTATAGGGATGCAGCGGATAGGAGAAGATATCCTCCTTCGACGCAAACTCGACAATGTCGCCGAGGTACATGACGCCGACGGTATCCGAAATATGCTCGACCACCGAGAGGTCGTGGGAAATAAAGAGATAGGTCAGCTCATACTGGTCCTGCAGGTCCATCAGCAGGTTGATGATCTGGGCCTGAATCGACACGTCGAGCGCCGAGACGGGTTCGTCGCAGACGACAAACTCGGGGTTCAGGGCCAGCGCACGGGCGATGCAGATGCGCTGCCGCTGGCCGCCGGAGAACTCGTGCGGATAGCGGTCGCGGTGGTAGCTTTGCAGGCCGCAGTTCTGCATGATGCGGTCGATGTAGTCGTCAAACTCCTCGGGCGGCACGATACGGTGCTCGCGCGCGGCTTCACCGATGATCTCACCGACAGGCAGGCGCGGTGACAGGCTGGAGTAGGGATCCTGGAAGATAATCTGCATCTTCGGACGCAAAGCCCTGAGCTCCGAGCGGTTCAGGGCATAGACATCCTGGCCCTTGAACAGGACCTCGCCCCCGGTCTTCGGCGTCAGCCGCAGGATGCTGCGGCCGGCCGTGGTCTTCCCGCAGCCCGATTCGCCGACGAGACCCATGGTCATGCCGCGATAGAGGCTGAATGATATCCCGTCCACCGCGCGGACATGGCCGACGACGCGCTGCAGGACGCCGTCCTTGATCGGGAAGTGGGTTTTCAGATGCCGGACCTCGACGACAGGCTCGCCGCCGATCGACTTCCGCTGCCGCGGGCGCAGCTCCTCGCGAAGCTCGGGCGCGGCGGTTGCAGTGCTCGTATTTGACACCATCTGGCTTCCTCCCTGACGCCCGCTCAACGGGCGGCAGCTGGCTCATCCACGAGCTCAGCATCGAGTCCGGCGACCGAGTGGACGTGCTCCACGCGCCGGGCGGCGGCCTCGCAGTGATAACAGGCGACCTTGTGCGTATCTGTCAGCTGGTACATGCCCGGATAGGGGCCGTAGCAGCGCTCAAAGGCGCGGTCGCAGCGATCGCGGAAATAGCAGTAGTCCGGCATGCTGATGGGGTTTGGCACGTTGCCGGGGATCGAGTAGAGGCGCTCCACCCGCCGTGACACCACGGGTTTTGAGGCCATCAGGCCGATGGTGTAGGGGTGCTGCGGGTTCTTGAAGACCTCGCGCGCCGTGCCCAGCTCGACGATGCGGCCGGCGTACATGACAACGACCAGATCCGCCATCTCGGCGATGACGCCGAGGTCGTGGGTGATCAGCATGATGGAGGAGTTGATCTGGTCCTTCAGGCGGCGCAGGATGTCGAGGATCTGGGCCTGGATCGTGACGTCGAGGGCCGTCGTCGGCTCGTCGGCGATGATCAGAGAGGGGTTGCAGGCCAGGGCGATCGCGATGCAGACGCGCTGGCGCATGCCGCCCGAAAGCTGGTGCGGGAACATCTTATAGACCGCTTCGGAGTTCGCGATGCTGACCAGATCGAGCATGTCGATGGTGCGCTGCTTGACATCAGCGGCAGACATCTCGGGATTGTGCAGGGAGATGACCTCGTCAATCTGGGCTCCGACGCGGAAGACCGGATTCAGGCTGGTCATCGGCTCCTGAAATATCATGGAGACCTCGTTGCCGCGGATTTCCTCCATACGCGACAGCGGCATTTTGGCGATATCCACCACCTGATCGCCGACTGCGAGGCGTATTTCACCCGACACCACCTGGCCCTGTGGCCGCTGCAGCAGCTGCATGACCGAGAGGCTGGTCACCGACTTCCCGCAGCCGGACTCGCCGACGACACCGACAGTCTTCCCGCGCGGGACGCTGAAGGTCACGCCGTCGACAGCCTTGACCGTGCCGGCATCGGTGAAAAAATATGTATGCAGATCATCGATCTCCAGGATATTGTCGGGATCCTGCATCTTCGTCAGATATTCGCTCTCAGGCACATTGCGGCGCTTTTTCTGCGCTTCCAGCTGGCGCGTAATGCGGCGGTTGTGCCGTGCGGTCTGCCGTATCTGGCGACCGCTGACATAGTTGGTGTTGCGCTTGCGATTACCAAACATCTTTAGATCCTCTCCCCTCTCAACGCTTCATCTTCGGATCGAAGGCATCGCGCAGGCCGTCGCCGACGAAGTTGAAGCCGAGAACGGTGATAACGATGCAAAGCGAGGCCGGTACCCAGACGAAGAGATAGTTCGTCATGACATTGACATCGCTGACGGCGGTGATGATGTTGCCCCAGGAGGCAATCGGATACTTGACCCCGAGGCCGAGGAAGGAGAGCGTCGACTCGGTCAGGATGGTGCTGCCGAGCGTGCCCGTCGCGATGATGATCAGCTGCGGGATGACGTTGGGCACCAGATGCTTGAAGATGCGGCGGTAGACCGAGAGGCCGCTGGCCTCTGCCGCCACCATGAACTCCTGTTCACGCAGCGAGAGGATCTGGCCGCGCACCAGGCGCGCGATGCCGGCCCAGCTCAGGAAGCCCAGAATCATCATCAGGTAGACCAGGCGGACATAGGGGTTGACTCGATAGGTATCCATAACCGAGCCGAAGATGATCAGGATCGGCCAGGTCGGGATGCAGTAGAAGACATCGACCGCACGCATGATCAGCATGTCGACCCAGCCGCCGAAGTAGCCGGAGATGCCGCCCATCGTGACCCCGATCAGGAGCGAGATCAGGACGACGACGAAGCCGATCGAGAGCGAAATGCGGCCACCATACATCAGGCGGGTCAGAAGATCCATGCCGTTGCCGTCGGTCCCCACCCAGTGTTCCCAGGAGGGCGACATGTAGTAGGAAACCAGCTGGCTCTTGCGCGGTCCGCGGACATTCCAGCGCAGGTTTTCGCGGCGGATGCGGTAGACAATCGGGTCTTCCTCGCCCCAGACGAGTTCGCTCTCACCTTCCTCGACAGCCGTCAGCAGAGCCTCCTTGAACTCGGGCTCGATGAAAACGTCGGGCATGACCGGCTGGACAATGTACTTGGACAGCGAGGCAAAGGCATCATCCGGACTGGCGGCTTCATAGATCATGGCCTCGGCTTCGTCGACCACAATGCGATAGTCGCGGCCTTCGACCGTGAAGCTGCCTTCACTTTCGCCTGCCTCCCGGGCAGCTGCCAGAGCCTGCTCGGCAGCCAGAGAAAACGCGAAGCTGGTTTTCTGACCCGCCGTCGCAAAATTCACGACATTGTAGGAGGCGAGGGCGACCGGTGCCGCCACGGTGATGGCTACTTCACGGTCATCGTAGGCGAGATCGTAGGTCGCATTCTCGAACGTGAACTCCTCGGCCCTGGCGTCAACGGCTTCCTTGAGCGCATCCTCGAAGCCGGCAGCCGGCTCGAAACCCTCTTCGTAGCTCGGGATGACACGGCCGGCAAAGAGCAGGGCATAGCCACAGATGGCATTCTGGGTGACGGCGTAGGCCTCATCGTGGATGCGGGTGAGGTCATAACCGACTCCGCGGTATGCGAAATGGTCCAGGCCGCGGTTGACCGCCTGTGTCAGCTGGGCACGGGCTCCCGGGCTCAGGCTGGCACCCTCCTTTACGGTGTAGCGGAACGTGTCGTTGACCATGATGCCGGCGAAATCTGCATAGACCAGATCATCATGGGTGAAAACCTGGTCCTGGCGATAGGGTGAAATGAAGGGGCCGACAACCGAGAAAAAGGTCATGACCAGCAGAATCGCAACGCCGAGGATGGCCAGCCGGTTGCGGATGAAGCGGCGGAAGACCAGCATGGACGGCGAGAGCACCTTGACACGGCGTTCATCGTCGAGGGCAATGGTTTCCTGCGGCGGCGGATTCGGGGTGGAAGGGGCGGGCGTCGCGGACATCTGGTCGCGATCCGGTTTATCCTGTGGCACGTCTGTCGTCCTCCCTAACTCACGCGAACTCGAGGGTCGACAACGGCGTACAAAATGTCCGATATCAGGTTGCCGAGCATCGTCAGTATGGCCATGAACGAGAGGTAGAACATCGTGAAGGGAATGTCGCCACGCGTCATGGAGATATAGGAAATCCAGCCGATGCCGGGTATCTGGAAGAGCTGCTCGGTGATCAGAGCGCCCGAGAAGAGGCTCGGCAGTGTGCCGCCCACGATGGTCACAATCGGAATCAGCGTGTTGCGGAAGGCATGGTAATTGATCACGCGCCGCTCGGAGAGTCCCTTCGCCCGAGCCGTGCGAATATAGTCAGCGTTAAGCACCTCCAGCATGTTGGTGCGGGTATAGCGCATCAGCGAGCCGACGCTGATGACGACTATGGTCAGAACCGGCATGATCATGTGGCTGGCAATGTCCAGCACCTTCTGGAGATCGGTCATTCTGCGATGATCGCGGCTGACCATGCCGTAGAGATCGAGCCAGCCCAGATTCACGGCAAAGACCATTTTGAGAATCGTCGCCACGAAAAAGGTCGGCAGCGAGATGCCGATCAGGGCCATGAAGGTCACCGTGTAGTCGGTGAGCGAGTACTGTTTGCGCGCGGCCAGGATGCCGAGCGGGATCGCGATGACGATCTCGAGTACAAAAGCGGAGGCGCCCAATATGATGGAGGCCGGAATGACATCGCGGAACTTCTGAACCACATCGACGCCCCAGTGCCAGCTGGTACCAAACTGGCCGCGGATGGCGTTGCCCACCCAGTGAAAGAAGCCGATGACGGGATGGACATCAAGGCGGTAGATTGCCGTGAGCTGTTCAAGCCACTGCTTGTAGCTCATGCCGGTCTGGGCTGCCGCGCGTTCTCTGGCGATTGCTTCGACGTAAGATGTCGGCAGCGCACGCATCAGCAGGTAAATCACGAACGCAACCAGAAACAGAATCATGACTGCCCACAGCAGCCGCTTGATAATGAATTGTCTCATGTGTCTTCCTTCACGAAACTCGGGGGAGTGAGAGGGATCCGGGGCAGAACATGAGCCCGCAAACAGCGGGCCCATGCTTGCTTCGAACGTAGAATCATTCGCATCTCTGGAGGTACGGGATCCGCGCCCGCGGCGGGACGCGGATCCTGCACTTATCCCCTAAGGAGAGTTCTTAGTCTACGGGCTGCATTTCGAGCAGCTCGATGTCGTTCGACCAGCCCCAGAAAGTCGTGATATCCGGGGTCAGGGTGTCGAGATTCACCCGCTCGGCGCTGAAGATGACCGCATTCTGGCGCTGATAGGTCGGAATCTCAACTGCCCAGTCGATGATGCGGTCCAGAGCGGCCTTGTAGGTGGTCTTCCGGAACTCCTGATCATCGCTCGTGCGGGCTTCCATGATGAGCTCGTCGAGTTCGGCATCGGCAATGTGATAGTGGTTGTCACCGGTCGAGTTTTCCTTGCCGATGATGTTGTTGGAGTGGTAGATCTGGTACATGTCGGGATCGATGCTGGCGCCCCAGGCCATGGTCCAGAGCTCATGCGTTCCGGCTGCGATCGCTTCAAGCATGACGTTCCAGTCAGACGGGTCATCAATGATCAGATTGAAGCCGAGGCTGTCGAACACTTCCTTGGCCTTTGTGCACAGCAGGAAGGCCGGGTGATCGCCCGTGCCGCCGGCGGGAACGTAGAAGGTGTATTCAAGCTTGGCGTCGCCGGGGGCTGCGGTGAAGGTGCCGGTGGCTTCGTCGAAGGTGTAGCCGGCGGCCTTCAGGAAGCCGATGGCGGCCTCTCTCGCTGCCTCATAGCGCTCATCCGCACTCATGTCGGCGGTGTAGATCGGGTTTCCGTCAACGTCGGTCGAGAAGGCAATCTCATAACCCTCGTCCGTCTCCTGCGGCGCAGCCCAGGAAGTGTTCGAAATCGGGTAGTTGATGACCGAAGCGCGGTCGCCGTAGTAGGAGTCGACGGCCAGGTCGCGGTACACGGCGATGACAGTGGCGAAAGCCCGGCGCAGGTTCTTCGAAGCTTCGGAATCCGGCTCGTCAACCCGGACCGTGTCGGCGTTGATGCCCACATAGCCGTAGCCGAGGTTGTCAACGGTGCTCGTGGCGATCACGGGGCCGTCGATGTCGTCGTTGCCGTTATAGCCCTTGATCGCTTCAACGTTGGGAACACTGAAGGAAGGCGTGGTGATATCGATGGTGCCGTTCGCGATACCGGGAACCTGGTCGGCAGACGCGGTTTCCCTGAACTGCAGATTCTTGATCTTCGGCTCGCCGCGGTAGTAGTTCTCGTTGGCGACGAAGTAGACAACCTTGTTCGTCCACTCGACAAACTTGTACGGACCGGCGCCCAGCGGAGCACCGTTCTTCTCCTCAATGGAGCTGAGGTCGTTCATGGGGAAGCCGTACTGGCCGTTCTCATAGTCGAAGAGATCCGCATCACCGTAGTAGTGCAGCGGCGCTACCGTCAGGCCCAGCTTATAGACCGCGGAGGCGTCGAAGCCGTTCAGGGTGAACTCGACGGTGTATTCATCAACCATGTTGATGCCCGTGATGCCCTGCACGCCTTCGCCGGCCATCTCTTCATCCTGGGGACCCCATTCGACGATGAAGTTTTCGCGGATCGCGGACATGAAGTCGCTCTCCATCTCTTTCTCGTAGGCGTAGGGATCTCCATCGTAGACAGCCTTCAGCTCGGCGACGACTTCATCCGTCGTCGGGAACTCGCCGTCGGCGAAGACATAGGACATGCCGGTCTTCTCAAAGGTCAGCTCGCCCTCTACATCGTAGGGGAAGATTTCATAGGCGATCAGCCAGAAAGCGTTCTTGACATCGGGATTGTCATCGGCATCCTCAGCGGGAACACCCATGATGGCCTCGGACTGCTCGCCGTAGCGGGCCCAGGCACTGTCGACCTGCGCGGTGACATCGGCCGCCCATTCCTCATCAATAGCCGCCCAGATGTCAGAGACCATCTCGGGCATGGCACCCTCGACTTCACCGTCTGCACCGACTTCGACCGCGGTATCAAAAATGTCCGCGTACTTCTCATAGACAGCGGGGTTCGTCTGTGTGCGATATTCGTTCAGACCGACGATCGGCAGCGACTGCAGTGTGCTGGAGCCGACATAGAGGCGGTCGAGAAGAACATAGGCCGAGAAAATGACGTCCTTTGCCGTCAGCGGCTCACCGTCGCTGAAGACGAGGTCGTCGCGGAGCTTAAAGGTATAGGTGGTCTGCTCGGTGTCAGTGCCCTCGTCCACGCGCTCAATCGACAGATCGGCGATACCGGTGTAGAGGTAGGGCGTGCCATTGTATTCATGCGTCTCACCTTCAATGGCGTTGAAGATGATATTGCCCTGACGGTCCGTGGTAAGCAGGCCCACATGCACCATCGACACAACGTCAGCGTCATATGCTGTCTCAGAATAGAAGGGGCTGAACTTTCCGGAGAGGGGCTCAATGCCGTAGACGAGCGGATACTCGCCGTCAACGATCTGTCTCTCAGTTTCGCTTGCCTCAGTCGTCTCCTCGGATGCTGCTACCCGTGTCGGCGGCGCGGCGGCAAAGACGAAAGCCGCAACCATCACGAAACCGAGCACCAGAGCGAGAATTCTGGATTTCTTCCTCATGTGTTATCCTCCTGATGTGATCTTTAGTTTCCGGCACTGGCAACTGCTGTTCACTGCCAACATACATTAGCCCCTGCCGGGCAACACGATACCTTATAGTATCACAGCCATTTTACTGATCGCAAACGAATCTTTTAACAATTTACCCTGCACAGACATTACTTCATGATTTTCCACCATGAAAGCAGATTCGAGCCCGCCGCTGGTCGGGCGTCCGGCCCCTCATCATGCCAGATCTGCGTCTCCGGAACGTTCGCAGACCCTCCTCAATGTTCGATCACAATGGCCTCGCGCGGCTGACGCGGACGTGCTTCCGGCGTTTCGGCGGGATAGCCCAGCGGGGTGACGGCGACGATGGTCTCCTCCTCCGGCAGACCGAGGAGCTCATGCAGTTCATCGGCCTTGAAGGAGCCGATCCAGCAGGTGCCGAGGCCCGCTTCTGCCGCGGCGAGGGTCATGTAGGAAACGGCAATGGAGGCATTCATCGTGCCCATGGGCTGCCCGCAGCCCATCAGGCGGTTGTCGGTCTCCGAAATCACCAGGATCACGGGCGCCCCGGCGATCCAGGTCTGTCCGTTGCAGGCGGCGGCGCTCTTCTCGCGCAGCCCCGCGTCCCGGACAACATGGAAGCGCCAGTTCTGCAGGTTGCGGGCAGAAGGGGCGAGACGGCCGGCCTCGAGCACCTGGTCAAGCAGCTCGGCAGGCAGCTCACGGCTCTGGTAGCGGCGAATGCTGCGGCGGATACGAATGGCTTCCTGAACGGTCATGGTCTACCTCCTCATTCATGTAGCACTGAATTGTCCTGTCTTTATATATTACGTTAAAGCAGCTTCGTCTACAGTTTCGCATAACGAGGCAGTGCGTAAGTGGCAGCCATGTGTTGTCCCGGCAAAGCCTGTTTGACTCCAGTTCCAGCGTTTTCAGCAGAACCGGCGCGACAGCCGGTAACAGTCACTATTTTCACATGATCCTGAACTCCGAAGACCTGTTTCCGATGAACCCATGATTTCAGAGCCTGGCGGGACTTTTCCGGCCGGAGAACCGGAGACGGCTGACAGCCGTACGTCCCAGCCGTTCCTGGCAGAGTGGATGACTGGGCAGTTTCAGCGTTATGAGCTTTGAGGCGCTGCCCGTTCCCTTCGGCCGCCGCAGCCTGCTCCTTTGCCCGGAGAAAACAGCATTCTTCGACCTGGGTACAGTATGCAGTGAGCGAAAAAGCGGCCTGTACACGCCCCGGTGCGCACAACCTGAATAATTGCTGCAAAATACGCTGCGAGTGGTGGTTTCCGGCTCAGAATTCCAGCTTATGCACGGTGGTCCGTGTACAACTTGAAAACCTGCTCACCAGCCCTTTATGCAGCAGGCACGGCAGCACCCGGCAGCGCTCACTTCCGGCTTTGTCTCTCTCAGCCGGATCTGCAGGCTGGCAGCACAGTGCAGCCCCGGCGCCCCAGGCTGGCACCTCGCAAGAAGCCGACGGTCTCAGTTATGAATCCGGAAAGCCCTGCCGGGGTCAGCCCGGCAGGGCCAGGGCTCAGGCTGGGAACTCCACCGTCATCAGCGTCCCCTCCCCGACTTCGCTGGCCACCCGGATCCGGGCGCCGTGGAGATCGAGGATGCGCCTGGCGATGGCGAGGCCCAGACCGCTGCCGCCGGCATTGTGGGCGCGGGCCCGCTCGCCGCGACGGAAGGGTTCAAAAAGATGCGGCAGGGTATCGGCTTCGATCCCAATGCCGTTGTCACGGACCGTGAGGAGGACGGCTCCATCGGCGCGGCGGCAGGCGAGGCGGATGTGGCCACCGTCGGGCGTATAGCGGCAGGCGTTGTCGGCGAGGATGCCGAGGACCTCCCCCAGCAGCAGGGGATCGCCGGTGACGGCCAGGGGCTCGGTCTCGGTTTCGATCTGCAGGCGCCCGCCGTGGAGCACGCGCTGGGCCTCGGCGCAGCGCTCGATGAGATCGGGCAGAGAGACCGTTTCGAGACGCAGGGCGGTGCGGCCGGCATCCATGCGCGAGAGCTGCAGCAGGCGGTCCACCAGGCTACTCATGCGGCCGGCCTCGCTGCGGATGGCGGCGATGGCCTCGTCGCGGACGGCGGGTTCGGATTTGCCCCAGCGATCGAGGAGATCACCGTAGCCGCTGATCACGGCCAGGGGTGTGCGCAGTTCATGGGCGGCATGGTCGATGAAGCGGCGCTGTTCGGCGACGGAGGCCTCGAGACGGTCGAGCATGGCGTTCAGCATCAGGGCGAGTTCGCGCAGCTCATCCTGGGCCTCGGCGACGTTGATCCGCTCGCTGGTCCAGGTGTCGGGGGCGGCGGGCTGCGCAAGGCGGCCGGCGGTCTGGGTCATCTCGGTAATCGGCCGCAGCAGGTAGGAGACGGCACGGTGGCCGAAGATCGCCAGCGGCGGCAGGGCGAGGAGATAGAGCGTGAGACGGCTCCCGCCGCCAAAGAGGCTGATGAGAGCGAAGGCGAGGGCCACGAAGGCGAAGGTGATTTTGAAGGTAATGGAGAGTCGGAGGCGGCGCGAGGCGCGCTCGAGGAGGGCACCGATGGCGGCGACCAGAGCGGAGATGGCCCGCCAGAGCGCCTGCGGCAGGCGCAGCAGACGGGAGCGGCGGACTTTGCGTAATCTACGCTTCACTCGCTGGCTGGCGTTTGAGGCCATAGCCGACTCCTCGTACGGTACGGATGATCTGCATGTTGTAGACATCGTCGATCTTCGCCCGGAGATAGCGCACGTAGACATCGACGTTGCCGGTGTCGCCGTAGAAGTTCGGTCCCCAGACAGCGTTCAGGATCTCGTCGCGGGTGAAGACCTGATCGGGGTGGGAAACAAAGAAGGCGAGGAGATCGTATTCGGTGCGCGAGAGCTCGAGGGGCTCGCCGTCGACCATCGCGCTGCGGGCGGGCAGGTCGAGACAGAGGCGGCCTGCCTGCAGGCGGGTGGCGGGGGCGTCGGACCCGGGACGGGGGCGCTCGCGGAGGACGCGGCGGATGCGGGCGAGGAGCTCCTCGATGGCGAAGGGCTTCGTCAGGTAGTCGCTGGCGCCGGCGTCGAGGCCCTGGACGGTATCAGAGCTGTCGTCCTTGGCGGTCAGCATGATGACCGGGGCGTGGGCACCGTCAGCGGCGAGGCGGCGCAGGATCTCGAGTCCGCTGAGGCCGGGCAGCATGATGTCGAGGAGGATGACATCCCAGGCCTCATTCTGAGCAAGGGCGAGTCCGCCCGGCCCATCATGGGCGAGGCGGACCTGGTATCCCTCGTGCCGGAGCTCGAGTTCTACGAAGCGGGCGATGGCGCGCTCATCCTCAATATAGAGGATACGGATAGGGACTTCTGGATTTGTCATGAGCTGGCGGGGGCGGCGTCTCCTGTTTCAGCTGCTTCGGGGGCGGCGGGGGCGGTGGGGGCGGTGGCGGTGGTCACGGCCACGGAGGCCTGATTCACGACACGTGAGACCTGGTCGGCGGCACGGTTCAGGTTGTCGTTGACGGCCTGGTCACGGCTGCTGCCGCTGATGGTGAAGCGGTAGCCAAAGATGACAAGCAGCAGGATGGCGATGATGGCCGCCGGCCAGGTGCAGAGTACCACGAGCAGAGCAATCGTGCCCGGGAGATTGAGATAGACACGGTCGCCTTTGGTGACGCGCAGCGAGGTGGCGTGGAGGCGGCGCACGCCGTTCATGATCTTCGTGCCGAGCGGGACTTCGCTGCTCTGGGCGCCGGGCCGCTTCGTTTCATGGGCTTCGATGTGTTCGATCGCGGCGAGGATGTCGCCATCCGTGGCTTCGAGTGCGGCGCGGGCAACGCTGTATTCGCAGGGCTTGCGGCGCATGACCTCATCAACCATATCCAGTGTGATTTTCATTTCTTTCCTCTCCTTTGTCTTTCGCTCCCGGCTTCGGAAGCGCTTGTTCTGTGCCTTTATGATCGGCCAGGGACGGCTGGAAAGGCCTGAGAGGAAGCTTGGAGTTCGCTTAGAAATCCGTCTGCGTTTTTTAGAATCGACAAGACTGGAGCCGCGGTGGCACGTGCCCATACCCGGCGCGCCACCATGAAAAAACCGCCCGGAGGCGGTTTCGTCCAGTGTGATGTGCGTGCGTCTAGACGCGCGGAATCATGATGTCGTACTTCCGACTGTATTCGTTGAGCCAGCGGCTCGCCTCAGTTAACTCGTCGAGCGAAGTCTGCAACTCCGGAGGCGCGCCTTCCTTAAGAGCGAATGCCAGTTTACCGTCCGGATTCCACACGGTAGTGAGATAGGGCTCTACGTGAAGCCCCGCCTTATTTTTTCGGCGGATCATCTCAAACAGTTTATCTCTCTCTGGGAAAAAACTGCTCATAGGCTACCTCCTTTATGATGATCCAAACCTCGTCGTTGATGCCCTCAAACAGATACCGTGTTACCGCCTAGCCAACACTCCATCGGAGTTTGCTCGCCGACATCGATCAGCGTACACAGTTATTATTCTGAAGTCGAAATCCGGGTAGCGTTCTTGAACTCTTTTGATCACTTCCTACGCTGTGAACCGCATTTTGTCATCAAGACCATCGCCCGACCCAAGCCCTGGGTTTTTTACACGTTGAGCCTGTCCTGTATCTCCTGTCCTCGTCTCAGCTGATCAATAGTCATGACTGCGGTCCTTTCCGGCATGAAAAAACCGCCCGGAGGCGGTTTCATCCAGTGTGATGTATACGCGCGTCTAGGCGCGAGGGAGCAGGATCCCGTATTTCAGGCGGTATTCGCCGAGCCAGCATCCCGCTTCCTGAAACTCCTTGAAAATATCCTGAAGCTCAGGGGGAGCCCCCTCCACGAGGATTTCCCTTCGCCTGCCATCAATTTTAGCTGAAGACAGATAAGGCTTGAATTGAGGGTATAGCTCATTACGCTTGCGGATCATCTCAAACAGCTTATCCTCCTCTGGGAAAAAATCGGCCATAATCTACCTCCTCCATGATGATCTGCACCTCGTTATTGCTGTTGTCGAGTAAATACCGTGTTACCGCCTCCGCGATGACTTCCTCAGGTTCGTTTACCCAGTTTCTGCCTGCGTACACGCTAACCTTGCTGAAGTCGAAGTCAGGGTATTTCCTTTGGATTTCCTCGATCACGGCCTGTGCGGTGAGCCACATTCTATCATGAAGGCCATAGTCAGGCCCGAACTTTGAGTGGCTTCGTGCATACTCCGCGTGAAGCCAGTGTGCGAGTTCATGAACGAACGTCGCCAGAGGCTGACTCTCCAGGGCGAAGAAGGAGCCGCTTATGCCGCTATTCGTCTTCACCACTTCTATCGCAACGCAAAGACTCTGTTTGTCAAACACGCGTTCCCGCAAGAACAGTGTATTTAACTCGGCTGAGTAAGACGCCAAGATGCGCGGGCCGATTTCATCATCCGACAGGATGATTGTGCG
>JASGUU010000068.1 GCA_030057555.1 Bacillota bacterium | reverse complement strand
GGAAAAACAGACGAGAGCCACATCTTCGCGAACCTGCCCGAGAACTATCAGGGCAAGCCCGTCGTGTACACGGTTGACGAGCCGACGGTGCCTGCGGGCTATACCGAGAGCTACGATCAGAATACGCTGACGGTAACGAACACGCATACGCCTGCGATCACGAGCAAGACGGTGTACAAGGTCTGGAAAGACAACAACAACCAGGACGGCCTGCGCGGTGACGTGACTCTGAAGCTGGTGGCCACGGTGGACGGCGGGGAAGTCGCCTGGGAGGATCTGAAGGAAGCCTCGGCATCCGGAGACCAGATGGACGAAGACGGCCTGGTGACGCTGACCGGCAAAACCAACGAGAGCCACACCTTCGCGAACCTGCCCGTGAACTACCAGGGCCAGACCGTCGAGTACACGGTTGACGAGCTGACGGTGCCTGCGGGCTATACCGAGACCTACGACCAGGACACGCTGACGGTGACGAACACGCATACGCCTGCGACCACGAGCAAAACGGTGTACAAGGTCTGGGCTGACAACAACGACCAGGACGGCCTGCGCGGTGACGTGACCCTGAAGCTGGTGGCCACGGTGGACGGCGGGGAAGTCGCCTGGGCGGACCTGAAGGATGCCTCGGCAACCGGAGACCAGATGGACGAAGACGGCCTGGTGACGCTGACCGGCCAGACAGACGAGAGCCATACCTTCGCGAACCTGCCCGTGAACTACCAGGGCAAGACCGTCGAGTACACGGTCGAGGAGACGGTGATGCCCGAGGGCTACACCGATAGCTACGACCAGGAGACGCTGACGGTAACGAACACGCATACGCCTGCGACCACGAGCAAGACGGTGTACAAGGTCTGGGCTGACAACAACAACCAGGACGGCCTGCGCGGTGACGTGACCCTGAAGCTGGTGGCCACGGTGGACGGCGGGGAAGTCGCCTGGGAGGATCTGAAGGAAGCCTCTGCCAGCGGCGCCGAAATGGACGAAGACGATCAGGTGACGTTGACCGGCCAGACAGACGAGAGCTACACCTTTGCGAATCTGCCTGTGAATTACATGGGCGATCCGATTGTGTACACGGTCAAAGAGCTGGAGGTGCCCGAGGGCTACACCGATAGCTACGATCAGGAGACGCTGACGGTAACGAACACACATATTCCAGAAACGACCAGCCTGAGCGTGACAAAGATCTGGGATGACATTGATGATGGATATGATGTACGACCTGCTGATATTACAGTTCAGCTCTTTGCCGACGGAGAGGCAGTTGACGGAAAGACCCTGATTCTTGACGGGGAGAATAATTGGGAGGGCATGTTCACAAACCTGCCTAAATATGCTGCAGGCAGGGAAATCGACTATTCGGTAGATGAGACACCGGTACCGACAGGTTACGTGAGAGTGATTACGGGCACGGCAGCAGAGGGCTATACGATTACGAACCGGCTGCCTATGGCCGAAATCACAAAGGTGGCAGATCAGAAGACCTTTGCCGAGCCTGGTACGGTGACCTACACCTATACGGTAACGAATACGAGTCATGTAATCTTGACAGGTGTGCGGGTAACCGACGACAAGCTGGGCGATGTTCCTTTGGACAAGACGACACTGGCACCTGGCGAGTCGGCCACAGGGACCAAGACCTATTATGTAACCCAAGCGGACATTGATTCCGGTGCAGCGATTAAGAACGTCGCAACTGTAACAGCAGACCAGGAGATTCCCAAGACGGAAGATGAAGAGATTATTACGGTTACGCAGAACCCTGGTATGACGATTGAGAAGACGGCCGATAAAGATAAGTTCTTTGCGGCTGGTGAAGAGATCACGTATACAGTAGTTGTACAGAACACAGGTAATGTGACGCTTGAGGATGTCGAGGTCATAGATACTCTCGTGGTCCTGACAGCCGAGATGCTTACGGAGTCTGAGACTGCTGATGGCAAGCTGGAAGTCGGTGAGACCTGGACATATGTGTACACCTACACAGTGACACCGGCGGATGTGGATGCCGGTGTGGTGAAGAATGTTGTTACGGCAACGAACCCTGACTTCCCGGATGACGATCCCGACAACCCGCCGCCGACAGATGAGGAAGAGGTCTTCCTGTCACAATTCACGATTGAGAAGGAAGCTGCGGAAGAGAGCTTCCGAAAAGCCGGCGACATCATCCATTACACGGTTATGGTAAAAAACACCGGATGTTTGCCGATCACTGACCTCGTGGTTGTTGACAGTCTGGTGGCCTTTTCCAGCATGATACTGACAGAAAGTGATGAGAAGAACGGTGTTCTCGATGTGGATGAGACCTGGACTTTGACCTACAGCTATCAGGTAACTGAAGCTGACGTTACTGCCGGTCGGGTGCTGAACAAAGTAACGGTGACAGATCCCAAGGATCCGAATCATCCGAGGACGGATGAAATTGTAACGCCCAAGTCTAGTGATCCAACGCCGCCTCCGCCCGTTCCGAGAACCGGTAGAACTTCAGATCAGTGGAGCTGGTGGCTGGGTATGCTGCTTCTCTCTGTCGGAGCGATCTTTGTGACACTCAGGAAGAGGGAAACTATTAAACCGGAGGAATAAGGAGAGAAAGAACGTCTGCGCGAGCTGGACAACCGTGTTGACGAATCAAAAGGAGCCGGGCTCTGGCCCGGCTCCTTTACGCTGCTTATGAGTATTCTTTCCGAACTGCATATCTGAGGAAGAGGGACCGACCTGCTGAAGTAGGGCTGTGAACCGCCGTGTCCCATACATTAAGCTATTGCGCGCCGAGACAGCGCACTCTTTCCAGGAAGCCGCCCGGCCTTCTCAGCTGATATCAAGACGCTTTTTGTAGTGAACGATGCGGGCAGCTTCGGTGAATCCGAGGGCATGGTGGAAGGCCTGACTCGAGAGGTTGCCAAGATCCGTATCGCTTGCGAATTCCAGACTGCCACACTCACGTGCCCAGGCTTCGCAGGCACGGACCAGCGCAGCGGCGATGCCGAGCCCGCGCCATTCGGGCTCGACGTAGATGTCTTCGAGATAGGCGATGGGACTCGTCTCGCAGCCTTCGACATAGTCGCGGCGCAGACGGCAGTCGGCGAAGCCAATGATACACTCACCGGCCAGGGCGACCCAGGTGCTGCCTGCTTCCGGCCGGCCTATGTGCTCGGCGAAGTGGCGGCGGTTTACTTCCGGTTTCGAGGGTACCCAGAGCAGGGCCGCGAGGGATGCGACTCGATCGAGATCTCTCTCCTCGAGGGGACGAATAGAAAACTTCGGCGTCACGCTGCCGTGATCTGGGCCAGAAGCCCGCGGATGTGCCCGCGCAGGGCGTCGGCAGCCGCCCGTCCATGTGCGGCGACAAGTTCCATCAGGCTGCCGGCTGTGACAATGGCGTCGGCCCCGGCAGCGAGAACCTCGGCTGCACTCAGCGTTTCGCAGCCTGCTGCGACGGGAAGCCCGGGAGCGGCGTCACGGATCAGGGCGATCTGTGCCGCGATCTCGGATGCCGGTGCCACGAGCTGGACGAAGCTGGTATCCGCCGCAGCCGCTGCGATGCGGCTCAGGCGGTCAGGGGTGGTGGAGCCGAGGAGGGGAATGAGCTCGATGCCACTGGTCGCGAGCGGAATGGCGAACTCGTCGCGCTCCTCCAGCGGCACGTCAGGCAGGATGAGACCCTGGACGCCGACGGCAGAGGCGTCCCTGGCCCAGGCTTCAATGCCATGGGCAAAGACCGTGTTGGCATAGGTCGTCACGACGACAGGGACCGTGACCGGAGGCTGGCCGGCGTCGCCGTCACGGAGGCGGCGTACGAGATCAAAGACAGCTTCGGTGCTGGTGCCGGACTCGAGAGCGCGCAGCTGTGCCGCCTCGATGACCGGTCCTTCGGCGACCGGATCCGAAAAGGGGATGCCCAGCTCGATGATGTCGCAGCCCTCTGTGGCCAGCAGGCGGGCGAGCTCCAGCGTGGTCTCGAGGTCGGGGTCTCCACAGGTGAGATAGGCGACGAGGGCGGGGCGCCCGGCTGTGAGTGTGTGACGGATCTTCATTCCTGGATCTCCTTTCCCTGATAGCGGGCGATGGCGGCGACGTCCTTGTCGCCGCGCCCGGAGAGATTGACGACCAGAAGCTGACTGGCATCAAGAGTCGGAGCGAGGCGGAGGGCGTAGGCGAGGGCATGCGAGCTCTCGATGGCGGGGATGATACCCTCGAGACGGGCCAGATAGCCAAAGGCATGGACCGCCTCTTCATCCGTCACGGCCACGTATTCGGCGCGGCCGCAGTCTCTGAGCCAGGCATGCTCGGGACCGATGCCGGGATAGTCGAGACCGGCGGAGATGGAATAGACCGGGGCAATCTGCCCCTGGTCGTCCTGGCAGAAGAGAGAACGCATCCCATGGAAGATCCCGGGCTTCCCGACGGTCAGAGTTGCCGCCGTGTCGAAGGAGTAGACACCCCGGCCGGCGGCCGCACAGCCCATGAGACGGACTTCCGGGTCGGGGAAGAAGTCGAAGAAAGCGCCCAAGGCGTTGGATCCGCCGCCCACCCAAGCGAGCACGGCCACGGGCAGACGGCCCACAGCCGCCACCCACTGGCTGCAGATCGGAAGAGCACACCACAGAACTCC
>JASGUU010000067.1 GCA_030057555.1 Bacillota bacterium | reverse complement strand
AATAAAATTCTTGAAAGGATAACGGGAAGCATTTAATTTCTATGCCCCTTCCTCGAAATATTGTGTTGATATCACTGGAAAGCATCTTTGAATTTGAGCCGGTTACGTAGATATCTGTGTTGTACTCACTGCGAATTTCATTGAGAACTTCCTCAAAACCATCAACCAGCTGCATTTCATCGAGCAGAAGATAATACTTCTCATCGTCTACAAATCGACCCGTTAAATAGGAATATAGTTCATCGGAATTGCGCAAGTACTCCCATTTTTTCATATCAAAGGCGATTTTTATGATGTGGTCAGGCTCGATTCCATCGTCAACTAAATAGCGGTGAAACAACTCGTTTAGCAAGATTGATTTACCGCAGCGTCTGACACCGGTAATGATTTTGACTAAATCCTTGTGTCTATAACGGATAAGTGTATTAAGCAGATTTTTTCTTGGAATAAACATGGCAATCTCCTTAGCGAATTATATGCGTAAAACTTTTAAATATCAAAAGTTTTACGCGTATTGCCCACGCTTCTATGACCGAGGTGTTAGAACTCGCTCTTCGAACTTCGTCATCGACAGGTTTTACAGGAAAACCCGCACGTCTAAAAGAACAGCCCTTGCTGAATTTGACACAGTCAGTTCTTTTGGCGCGCAGGAAAGTCGTTACAAGCAGAAGATATGCATAGAAACCAGCCGAAATTCGGGGCAGCGAGCTGGGATAAGCCATCATACTCTGCCTTGTTCAGCTCATTTATCGCAGCTTCCCCTGTAGAGCTTGAAGTTCCAGGGAGGACAGACACGAGGGAAAACGGCGGCGAAGGGAACATATAGAACCTCTGAAACGAAGCCGTATCGGAGGTTCTGGTGCTGGAGCGGGCGACGGGAATCGAACCCGCGTATTCAGCTTGGGAAGCTGATGTTCTGCCATTGAACTACGCCCGCAGCGAAGTCTACTGATTCTAGCAACTGCGAAAAAGCATGTCAATTTAGCCCGGCGTGCAGCACAGCTTCGGTTTCAAGGTCTAGTCGCAGAACCAGTCGGAGAGAACGGGCTCGTCTCTGCGGATCAGGTCGAGCCAGTCGCGGAACTGGGCGAGCGAGAAGGGCCGGGGCCCGGTTATGTAGTGGTTGCGGCTGCTGCCGTCAACGCTCTCCCAGCGCATCAGGTAGAGTTCCTGCAGTGATGGGTTCGCGTTGATGTGGTCCAGCACCAGGCTGCTGCCGGCCGGCACCCGTGCGACACCGGAGGCCACCTCGTTCACCTCGCTGCCGCGGCTGAGTGACCAGTGGACTTCCTGTTCCTCAAGCGTGTCGTTGACACAGACGAGTTCATGCCCCCAGGCCTGATACTCCGACATCATCAGCTGGATACGGCGCTGGCTGCGGCGGATCCAGTACCAGGCGAGCTTTTTGACAAAATAGTAGTCCACCACGGCATCGGAGATCTGCGGCCAGCCATCGAGGACATTCCACCAGATGATCCCGCTGGTCTCGCCGCGGCGCAGGCGGAAGCTCTCGATGAAGAACTTTTTCGCCTCGGCCTGCGAAATCTGCGACGCCAGTGCAAAGTCCTCGAGTGTCTCCGGCACCTGGCCAAAGAGGATGGCGACCTGCCTGGCCATCAGCTCGTTGCGGTCATAGCCGCGACGGTACAATGGCCGCTCGGTGTTGTGCACCAGCCAGTCACGCTGGCCGGCGAAGGGCCAGAGCTGCTCGGGGCGGATGAAGCGACGCAGGGAGCGGACGGCCGGGCAGCCGTGATAGCCGATCTCGCTCGCGAGAATGGCGCTGTTAAGGCGGTAGAAGTCGCCCTTGAAGTCGTCGCGCGGTCCCCAGAGATGCTGCTCGGGTCCCTGGAGGTCGTTGTCGTAGTTTTCTGGCATGTAGGGCGAGGAAGGAATGTAGGAACGGTAGGGGTCATGTGCCGCGACGACGGCCGGCAGCACTTCGCGCGTGATCGGGTTGTGGCGCGCATGGCCGCGGGGGAAGCGCTGGTAGAACTGATCGACCTCGTTGTCGCCGGACCAGAGGGCGAGCGAGGCATGATTGCGCAGGCGCTGAACTACAGCTGTCGCCTCGACACGCATGCGCTCCCGGAAGCCATGGTCGGTGGCCTGGGTATAGCAGGCCAGCGAGAAGTCCTGCCAGATCATGAGACCGGCGCGGTCGCAGAGCTCATAGAAACGATCGGACTCGTAGACATTTCCGCCCCAGCAGCGCAGGAGATTGCAGCCGCAGTCGACGGCGAGTTCGATCGCCTGATCGACGCGCCCCTCATCCAGGCTGTGCAGCGCCGAGAGAGGTACCCAGTTGGAGCCGAGCACATAGACGGGGATGCCGTTGGCGATAAAGCGGAAGCGCTGCTTCCCGCGGTCGAGGGAATAGTCGCAGTCGAGCAGCAGGGTGCGGATGCCGAAGTCAAAGCTGAGGCTGTCAAGGAGCTCGCCATTCAGCAGAAGGTCGACGGTGAGGTGGTAGAGCTTTGCCTCGCCATAACCGTGTGGCCACCAGAGTTCGGGATTTTCGACCTCGATGTCGAAGTGGGCGCTGCTGAAGTGGGTGTCGAAGCTGCTGTCGATCACGGAGTCGCCGCAGCGGCCGTGCACGCGGATTGTGTGGATCGGCAGCTGCCAGAGCGGGCTCTCGAAGTGGACGGCGGCGGTCAGCGTGGCGCGGCGATGATCGGGAGAGAGGTGGCGGGTCGCGAGGCAGGGAGGATGGAGGCGGGTCGGTCCCTGGTGGACGATGCGGATGTCGCGCCAGATGCCGGCCGAGAGCAGGCGGGGCATGATGTCCCAGCCGAAGCTGTGCGGAGGCATGCGCAGCTGCGTGGCTTCGTCGGAGTGTTCGGGGCCGATCGCGGCGGCGGTGTAGGGGAGGCTGCGGGCGACGTTCATGCTGGAGCGGATGGCGACGGTGATCGTGTTGGGCCTGTCCCAGTGCAGGAGCCCGGTGATGTCGAAGCTGTGCGGGATCAGCATGTTGTCGGTAGTGCCGGCCTCCTCGCCGTTGATCAGGATGGTGGCGTAGGTGTTGACGCCGTCGAGTTCGAGGCGGCTGGTCTCGCGGCGCTGGGCCGGGTCGAGCTCGAAGGAGCATGTGAAGACCCAGTTGTAGTACTCAAAGGGCTGGCAGAGAGATGTGTTGTCGTGGATCAGGGGATCGGGGAGGAGGCCGGCGGCGACGAGGTCCAGCTCGACATTGCCGGGGACGGTGGCCGGGATCTGCCGGTAGCCGGCGGCGGCTGCGGCCGCGGCGCTCGTCGGGAGATGGCCCTCATCGGGGCCAAAGTAGAGGTCCCAGAGACCGGAGAGACTCGTTTTTGTGCGCATCGTACACCTCCGCAGCGTTGAGCCGCCGGAATGGCGGCTCCGGTTGGCGCGGTCAGTATGCGCGATGCGGCGATGGGGGGCAAGCAGAGGGGAGTGGCACCGGGCTCCCTGCCTCCCGCCATTCCCGGATGGCGTCAGGAGCCGCCTTATCGTCTGTGATTCGACGTTTCGCCCTGGGTACGATCCGTGGTGTGCAAAAAATCAAGCTTTCGCGGGAGCGAGCGCATAATTATTCACCGCATCGCATATTTCAATGTATGTATGCACCGATCTGCATAAATATGCATAGATAAGCTTGAAAAACTGCGAAAGGTTGAAAAACTGCACGTCTGGATTCGTAACCCGATCTGTCCTCGCTCGACTGCCTGTCTCTATCCCTCCAGGCGCCATTCACTGACATCGAACTCGTGCAGCCCGTCCGGCCGCAGCTCGAGCACGCGCGTACAGACCTCGGCCAGAAAGCGGCGGTCATGCGAAACCGCCAGAATGGCGCCGCCGAAAGCGCCCAGCATGGCACGGATGGCGGGGTTCGAGAGCGGCGAGAGATTGCGTGTCGGCTCATCAAGCAGCAGCACCTCGGCACGCTCGCGGATCAGGCGGAGGTAGAAGAGCTTGGCCCGCTGTCCGCCCGAGAGCTCTCCCAGCGGGTGCTCCATCTCCTCGCCCGAGAAGCGCGCGCTGCCCAGCCAGGAGCGCACCGCATCACGCTCGTCGCGGTCGCCGTCGGGACAGAGCCAGTCCACCGGCAGGGCCCCGGGATCCATCGCCTCGTCGTAGTTCTGCGGCATCCAGCCTATGCGCAGATCCCCGCGCGCCTCGAGCACCTCGCGGATCTCCCCCAGCAGCGTCGACTTCCCGCTGCCGTTGGCGCCCGCGATGCCGACCCGCTCCGGGCCGCGCAGATACAGCTCCACCGGCCCCGCCAGCACCCGGCCGCGGTCGCGGCTGCGGAGCTCCTCCCGCCGCCAGTCGAGCACCACCCGCCCCGCCGGCACGGCGACATCCGCCGCGAACGCGAGGACCGGCGCCTCCTCCCGATACGGCCGCGCCGTCAGCTCCTCGCGCGCCCGCTCCAGCCGCCGCCCGGTCGCCTGCACCGAAGCCATCTTCTTCTTCAGCCGCCGCCCCTCCGACGGCGCCTGCCGCGACACCGCCCGCTGCGCGTGCGCCACCGCGCTCTCGAGCCGCCGCTGCCGCTCCTCCCGCGCCGCGAGCTCCCGCCTCTCGTTCACCGCCAGCGCCGCCGTCTGCTCGAAGCGCCGCTCCCGTTCGGCTGCGTAGCTGCGATAATCCTGACGCGCCACGGTGACCTGCGGTTCGGTGCGCCGCCAGAGCTGCTCGATGTGGACGATCACATTGGCGGTCCGCTCGAGCAGCACCTCATCGTGCGAGACATAGAGCAGCGGCAGGCGTGTCTCCAGAATGAAGCGCTCGAGCCAGACGAGAGCCGGCAGGTCGAGGTCGTTCGAGGGCTCGTCAAGCAGCAGCACATCCGGTTCCGCAGCCAGAATTGCGTATATGCAAAGCTTCACCCGCTCCCCGCCCGACAGTGTGGCGAGCGGCCGCTCCGCCGCGAGCAGCTCCGGCCCCAGGCCCAGCTCCGCCGCGAGACGCGCGAGGCGGCCGGGATCCGAGCCTGCCCACGCCTCCCGCTCCACGAGCTGCCGCGGCGTCAGCCGGAGCTCCTCCGGGCCCGGCAGCTGCGGCAGATAGCCGGTGCGCACCCGCTCGCGATTGGCGCTGCCCGACACCAGCATGTAGTCCTCGACGAGAGCCGGATCATGGATCCAGGCGAGCAGCGATGACTTGCCGTTGCCCTCTTCCCCGATCAGGGCGGCCCGCTCTCCCGCGTGCAGATGGAAGCTGAAGTCCCGGACGAAGCAGCGCAGATCCCGGCGGTGTGTCAGGGTCAGATTCCGGATCGTCAGCATGCTTCTTCAGATACTCCTTCCCGCCCGGTTCAGCAGCGTGCGCCTCCAGCTTAGCGCAGACTCGTCCGCCAGCGGATCGAACGCACTGTCAGCCAGGCACAGACTACGCCCGTCAGGGGGGCGGACAGGAAGCTGCCGAGCCCGACGGTGGAGACCAGCGGATTCGGTTCGCGAAGCGCGTCCCAGAAAGCCGTCAGCATGTTGCCCGTAACGATCTGCAGCTGCGGCATGGCGATGACCCCGCGGGCCTCGGCCAGCACTACCGGCGTCATATCAATCTGCAGCCCCAGCGGCAGCGCCAGCATCAGAACTATGGTCAGCAGCTGCGTGGCAACGTAGAGAAGGACGTAGACCAGCACCGGACCGCCGATCCCTAGCCCCTGCCAGCGCGCCTCCGAGCCGGTTGAGATGGCGAAGAAAATGCTCACAATATTGGCCACGAACGAAATCAGAAACATCAGTCCCAGACCAGCGATCCAGCGGCCAATTGCCGGGATCGAAGCGATTATGCGGAGCACCTGCCGGAGCCCGCTGAACGGCATGTTCCGGGCTGCGACATCGAGAGCCACCGAAGTCAGCACGATTGCGGCCAGCATCAGCACGGCACTGATCACGAGCTCCGTCATGGCGGCGACGAGCTTCCCTGCATAGAGGGTTCCCGCCGGGATCGGCAGCGTATGCGCCAGATAGCCGCGGGGACCGTAGAGCGAGCGGTAGTAGGAGACCACCACCAGCACAAACTGCGAGACCGGCAGCGCCAGAATCGCGAGCACCGGCAGGATCATCGCCAGATCGCTGACGATGGGCAGCCGCAGCGCCACCGCGATGCAGCCCACCAGCAGCACCATTCCGATGACCATGAGGAAGCGCACATAGCTGCGGCGCCAGGCCGCGAATTCATATTTGAGAACCAGAGAGAACATAAAGCGTTCCTTTCCAGGCAAAGTCACGGCTGCCTTCAGCGGCGACTGATGAAACCGGGCCTCTCGGCCGTCGCCCCAAGCTCCCTGAGCCCGGCGGCCTCCGACTGAAAGAGCGAGCGAAACAGCTGATCGATGCTGCCGCCGCTCTCGGCCCGCAGATCCTCGGCGTTCCCGGCCAGGCGCACCCGCCCGCGGTCGAGAAAGACGACCTCATCGAGCGCCGGCTCAATGTCGTGAATCAGATGGGTGGAGATGACGAGGCAGCTCTCGCTCGAATAGCTGCGCAGAATGCTGTCCAGGATCAGCTGGCGCGAGGCCGGATCCACCCCGCTGATCGGCTCGTCAAGCAGATAGAGGCGGGCCGCGCGGTTCATCACCAGCGTGATCTGCACCTTCTCGCGCATGCCCTTTGACATGTCACGCAGGCGCTGCGTCGGCTCGAGGCGGAAGGCCAGCAGCATCTCATAGGCACGCCTGCGGTCAAAATCCGTATAGAAATCGGCGAACAGGTCGAGCGCATCATTCGGCGTCATGCGGTCCTCGAGGTAGCTGCAGTCCGGCATGTACGAGACCTGCGCCTTCGTTTCCAGTCCCGGCCTCAGCCCCAGCACTTCCGCAGTCCCGCTGTAGTCGGCCAGCACCCCGGCCAGAATCTTCAGCAGCGTGGTCTTCCCGGAGCCGTTCGGCCCCACCAGTCCGATGATGCGCCCGTTCCGCAGCTCGAGGTCGAGTTCGTTGAGCGCCGGCCGCCCGCGGTAATTCTTCGTCAGCTTCGCGGTGCGCACGATGATGTCATCCATGCTCATGCGTTATTCTCCTTTGTCTGTCCATGGCCGTCAGTCCAGACCGCCGTCGCGAGCCGGGCGCCTTCCGCCTGGTCCAGGCCAAGTGCCCGCAGGCGCCCGGCCCACTCCCGTGTGGCTTCCTCGGCCAGCTGTCGCTTCGTCGTGCGCAGCAGCTGCTCATCCTCGGTGATGAAGCGTCCGCTGGTGCGCTCGGCAATGGCGAGTCCCTCACGCTCCAGCTCCGCCAGCGCACGCTGCACGGTGTTCGGATTGACGCCGTACTCGAGAGCCAGCTCGCGCACGCTCGCCATGCGTTCGCCCGGCTGCCAGTAGCCTGTCACGATCCGCTCCCGGAAGCGGTGTGCCAGCTGCTGATAGATCGGGCGATCGGCATCGAAGCTTCCAGTCATCCCATAGACCTCCAACTGTATTATTGTATCAAGCGCTTAATACAGCGACACAATACGAAACAGAAAGCCGCCTGTCAAGCCCTCAAATAAAATGTTCCCGCTGCTACCCGCGTTCCCGTGTACAGGTTGTAATCATGCTTACGACCCTCCTGTGCCGCAGGCAAAGCACCCGCAGTCGCCTGTGAACTGGCAGCCGCCAGCGCGACTTGGTAGGATACAGGCGAAGCCGCTTTTTGTATGGGAGGTGTCCTATGCTCCTGGCCGCACTCGTTCCCCATCCGCCCCTTATCCTGCCCTCCGTCGGCCGCGGCAGCGAAGCCGGCGTCGCCGCCACCGCCGCCGCCTACCGTCGCCTCGCCGCCGAGATCACCGCCGCCGCCCCCGAAACCATCGTCGTCATCTCGCCCCACGCCGAAGGCTACGCCGATGCCTGGCGTCTCTCCGACGGCGACGGAACGGGCCGCCTCAGGGGCGACATGGCCGCCTTCCGCGCCCCCGAAACGTGCCTCAGCTGGCCCATCGACCGCCCCCTGAACGACGCCATCGTCCGCGCCACCGCCCAGGATCCCCTGCCCGCCGTCGCCGACCACCGCCGCCACGACAGCTTCGACCACGGCACCTTCATCCCCCTCTATTTCCTGCATGAGACCGGTCTCCGCGACGCCGGGCTCGTCCGCATCGCCTACACCCGGGCAGGCACTGAGGCGGCCCGGGCTTTTGGCGCGGCCCTCGCCGCCGCCATCAACACCAGCGGACGCCGCATCGTCCTCATCGCGAGCGGCGACCTCTCGCACCGCCTCCTGGCCGACGGCCCCTACGGCTACGACCCCGCCGGCCCCCTCTTTGACCAGAAGGTCCAGGATGCCGTCACCGCGAACCGCCCCCAGGACTTTCTCGCCATCGGCCACCGCCTCGCGGAGCGGGCCGGCCACTGCGGCCTCACCGCCCTCGAGATCCTCGCCGGCTACCTCCTCGCCGCGGGACCCTGGCAGGGAGAATCCGAACTTTATTCCTATGAGGGTCCCTACGGCGTCGGCTATGCCGTCGCCGCCTTCCGTCAGGAGGACTGACATGCCCCGGAATCCCTGTACCACACTCGCCCGTCAGACGATCACCGCCCTGGTCCAGGGCGAAAGCATTGACGAAGCCCGGCTCATCGCGGCCGTCCCGGATCCCGGGCAGCAGCTCACAGAACCCGCCGCCTGCTTCGTCAGCCTGCACCGCGGCGGCCGCCTGCGCGGCTGCATCGGCACGCTGCAGCCGACCCGCCCCAGCCTCGGCGCTGAAATCGTCCGCAACGCCATCGCCGCCGCCAGCCAGGATCCGCGCTTTCGCCCCCTCCGTGCCGCCGAGCTCGCCGACCTCGAGGTCTCCGTCGATGTCCTGCACCCCGCCGAGCCCGTCAGCTCAAAGGCCGAGCTCGACCCCCGCCGTTACGGCGTCCTGGTGACCGCGGGCTACCGCCGCGGCATCCTCCTGCCCGACCTCGAGGGCGTCGACACCGTCGAGGAGCAGCTCGCCATCGCCTGCGAGAAGGCCGGCATCCGCCCCCACGAGCCCTACCGCATCGAGCGCTTTGAAGTCAGCCGCCATGTCGACGACTGATAGCGCCGTCTGCGCCATCTGCCCCCATCACTGCCGCCTGCGCGAAGGCCAGTACGGCCGCTGCGGCGCCCGCGTGGCCCGCGGCGGTGCCGTCGTCCTCGCCGCACCCGGCCGCCTCTCCTCGCTCGCCCTCGACCCCGTCGAGAAGAAGCCCTTCGCCGCCTGGCAGTCCGGGCGCACGATCCTCTCCGTCGGCCAGTACGGCTGCAACATGCGCTGCCCCTTCTGCCAGAACCACAGCATCGCCCAGGTTCGGGACCCCGCGCCCGCCGGCCGCCGCGTCGCCGCCCACGAACTTCGCGACGAAGCCCTGCGCCTTCGCTCCCGGCGCAATGTCGGCCTCTGCTTCACCTACAACGAACCCCTCATCGCGATGGAATATGTACGCGAGGCCTTCACCCTGGCCCGCGAAGCCGGCCTCCTGACCGCCCTCGTCACCAACGGCTGTGTGACCGCCGCCGGCCGCGCTCCGCTGCTGCCCCTGACTGATGCCTGGAACATCGACCTCAAGTGCTTCACGGTCGAGGGCTACCGCCGCCTGGGCGGCGATCTCGACGCGGTCCGGGACACCATCGAGGCCGCCGCCGCCACCGCCCATGTCGAGGTCACGACCCTCGTCGTCCCCGGCTTCAATGACAGTCCCGACGAGATCGATGCTCTGGCCGCCTGGCTCGCCTCCGTGCGCCCCGACATCCCGCTGCACCTGACCCGCTTTTTCCCGCAGCACCGCCTGACCGACCGCCCGCCGACCCCGATCCCGACTCTCACGGCCCTCCGCGATATCGCCCGCCGCCATCTGTCGCAGGTCCTGCTCGGCAACGTCTGAGGCAGGCAGCCGAAAACGGCGCTTTTCAGCCTGGGTAGAGTATGCAGGGCACAGAAATTCAACTTGTGGTACGAGTTCCGTGTATAACTTGAAATCCTGCTCAAAAAAGGGTAAGCGCTCAAAAAACGGCATCTCGAAATAGGTTTCCGGTAACCGTAGTCTGACGCAAACAGCGTCAGGAGGTTACCCATGAAACAAGAACGCACGCGCGCCGAGTGGCGCGAGCTCATCACGCAG
>JASGUU010000066.1 GCA_030057555.1 Bacillota bacterium | reverse complement strand
TCATTTTGACTGAGAGCCAGACAAATCAGTGCTGGCTCCAGTCAGAATGAGCAGGTGGCTCCGTTTGAGCCGCGCTGCTGGCCCCAAACGAACGAGCAGGTGGCTTTTTCAGAACGCGCTTTGCACTGAAGCGGTTGTGGATTACCTCAGCTATCACAAATATATGGTTGACGCTGTTTATGATGGCGCGGACGCATACGATTACGCCATGACAGGCGATTACGACGGCATCATTCTGGATATTATGATGCCCAGACGGGATGGTCTCGAAGTGCTTGAGGCACTGCGCCGAAACGGCTGTCGAACGCCGGTGCTGCTGTTGACGGCCAGAACGCAGGTGGAGGATCGCATTCTGGGCCTCGACAGCGGTGCGGACGATTATCTGCCCAAGCCCTTTGACATGGGCGAGCTGCTTGCCAGAATACGAGCCATGCTGCGGCGGCGTGAAGAATACCATCCCGATGTGATTGTCGTTGGTGATCTGACACTGAATATGACGACGGGTGAACTCATCGTGGGGGAGCTGTCCTGCCAGCTGCCCAGGCAGGAATACCGTCTCATGGAGCAGCTCATGCTGAATCACACGATGTATCTGTCCACGGAGGCTCTGCTGGTTAAAGCATGGGGCCATAATACGGAAACGGATCTCAACAGTGTCTGGCTCTATATTTCCTATCTGCGCAAACGCCTGTCTGCCATGAACTCCCAGGTGGAGATCGTGTCAAAGCGGAATATAGGGTACCGGCTGGAGCTGCAGCCTTGACGAAAAGTTTACGAAAACGCTTTATCTTCTTCACCATGGCGGCTGTCAGCTGTCTGCTGCTCTTCATTGTGATTGCCCTCAACGGGCTCAACTGGATGATGCTGGAACGGCAGTCGGATATGGTGATGAAGATTCTGGTGGACTCCAACGGTGCATTTCAGAAGATGGATTTCAATCAGCCGCCTCCGTTCATACGGCCCCTGGACATGGACAGGATGCGCTCCTCACGCTTCTTTATCGTGCGCAGCGATGCGGACGGCAACGTCCGGGAAGTGAATACCGATCAGATCTTTTCGATAGATCGTGAGACGGCAGAAAACTATGCCCTGGCGGTTTGGCAGACGGGCAGAACATCCGGACGAATTGACGGGTATAAGTTCGCCGTGAAAGATCTGGGACCGAACCGGCTGCTGTTTTTTATGGATACATCGGGACAAAGCGAGAGCTTTTACATGGTTCTCTTTGTTTCGGCTGCGATAGCGGTCCTCTGCTGGCTGATCCTGCTGATCATTGTCAGCCTGCTGTCGGGCAAGGTCATCCGACCCGTGATTGCAGGCATGGAGAAACAGAAACAGTTCATTACCAATGCCGGGCATGAGATGAAGACACCGCTGGCGATCATTCAGTCCAACAACGACACGATGGCGCTGATTCATGGCGAGAACAAATACAATGTCCATATCCGCACACAGACCAGGCGACTGAATGTGCTGATGTCGAATCTGCTGCTGCTCGCGAGGCTCGACGAAGAAAGCCCACCGCCGGCTGAGCCGGTCAATATCAGCGAGCTGGCCGCCGAGCTTCTGCCCGCCTATCAGGAAGCGGCTCTGGTACGCAGTCTGCGTTTCCATGTTCAGATTGAGCCCGGTCTGAGGCTGCTGATCGAGAAGGCAAGCTTCCAGCAGCTGCTGACGATCCTGCTGGATAACGCAGTGAAGTACACGCCGGACGGCGGACAGATCTCCCTGAGGCTGACCCGGCATGGCAGACGCATTTCCATGATCCAGGAAAACAGCTGCGAGGCTTCCCATGAAGCTGATACGGAAATATTGTTTGAGCGCTTCTACCGGGGAGACCCGGCCCGTACACAGCGCGCTGAGTCATCGGGTTATGGCATCGGGCTGTCTGCGGCAAGAGCCATATGTGAACGCTTTAACGGAAAACTGACAGCCACCTATACCTCTGCCGAGAGCATCCGCTTTGTCGCCAGCTTCTGATCTTCCGTCCTGCATTGCCAGGCTGCCGGCATGCATTTCCATGCGGGCAGCTGTCTCCTATGTAATTCACAGGTTCGTTCTCTATTGTTAACGCAGTGAAAGGAGCTGGTAAGATTTGCAGTTCAGACATGAAGCCAAGCATGAAATCAACGCGTTCGACATCCCGATCCTGCGGCAGAGACTGCGCGCTGTGATGAAGCCGGACAGGTATGCGATAGACGGACAATATGAAGTCCGCAGCCTCTATTTTGACGACCTGGCCGACAGAGCACTCAGAGAAAAGCTGGACGGGGCAGCTGTCCGGGAAAAGTTCCGGATACGTCTGTATAACCATGATCCGTCCGCGATCTTTCTGGAACGCAAGTACAAGTGTGGCCATCATGGGCACAAGACCTCAGTGGCTTTGACTCCCTGGCAGGCACAGGCTGTTGCGGAGGGGAATCTCGGCTGGATGTCGCAGAGCGAAGATGAAATGATCCTCGCGTTTTATACCCGTATCCTCACTGGAGGGTTGAAGGCGCAGGTGATTGTTGACTATACCCGGGAGCCTTTTGTTTTCGCTCCCGGCAACGTAAGAGTCACGCTGGACTACAACATCCGTACCGGCATGACATGTACGGATTTCCTGAATCCCGCCTGCGTGACGCTGCCCATCAGGCCCAGTCCCTGCATTCTCGAAGTGAAATGGGACAGCTATCTGCCCGCTGTCATTCGGGGTGCGATTCAGCTTGATGGCAGGAGAGGCGCGGCTTTCTCCAAGTACGCGGCTTCCCGCATGTACGACTGACAATAGAAGGAAAGGGAGAATCCATCCATGGGTTTCAACGATATTTTCAAGTCCAGCTTTCTGGAGAACATTACTTCCGTCAGTGTTCTGGATATGCTGCTGACCATCGTGCTTTCGTTTGGCATCGGCCTGTTCATTTTTCTTGTCTATAAGAAGACCTACCGTGGTGTGATGTATTCCTCGAGCTTTGGCACCACCCTGATCGCCATCACGATGATTACCTCCATCGTCATTCTCGCCGTAACCTCCAACGTGGTTCTTTCCCTTGGCATGGTGGGTGCGCTCTCCATCGTTCGCTTCCGTACCGCCATCAAGGACCCGCTGGATCTCGTCTTTTTGTTCTGGGCCATAGGCGCAGGCATTATCCTCGCAGCCGGCATGATTCCTCTGGCGATCATTGGCAGCGTCTGCATCGGCCTGATCCTGCTGCTGTTTGTCAACAGGAAGACGAACAGCCAGCCCTACATGGTCGTCCTGAACTGCGAGAACCATGATGTGGAAGTGCAGGCCCGGGATTTCCTCGCGAAAAATGTGACCCGGAGCATCGTCAAGAGCAAATCCGCCGTCAAGGGCGCTGTCGAATTGAATATCGAAGTCCGACTGAAGGAAGACGACACCGACTTTATCGCTGTTCTCTCCGAAATGCCCGGCGTGGCAAGTGCCGTGATTGTCTCCTATAACGGCGACTACATGGGGTGACAGGATGTCCGGCAGCAAATACTTAGACAGAATTGCCTGGACCGTCACGGCACTGATCCTGGTGCTGAGTTTCCTGCTGATGAGCAGCACGCAGTTCAGCCCGGAAATCGAGGCCAGGACGCTGGGATACGAGAAGCTGCTCTTTGACCAGACACGCGTCCACAGCATTGACATTGTCATGGATGACTGGGATGGATTCCTGAACAATGTCGTCAGTGAGGATTACTGTGCAGCCAGTGTCGTGATTGACGGTGAGGCATACCGGCACGTAGGCATCCGCGGCAAAGGCAATACTTCACTCTCCAGTGTGGCCGCCATGAACAGCAGCCGCTACAGTTTCAAGATCGAGTTCGACCAGTACGACAGTTCCCTCAGCTACCATGGGCTGGACAAGCTGAACCTGAACAATCTGATTCAGGATACGACCATGATGAAAGACTATCTGAGCTACACGATGATGCAGGAGTTTGGTGTCAATGCCCCGCTGTGCAGTTTTGTATATATCACGGTCAACGGCGAAGACTGGGGACTCTATCTCGCGGTAGAGGGTGTCGAGGAAGCCTTTCTCTGTCGCAATTACGGCTCCGTACAGGGCGAGCTCTACAAGCCAGACAGCATGAGCTTCGGCGGTGGTCGTGGCAACGGCAGAGATTTCAACATGGACGATTTCATAAATCGCGAAGAGTTCACGGCTGGTTTCGAAACCTTCACGCCGGAGATGATACTGCCACAGCAGCCTGACAGGAACAGCGTGCAGAAGGGAAGAGGCGGCTTCGGCGGCGGTATGGGTTCTGCCGATGTCAAGCTTCAGTATCTTGACGACGATCCCGACAGCTACGCGAATATCTGGGACAGTGCCAAAACCGACATCAGCAGAGCGGATCAGAGGCGTCTGATGGAATCTCTGCGGAAGCTGAATGCAGGAGAAGCAATTGATTCGGTGGTGGATATTGATCAGGTGATCCGTTACTTCGTCGTACACAACTATGTCTGTAACGGTGACAGCTACACCGGAGCCATGGTGCATAACTATTACCTCTATGAAGAAGATGGGCGGATGGCCATGATTCCCTGGGATTACAACCTCGCCTTCGGCACCTTTCAGGGCGGGGATGCGCAGGCTGTGGTCAATACGCCCATTGACTCTCCCGTATCCGGCGGAGCCTCAAGTGACAGGCCCATGTGGAACTGGATCATGGAGGACACGGAGTATACCGGGCTCTATCACCGCTGCTTTACGGAATTTCTGGACACGGTCGACATCACCGGCATCATTGACAGTGCATATGCTCTGATAGAGCCCTATGTGGCCAGGGATCCGACATGCTTCTATGGCTTCGATGAATTTGAAGCCGGTGTAGGAGCTCTGCGCGAGTTCTGCACCCTGCGCTCAGAGAGCGTAACTGCCCAGCTGGCCAACGGGAGGACAGGTGAAAGCATGAACTACGCCGATGCGTCGGGTCTCGCCCTGAGTGCCATGGGTTCCATGGGCAGGGGCGGCGGCATGCCGGACAGGCAGGAAAACAGGGGGGCTTTCCCTGAAGGGACAATGCCGGAGGGTCTGCCCCAGGGCAATCAGTTGCCGGATTTTTCCGGATCTTTCAATCCCTTCCAATTGCCTGCAGGAAGAGACGGTCAGTTTCCGGATCAGGCTTTCTCAGCGCCGGATTCCAGCTGGTCGGGAGAAGTGAGTCCTTCCGAGTCGGAACTGCCGTTGGAGAACAGAACCGGTGACGTTATGGCGCGCCCTGTTCCCAACGACGGTCAAATGCCGGGCGGGGACTTCCGCCCGGCGATGAACGACAGGGGTATTGCCACGGGCAGCTTGTCGGGGTGGCTGGGCATCGCGGTTTCAGTACTGATCCTCTGTGCGGGCCTCGTCATTGTGAAGCTGTACAGGGCTTAGAAAGAAAGATCACCGCAGCAGCTTTTCCGGGCAGGCATGGCCGTGCTGCGGTGATCCATTCCCCTGCAGGGAATCCGATGATCTGGTCATCAGTTCCCGGCTGCTGACAGTTCTGCGCTGGGGTAATATGTCATAGCAAATGTAACCTGTATTGGGAGAAACCACCCAGGCTGATGCTTTGTGCTGCCAGGCGCTGATGAGAGGATACCGGCATGATGTTCAAACGATTCACGGATGTACATGAATTCCACGACGAGACCTGTGATGTGTTGATGCGTCACGAAGCGCAGAACATGATTCTCCTGGGCAACATCCTGATAGGCTGCGAGGGCCGCGACAAAACGGGCTGGCGGGATCCGGCCAACTGGGTCATGGCGACGGTTTCCGATGCGAGGGGAATCGTACTCACCGCCCTCATGACCCCTCCACATAACATCACGCTCTACTCGACGGGTAATGAGCCCAGACCTGAAGCTCTGGACTGCCTGATCGCCGGACTGGGTGACGTGGACATCCCCGGTGTGATCTCCGACAAGGCACTGGCACTGGCCTTTGTGGAGAAACATACCGCCCTCAAGGGCCTGTCATGCCATACTGAAATGAAGCAAAGAATCCATGAGCTGGAGGCCGTCAATCCGGATATCAGGCGCGAAGGCGAAATCCGTCTCGTCACACATGGCGACATGCATTTCTTCCCGTACTGGCTCGAGGCATTTAATGCCGCCGGAATTTACGGTCGAACGGAGATGAATATACCGCTGGACAGCCAGGAAGCCCGGTATCGTATTGATTCCGGAAAGATCTACATACTGGAAGTCGATGGAGTTCCTGTCTCCATGGCAGGATTCACCAGAGAGCTGCCAACATCCATCGGTGTTGCTTTCGTCTACACACCACCCTATTTCCGGGGCAGAGGCTATGCGACCTCCGTCGTGGCACAGATCAGTCAGCTGGCCCTGGATAAGGGCTATGTGAAATGTGTTTTGTATACGGATCTGGCGAATCCCGTATCGAACAGCATTTACCGGAAAATCGGCTATGTGCCTGTCTGCGATTCTCTTATTCTGCGCTTTGGGTAGGGAGGGGCATTCATGTCAGGCAGCAGATTCCGGGAGATAACAGAAGAGCTTATCCGGCTGGCGGAGCTGGATGATGATATATCGAGGTGACGGCAGATACAGGCAGATGGTATTCAGGCTAATACCCTGATCGACTGGGGCGGCGAAGCATCTCCTCTATAAAAATCACAGTGAGCGGGCTCAAGGAGATCAGATCCATCTATGACGCCGACAAGGATGTAGATCTGGTTGTTTTCACGCCGGAAGAATTTATGGCTGTCCTGGAAAGTGGTGTTGCGGGCCGGGTGCTGAGCCGGGGCTGCCAGATACTCTACGATTCGCTTCCATTCTCCAGATTGCTGGAGCGGCATGTCGAGCCGGTCGTTTCAAAGCCGGAGATGTCGGAGGCTGAATTCGCACATGCCGTAAATGACTTCAACTTCCACAATATCTGGGCGATGAAGAAGCTGCTGCGGGGTGAGCTGTGGACGGCCCAAATGTGTGTCGACTGCTACCTCAAGAGCCATCTGCTGAAAATGATCGAACTGTATTGTGCGTAGATCAGCGGGACAGATGTCTGGCATGATGGCAGATTCATCGACTGCTTATCGGACGCAGGCGCTGTTTGCGAAGGTGACGAAAAAAGCCGCGGCTGCTCTGGGTTATGACTATCCGCAGCGGGCGGAAGACTGTGCCGCAGCCTACCTGAAGCGTCGGAGCCAATGTGGTTTTCAGCCCTGACCACATGTCCGGCACCCTGCAGTTCTTAAAGTCCCATTAAAGTGATGAAAGGGCAAAACTATGGATTATCTTGACTCTTTGCTTCGAATTAGCGTTGTGTTCAGGGACGTTGCCCCGAGTAATATTCCCGTTTTTGTTCATGCGCGAAATAAGCTGCAAAAAGCCGCTCTTGACGGTAGAAAAGTTGTTTTTCTTTATCCTAAAACAGAGATGGCATCTATAAGTGCCATATAAAGCCAAGGCTTGGCTGGAACTGTCTGGGCGGGAAGGGGCTGGCGGAAATGTTGACAGCAGGGATATAAGAAAACATAAAAACGATGCCTTTCGCCTAACGGATTTGCTTGACCGGAATCATGAGCTGCTTCAAAATGTGCCGTTTGCAATTTCGAAAGATATGAAAATCATTTTGGAGAGAATGGCAGTGAAAAATGTAAACTTGAGGCAACCCGGCATTCCGAACAAGACAAAGGAGACACTTCTAGAAGAACTGCGATCCCTGTACGGGAAGAACAGCGAACTGCCAGTAGTTTGAATAAGCATAGTTTGATAGCTTTTCAACATAAATAAGTGGACGACTTGTATGCTCCGGTCAATGGCGGCACCCGCTGAGCATGTTGTCCCACCATGTCGGAATACCATTGTCCTGTCATCCATGGACAGAAGGAGGATATTCATGCGCGGCAATATCTGCTGGAACTACAGGCCTTTCAGCCGGATGACCGAGATGGACATCCGGCAAAAACCCTTCATCTGCCGTGTAGCACCATTTGCGACAGGCTTCGACATCCAATGGTTCGACAATGGACAGCCCGATGGAGCTCACAAACTCGTCTGGCGTGTGTACCTGACTCAGGATGAGTGGTCAGAGCTGCCCCTGTCCGGCGAAACGGCCCGCGTCGAGGGTCTGGTGGAACACCGGGATTACGAGTTCAAGGTAGTACGCTGCGATGGCAGCGCTGAAAGCGGCCTGCGACTCGTGCACACCAGCTTCGTTCCGGGAACCGTGGTCAACTATCTGCATCCCGAAGACGGAACCTACAGCTTCTCGGGCCACAGTCTCTGCTCGCCCAGCATCGTGCGTCTGCCCTCCGGTGCCCTCATGACGGCCATGGATGTCTTCCGTGGAGAGTTCGGCAACTCCAAGCTGACGCTGCTTTTCAGGTCCACCGACGACGGCAGGAACTGGCGCTACGTTACGGATATCTATCCCAGTTTCTGGCCCAAACTCTTTGTGCACCGTGGTGCGCTGTACCTCTTTTCAGCCAGTCAGGATTACGGCGACCTGCTCATCGGCCGCTCGGACGACGAGGGTGAGAACTGGACCGTTCCCACCCATATCATCAGCGGCTGTGGCCCCAACGAAATGGGTCCCCATAAGGGCCCGATGCCTGTCATTGAGTGGGGCGGCCGCCTGTATACCGCCATCGACTATGGCTGCTGGCGTCACGGGCGGCATGCCAACAGTCTGCTGTCCATCGCTGCCGACGCCGATCTGCTGGACGCAGGCAACTGGTATTTCACGCCGTTCACTCAGTTTGATGCCGGCTGGCCCGGCGCCCCGGTTGGAAAGTGCCCAGGCTGCATAGAGGGCAATGCCGTGGTCTCACCGGATGGCGTGATCAGCAACTATCTGAGAATCGACCTGGCGAACTGCGAGCCCGGATATGGCAAAGCCGTAGTGCTGCGCGGCAACAACAACGATCCGGAAGCTCCGCTGACGCTGGACTGTATCGTGGATTGTCCTCTGGGCTCAAACTCCAAGTTCCAGATGTACCGGGATCCTGTCACGAAGAAATACATCATGATCGGAACCGAACAGTCCGCTGCCACCCCCGGCCGCACCGTGCTCTCCATGGCTGTTTCAGAAGACTTCTATACCTGGAGGGTCGTCCGGCGTCTTCTCGACTATCGCAGCGCAGATCCGGGGCACGTCGCTTTCCAGTATCCCGACTGGATTTTTGACAACGAAGATATCCTGCTGCTGCTGCGCACAGCCTTCGGTCCATCGGCAAACTACCATGATGCGAACTACCAGACCTTTATGAGAATCACCAACTTTCGCCAATATCTGGACTGACCAGAGGAGGGAGCAGAATTACGAATGAGGAAGATCAAGGCTCCAGGCGAGAAGCGGGACATGACAACGGACGATCTGAAGGCCTTTTTGAAAACGCTCATCGACAGGAATGGTTTTGCCTGCCTGAGCACAGATGCCTTTGAGATCTACTCGCTTTTGCCTAAAAGGAGGCCCCGGAATCGCCGGATGGCAGGGGCTCTGCTGCTGACACTGCTGAATGAAATTCCGGAGAGGGTGCGGGAGGCCGGCTGGCATCACCGGGACCTCTGTGAACTGATTCACGAGGAATGCCTGCTCGCGGAGGAGACTGCCAGTGAGCTGGCTGAAATCTATCTGGAAGTGTTCAGCGAGGCCAACTACCGGGCCTGGGAAGCGCAGAAAGAACAGGGCTTCGCCGAGTTCTGCGAGCAGGATTGGCTGATCAGCTGGGAGGATGCGAGTATCTGGTATGTACAGAATGTGCATGTGGACTGTGAGGCTCAGGCGGACATCGTCATTCAGGTACAGGATATGGACAGAATCCGTGCGGCTCTGGCAAGTGAACTTCAACGTAATCCCTTTATTACAGCCGGAGACATCCTGGCCTGGTTTGCGGAAAAGCTCAGAAATCAGCTGAGCCGGGACTTCTCTGCATATGTACAGGCCGAGGAATACTATCCGCCTGTTGCGGAAGATTATGAAGCCTGTGAGACTGCGAAGAGCTTCTGCCTGGAATATGGTTTCCGGCTCATATCCTGTGAAAGGGACGGTACGACCTCGGATTACATACCGAACTTCTAGCGTGAAACCTATATGGGAAGAAGGTGACTGCAACGAGGATGATGGCAGGAACAGCCAGACCGCAGGTAGAACAAATCAACCGCGAATCATGGAAAAGGGAAGTATGAACTACAGGGAAATACGCATGGGTGGCATTCCGTATCTGCTGGAGCTGCGTGGCAGCTCGGACTGGTACTGGGGAACGGATTACGCCAGTGGAGACCTGCATGAGGCGGAGGAAATCGCAGGCGCAGGTCTCGAGTTGAAGAGCAATCGGCTGTGCTTTGTCTCCTTTCCGGATGGAGAGGTCTATGAGCCCGTGCGGGCGGGCGCGGGACAGTATTTTGCAGAGCCAATTGCCTGTGAGGGTGAGGTGTTCTGCCTGCTGGTTGATTTCATCCAGCGCTGGATCAGGCTGCTGCGCTGCACCCGGGACATGAAAGCGGCGCATGTCGAGGTGGAGATTGGGCTTGACAGGGTGGCGGATACCTACAATCTGGCGCTGGACCTCTCACCGCTGATGATCGTTCGGCAGGGGCGGGAGGCCGTATTTGAGATTCTCTGGCCTGAACCCTGCCGTTTCGAAGTTTCGGAGACGGAGAGCTTCGTGTGGCGTGAGGGTGACCGGCTGGTTTTCAGCAGATGGGGTGTGGGGCGGAGGATGATGAGGGGGTTGTCGTCCGCAGCTTTCCGACGGGTGAGATTATCGAGGAACATGAGGGCATGCTCATGCGGATGCCGGACGGGCAGTGCTGGTTGATATGCTGATGTGGTGCAGCTGCATGACACCCAGGAATGCTGACCTCTTTACTGTCTGAAAATGAGGAAGGACAGGAAGCCGTTCGAATATCGAAAACCTGTGAGAGTACGTCAGAATTGTCGGGAAGCGGGTGAGCATGCCAGGAGGACGGCTGGCAGGGAGAGAAAGGCAGCCTGTGGATTTCTGGTGGTCAAAACGAAGCGAAATCCAAAAAGCGATTTGGAGTGGCCGCCATCTTGACCACGAAGGGCGCGCCGCTAGTCGGGATCGCCGTGGTCATGTTGCTTCAGAGCAACAGAATCTGGATCGCTTTACAGTTCCCTTGAAAGTGCCCGGTCGTGCCTCTCATCCACGCTGCCCGCTATCCTGTCACATGCCATTCACATTCCGGCCGCTTGTGAGGCTGACTGCCACGCAGGCAATGGGAGAAGTGATCTTCCATATGCCTGCATGCAGGCTGCGCTGGAACTTCTGTGTTTCAGCTGTTTGAGGAAGGCTCGACAAGGTTTTACTCGTCCCGACAATATGATGTGTACCCGAGAGGTCCAAACCTGTGAGGCGGTCGACAGATTCCGCCACCCGTGCTAAAGTTCCTGTGTTCTTGAGTTGTAATCTCCCTGTAACACACAGGGCCTGTTGAGGTGCAGTCATGGAAAAACGATGGAGCCGCAGGGTAGCGCTGTTGCTGGCTGCGCTGCTGTTTTGGGGCCTGGTCCGGATGCCGTCAGCGATACTGGCTACCGCTGTGACCAGCCACACCGTGCGCTCGGGGGAGACGCTCTGGGCTTTGCAGGAGCGCTATGGTGTGCCCTATCTGACGATTGCCCGGGAGAACGGTATTGAGCCGCCCTACTGGCTGCAGGTCGGTCAGGTGCTCAGGATTCCTGGGACGTCATCTACACAGCCGGCCCCTACGCCTGCACCGAGCCCGGCTCCGACGCCCCCTCCCACACAGACCGGGACCTATACTGTTCGCGCGGGCGATACGCTCTGGAAGATAGGACAGCAGTTCGGTGTTTCCTATCTGGCGATCGCGCGCGAGAATGGGATCACAGCGCCCTATTGGCTGCGTGTAGGCCAGGTGCTGCGCATTCCGGGAATGACATCGCCCGCTCCGACACCGACTCCGCCTCCGGTGACACCTGAGCCAGCGCCGGCTCCGGTACCACCTGCTCCGACGCCTACGCCCACGCAGACCGGGACCTACACGGTACGCGCGGGCGATACGCTCTGGATGGTCGGGCAGAAGTACGGCGTTTCCTATCTGGAGATTGCGCGAGAAAACGGCATCGCAGCGCCCTACTGGCTGCGTGTGGGCCAGGTGCTGCGCATTCCGGGAACGCCTGCTCCGACGCCGACGCCTGCTCCGGTATCGCCTGACCCGACGCCCAGCCCGGCTCCGACTCCTGCTCCTACACCGCCGACTCCGTCGGGCACCAGCTATGTGGTCCGCTCCGGTGACACGCTGTGGAAGGTGGGCCAGCAGTTTGGCATCTCCTACCTCGCTATCGCCCAGGCAAACGGGATCTCGTCCCCGTACTGGCTCTATGTTGGCCAGGTGCTGATCATTCCGGGGACGAGTTCGGTGACGCCGATCCCGACGCCTCAGCCGACTCCGGTTCCGACCACGACGCCGGTACCGGGCACGACGGTGACCAGCGGCAACCGCAGCTACAGCCCGGTCAGTGTGCCGGCGAGCGCTCTTGAGACGAGCAGCTATGGTGCCTGGCGCCGCTGGCCGGCGGTTTCATCGCTGCCGATCCAGCTCACGACCAGCCTCGGCGGCTATCAGGGCAGGGCGAAGGATGCCAATGCCCTCAGGGGTCTGACCGTCATCCTCGATCCCGGTCACGGCGGCAGCGATCCGGGCGCTGTCGGCACCCTTGACGGGCGTCGTATCCGCGAAACCGACATCAATCTGCCTGTTACCCTGCAGGTGAAGACCATGCTCGAACAGCTCGGTGCCCGGGTTGTTCTGACCCGCAGCGGCGATGTTACCCGCTCGCTTTACTACCGTGTCGGTGTTACCGGACTGACGGTGGCCGAGCAGTGGCAGAATGACCTCGCCGGCCGCGGCTACGACCTCGGCTGGTTGAGTCAGGCACAGACGGTCCTGCGCCAGCAGCAGAGCGCGAATCACGATGTCGGCAGTGGCATGGGCCTCTCGCAGGGGCTCGGCGCATCGGAGCTGCTGCGCAAACTGCTCGATGCCGAGTCGATGACACGGGACGTTATCTTTGTCAGCATCCATGCCAATGCCTCGGGGGACGGCTCCAGCGGGCCGCGAGGCTTCCAGACCTATATTTCGACCAATGCCAGCGTCTTCAATCGCGAGTATGAGCTCTTCCAGGCGGGCGATGCCAACCGTCCCTACAACCCCAACTACCGCCTCTACCATGACAGTGATCGTGCGCGCCTCGCGACACAGATCTTCAACCAGGTCACAGCCCAGATTCCGGCCCTGAAGGGCAGCAGCGCCCGCGCCGCCATTCCCGGGAATTATGCCGTCCTGCGGGAGAGCAATGTGACTTCGGTTCTGGTCGAGATGGGCTTCATGACGAACTCCAGCGACCTCGCCCTGATGCTTGACAGCGGAAACCAGACGCGGATCGCCCGCGGCATCGCCGACGGCATATTCAACTACTTCTGCCGCTGACGGGGCAGCCCCTGCGCCGCTCCGCAGCCCGCCGGCACTCAGCGGCACGGTACCGGCGCTTTGCCGGTGAATTCGTGTGCGGCAGGGGGCTGTCCGGCTCAGACGGGCTGGATCCGACAGGACTGCAGGCAGGGGCCGGCAGTGCAGGAAGACAGGTGCCGTGAAAACAGGAACGGGCCCGGCCGGCGGCCGGGCCCGTTTCGGGCTGGACAGAGACGGCGGCAGGCAGATATCTGGCCCTTCGCCGCCGGCTCCTGGTCTTAGTCCTCGTCGAACAACTCCTCCACAGAGTCCTCTTCAGACTCCGCTGCGGCCTTCGCCTTTGCTGCCTTCTTTGCTGCTTTGGCTGCTGCCTTGGCCTCGGCTTTGCTGCTGGCGGCGGCGAGCTCTTCACTGGCCAGAGCCGTAGCCACATCGGGAACAAAAGTCTGCTCTTCGACCGGCGGGCGCATATAGGCCTTCGAGTCATCGCGCTCCGGAAGCTCGATGTGCGGACGCTCGATGACCTCGTAGGGGATCATCGACAGCAGGTGCGAGATACAGTTGATACGGGCATTGCGCTTATAGTCGGCGTCGACAACATACCACGGCGACTGCTTCGTGTCGGTATAGGTGAACATCGCATCCTTCGCGATCGAATAGTCGACCCAGCGGCGCCTGGATTCGAGGTCCATCGGACTGATCTTCCAGCGGCGGGTGGGATCGTCGATACGGCTCTGGAAGCGGCGGATCTGCTCCTCCTCGCTGACCGAGAACCAGTATTTGATCAGGATGATGCCCGAGCGGATCAGCATCAGTTCGAAATAGGGGCAGGAGCGCAGGAAGTCCTGATACTGTTCCTCCGTGCAGAAGCCCATGACATGCTCGACGCCGGCGCGGTTATACCAGCTGCGGTCGAAGAGTACGATTTCACCTGCGGCAGGCAGGTGGGTGACATAGCGCTGGAAGTACCACTGTGTCGTCTCGCGCTCGGTCGGGGTGGCCAGCGCGACCACGCGGCAGACACGGGGGTTGAGCGTTTCTGTGATGCGCTTGATCGTACCGCCTTTGCCCGCGGCATCACGACCTTCAAAGAGGACGACGACGCGCAGCCCCTCCTGCTTGACCCATTCCTGCAGATTGACCAGCTCAATCTGCAGCTCGCGCAGCTTTTCTTCATACAGGCGCTTGCTCATTTTGATCTTATTTGCCATAGTCCCTGCTCCTTTGGCACTTTTGCACAGAATAGCGATATGTCAACCCTGATGTCAATGAACAGAAAACCGGAAAAACCCCGCCCTGATACTGTAACCTGCACAAACCGCTGTTCCTTTGTCCGGAGAATGCTATGGTGTCTCCAATCCGGAAATATCCGGAACTGCCGGAAGGATCAGAAAGAAGGTATTGTCAGCATGCAGGTATTTCCTCTGGATTGGATCGAACGCATCTACGCCGGCTGGCTCGCCAAGCTCATAGGTGTCCGTCTCGGTGCCCCGGTCGAGGGCTGGGAGCATGAGCGTGTCATGGAGAGCCACCGCAACACACCGGGCTTCATCGATCGCTACGATGTCTTCGGCGCGGATGATGACATCAACGGACCGCTGTTTTTCATGCGTGCCCTTCACGACCTCAGCGCCGCTGGCGGCAGGGTGAAGGAGCTGACGGCGCAGGATGTCGCTCATGCTCTGCTGAACTACGCCCCGTACGAGCACGGCTTCTTCTGGTGGGGCGGCTACGGCATTTCAACGGAGCATACGGCCTATCTCAACCTGCGCGCCGGGATTCCCGCACCGCGCAGCGGCTCCGTCGAACAGAACGGTCCCACCGTGGCCGAACAGATCGGCGGCCAGATTTTCATCGATGGCTGGGGACTGGTTGCGCCGGGCAATCCGGAGCTCGCTGCCCGGCTCGCCCGTGCCGCGGCCTCGGTCACCCACGGCGGTGATGGCGTCCATGGCGGCGTCTTCATCGCCAGCCTGATCAGTCTGGCTTTTGTTGAGCGCGATATCGACCGTCTGCTGGACCGGGCGCTGGAGCAGATTCCGGCTGCGAGCGGCTATGCCAGGCTCGTGGGCGCCGTTCGCTCCTACCACCGTGAACAGCCGGACGACTGGACGGCCGCCTTCCGCCGTCTGCGCGAGGCGCACGGCTACGATCGCCACGGCGGCGGCTGTCACATCCTCCCGAACAGCGGCATCATCGTACTGGCTCTGCTGTATGGCAAAGGTGATTTCGACCGCACGATCCGCATCGCCAATCTCTGCGGCTGGGACACGGACTGCAATGTTGGTAATGTTGCCTGCATCATGGGCGTCCTGGTCGGCCTCGGCGGCATCGACTACGAGCGCTGGATCACTCCGGTCCACGACCAGACCATCGCCTCCTCCGTGCTGGGATCGCGCAATGTCCAGGACGCGACGGCCTTCGCCGCCTATCTGGTCCGCATGGCCGCCCGGCTGGGTGACTATCGTCTGCCGGCTCCCTGGGACCGTCTGCTTCTGTCGGAGGATGGAGAGGAAAGTGTGGCCGAGGCCGGTCTCTGTCACTTCGAATTTCCCACTTCGACCCAGGGCTTTGAACTCGAGCGTCCCCGTGTGCCGTCGGAGGTCGACGACAGTGCGCCGCGAAACCATCTCTGTGCCGGGGGAGCCGTGCTCGCCAACAGCCGGGACCGTGCCCACACGGGAGAGCGTTCGCTGGGTCTTTGCATTTCAGGTGCTGTCGCCGGGGAGAGACTGCGGGTTGTGCGCCGCAGCTTCTATGGTCTGGAGGACTTTGCGGGACGCGGCTATCGCCCCGAGATCTCTCCGCAGCTCTATCCCGGTCAGGAGATCAGAGCCTTTGCCTGCACCACTGCCGGAGCCCGGGTCAGTGCCCGGGTTGCCATCCGCCTGCGCTCGTCGACGCGCCCAGACGGACGCGGCGCAGCGGCCCGGGTTGACTACGAATGGATCGCGGGTCCTGAGCGGGTGCTGACGGCAGACTGGAGCGAGGTCAGCTGGACCATTCCCGCGGAGGACGAGCGCATTATTGACAGCTTTGGCCTCGAGCTGATTCCCCTGGCAGATCAGGAGGAGCTCTCTGTCTGGATGGACGACATCGCCACGGACGGCATGGCCGGCACGAGTCTTCTCTTCACCCGGGAGGCGAATGACTATCGTGGTGTCAACGGCTGGTCGCGCTTCCGTGGCCTGCTGCGCCAGGAGACGGATGGCCTGCATCTTTCCGGTGCCGGGCGCGCCGAGGCCTACTGTGGCGACCATCGCTGGACCAGCGGTGTTCTGGAGGCTGTTTGCGTTCCGCAGCTTCCCGGCGTCTACCGCCTTCTGGCCGCGGTGCAGGGTGCCGAGCGCTGTCTCGCCCTCGCGCTCCATCCCGGTGAGCTGCGTCTCGAGCGCAAGCTGGGTGACTATGAGCCCCTGGCCGCCGCCGCTTTTGACTGGGCTGTGGGCGAGCGCCTGACGCTGGAAATCGAGGTGTCGGGGACCAGGCTGACAGCCGCTGTGACGAATGCGGCAGGGGAGAGGCAGAGTCTCGGCTGCCGGGTGGAGGAGGCCTGGCTTGGCGGCTGCGTCGGCCTCGGCTCGGATGACAACGGTCACCTGCTCTGCGAACGCTTCGAGGTCCGGGAGGCGCTGGTGCCGTCCCTGCGGGTTGGCAGCTTGTTGCCAACAGCGTGATAACGACGGCTGCCGGCTGCTGAGCAGGGTTGCGGAGGGGTGGTGGAGAGCGACAGTTCTCCGCTGCCCCTTTTACGTGCAGCTGGCGCGCTCTGGACGATTTTCGGTGTCACCCGGACGGCACTGTCCACAGCACGTCATAAGCTTTTCCGGTCTTTTGCTGTGCTGAACTTCAGTCTTTTGCAGTTTTGGAAACGAAATTACGGATGATTGCCCATCTAAATGCAAAAATCATTGCGATAGGCAAATATACGCGTGTTTATGCAGCTGATCTGTCGGAGCCTTGAAATCCTGCACGGACAATGCCCCTACAGCAGGTATTCGAGGAGCGTGAAACTCTCCCACCCCGTGTCTTCGTAGTAGAGGCTGGCATGAGCCCGCTCCGCGAAGCCGGCGCGCCGGTAGAAGGCACGGGCCGGTTCGTTGCCGGCGATGACGTCGAGGCGGATGGCCCGCATGCCGCGCCGCCGCGCCAGTTCGACGAGCTCCGCGATGAGACGCGACCCGATGCCCCGTCCCATCGCCTTCGGGTGGGTGCCGAAGGCGTGGATGGCGCAGATCTCATCCGGACCCGCCGCAACCCCCCAGTCCGCCTGCTCATAGCCCGGCGGCACTTTGTGATTGAGCCCGCCCGCCGCGAGGATGCGGCCGTTCTCTTCGAGGAGAAAGAGCTCGCCCGCACGGATGGCAGCGCTGAGAAAATCGGCGGCGGGATAGACTCCGCGAATCCAGCGCGGGTAGTTCGTCGTGGCGTCGAGCCAGTCGATGATATCGTCGTAGAAGGCGACGAGAGCCTCGAGATCGCTGCTGCGGGCCGCCCGGAATTCAGCCGACATCAAAGGAGAAGAGGCGGGCATCACGGCAACCCCAGCTTTCAAGCAGGCTCAGGCGGACAGCCGCAGCTGCGGGCCAGGGGTTTTCCGGGCGCAGCAGAACCAGGCGACGGCTGTTTCTCGACTCGGAGGCGATGGTCTCCACGCCGCCGTCCGGCCTCACGAGCTCGAGACGCCAGGTGCGGATGAGCGTGTGGGGGAGATAGAGGGCCGGCTGGCTGAGGCGGTAGATGGCCTCCATCGGACGATGCAGACGCCGTTCCGCCTCAGGCAGGGTATCGCGCTCGAGGTCGCTGTCGAAGACCATGCGGATCTGACGGATGGGCGCCGGCCGGTCGAGCCGGATTTCGATCACGGAGCCGGGCTGTCCCGTCCAGAGGTGGCTCGCGGCGGCGTCCGGCCGGTCGTGGCCGTCGCGGAGAACGGCAGCGGGGCTGGAGGAGCAGGCGTTCAGGACACGATAGTCTGCCCTCTGTGACAGTTCCGGGATCGTCCGTGTCAGCCCGGGCAGCCAGGCATCGTCCGTCATCAGCGTCTGCTGCAGCTCGTCGATGTGCCGCCTCCCGACCGCCTCCGGATCGCAGCCATGTCGGACGGCGAGGGCGGCGCCGGTGCCGGCGGCCTGGCCCAGCAGGGCGCAGGTGGCCATCACGCGGGTCGAGCTCATCGCGGTGTGGGTGACGCTGATGTTGCGGCCGGCGAAGAGCAGGTTCGGCACTGCCACGGAATAGAGGCAGCGCCAGGGAATGCCGAAGGGCGACGGGGCGGGGTGGAAAATCGTCGCTGCGGCCCCGGTGCGATAGCCTGCCGGGTGGTGGTCGTCCATCGTCCAGCCGCCATAGGCGACGATGTCGGGGAAGGGGCCGCCCGCGCGGACATCATGCTGCGTCATGACATGGGCGCCGACATAGCGGCGCGACTCGCGCTTCCCGGGCAGCATGCCGATCCAGTCGACATCGTAGTTGCGCATGGCGTCGCGCCAGGGCTCGCGGTTTTTGAGAAAAGAGGCAAAGCCCCAGCCGAGATCCTGCAGCTCATCGCGGATCTCTTCGGCGTCCCGAATCGTGTCGCGGTCTCCGCCGAGCTCGAGGTACCAGAAGTTCTCGCCGGGCTGTGTGGGGTTGGCGGGACGGTGGCGGCTGTTCTCCGCCGTGACATCAAGTGCCCAGTCAGGGGCGACAAACTGACGCTCCCTCTCTGTCTCGCGCAGCTGGATCAGGCAGGAACTGCCCATGGTGCGGCTGTCGGCCTCCGCCGGCGCGATGTCCTCACCGTATTCCGAGCGGCCCTCGCGGCCGTGGCGCCAGGGTGCGCCCGTCAGCGGGGCGAGGATGGAGTCGCCCGAACAGTCGATGAAGAACCGCGCCTCAATTTCATGGAAGGTCTGCGTGGTCAGCTGCCAGCAGCGGATGCTGCGGATGCGCCCCTCCGCCATTTCGGCGTCGAAACAGCTGGTGTTGAGCAGGTAGCCGAGGCCGGGCTGAAAGCGCACTTTTTCGTAGAGTATGGAATCCCAGACCGGGAAGTTCTTGTGCGGGTTGCGGCGCAGATTCTCGAGGGCGATCTCCTCGATGATGCCCGTTTCACGATTGCCCGGACCGTGGGCGCCCGTGACCCACATACGCACCTCGGAGGAGGAGTTGCCCCCGAACATGGGGCGGTCCTGCACGATGAGGCAGCGGGCGCCGTTGCGGGCCGCGGCAATGGCCGCCGCGACACCTGCGAGTCCGCCGCCGACGACGCAGACATCGACACTGTGGTGACGGGTCGGAAGCTTCGGCTTCGTCATCGGTCAGCTCCTTCTGTCAAAAGCCCCCGGCTCTTGCCGGGGACCTCTGCATGTTCCGTGTGCCGTGTTAACGGCGCTGCGGATCTCAGACGTTGAAGCTGTCGCGGCCGAGATAGGTGGCGCGTCCGCCGAGCTCCTCCTCGATGCGCAGCAGCTGATTGTACTTCGCGACGCGGTCCGTGCGCGAGGGGGCACCGGTCTTGATCTGGCCGGCGTTCGTGGCGACGACGATGTCGGCGATGGTGACGTCCTCGGTCTCACCGGAGCGGTGCGAGACGACAGCCGTGTAGCCGGCCTGGTCGGCCATCTCCATGGCCTCGAGCGTCTCGGTCAGGGTGCCGATCTGGTTGACCTTGATCAGGATGGAGTTGGCGGCGCCGGTCTCGATGCCGCGGGCGAGGCGCTTCGAGTTGGTGACGAAGAGGTCGTCGCCGACCAGCTGGACGCGGTCGCCGATGGCTTCGGTCAGAGCCTCCCAGCCCTCCCAGTCCTCCTCGGCCAGCCCGTCCTCGATCGAGATGATCGGATACTTGTCGACCATTTCCTCCCAGTAGGCGATGACTTCGTCGCGGGTCATGTACTTGTCGGACTTCCAGAAGTAGTAGTCGCCCTCGCGGCCGTTGGCCTTCGCCTCTTCATAGAGCTCGGTCATGGCGGGATCCATGGCGATCATGAAGTCGTCTCCGGGCCTGAAGCCGGCGGCCTCAATGGCCTTCACGAGATAGGCGAGCGGCTGCTCATCGTTCTCGAAGTTCGGTGCAAAGCCACCCTCGTCACCGACGGCGGTGCTGTAGCCATCCGCCTTCAGGATCTTCGCCAGCGTGTGGAAGACATCGGCCGACCACTGCAGAGCCTCGCGGAAGCTCGTGGCGCCCACCGGCATGATCATGAATTCCTGCATGTTGACGGAGTTGTCCGCGTGCTTACCGCCGTTGATGACGTTCATCATCGGGGTCGGGAGAATGTGGGCGCGTACGCCGCCGAGATAGGACCAGAGGCTGACGCCCTGTGTGAGCGCGGCCGCCTTTGCTACGGCCAGGGAAACGCCGAGGATGGCGTTGGCGCCGAAGTTGGCCTTGTTCTCCGTGCCGTCGAGCTCAATCATCTTCTGGTCGATGCCGTACTGATCGGTGACATCCCAGCCGATCAGGGCGGGGGCGATGTCTTCGTTAACATGGGCGACGGCCTTCAGCACGCCCTTGCCGCCATAGCGGGACTTGTCACCGTCACGCAGCTCAACGGCCTCGAAGGCGCCCGTTGAAGCGCCGGAGGGAACGGCGGCGCGGCCCAGGGCGCCGCAGTCGGTCAGAACATCGACTTCGACAGTCGGGTTGCCGCGGCTGTCCATGATCTCGCGGGCGCGGATCTGTGCGATTTTCGCTGTTTTCATCGTTTCGGAACCTCCCGGTTTTGTGTATGCCAGCCGAGCGGCAGGCGGTGCTGTGCCTCACTGCTTAAGCAGCTCAAAGCAGATAACTCCTACTATTATAGCGGAAGTAGCGGAGCTCGTGCGCTGTGGCCGCAGTATTTGGGTGCATGTCATATTTGTCGGGACGATTAAAACCTGTTTTGAGCCTTCCTCAAATACCGGTAGCACCGGAGTTTCAGCGCAGCCGCCCGCATGACGATCGTCCTCACAAACTGCCGGAATGAGAATGGTATGCGATAGGATAGCGAGCGGCGAGGATGACAGGCACGACCTGGTACTTTCAAGGCGATTGTGAAGTGATCCAGGTTCTGTTGCCCTGATGCCGTGACAAAGGCGATCCCGACAAGCAGCGCCGCACTACGGCCTGCACGCCGCACAGCGGCGCGCCCTTTTTCGTGGTCAAGACAGCGAGTAATCCAAATGATTTTTTGGATTACTCTTCGTTTCGACCACCAGAAATCCGCAAGCTGCTCATCTTCCTTGCCAGCGGTGCTTCTGGCCTGCTCACCCGCTTTTCGGCATTTTGCACGTGCACCCGCAGTATTTCCGGTCGCTGTGGATGATTTTGTAGACACTGGATCACGTCCGCAGGAGGCAGCCGGGGCCAGAAAACGGCTTTTACACCGGAAATGTTGCCACTGTGAGACTGCTCAGACACACAGGCATCCCGTACACACTGCCGCCTTTGCTATACTTTTCCCAATTACGGGGAAATGAGTGAGGAGGAGCCAGTAGATGGCTGTTGCAGGCGAGAAAGTCTACTACACGACTAATCAGCTCGAAAATCAGCTGGGTTCGCGCAGTCTGCCCGGCTTTATCCGAAACTGCGAGACGAGGCTGCTCGAGCAGCTTCAGAGTATTGCGAACCGCGTCGCCTGGGATCCGGAAATCAGGGCGATCTTCATTTCAGGCCCCTCGTCCTCGGGGAAGACCACCTTTACCCACCGTATCGCCTCCGCGCTGGCGCTCTACGGACGTCCTTCGATAACGGTTTCGCTCGACAATTACTACAGTGACGAGATGGAGCCCAGATACGTCGACGGCCGGCCCGACTTCGAGAGCCTCGAGGCCCTGGATGTCCCGCTGATGATCGATCAGCTGGAGACACTGCTCGGTGGCGGCGAAGTTATCGTTCCCCGTTTTGAATTTCTCACCCGCTCGCGTCACTGGTGGGAGGAAAACCGTACGCGCATCCCGCCCAACGGCGTTCTTCTGGTCGAGGGCCTGCACGGCCTGAGTCCCGCCGTCTCCGCCAGGCTCAATTCCAGCGCCTGCGTACGCGTCATGCTGACGCCCTGGGCGACACTCGGTTCGGACCGCAGCCTGCTCGATTCGCGTGACATCCGCATCATGCGGCGCATCTCCCGCGATGTCCGGCACCGCGGCACCAACGCCGTGGCGACGCTCGACTACTGGCCGATGATGGACCAGACGGAAGCCGACATCTTTCCCTCCTATCTCGAGGCGGCGGACTACTTCATCAACACGGCCCTCGCCTATGAGTTTCTGATCATACCGAAACTCGCCGGCGATGCCATCCGCTCCGATCTCGAGGCCCATGCGCGCGGTGAACTGCCACCCTCGACCTACGTGAGGGATGGCCTCTACTATGCCGATCTCCCCAGGGCCCTGCGCGAGGCACGCCGCATTCTCGCCGCGACGGACGAAGTCCCCGCCATCTCGCCGGCCAACGTTCCCGAACACTCAATCCTGAACGAGTTTATCAGCTGAGCGGGCGGCCGGACGGGCCGTGAGAGGGCTGATGCTATAATCGCCGCACAAGCAGCCGCTTCGTATTGATACCAAACGCAGGTGACCCGAGATGCCGATCACGATACCCAACGAGATTCCCGCTGCCCAAACCCTCGAGCGCGAGGGTGTCTTCTTCATGAACCAGCACCGGGCGAGGACGCAGGATATCCGTGCTCTGCGCATCCTCATTGTGAATCTCATGCCGACGAAGATCACGACGGAGACCCAGCTTTTCCGCCTGCTCAGCAACACCCCGCTGCAGGTTGAGCCCTATCTGCTCTATACCGAGTCCTACACGCCGCGGCATACTTCGCGCACTCATCTGGCCCGCTTCTATAACACCTTCAGCGAAATACAGGACGAGCGCTTCGACGGCATGATCATTACCGGAGCCCCCGTCGAGCTGATGGAGTATGAGGAGGTCGCCTACTGGGACGAGCTCTGCCGCATTATGGACTGGTCGAACACGCATGTCTGGTCGACGCTCTACATCTGCTGGGGAGCGCAGGCGGGCCTCTACCACCACTATGGAATTCCCAAGTACAAGCTCGGCTACAAGGTCTTTGGCGTCTACGAACACACGCTCGCCTTTACCCATCCGATCCGGCTCTTCAGGGGCTTTGACGACCGCTTCTATGTGCCCCACTCCCGCTATACCGAAGTGAGGGAGGAGGACATCCTCGCCTGCCCCGATCTGGAGCTCCTCTCGACCTCGCCCGATTCGGGTGTTATGGCCGCGCGCGACACCAGCGGCCGCCGTATCTTCGTGACCGGCCACCTCGAGTATGATCCCATGACGCTGCGCCAGGAATACGAACGAGACATCGCAAAGGGCATCGACATCCAGCTGCCGACCAACTACTACCCGGATGACGACCCCACGAAGCCTCCGATCGTGCGCTGGCGCTCGGCAGCCAATCTGCTCTTTGCCAACTGGCTCAACTACTATGTCTATCAGGAGACGCCCTACGATCTGACCCGGATTGCGGAAACCAGCGCGGCCGCGGGTCGCGGGTCGCCCTGACGCCGGGGTGTGCCGGACGTTACTGAGCCGGGCGCTGCCGGGCACCTATAATCCGGACAGAAAGCCGGTTGCAGGCAGGGAGGATCGGGATGCGAGAGATTACAAACGAGAATTATGACGAACTGGTGGGCCGGGCCACCACGCCGGTACTGCTGGAGTTCACCGCCGACTGGTGCGGTCCCTGCGCCCGGATGCGGCCGCTGGTCGAGCGGCTGGCGACCGAGTACCGTGATCGCCTGCTGGTCGGGGCCGTCGACATCGACGCTGCGGAGGAGCTGGCCGACCGCTATCACATCACGACCATCCCGACGCTGCTGCTGCTGCGCGGCGGACAGATCAGCGCCAGACTCGTTGGTGTCCGTCCCTACGAGGACATCACCGCCGCCGTCGACCGCCTGCTGCGGAGCTAGCGCGATGCCTGCACTCTCAGAACGCGGCCGCCGGATTCGTCTGGTCGCCTGCGACCTCGACGGCACACTGCTGACCAGTGAGAAAACGCTGAGCCCGGCCACCCTCGCGGTGGCCCGTGAGCTGCGCGCACGAAACATACACCTGACCATCGCGTCCGGCCGCATCTACACCATGCTGCAGGTCTTCTCCCGCGCCCTCGACATCGTTGTTCCCCTGATCACCTCGAACGGCGCGATCGTCATCCATCCGGATACGGGGGAGACGGCCCTCGACATCCGCCTCGACCATGGTGCGCTCGGCAGGATGATAGACTTCGCCTGGCAGCATGAACTCGATCTCTCGATTCTGGCGCCGGAGCTCAACCTGTTCACCGCCAACAGCCTGCGCATGAGGAACTTTGAAAAGTACAACCGTGACGCCGCCGCCGCGGATCTGCCGCTGATGAATCTCGAGCGCCTCGCCCCCGGCATCGACGCCGTCGCCGCACGCGCCCGTGCGACGCAGCTCGCCGTGTCGAAGCTGCTGGTCTATCAGCCGTCTCCGGCCAGCCTCGCAGCCCTTGAGGCCTTTGTCGCCGCCGAGCCCGACCTGCTCTTTGTCGCGTCCGGTCCCGAACTCTACGAGGTTCTGCCGGCCGGCATCTCGAAAGGTCGTGCCCTCGCCGCCCTCACCCGCCATCTCGGCCTCGAACCCGATCAGGTGATGGCCTTCGGAGATTTTGACAACGACCTCGACATGCTCGAGTTCGCCGGTTTCAGCGTGGCGATGGCAAATTCCGTGCCGGAGGTGCTCGCCGCCGCCGACCTCGTGACTGCCTCAAACGACGAAGACGGGGTCGCCGCCGCCCTGCGGACCTATGTTCTCTAGTCCCACGCTGACGATCGGTGCCCGCGGCACAAAGGCCCTGGATCTCGCCATCGCCGCGGAGCTCGGTCTTCCGACCCTGCTGCTGATGGACCGCGCGGCCGCTGAACTGCGGCGCGTCCTCGGGGAGCTGCTCGCGGAGCGCGGCATACCTGTCCGGCGCGCCCTCGTCTTCATCGCCTGTGGAACCGGCGGCAACGGCGGCGACGGACTCGCCCTCGCCCGCCAGCTGTCGGGCCTGGTGCAGCGGGTTGAAGTCTACTCCCTCGATCCCGATGGTGTACGCACGACCGGGGATGCAGCCATCATGTTCAGGACGGCACGTCAACTTAACATCCCGATCTTTTCGCTCGCGGAACTCGGGGAACGTATCGCTGCGCTCCGGTCTTATGGCGCGGGCGACCGCCTCGTTCTCGTCGATGCCGTCTACGGTGCCGGTTTCAACCCCGACCGCCCCGTGACTCCGGCTTTCGCCGCCTACTGCCGGACGCTCGCCCGTTATCCGGAACTGCCCGTCCTCGCCTGCGACCTGCCCTCGGGCGTCGCCGCCGACGACGGCCGCCTCGCCTCCCCGGAGGCGGCGGTGCATGCTACGGTGACGGCGTCCTTTCTCTTTGCCTCGACCGGCTACTGGACCTGGCCCGGCCGCGGACTGGCCGGCCGCATCGAGGTCTGCAGTCTGGGGGTCCCCGATGCCTGGCTGCGCACGAGGATTGAGGCCCTGAGCGATCCCTGGACCACTGTGCTCCTCGATGCCCCGCATGCCGCCCGCCTGCTGCCGCCCGTCAGAACCGATGCCCACAAGGGCAGCCGCGGCCACGTCCTGCTGGCGGCCGGCAGCCCGGCCTATCCCGGTGCGGCCCTGCTCGCCGCCCGTGCCGCCCACGCCGGCGGAGCGGGACTCGTGACCGCCATGGCCGCGCCTGAGCTCGCACGTCTCATATTGCAGGCAAAGCCCGAAACCCTCATCCGCTCCTGGCCCGACGATGCGCCGCTTGACGCCTTCGCCGCGGCTGCCGCCGCCAGTGACGCCGTCCTGGTCGGCCCCGGCCTCGCCGCCGGTCCTGTTCCCGGGCTGCCGCGCCTGTCCCTGATCGAGACCGCCCTGCGCCACGCCCGCCGCCTGATCCTCGACGCCGATGCCCTGAATGCCCTGGCCCTTGACGGCGATCGCGGGTCCGCCTTCGCCGCCCTCCGCGCCCGCTCCGGGCGCGGACAGGAGCCGGCCGTGCTGACCCCGCATCCCGGCGAGTTCCAGCGCCTCGAGCCCTTTGCCTCCGGTGAGAGCCGCCTCGCGGCTGCCCGCCGTCTGGCCGCGAAAACGGGGTCCATCATCGTGCTGAAGGGCGCCGGCACCGTCATCGCCTGCCCCGACCCGGCTGTTCCCCTGCGCATCAACACGAGCGGGAACGCCGGCCTCGCCCGCGGCGGTTCCGGCGACCTGCTCGCCGGTCTCATGCTCGCTCTTTGCGCCTCCGAACTGCCTCTGACCGATGCCGTGGAGCTCGCGGTCTGGCTGCACGGCGATGCCGCCGACCGCATGCTGCCCTCCTGCGGCGAGCGGGGTCTTGTCGCGGATGCATGGTTCACTGGTCTCTCGCGTTCCTTCCGCGCGACCGCCGCCCTCAGGGAGGAGATGGAAGCACCATGAACACACGCCTGAAGCCCGATCTCCCCGGCTACCCCATCAACCGCTCCTGGGTCGAGGTCGATCTCGATGCGATCGAGCACAATATCCGTGCCGTCCGCCGCCTTCTCTGGCACAGCACCCAGCTGATGTGCGTGGTCAAGGCCGACGCCTACGGGCATGGTGTCCGCAGGGTCGTGGGGCGCATGCAGGCAGCCGGCGCCGACCGCCTCGCCGTGTCGATGCTCGACGAGGCCATCCAGCTGCGCCGCCTCGGCATTCACATCCCGATTCTGGTGCTGAGCTATACCGATCCGGCGCGTGCCGAGGAGATTGTCAGCTACGGTATCACCCAGACGATCTACAGCCCCGAGCTGGTCACGGCGATTGACAACGCCGCCCGGCGGCTCGGCGTGATCGCGACAGTCCATGTCAAGGTCGACACGGGCATGGGCCGTGTCGGCTACGTGGCGGGCTTTGACACCGTGCGTACCGTGGCCGGGATCGCCGCCCTCTCCCACGTGCGTGTGGAGGGTGTCTACACCCACTTCGCCACCGCAGACGAAGAAGATACAGACTATGTGCGCGCGCAGTTCGGACGCTTCCTGGCCGTCTGTCAGGAGCTCGAGCGGGCCGGTGTCTATGTGCCCATCAAGCACTGCTGCAACTCCGCCGCCCTGCTGCGCTTCCCGGAGATGCACCTCGACATGGTGCGCCCCGGTCTCGTGCTTTACGGCCAGATGCCCGACTGCTGCGGCCAGTTCCGGTCGCTCTTCCGGCCGGCCATGTCCCTGCATTCGGATATCATCCACGTAAAGGAGGTCGAGGCCGGCTCAGCGATCTCCTACGGCCGCCGCTTCGTGACGCAGCGGCCTTCGCGCATCGCCACCATCCCGATCGGTTATGCGGATGGGTTTACGCGCCGCCTGACCGGCCGTGCCGGGGCCGTAGTCGGCGGGGTTCGCGTGCCGGTGGTCGGCAGCATCTGCATGGATGCCTGCATGCTCGATGTCACGGATGTGCCGGGACCGGTCCGGCCCGGTGATGAGGCTCTGCTCTTTGGCGTGTCGGCACTCGAGCCGGCCGCCCCCGCGGCTGCCGGCATCAGCGTTGACGAGTTCGCCGGCTGGTCGGACAGCATTTCCTACGAGGTTATGTCCGTGATCGGGAAACGTGTGCCGCGCGTCTATGTCAGCGGTGGCAGGGTCGAGTCCGTCGAGACCGTCATCGTCTGACCGGATGTGTTTTCACGCCGTCCGGCTTGAGCGAACGGCTGAGTTGCGGTATATAGCTAATTAGAACAATTCCTGATAAGGAGGCCGTATGTCGGAAAAAATCATTGTCGTTGGTGCGAACCACGCAGGGACTGCCTGTATCAAGCAGATTTTGAGCTTGAATCCCGAGGCCGAAGTTGTTGTCTATGACAAGAACTCCAATATCAGCTTTCTGGGCTGTGGCATGGCCATCTGGATCGGCAATCAGATAACGACCGGAGACGGTCTGTTTTATGCCAGCAAAGAGACTTTGGAGGCCAGAGGTGCCAAAGTGATCATGGAGACCGAAATCACCTCTGTCGACTATAAGAACAAAACCATCACATTTAGAGATAAGGATGGTGAAGAGGGAACGGACTGCTACGACAAGCTGGTTCTGGCAACCGGCTCCTCCCCGATCTGGCCACCCGTTCCGGGAATCGATCTGCCCAATATTCAGAGAGCCAAAATCTACCAGGATGCCGTGAAGGCAATTGACCAGATCAGGAACGATCCTTCCATCAGGAAGGTCACGGTCATAGGTGCCGGATACATTGGCGCGGAACTGGCGGAAGCCTACACGCTTCAGGGCAGGGAAGTCACCCTGATCGATGCGCTGGATCGCATCCTCGGCACACATTTTGACAGGGACTTTTCCGAAATCATGGCGCAGCGTCTGCGTGAGAAGGGTATCAGAATCCGGCTGGGTGAAAGGGCGGAGCGCTTCGAAGGCTCCACGCGGGTGGAGAAAGTCATTACCGACAAGGGAGAATACGAAACCGATCTGGTGATGTTCTGCATCGGCTTCCGGCCGAACAGCCAGCTGGGCGGCGACCACCTGAAACGCTTCAGAAACGGCGCATTTGAAGTCAACCTGAGACAGCAGACCAGTGATCCTGACGTCTATGCCATCGGGGACTGTGCCACCGTATTTGACAACTCAATCGGGCAGACCAGCTATATCGCGTTGGCCACGAACGCCGTACGCTCGGGTCTGGTGGCCGCCTTCAACATCTGCGGCCTGGACAGCGAATCCCTGGGTGTGCAGGGTTCATCGGCCCTGTCGCTGTTTGGCCTGAAGATGGTATGCACCGGTCAGACCGTTGAAACGGCGGCTCAGGCGGGGATCGAAGCTCTGGCAACCGACTTTACGGATCTGCAGAAGCCGGCCTTCATGACCGAGGCTGCGGTGAATCCGGAGGTTAAAATCCGGATCGTCTACCGCAGGGACAATCACGTTGTCATAGGCGCCCAGCTGCTCTCCGAGTACGACATGTCGGCGGCCATTCACATGTTCTCGCTGGCCATTCAGGAACAGGTGACACTGGAGCGGCTGGCACTGCTGGATATATTCTTCATGCCGCACTTCAACCAGCCCTACAACTACATCACGATGGCAGCCCTGCAGGGGGTTCTGCGCCAGGATTAGGGGCCGGACATAGAATGCAGGCAGCATCTGCCAGGAAGAATCGTCAGGTTCGTCTCAGAGTGGGGTGAACCCGGCGATTTTTCGCGGCAGGGAATACCCGTGTCCAAAACCGGAAATGCTGCTGCCGACGCGGTGAATCCGGCTTGCCCAAGCTCTTCGGAACCTCTGCACAGCGCCCGGCCCGTATCCGGCCGGTTTTCTGGCTCTCTTTGTCAGTGGACGGCCGGGTCTGTCATCTCTTCAGGTGGTTGCGGGGCCCGGTTGCAGGTAATCCTGCCAAAGTGGTACTAAAACGGGGGATAGCCGTAATCCGGCGTGGGTCCCGTGCTGCCGCCTGTCAGCGCCATCGGTCTTTGCCGCCGCTTCACTCTCCCGCCGGCGGTGTCCGCAGCTGCACGGAGACACCGTTCGGATCGTAGACATAGAAATAGCGCATTGTGTCATCAGGTTCCTGGATCGGCGAGGGCCTGAGCCCCTCCGCCGTGGCCCGGGTATGCATGGCGTCGAGTTCATCGCAGTAGAAGCAGATGAACATGCCTCTGCCCTCAAAGGTGCGTCCCGGGAACTGCAGCAGCTCAATCTCGGTGTCGCCGGCCGTGTTCGCGAGGAAGGCCAGCTCGGCGGGCCCGGAAGCAAAGCGGCGCTGCACCGTCAGGCCGGCCATCGATTCGTAGAATCGAATGGAGGCTTCAAGGTCCCGCACATAGATGGTCAGAAATGCGAATTTCATGTCTGTCTCCTTTGCTTTCTCACCAGCCCTCAGAACTGGTTCCCGCCAGGTTCTTCATCCGCCTCGTCAGGCTCCGCATCCTCCGCCTCATCCGCCCCGTCACCGCCGAGGATATGTTCGGCGAGGACATCCGCATCGGGGAGACTGTCCTCGTGATAGAGCATTTCCAGGTCGAGGTGTTCGAGTGTCGCGCGGATATAGGTGCGCACAGGCTGTGTGCCGAGATGCTTCAGCAGCCGCTCGACATCGAAGTTGGCCTCCCAGTCATAGGCGATACCGTGGAGCCTGGTGATTTCCTCCAGCAGGGCGACCAGCGCACTGTGCTTCGCCGGCGTCGCGACGAGTGAATCGCGGCCGATGGCGCGCCGGAAAAAGACGCGCATATCATGTTCGGCCTCGTGCGCCTTCGCCTCACCCGCCCGTTCGGCTGCCAGCTGCGGCATGTTGTCGCGGTCAACATAGCGACCACCGTACCACAGGTCATCCTGCAGCCGGCTGGCCGCTGCGGCGATCGTGTAGATCGCTCCGGGTTTCGAGCCGCTCGCCCAGCCCAGCAGCCAGCCGAGGTTCTGATAGGCGCGCATGCGGCTGATGCGTCCCAGACGCCCGATGAGCTCGGCCTCGTCGATCAGGATGACCCAGCCCTCGAAACCGCAGAGCTGAATCAGGTCGGCCATCATGGAGAAATAGGCATAGGCATGTTCATGAATGCGAAAACGCAAAGCCGGCAACCGCTCACCGCAGACCTGACGATAGATGCTGCGGAACTCACCCGCCGGCAGCCTCGTGCCCATCAGGTCCGCATAGAGCTTCTCGCGGTTCTCGCCGGCGGCCAGCAGGTAGGCTTCGAGGCACAGGACCGGCAGATTGTGGACATAGCGGTCCGGGGAGAAGATGACGGAGCGGCGGACATTATCGAGCCCGAGGCGCTCGAGATAGCGGGCCAGGCCGTCGATGCTGGAATCGGGCGTCCGCAGCTTGCCCGCGGCCTCGCTGTAAAAGTCCATCAGGTTGTGACAGGAGATTTCGCGGCTCAGCGTGACACGGGAGACGGCGAAGTTACGGTCGAGCGCCTGGTGTTCGATCGCGGCCAGCGCATGGGTCTTTCCCTGGCCGTACTGGCCCCAGAGAATGCGGCCGGGCGGATACTGATCCTGCTCGAACTGTTCGAGATCGTGCAGGATACGCCCGGAGATCTCCTGGCGCAGATCGGGCAGTTCACGCGTTGAACGTCTGGTCGGGATGCCCGAGCGCAGCGACTCAATGACGAAGAGGGCGTCAATGCTGTGGGGACTGGCGACGGCTCTATTCATGGTCGATCTCTCCTGCTCCGGTGCGGGCCAGGGTCGGACGCTCGCCGCCCGCCGCCAGCATGCTGCCGATGATGACGCCGCGCAGATCGCTTTGCACCGGAGGCGGTACCGCGGTCTGGCCCGCCCGTGCATCAAAACGGGCATCGCGCATCTGCAGGCGCAGACGATTGCGCTCGAAAACATTCTCGAGATGCCGTCCCAGCCGCTCGGGGAAGTCGGCTCCGAGTTCGGCATGGAGCAGATCGAGGTTCACGACATCCGCGAGGCCGTTGAAGCGGACCGAGGGGACGAGTCCCGTCTGCAGGCGCATCCAGAGCGCCTCGTAGCTGCGCAGGCCGCGCTGTTCGTTCTCGAGCAGGCTGCGGTGGCCGGCCAGCAGGACCATCAGGTGCGGCAGCGTGTCGGCATCATCGATGAGCTGGCGGAAGAGCTCGTAGGTGTCCTTGATATTGGCAGCCGTGTAGCGGAAGCGGTTGGTATCGGGGACGCGCTCCATCAGTACGTCGAGGTCGTCGATGAGGAGTACGAGGCCCGTCCGCCCCGACAGGCGCAGCAGCTGGATCAGGGAGGTCAGCCAGCGTCGGGCGGTCGGCCGCCGCAGCGTATCGAAGAGGCCTGATTCGCGGCGCTCGGCCATGTTGAGGCGCTCGCCGCGGAACCAGCGGGTGGCGAAATTCATCTGCTCGGGATCGCTCTCGATGAGTCGGTCTTTGCACAAAGTCTGGGCAAAGGTCTGCACCGAAGGCGCGAGATCCGCATCCCGCAGACTGCGGTTGATGGCGATGCGAATTTCCCGCATGGCGTCGGAACGATTGCTGCCCTCGGTGTCCATGACATAGGGCAGCAGCGGCTCCGTGCCGTTATAGACCGGCGGTCTGTAGCCGAGGCGCTCGGCAATCCGCAGCGCGAGACCCCGCTGCAGTTCATCGAGGTCAATAAAGCCGATCATGCTGCGGTAAAGCTGGGGCAGCTGGCTGAGCTTATGACCCAGGTCATCGGCGAGCGAGAGATGAATGGTTGTGTAGTCGCGTTCCAGAGCGGCGAGCTGGAGGTAGCGCAGAGCGTGTGACTTCCCGCAGCCTGTGTCGCCTGTAAGCAGCTTGACCTTTGAGCCCCCGGCCGCGATAAAGCTGTCGAGATAGTAGTTCACGAAGCGATCGTGCCAGACCTCCGCGCCCAGGGTCATGTCACGGATCAGCTCGAGGTTGGTGGGTGCCTCGCCGGCCCGCAGCCGGTTCAGGTCTTCGTAGACAAGTCTCATTCCGCAGCCTCTTTATGCACCGTCAGGCTGCTGAAGCGATGTTCGCGCCCCTGGCTGTCCACGATGACCATCGCCACTCCCTGATTGCGGGCGAAGCCGAGCTCGAAGCGGTAGTCACGATAGACGAGTTCCGGCAGCTCCGTGAGCAGGCCGAGGTCGTAGAGGAAAAACTGCCGCGGATACTCCTGACGGCTCGTGGCGCGCAGAGTCAACAGCTGGTAGATCAGCTGCAGCGGCACAGCCAGACCGGCGCGGTCAGCCGGCCTTTGCATTTCTTCGCGTACCTGCTCCGGGTACTGGATGGCGACGCCCATGCGGTAGCAGTCGAGCAGGTCACGCATCAGGGCATTGGCGTTGAAGCGCCGCGAAGTGACGCACTGGTAGCGTGCGCGCACCCAGTCGGCGAGTGTCCCGGGTTCAAGCTCGCTGCTGCGCTCGCTGCGCCGGCCAAGCGAGAGGCGGGCTTCGCCCGTCTCTGTCTGGATGGTGAGCTTGTAGGGTGGAAGCATGTATTCGGGGAAGTCGCCGCTGAAGGGGACACCGGCGGCTTCCAGTGCCATCTCAAGCGCGGCAGCGTAGTCAGGCGAGGCGAGGGTTTCGCGGATTCTGGCTTCCTCAGCGGCTGCCTCGGTGGCGAAAAGCTGCCAGTGGTCCGCGAGTTCGGCGACAATCGGGATGATGCGCGAGCGGCTCAGCTCGAGACGCCTGAGATCCCAGCTTCCCATGCTCTGCCGCATGTTCTGCCAGTTTTTGCGCAAAGCATCAATCTCACCTGTCAACAGTGCCGCCACATCTCCCCGTTGTTCAGACATTTCCGTTACCTCGAGATCATTTTGTCAACCGCCGTCACGGTTGTTTATGTTATGAAATCGTAACATGAATAAAGCCGCTTTGATATCTCTGCAGTGGCTGTTACGGACAGTTCACAGCAGGAATGACGGAGCGCGGCAAGCATGTTGGGCGGCCTGGATCGTTACGACAGACAATGCCTGTGTTCAGCGCCTTTGCTCTCCGGGTCAGGGCTGGGGTATCGTAGAACAGGCAGATGTGGCGCAGAAGGAGGAAATCGCGAAGGATGCTGCCTGCGGCGATCAGCGATCGGCTGCGCAGTCAGTTCAGCGAGCAGAGCTGGCAGCGCGGTCTCGCCTATGTACAGAACGGGCTTGTCCGTCTGCTGGATTTCCGGACGACGGCTGACGGCTATGCGTTGCGGGCCGAAATCCAGGCCCTGCGTCCCTGCCTGACGGCCTGCCATATCGGGGCCGAAGGTCTGTTGCGCCCGGACAGCTCCTGCGACTGCCGCCGCGTGGCCTGCCGTCATCTGGCCGCCGCCTGCATCGCCTGCCTGCCACAGGATTCGGGGACGGAGCAGATCCAGATCCGCCTCTATCTGCGTTCTTATCGCCTGCTGGATGAGATTGCCCTGCTGCTGCGCGTCGATTACCGTCCGGATCCGACGCTGCCCTGGACGAGCTGCGATCCGCTCTCCGCCGCGGGACGAAAGAGCCTGACTGCGCTGCGGCGCGAGCTCGCCGGCACGGAGGCCGCACGGTGTCTGTCTGAGGTCGAGCGGCTCACGCTGGCCTGGAGGGCGGTGGCACTGCAGCGCCCGGGTTATCTAAGCTTCGCGGACCATGTGGGCCGGGTATACCTCCTTGAGGAAGTCCTGCCTGCGCTGCCGCCGGACTGGCGTCTTTTCTACGATCCTGGTGTGGGAGGGGAGGAGACTAGCCGCCAGGCCAGCTTCCAGCCCTTTGAGAGCACGGGCTATGACTTTCTCGACTTTGATGCCGGGCGCTATGCCCGCCAGCACCGGCCGGAGTCAGCCGTTTTTGTTACGGAAACGGAACTCTGGGACCCTCTGGCCTTTACGGAGCTTGGAAGTCGTGAACAGCTGGAGCGCTCGCTGAGGCAGCCGCCGGCCGGCAGTCATCCAGAGGAGGCGGAGGAGCCCCCTGAAGAGGGTGAAGTGGCGGACTGGGCCGTGCCGGAAACGGCGCCGCCCGCCGAGGCGCTCGCAAAGCTGGAGGCGCTGGTGACATCGCTGGCTCCGGTCGACGGGCGCTACGACAGCAAAGAGGGCGGTTACACGCTGCGTCCCTATCAGGAGCGCGGCGTCAGCTGGCTGCTTACCCTGGCTGAATACGGCCTCGGCGGTGTTCTGGCTGACGAGATGGGTCTGGGGAAGACTCTGCAGCTGCTGGTCGCTCTGGTTCACCGACGGGCAGAGACTGGAGGCGGTCGTCCGGCTTTGCTTCTTTGCCCTAAAAGCCTCGTCCACAACTGGTTGCGTGAGAGCCGCCGTTTTGTTCCCGAGCTCGCAACCCTGACCGTAACCGGTCCGCCACAGCTGCGCGAACAGCGCTGGCGCGAGGCGGCGGAGATGGACCTCGTCATCACCTCCTATCCGATTTATCTGCGCGATGAGCTTGAAATTGCCAAACACGCATGGGGTCTGCTGGTGCTGGATGAGGGGCAGATCGCGCGCAATCCCCGAACCAGGCTTTTCCGGGCCCTGCGCCGTTGTTCTGTCCCTGTCAGGCTGATTCTCTCCGGTACGCCGCTCGAGAATCGTCCTCAGGATCTCTGGGCGGCTTTTGCTCTCGTGCTGCCGGGCTGGCTGGGCAGCCACCGTGAGTTTACGGAGCGCTTCCCGAGCACACTAAATGCCTGCTCTGCCGCCCGCCTCCATCAGCGCATCCGCCCCTTCATGCTGAGGCGGCGCAAGGCGGATGTCCTGCCGGAACTGCCGCCACGCCTGGATGAGACGATCCATGTCGAACTCAATCTGGAGCAGCTGCAGCTCTACGAGCGGGTGCGCGAGCGGGCGCGGCAGCAGCTGCGCCAGGGGCCGGAAGCGGCAAATCTGCCGAGGCGGCGCATGCTTGTGATAGAGGCCCTGACCCGCCTGCGCCAGATCTGCGATCATCCGGCACTGCTGCGGCCGGGGGCGCGCGCGTCGGGCAAACTCAGCGTCTGTACCGCTCTTGTAGCGGCCCTCATTGCGGAGGGGAAGAAAGTGCTTATTTTCAGCCAGTTTGTGCGCATGCTGGATCTGCTGGCGGCCGTCTGTGCGGAGCATGGCTGGGCCTGTGCCCGGCTGGACGGGAGGACAAAAGACCGCCAGCGCCAGATCGACAGTTTCCAGACGGATCCGGAGATTCCCGTGTTTCTGATCAGCCTGCGTGCAGGTGGGGTCGGCCTCAATCTGACTTCAGCCGAGGCGGTCATACTCTACGATCCCTGGTGGAATCCGGCGGTCGAGGAGCAGGCTGCCGATCGCGCCCATCGCTTCGGGCAGCGAAACAGCGTCACCTGTTATCGCCTGATCTGTTCTGACACCATCGAGTCGAAGGTTGAAGAGCTGCAGCAGGAGAAACGCGAGCTCTTTTCCCGTCTCATTGAGGGTAAGGACTCGGGGGGAAGTCTCTCCACAGAGCAGCTGCTCGCCCTGCTTGATTAAAGGGGCGTGACCTTTTGAGCGGCGCCGTCTGAGGTGTTTTCCTTCCGTTGGGGAAGTGAAATGCTGCGAACGATATCTGCCATGGACAAAGAATCGAGTTTTGCCGTTCTACGTGCATAAATATGCAGAAGGCTGCATATTGCCTGCGGATCATGCATGAATCTGCATACTTATGAATAAGTTCGATCACAACTCGCTTTTTTGACCAGGCGACAGTGGCAGAACACTGTTGCCCGGCTCATGATTTCGCCCAAAGCTTCGACTGGCGCCAGGTCGTGGACTGTAATACTCTACCCTTACTGATTTCACGTCAGGTCGTACATGTGAATGCGGCTCGCGCCCGTGATTGAGGAGGTAGCTTATGACCAATGATAGTGACAGACAGCGGCAGCCGAACATCCTGCTCATCATGGTGGATGAGATGCGCGGCGACGCCATGGGCTATGCCGGTCATCCGGATGTCAAAACGCCGCATCTCGACAGTCTGGCCGCACGCGGGATCTACTATCCGAACGCTGTAACCGCCTGTCCCACCTGCGTGCCGGCGCGCGCCATCCTGCACACCGGACTCTCGGGCCGCAACGCCGGCCGCGTCGGCTATCAGGACCGGGTTGACTGGAACTATGGTGACACCCTCGCCGCAGGTCTGGGCGAGGCAGGCTACCAGACCAGGTGCGTGGGGAAGATGCATGTCCATCCACTGCGTAATCGCATCGGTTTCGATGATGTTGAGCTCCATGACGGCTTCCTGCATGCCTATCGCGCCGCCTCGCGCCAGTATGTTGAGAATCAGCTGGTTGCCGACGACTACAACTACTGGCTCAAAATGCAGCGCGGCATCCATGTCGATGTCACCGACACCGGTATCGACTGCAACGGCTATGTCGCGCACCCCTGGCCCTACGAGGAAGCCCTGCACCCGACCAACTGGGTGACCGAACGCTCGATCGACTACCTGCGCCGCCGCGATCCCCGCGACCCCTTCTTCCTGATGGTGAGCTATGTCCGTCCCCATGCTCCCTACGATGCGCCGGCATCCTACTTTGAACTCTATCGCGACCTCGACCGCCGCCGCCCCCTGCGCCCGCCGTTCACGGGTGACTGGAACGACCATGAACGTCACGAGCGCGAAGGACGCCTGCATAACAGCATGTCGAGTCCCCTCGACCCGGACCAGGTGCGGCAGATGCAGATCGGCTACTACGCCTGCATCACCCACATTGATCATCAGATCGGGCGGCTGCTGATGGCTTTGCATCATTATGATCTCGAGGAGGATACGGTCATCATCTTCGTCTCGGACCACGGCGAGCTCCTGGGCGACCACCTCCTGATTCGTAAGACCGTGCCCTATCGTGGCTCGATCAGTATTCCGCTGATCGTGACGGGCCCTGACGCCCATGTGGGCCGGGCCGGCACGGTTGATCACCGCGTCGCTGAGCTGCGCGATATCCTGCCGACCTGCTGGGCGCTCGCGGGCCATGAGGCGCGCCGGCCGCTCGACGGTGAGAACCTGCTGGAGCCGACGACACGCGAATATCTCCACGGCGAGCATGTCGTTGACGGGAAGGATTCGGCGCAGTTCATTGTCACGGAGCGTGACAAGTACATCTGGTTCAGCGGTTCGGGGCGGGAGCAGTACTTTGATCTCACGCTTGATCCCAACGAGACGCATGATGCCATCGCCGAGACGCGCTATCAGGAGCGGATCGCCGGGCTGCGCGCCTGTCTGGTGCGCGAGCTGGACGGTTCGGAGGAGGGCTATGTCGCGGACGGACAGCTGGTGACCGGCCGTCGGCCCAGCGCCGTGCTCAGCAACGCGACGGCGAGCCTGCGGACCTGAGTCGGGCAGACCCGGGGGCGGGTGCCGGCTCGACAGGCTTCGAGCGGCACGGGAGTGAGTAGTTCAGCAGGTTTTCGCGGTTATCAGCTGCGGAGACCTGCTTTTGTGTTCGAGCGACTTTTGGGATGAGCAGCAATTCCAAGATTCTGCTCTGCATGCGTGCGGAACCTCGGAGTTTTTCACGTGAAACTCCGAGAACGTGCAAAATTTCAACCTTCCGCACTATTATCGCGCGGAACCTTGAAAAACTGCCCATAACGCCCTGGAAATGTGCAGAATTTCAACCTTCCGCACCGTTTTCGTGCGGAACCTTGAAAAACTGCACATAACGCCCTGGAAATGTGCAGAAATTCAACCTTCCGCACCGTTTTCGTGCGGAACCTTGAAAAACTGCCCATAACGCCCTGAAAATGTGCAGAAATTCAACCTTCCGCACCGTTTTCGCGCGGAACCTTGAAAAACTGCACAGTACAAGGCCTCGGCTGAGCAAAAATTCCGCTCTGGACAGGCTCGGGTTGCTTTCGGATGTGTTTTGCTGTCCAGGGCGTATGAGTTCCACACTTTCGCTCGCTGTCAGGCAGAACGTCAGCTCGCCTGAGTGACTTTGTTGTCATCACAGCCGCCGGGCGCGGCCGCTGCACCTCCGAGCCGTGCCTACGTCACCGCCTCTGCTTCAGCTGACGCCTCGGCTTCGGCTGCCGCCTCCGCCTGCAGGCGCCGTCCGACCCCGAGCCGCATGGTCAGAAAGCAGGTGCTCGCACCGAGATACTGTGATGCGCATTCGGCGAGGTAGACACCGTGCACTCCGAAGCCACAGATGCCGGGGAGGAGGAGGGTGAGGGGGATGACGAGGATGGCCTTGCGCAGGAGGGAGAAGAAAATCGCATGGCGGGCCATGCCGAGGGCGAGGAAGGTGGACTGGCCGGCAAACTGCAGAGCCATGAAGGCGAAGCCGGCAAAGTAGATCCGCGTATCCGTGACACCGAGCCGGATGAGTTCGGGGTCGGAGCTGAAGAGCCCGAGGAAGGCGGCGGGGAAGGCCAGAATCAGCAGCTGGAAGACGAGGTTGTAGAGGCCGCCCGCGAGCAGGTTGAAACGGATGCCGGCGAGGACGCGGCCCGGCTTTTTGGCACCGTAGTTGTAGCTCATCACCGGCTGGGTGGCGGTGTTGACGGCGCCCGAAGGCATTGAAATGACCTGGCGGATGGAGGCGAGGACGGTCAGGATGGCGACATGGACATCACCGCCGTAGCGCAGCAGCATGGTGTTGCTGACCACCGCAACCGCGCTGTTGGTGATCTGAAAGGTGAAGTTAGCGAGTCCCAGCGTCACGATCGGCCGCAGCAGGGCGGGGTCGGGCCGCAGCTGTTCGGCTGTGAGGCTGAGTGGGAGGCGTGATCCCGTCAGACAGCGCAGCACAAAGGCGGCCGCGACGAGCTGGGACAGAACCGAGGCGAGCGCCGCTCCCTGCACGCCCATCCCGAAGACAAAGATGAAGAGCGGGTCAAGGACGGTGTTGAGCAGGGCGCCGATGGCGACGGAGATCATGGCCGCCCGGGCGGCGCCCTGGGCGTTGATAAAGGGCACCATGCCGAGGGCGATCATGGAGGCGGGGGTGCCAAGCAGGTAGATCCGCAGGTAGTCGCGGGCGTAGGGGAGGCTGGCATCACTCGCCCCAAAAGCGCGCAGCAGCGGCTCCATCGCAGCGTACGAGATCAGCATCAGGATGAGGGCGAAGCCCAGAATAAGGGCGAGGGCGTTGCCCATGATGCGCCCGGCCGTGGCATCGTCGCCGCGGCCGCGGGCGATGGCGAAGTGGACGGCGCCGCCCTGGCCCGCGAGGTTCGCGAAGGCTGCGATGATGCTGAGCAGCGGGAAGACGACACCGAGCCCGGTGAGCGCGAGGGAGGAGCCGGACTCGATATGGCCGATGAAGATGCGGTCGACGATGTTGTAGAGAATGTTGCAGAGCTGGGCCAGTGTCATGGGCACGGCGAGCCGCAGGATGTGGCGGTTCACGCTGCCCCGGCTGAAATCATCCGTCGCCGTCATGATGCATCTTCGTCTGCGAACGGGTGACAGAAGAGCCCGCGCTCGTAGCCACGGGTGTCGGATATCTCCAGGAGGCCAAAGCCGAGACTGGTGTAGAACGCCGTGGTTTCGCTGTTGGCGAGGGCCGTGTGCAGGCAGATCCGCCTCGCACCCGCGGCCCGGGCCCAGTCGACAGCCGCCTGATAGAGGCGGCGCCCCACCCCGCGCGCCTGCAGCTCGGGGTCGACGGCAAAGCGCGTCAGCCAGACGATCCTCACGTCATGGCTGTCGACAGCCAGGCGCAGGGTGGCGAGAGGACGGTAGGGATCCTGAGGACTGCAGGCTATGAGGACGCCGCCGCGGGCCACGGCGACGGCGACATCGTCTTCCGTTTCCGCGAGCGACTCGAGCGGCGCGTGATCGGGGTCCAGTCCAGAGCGTTCGGCATACTGGCGCATGGCCGCTCTTTGCAGAGCGTAGAGGGCCGGGACATCCTCGAAGCGGGCATCACGGACGGAAACGGCCAGTCTGGCGCTCGCCCGACTTGCCCCGCTCTGGGGAACTTCTTCACTGCTGAAGAGCGACTCAGGCACGGCCCATCAACATGACCATGACGGCCTTCTGCGCATGCAGGCGGTTTTCGGCTTCATCGAAGACGCGTGACATCGGTCCCTCGATAATCTCCTCGCTGACCTCCATCTCACGGTAGGCCGGCAGGCAGTGCAGGAAGATGGCGTCGGGTCCGGCGAGCGTCCAGAGTTCGCGGTTCACCTGATAGGGCAGGAAGACTTTCATCCGCTCGGCACGTTCCGCCTCCTGGCCCATGCTGACCCAGGTGTCCGTGTAGACCACGTCGACGCCCTCCATCGCGGCACGGGCATCGCTGGTCCAGAGCAGCTCGGAGCCATTTTTCGCCGCGATGCCCCTGGCCTGCTCGAAGATCAGCGGATCGGGGCGATAGTCCGAGGGTGTGGCGACGCGGATGTCGACACCGGTCTTCGCACAGCCGATAAGCAGCGAGTTGGCCACGTTGTTGCCATCACCGACATAGGCCAGCTTCAGCCCCTGCAGACGGCCGAATTCCTCGCGGATCGTCTGCAGATCGGCGAGCACCTGACAGGGATGCAGCAGGTCGGTCAGACCGTTGATCACCGGTATGGGCGTCCAGCGCGCGAGCTCCACCACGTCCTGATGGGCGTAGGTGCGGATCATGATGCCGTCGAGAAAGCGGCCGAGCGTGCGTGCGGTGTCGGGAATCGTCTCGCCGCGGCCCAGCTGAATATCCGAGGTGCTGAGATAGAGGCCCTGGCCGCCGAGCTGGGCGATGCCGACCTCGAAGGATACGCGGGTGCGGGTCGAGGATTTCGAAAAAATCATGCCGAGGCTCTGTCCCTCGAGCAGGCGGTGCGGTGTGCCCGCGCGCAGCTCGGCCTTCAGCCGGTCGGCGAGGTCGAGAGCGCGGATGATGGTCTCCGGGCTCCAGTCATTGAGCGTAAGAAAATCCTTTGGCAGCTGTTCCATCCTGAGTTACTCCTTATTTCTGCAAAGCTTCCACAATCGCCCGGGAGGCAAAGTCGATCTCCTCGTCCGTGATGACGAGCGGCGGCAGCAGGCGCAGCGTCGTCTGGCCGATGCTGTTGATCAGTATGCCGTCTTCGGCGAGCAGGCGGTTGCGCACGGCGGCAGCCCCGCCGGCGGTTGTCGCAGTCGCGAGCTCGAGCCCGAGCATCAGGCCGGCGCCGCGGATCTCAACGAGCGGCCCCTCATCCGATACGGCCGGTGCCAGCGCAGCGCGGAAACGCTTCCCCGCCTCCCCGGCGCGGGCCGTGAGGCCGAGCCGCTCATATTCATCGAGAACGGTGAGGGCGGCGCGGCAGGCGAGGGGGTTGCCGCCAAAGGTCGATCCGTGGTCGCCCGGCACGAAGCCCCGGGCCGCCTCCTCGCTTGCCAGCAGAGCGCCGATCGGGACGCCGCCGCCGAGACCCTTGGCCAGTGTCATGATGTCCGGCCTGACATCGTAGAGCTGGCAGGCGGTGAAGCAGCCGGTACGGCCCATGCCGCTCTGGATCTCGTCGATGACGAGGAGGGCGCCTGTTTTGTCACAGAGGCGGCGCGCGAGGGCGACATACTCGCGGCTGAGCGGGTGGATGCCACTTTCGCCCTGGATGAGTTCGAGGATCAGACAGGCGACGTCGTCATCCATGGCCTGGGTGAGAGCCTCCTCATCGCCGAAGGGCAGATAGGAGAAGCCCGGAGGCAGGGGGGCAAACTTCCGATTGTACTTCGGCTGCCCTGTGGCGGTCACGGTTGCCAGCGTGCGGCCGTGGAAGGAATCCGTCGCCGAGAGCACCCGCGCCCGCGGGCGTCCCTGTTCGACGTGATAGCCGCGGGCGAGCTTGAGCGCCCCCTCGTTCGCCTCGGCTCCGGAGTTGGCGAAAAAGACGCGGTCCATCCCTGTCGCCTCGCAGAGCCGTTCCGCGAGCACTGTCTGCCAGGGGTTGTAGACCAGATTCGAGCAGTGGATCAGGCGCCCGGCCTGGTCCGCCAGCGCTGCGCTCAGGGCGGCGTTGCCGTGTCCCAGCACATTGACGGCGATGCCGCCGATGAGGTCCAGATAGCGTCTGCCGTTTTCGTCAATCAGGCAGCTGCCCTCGCCGGCGACGGCGAGGATGGGGAGGCGGCTGCCAAATGTGTTCAGGTGACGGCGGGCATCCAGAGCCTGGACATCACCGAGCGTGTATGTGGATTCCATCATTCTCCCTCCCGTCAGTTGTGATCCCAGACGCGCTCGCCGGGATAGAAGGGGCGGCGGTGGCGGGTGAACATCGAGCCGATGCCGCGGTGTGTGAAGATCTCGAGCAGGAGGCAGTGGGGGATGCGTCCGTCGATGATGTGGGCACGATTGACGCCGCGCTGGATGGCGTCGATACAGGCCTCGACCTTCGGGATCATGCCGCCGACGATGGTGCCGTCGGCGATGAGCTGGCGCGCTTCGCTGTCGACGAGCCAGTGCAGAATCTCGCTGTCGCCGTTTTCGCCGCGGCGCATGACACCCTCGACATCGGTCAGCAGGATCAGCTTTTCCGCCTCGAGAGCGGCGGCAATCTCGGCGGCCACGGTATCGGCGTTGATGTTGTAGGACTGTCCATGCTCATCCATGCCGATGGGTGCGATGACGGGTATCCAGCGTTCGGTCAGACGCTCGATGACGCTGGTGTCGACATGGGTAATCTCGCCGACGAAGCCGAGGTCGACAGGACGGCCTCCGGATTCACGGCGCAGGGGACGGCAGCGCAGCAGCTGACCGTCGATGCCGCTGATGCCGATGGCGGCGGCACCCTGCCGCTGCAGACGGCTGACGATTTCCTTGTTCGTGCGGCCGACGAGGACCATCTGGGCAATCTCCATGGTCGCCTGGTCGGTCACGCGCAGACCGTCGACGAAGCGTGACTCGATCTCGAGACGGCCGAGCATCTGGTTGATATCGGGGCCGCCGCCGTGGACGACAACCGGACGCAGACCCACATAGCGCAGCAGCGTAATGTCCTCCATCACATGCTGCTTGAGATCCGGGCTGGTCATGGCGTTGCCGCCGTACTTGATCACCACGGTTTTGCCGGCCAGGTTCTGGATGTAGGGCAGGGCCTCAATCAGTATCTGTGCCTTCAGCGTCTCGGGGACGTCGGCACTGGTCAGGAGCTTGTCGGAATTCTGATCTGCCATCTATGGTCTCGCTTTCTATACGGGGATACCGATCTGGTCGATGCCGGCCGTCTCCGGGTAGCCGGTCATCAGGTTCAGTGCCTGGATGGCCTGGGAGCAGGCGCCCTTGCCGAGATTGTCGAGAGCGGAGAAAACCTTCACCATCCGCATCCGCTGGTCGACTGCGACGCCGATGTCAATGAAGTTCGAGGCCGTAACGCGGGCACTGTCGGGCAGCTGCCCCGGCGGCAGCACGCGCACGAAGGTCTCATATTTATAGTAGGAATTAAAGCGCTCGTAGAGCTCCTCCGCCGTTACCGTGTCCGTAGCGGCCGCGAAGGGGGCATAAAGGGTCGTCAGCATGCCGCGCTTCATCGGCACGAGATGAGGTGTGAAGACCAGCTCCAGCGGGCGTCCGGCGAGGGCGGAAATCTCCTGTTCCATTTCCGCTGTGTGGCGGTGACCGACAACACCGTAGGGCCGGCTGCTCTCGGCGGCCTCACAGAAACTGTAGGCAACGGCGGACTGGCGTCCGGCGCCACTGACGCCTGAGAGCGAATCGACCACGAGGCGGTCGGCATCGATCAGACCATCCGTGAGCAGAGGGGCGATGGCCAGAATGGCCGAGGTCGGATAGCAGCCGGGATTGGCGACGAGACGGGCGGTCCGGATCGCCTCGCGGTGCAGCTCGGGCAGGCCGTAGACGGCTTCGGCGAGCAGTTCCGGCCGCGGATGCCTGAGACGGTAGGCGTTCTCGTAGGTGGCGAGATCACGAAAACGGAAATCGCCGCTGTGGTCCAGTACACGCAGACCGCGATCCAGCAGCCGGGGCACGATCTCGGACGAGACGCCGTGGGGCAGGGCTGTGATGACGAGGTCGCAGGCGGACGCGAGAAAATCCGGGTCGGCGGTGCGCAGCGTCTGATCCATCACACCGGTGAAGGCGGGATAGATCTCCGAGAAAGGACGCCCCTCGTAGCTGACCGAAGTCAGGGCGGTGATGCGAAAACCGGGATGGCGGCCCAGAAGGCGCACCAGCTCCATGCCCACGTAACCCGTAGCGCCGACAATGCCAATCCGATACTTGTCCCCCTGATGCATGTCTTCCATCCTCTCTGTCATAAGCGATACGAACCGCTATAATATCAAGCTGTTCTGCATAAAACAACGTCTATATGCAAGATTCACGCATATTCTGTGATTTTATGCAAAAGCTTCCCCTCCACCGCGGGCCGGCCGGAGCCGAGCCCGGTCCGACGTAACTTTTGCCATGATAGAGCGGGTGAGAAGGGCTGGCAAGCCGCCGCGGGAGGCAGAGGTAACAGCTGCATATAACTCGGTAAATATTACGGGCTTTCGCGGGAAGTGAACAAAATGGAAGCGAAAGTTTTGTACATAATTGCGGATGGTCACCCTACGAAGCGGGTGATATAGTGATTGTGTCATGCGAAACCCGCTGCTAATAAACGAAATGGTAGCGGACGCGTCATTTTCGGAGGTGAAGTAATGGCGAGTGTTATTCTTAAGAACGTTTACAAGCGCTATGAGGGCGGCGTGGTAGCTGTCAGTGATTTCAATCTTGATATCGCTGACCGCGAGTTTATCATCCTCGTCGGCCCGTCAGGTTGTGGAAAGTCCACGACCCTGCGCATGGTTGCCGGTCTCGAAGAGATCAGCGAGGGGGAGATCTACATTGATGACCGCCTCGTTAACGATGTCCAGCCGAAGGACCGTGACATCGCCATGGTTTTCCAGAACTACGCGCTCTACCCCCATATGACCGTGTATGACAACATGGCTTTTGGTCTCAAGCTGCGTAAGACCCCGAAGGAGGATATCAAGCGCCGCGTCAACGAGGCAGCCCGCATCCTCGAAATCGAGCACCTGCTCGATCGTAAGCCGAAGGCCCTCTCCGGCGGTCAGCGCCAGCGTGTTGCGCTCGGCCGTGCGATCGTCCGCGACCCGAAGGTCTTCCTGATGGACGAGCCTCTGTCGAACCTCGACGCCAAACTGCGCGTGCAGATGCGTGTTGAGATCACGAAGCTCCACCAGCGCCTGAACACGACGATCATCTACGTTACGCATGACCAGACCGAGGCCATGACGATGGGCTCCCGCATCTGCGTCATGAAGGACGGCTTCATCCAGCAGGTTGACAGCCCGGGCCAGCTCTATCTCCATCCGAACAACACCTTTGTCGCCGGCTTCATCGGCATGCCGCCCATGAACTTCCTCAACGCCACGCTGCGGCAGGGAGACGACGGCATCACCGCCACCTTCGCCGAGGGCCTGACGATTACGCTGCCGAACGAGAAGTACAATGTCGACGAAGTCCGCGCCTATCTGGGCAAAGAGGTCATTCTGGGTGTCCGTCCCGAGGCCATCAACGACGAGAAGCACTTTGTCGCCAACAACGCAGCTACCAGGATTCCCGCGCACGTCGACGTCGTCGAGATGCTCGGTGCCGAGACCTACATCTATCTGACGGTGAACAACACCATGCTGACCGCCCGCGTCGATCCGATCACGTCGACCTCGCGAGTCGGTCAGGACATCCACGTTGCCTTCGACCCGGTCCGCATCGCCCTCTTCGACAAGGAGACGGAGAACCGCATCATCACCTGATTGCAGCCAGCACTCGACAGGAACCGCCCCGGGAGTACCGGGGCGGTTTTTTGGTTCGAAAAGGAAGGAGAGCCGGGAGTCCTGTGCTGCGGCAGCTGGCTGATACAGCGAACATCCGGAATCATTTGTGACAGGCAGACGTATTCGCTTATGTTACGATAGCGTGACGCTCAGATGACGGTAAACTTGCACTCTTTCTGTGTGAGCGTTAAAATTATGAAGTTCACGTTCCGCCGTGCGACGAAATCTGCCTCACGGCCGCGAAGCGAAATGACGAAAGGTGGAAGTTCATGGACGAGGTCAATCAGGTCATCCGAAAAGCAGCGGAGTTCCTCGAGCGGACGGCCGGTGTCGTTGACGCGCAGGGCCGTGTCGTTGCCGCGACGAATCCGGATCTGGTTGGCAGGCCCGATGAGGAAGCCCTCGCGGTCATGAGCGGTGAGGAGCTGACCCTGGTTGGTGACGAGCGCTGCTTCCAGCATATTCAGCTTGCGAATCAGATGGAATTTGTTCTCTATGTACAGGGCAGTGACGCGATAGCCCAGTCCTACCTCGGCCTGCTGGCCAACTGGATTATCGCTGCGCTGGCCGACGGCTCCATGGAGGAAGAGCGGCTGGCCCTGCTGAAGAACATCCTGCTGGAAAACGAGCTTCCCGGTGACATCCCGCTGAAGGCGCGCGAGTTCAAGGTGCCCTATGCCGCGCCGCGTCAGGCCTATCTCATTCTGGTCGAGGAGGGTGACAGCCTCGAATGCCTCGAGACCCTGCAGGGCCTTTTCCCACGGCGCAAGCAGGATTTCCTGATTGCCATTGACGAGGAAACCATTGTCCTGCTGAAGGAGATTGACCGCGAGCAGCGCCAGGATCCGGATGTTCTGGGGACACAGATTCTGGATACCCTCAACGCTGAATCGATGGCGAAGGTTCGCATCGGCATCGGCATGCCAGCCGAGACGCTGAAGGACTGTGCCAAATCCTACCGCGAAGCTTCGCTTGCGCTTACAGTTGGCCAGATTTTCGAGTCCGAGTCCTATCTGATGCGTTATGACAAGCTCGGGCTTGGGCGTTTGATCTATCAGCTGCCGCCGACACTCTGCCACATGTTCCTCGACGAGGTCTTCCCGGACAACTGCTACGATTCGCTTGACAGCGAGACGCTGCTTACCATCCAGAAATTTTTCGAGAACAACCTCAACGGTTCGGAGACGAGCCGACAGCTCTTCGTCCATCGCAACACCCTGGTCTACCGTCTGGACAAAGTCCAGAAGATCACCGGTCTGGATCTGCGCATCTTTGACGATGCCGTCCTCTTCAAGCTGGCCGCCATGGTGCGCCGCTATCTGGAGAAGCAGGACCGTGCCTCGCTGAGCTCGTCGCGCGCGGCCAAGTGGTGGCGTAATTAAGCCGAACCGTTCAGGGTTCATGAAGCGGCGCGGCCGTCATCCTCTGCCGGAGGATAGTCCGCTGTCGCCGACAGTGAGTGACAGATACCTTTGATACGCTTTGAAAATGTCAGCATGTCCTATGCCCCGGAGGCTCCCCTCGCTCTCAACGATGTATCCTTTGAGATCGAAGAGGGTGAGTTTGTCTTTATCATCGGGCAGTCAGGCTCAGGGAAGTCGACGATCGTCAAGCTTCTAACCTGTGAAGAACGGCCGAACAGCGGCCGCATTCTGATTGACGACCTCGACCTGACCAGGCTCCGTCCGGGTCTGGTTCCCTACCTGCGTCGCAGTATCGGCATGGTCTTTCAGGATTTTCGGCTGATCCCGACCATGACCGTCTTCGACAACGTTGCCTTTGCGATGGAAATACTCGGCGAATCGAACCGCCATATCCGCCGGCAGGTTTCGATGGTACTCAGCACGGTTGGTCTCAGAGCCCGCGAGAAGGCGCGCCCCGATGAGCTCTCCGGCGGAGAGCAGCAGCGTGTCGGCATCGCCCGGGCGATGGTCAACAACCCGGGCATGCTGCTCGCCGACGAACCGACGGGCAATCTCGATCCCGCCACCTCTGAATCGATTATGGCCCTGCTCGAGGAGATCAATCACAACGGCACGACCGTGATCGTCTGTACCCATGACCAGGAGATGGTCAACCGCATGCAGAAGCGCGTCATCGAGATTGCCGACGGCCGACTCGTCCGCGATGCCCATCGCGCGCTGTACTCGGATCTGGACAACAATCTGCTCGATCTCGCCGGCGGCCGACAGGCTCTGGACGAGACCTTCGGGAGCGAGGAGCTATTTGCGGAAATGGCCGCCATCAGAAATGGCGAAGCCAGTCCCTCGCAGCCGGCCGAAGAGGCCGGGGCTGCGGAGAAGGAGCGCCGCGGCTTCACGAGCTACGACTTCTACTATAAACGGCGCTGACACCATGACTGCTTTGCGTAAACTTCTCAATCTGATCCGCGACAGCCTCCTGAACATGCTGCGCCATCCGCTGGTATCGGTCGCCTCGCTGACGACGGTGACGCTGATGCTGGTGCTGCTCGGAGCCTTCACGACCATATCGCTGCTGGCCAACCACAGTGCCCGCGTGATCGCCCAGCAGCCGCCGGTGGAGGTCTGGTGCAGCAACGAGCTCAAGCCCGAGGAGAGTGCGGCGATCGAGGCCTATCTCGAGGGCGATCCGAACGTGCTGTCCTGGAAGCGCCTGACCCCGCTGGAGAATTATGAACTGCTGCGGGCGGGCATGGGCGAGTCGGCGAAGGCGCTGGACTCCTTCCCCTTCGAAAAGCTGCAGTATACCTTTCAGGTGCGTCTCGTCAATCCTGAGGAGGTAGATGCCTTTACAGCGCAGATCCGCGCCTACCCGGGCGTGCAGAATGTCGATGTCGCCGAGCGCACCATGCGCACGCTGAATTCCATCGTGCGCGTGGTCAATACGGCCACTCTGATCGCCTTTGCGATCATGTGCATCGTTTCGCTTTTTATCATTTCGAACATGGTGCGCATCTCGGTGCTGGCGCGTTCGGAAGAGATTGCCATCATGAAGTATGTGGGTGCGACGAAACTCTATATCCGCACACCCTATGTTCTCGAAGGTGCCCTGATCGGCACGGCGGGAGCTCTGCTTGCCTTTGCCGCTATATATTTCACCTACGATAAGTTGTATACTAGTATGGTGGGCAGGGTTGTAGGTGACGCACAATCCTCGCCTTTCACGGCGTCCAATATGATGCTGCCGCTCTCGAGCATTGCCTGGCGGGTTCTCGTCATCAATCTCGCGCTCGGCATTCTCATTGGAGCGGCCGGCAGCGCTCTGTCGGTGCGCAGGCACATTCAGGTCTAGCCGTGAGCCAAGGAGGTTAGTCATATTATGAGTAGAAAGCGCAAACGATGGATTGCCGTTCTGGTCAGCTTCATGCTGGTCCTGACAGCCGTTCCGGCGATGTGGAGCGTGTCCGCTCCCGTTGCTGCGGCAACCGAAGCGGAGCTCATCGCCGCGCGCGAACGCAACCAGCAGGAACTCGAGGCGGCCCGCCTCTCCCTGTCCGCCCACGAGGCGCACAGCAACAGCCTGCAGGCACGGCTGGAAGCCATCCGTGCCGAGAAGACGGACGCCGAAGCCGAGTATCAGCGTCTCAGTCGTGAACTCGATCTCGCGCGTGAAGAGCTGCGGCTCTCGCTGGATCGCTACAACATCGCAGTCAACAACGCCAATGACATGCAGGAGGCCTACGAGGACCGTATCGTCAGCCTCTATCGCTTCCGCAACCGTACGACGCTTGAGATCCTGCTGGAATCCGACAGCATCGGCGGCTTTTTCACCACCATGCGCCTGATGGATCTGATCACGGAGCAGGACGCTGCCATGCTCGACGAGCTGCGCGGCCTGCAGCAGGTTGCCGATGATGCCCGCCTCGATGCCGAGCAGACAGCCGCGCAGGCGGAGGCTTTCTTTGATTCCGTCGAACGCCAGCTTGAGGCGCTCGCAAATGATATGGAAGTTGTGGCAACCGATCTCAACAGCGCCGAGGGCGAGATCATCACCCGTTCGGCCCGGATCGCCGCGCTCGAAGCCGAGAGCGAGGAGATCAACGCCGATCTCGACCAGCTCTATGCCCAGCTGCGTGCGATCGAAAACGCCCGGCTGGAGCGGGAGGCGCTGGCCTCCTCTTCGGCGGCGCAGTCCGCGGCTGATGAAGCTGCGAGGCTCGCACGTGAGGCCGAGGAGGCCCGAGTAAGCGAATCTCTGCGCGCGAGCCAGATGGCGGAAACCACCCCGACTACAACCACGGCAGCCCCGACAGCGGCTCCGACAGCAGCCCCGACTGCGGCTCCGACAGCCACCCCGACCACGGCTCCGACCGCGGCCCCGACCACGGCCGCCCCGACTGCGGCCCCGACGACCACGGCCGCCCCGACGACAGCGGCACCGACCACAACCGCGGCTCCGACGGAGGCTCCGACCGAGCCTTCCGCTCCTGCGGTCACCATGCTCTGGCCGCTCAACAGTTCGTCTATCCAGTACATTTCGAGCTACTACGGCCCGCGCGTTCATCCGATTACCGGAGCCCAGGGTTTTCATTCCGGCATTGACTTTTCTTCGCCGCTGGGCTCGCCGGTGCGCGCCGCCCTCTCCGGAACCGTCGTGATTGCGGCGGCTCCCTATCAGGGCGAGGCCACCACTGCGAACAAGACCGGCTATGGCAACTACGTCACCATCCTGCATGACAACGGCATTTCCACGACCTATGCCCACCTGCAGTATGTTGACTGCTACGAGGGACAGCAGGTTAGCCAGGGTGACATCATCGGACGTGTCGGCAGCACCGGCGCCTCGACCGGTCCGCACCTGCACTTTGAAGTGGCGGTCAACGGAACGCACACGAATCCGTACACCGATCGCTTCCTGCTCGGAGGTATCCGCTGATGAACGGAGATCGGAACAACGGACAGACGGATTCTCATCCATCTCCGGCACCGCGCCCCGGCTTTCAAAACTTTTCGTACGTCCCCAGGCCGACGAGACGTGGATGGATACTGCCCGTTCTCCTCGCCGTCACGTGTACCTTTGTCTTTACCAGCGTTGTCTTCTACACGCTCTACGCGCACGGAGTGCTGGCGCCGGCCTTTGCCAGTACCGCAGCCGACCCGGATGCCAGTCTGGTTGGTGACGGCATCCGCATTTCCGTCGAGAATAATGATCCCGATGCCCTGGCTGCCGCGGCCAAGCTCACCGCCGCTCTCGAAGCGCTGGATGAGAACTTCTATGAAGAGCTCAGCGATGCGGATCTTCTGAATGCGCTGGCCGTTGGTCTCGCGAGCGGGATAGACAATCCTTACACGTATTATCTGAGCCAGGACGAGCTCGAGTCGATGAACGAGGAGATGTCAGGCAGTTATGCCGGCATCGGCGCAACCATCACGCTTAATCGCGGCGGCTACATCGAAATTCTCGAGGTTGTGCCTGACGGACCGGCCGATAAGGCCGGAGTACGGGCCGGCGACATTCCCATTGAGGTTGACGGCGAGAATGTGGAGGAACTGCAGGATGTCAGTGCACTTGCGGCCCGTGTCAAGGGTCCCGAAGGCACCGATGTCGCGATTTCCTTCTATCGCCCCTCGGAGCAGCGGCAGATAGATCTCGTCATTACCAGAGCCGTCATCCACACAGAGGCTGTCAGCCACCGCATGCTGACGCGCCAGATCGGCTATCTGCGTATCACCCAGTTCCTGGATGCCAGAGTGCTGGTGCCCCAGTTCACCGACGCTGTTGACCAGCTGCTGGAGCAGGGTGCGAAGCGCATAGTCTTTGACCTGCGCAACAACCCAGGCGGCGACGCTGCCGCCGTCATCGGCGCCCTCGACTATCTCCTGCCGGAGGGCGAGATCGCCCGCATCCGTGGCCGTGCCGACGGCAGACCCGATGAGGAGGTCTGGCGCAGCGATGCCCAGATGGCCGTGCCGAAGGAAATGCACTACGCCATTCTCCTGAACGAGAACTCGGCTTCTGCCTCCGAACTCTTCGCCGGCTGTCTGCATGACTGGGAAAAGGCTGTTCTGATCGGCAACCAGACCTTTGGCAAAGGCTCGGGTACCCGCTACTTCATGCTTCCGGACGGTTCAGCGCTGAATGTCACGGTTTTCCGCTACTTCCTGCCCGGTGGAGGCTCGGTCGAGGGAGACGGTCTCGTGCCCGACTATGAAGTCAGTCTCTCCGAAGAAGCATCCTACAAGCCTCTGGTACAGCTGACCAAAGAGGAGGATACGCAGCTCGCCGCCGCCATCGATTACCTCGAGGGCCGGACGCCGCAGACCGATGCCGATGTGAAGCCCGGTACGGATCAGGCCGAGTCGACGAGCGAGGCGACAAGCGGCGAAACGCCGTGACTCTGGACCCCTACGACGCCATCGCAGCCGCCTGGGATGAACTTCAGCCGCTGGAGGACCCGGACGGCTTTGCTTTGCTTCTCTGCGAACTGATCGCCCATTACGTACCGACAGCGTTCGACAGGCGCGAGGCGGAGGGCAGCGGGGCGAGGCCTCTGCTCGTTGATCTGGGCTGTGGCAGCGGTCGGCTGCTCGAGGCTCTGGCTAAAAGGAATCTTGACCTCATCGGCGTGGACCGCTCGGCCGCGATGCTGGCAAAAGCCCGCGAACGAATGTCCGGGCTCGTATCTGCGCCGCTGCTGCTGGAGCAGGATCTCACTGAGCTCGATCTCTTCGGGACGGCTAATATTGCCCTCTGCCTCCTCGATACTGTCAATCATCTCTGTGAACCAGGTGCCCTGGAAGCCTTCTTCGAGCGCCTCGGGCTCTTTGTCCGTCCAGGTGGCTGTCTGCTCTTTGACCGGGTGACGGAGGAACATTTCACCGGGCTCGCCGACGGCAGTCCCTGGTTTGATCTCGGCGAGGATCATGCCCTGATCTGGATGGTGGATTACGATTTCGATGCTGGCCGCAGCCGCGCCGATCTGACCTGGTTCCGGCGCCTGCCCGAAAGTCCATATTTCCGCCGCAGCCGTGCCCTGATCGAGGAGTGTGTGATTGCGGATGAGCGCCTCGAGCAGCTGTGCCGACATGCCGGCTTCACGGAGGTGGCGGTGCTCGACGGCGAGCTGTTGGAAGACGCCGCGGCCCGGCCACCGGCTGCGGACTGGCCGCCTGCACGGTGTGGTCTCAGGCGTATCCTGCATGTCTGGCGTCGGGATGAGGCTGTGAGAAAAGAGAACTGCGATGCCTCTGACCTGGGATGATCCGCGCCTCACGACGCCGGACGATCATCTGGTGACGGCACTGGCCTCCGGCGGACACATACGACTCGCCGCCTGCCGCAGCCGTACTGTGGTGCGGGAGGCCCAGCGCCTCCACAGTCTGAGCCCGCTGTCGACGCTGGCCCTCGGGCGGCTCCTGACGGGCGGCCTGCTGTTCGCCTCGAGTTTCAAACACGAGGATGACAATCTCACGCTGCGCCTCGACTGCAGCGGTCCCCTGCGCTCGATGACCGTCATCGCCGAGGGCGACGGAAGCTGCCGTGGTGAGATCGCGGCGCCGCAGCTGCCCAGCCTGGTTGACGCGAAAGGCCGTCTGGCCGTGCGCGCGGCGGTGGAGGGAGGACGCCTTACCGTTATCCGTGATCTGGGTCTGCGCGATCCCTACGTAGGCACGGTACCGCTGGTGTCCGGCGAGATCGCCCAGGATCTCATCTCCTATTTATATTATTCGGAGCAGCGTCCGGGGGTCATGTTTCTGAGTGTGGATCTCGACGGCGACCGGGTGCGTGATGCCGCCGGCCTCCTGCTCGAGGCGCTGCCCGGTGCCGATGATGCCCTGCTCGCCCACATTGAGGAGCGGGCGGCGGGTTTCCCTGAAATCAGCTACTGGCTGCGTGAGGGCTTCACCCCGGCCCAGCTCATGGACCTGCTGATGGGAGATCCGGAGATTCGCCTGCTGGAGCTGCGGGAAGTTGCCTATCGCTGCCGCTGCAGCCGTGACCGCATGCGTCGTAATCTCGCGGCGCTGGGGCTGGATGACCGTGAGGAGCTCGCGGCCGATCCGAAGGGCATCGACCTCGTCTGTCATTTCTGCAACCACAGCTATCATTTTACGCAGGAGGAGATGGGCGGGCTGCTTCCCTGAACGGAGATGCCGTCGTCTTTCAGACCATCCCGGCCGCCGCCTCCGCGCCCTGCCCCGCGTCAGCGGAGTCCTGCCTGCCCGCTTCCCGGACCCGGTTCGGATTTGCCTGAAACTTGATCAGGGGTGCACGTCAAGAATGTCAGGAAGCGGTTGAGCATGCCAGGAGGACGGCTGGCAGGGAGAAAAAGCAGCTTGCGGACTTCTGGTGGTCAAAACGAAGAGTAATCCAAAAAGTGATTTGGAAAACTCGCCATCCTGACCACAAAGGGGGCGTTTCTGGTCAAAACGAAGAGTAATCCAAAAAATGATTTGGAA
>JASGUU010000065.1 GCA_030057555.1 Bacillota bacterium | reverse complement strand
CGGACTAAGGCTCCAAGGCTATGTACCGGCTGGGCGCTACCCCTTTACCGGGTGAGGAATCTCACCTCACTATCTCCCTTGCACCGAACTGGCGCACGCCAAATCTTTTTTTGGATTTCTCGCGATCTTGACCAGAAACGGGCCCCAAATGGTCGGGATGGCGAGTTTGCCAAATCTTTTTTTGGATTTCTCGCGATCCTGACCAGAAACGGACCTCAAATGGTCAAGACGGCGAGTTTGCCAAATCTTTTTTTGGATTTCTCGCGATCCTGACCAGAAATGAGTCCCAAATGGTCAAATCGAGGAGAAACAGGGTACTTCCGGTATGGTTCCCATGCTCCACTTTCCAGTCGTGACCTCGTGCTTCCGGCAACCAACAAACAGCAGATGACGAAGTTCAGACATACAGTAATTCATACGTCTTTTCCTGACGGCGCCTGCCGGGAGCAGAACTCTCCCGATACCATGTTTTCCTGACACTGTCATGCTATTGTGAAAGCTGCGCCTGGGGCAACGACTCCGGCGACAGCCAAGGCAAAGGAGTCTGCCCTCATGAAACGTTTAGGTGCGGTCCTGCTCGCAGTCCTGTCCGCCTCCCTGCTGTTGACCGCCTGTTCCCGTGCGGCAAGGACGCGGAAGACCGACGCGACCTCAACGGCAACCAGAACCACGACTGCGGAACCGACGACAGCGATAGCCACCACAACCGAGGCGGAAAGCACCGCCGTGGCCACGACGACAGCGGAAGCTACGGCCACGGAGTCGTCGCGTTCCGACGCAGGCACCACCACCACTGCGGCGCCGGCGCCGGCACCGACGGCCGGCCGGAGGATCCGTTTCGATGACATAGAACCCGTCATCAGGAGACAGCATCTGAAGGCAAATGAACCCTTCTTCGGCGAAGATGACCTGGCCCCGGCAGCCGCGGAGCTTGCGTTTGCCGACCTCGCAGCCGCCATCCGCGCCGCCCGCGACTACCGCAGCTGCCGCATCTTCTCCCGCTTCGCCCTCGGTATCTGCAGTCCGGACGAGCCGGATGCCACCCAGATGCTCGATCTGCTGCTGTATTCCGACGCCGAAGGCCGGCGCCTCCTGAACGATCAGGTCGACAGCCTGAACGAAGGCTCCGAGCACCTCATCCTCTTCCTCAGCGAGGACGGGATCTGGCATCGACAGCCGGACGGCAGCTACCGTGATCTGACCGGAACGGATGCAGGCATCACCCCGCTTGGTCTGTGGCAGCTCTATGAAATCATCTTCGCCGAAGACAGCTGGAGGATCTATCTGGGCGACAATGCCGAAGCCGATGGCGACGATGACGACAGCGATGACGACGACTTCGACACCGTTGTCCTGCATTCGAATGAACTGGGCGATGAGGCCTTTGCCCTTCTCTTCACCGCCTACACCCTGACCGTCGAAGATCTCGAGCAATATGAGCGCGAGCTCACGATCGCCTTCCGCCTCGAAGGCGACGACGACCGTCTCTACCTCACTGCCTTCGACGCCACGCTGCTGCTGACCCACACGGAGAACCCGGCCCGACAGGTCGCCATTTCCACCTATACCCAGATAGACGCGTACGACGACATCCGCCTGCCCCTCAGGCCGGAGGATCTCGACGATGACATCGAATATCTGGACGATTTCTACCGGGACGAACTCTTCGACGACTGAAAGATCAGGTCTGCTCCAGCGTCAGACGACCGGTCAGCTGCATCAGGTTGCAGCTTCTGCGCCGCAGCTTGAAACGGCCCTCTACATAGGCATGTTCGGGGCAAAGAAAGCGCGCACCATACCTCTTCCCCGTGCGCGCCCAGGGACCGATCACCGGCGGCCAGCTCTCCTCTTCCTTTTCCTTTTCCGCCGCTTCGGCCTCTCCCCCGCCATCCCCGGACGACACCTGCTCCGCCGGCTCCGGCGGCGTCTTCTCCAGACGCGGTGCCGGGCGTGAGGCTGTGGCTGTCGTGCGCAGCCGCGGTTCGATCCCCTGCAGGATCTCCCCGCAGGCGGGACAGCGCAGCTCGAGGGCCAGTATGCGGCGGATGACCTCCGCCTGGCTGCCGGACAGCGCCGCCGCCAGATTTCCGCGGGTGTTGAGATCGGGGTTCATGGTGAAGCGGCGCAGAAAGTCCTCGAAGCTGCCGGACCAGGGCAGCACATCAACACGCGCGGGCGGCGCCTCCTCCCCTTCCGCCGGCTCCTCCGGCGGCGGGGCTTCGGCCGGCTCCAGTCCCAGCGCACGCCGCAGCAGCGTCAACAGGATGACGGCGGTCAGGTGGGCGTCGACGATCGCGGTGTGGAACCTGGCGCCATTCTCCTCCAGACCGAGCAGGCCCAGCGCCGCCTGTATGCTGCGCTGGCTCTGGGTATCGGTGGTCAGCTGGGCGAAAACGCGCTGGACATCGAGCACGCGCACCCCGAGTTCGCCGCCCATGTCGTGCCAGGCGAGATTCGCGGCCAGCGGACCGCTGTCACTCGCGCTCCAGGTTGCATAGATCCAGGGGGCCGGGCCGCAGAAAGCATGGAAATCCGTATATACGCGGGGAAAGGTACGTCCGAAGCGCAGTGATTCGCGGTCCCGCCCCGTCACACGCGCCACGTAGCGGTTGAGGCGCTTGTGCACCACCGGCCGCACAGTCTCGGTGAATTCACGTGCGTGCTCCAGATCCAGCGGCGGCAGCGTTTCGCGTGTATGCGACCGCGGAAGCTCGAGGCGTACCGCACCGATGTCGATAATCTCGTAGGGCAGGCGGGCCTGAATCTCGGGCGGTACCGGGCGCCAGGGTTCGGCCATGTTCCACTCCAGGTCGAAGACCACCACGGCCTCAAGCGCCGCAGCCAGCCGGCGCAGCTCCCCGGCCTGTCGTTCATGTACGACCGCCGCCAGCTTCCGCGCCTCGTCCGCCTGCAAAAGCTGCCGCTTCCGCCGTCGTCTGGCCACTAGCGGTAGCGCTTGACGCCCGTGATCGGATAGGCCGATGGGCGCCAGTCCTGGATCATGATCTTGTGCTGGACGGTGTTGACATGGACGACCTCGCTGCCGCCGAGATAGATGCCAACATGCGTCGTATGTCCCACGCCAAGCGAATCAAAGAGAATCAGATCGCCGGGTTCCGCCGTCGCCAGTGTGAGGTTCTGACCGGTGCCGGCATAGCCATAGGTCGAGCGGGGGATCGAGATGCCGACGCGCCGGTAAACCTCCTGCACAAAGGCGGAGCAGTCATAGCCTCCCTGCGGTCCGCGCATCGAAAGCGCGATTTCGACAATGCGCTGACCGATCGAGCTCGCCGTTGTGGTGGCCGTTGTCGGAACCGGGGTCGGAGCAGGCGTCGGAGCAGGCGTCGGTGCCGGGGTCGGCGCGGGCGTCTCGGTCGGCGCGGCCGTCGTCGTCGGGGCCGCGGTTGTGGTCGGCTCGGTTGGGCGGGTCTCGCTGAAGTGCCAGTTGCGGCAGTACATCAGATAGCCGTTCGGTCGCTGCACCTCATACCATTCATCCGTGCGGCCGATAACGAGAACCTCGTCGCCGATGTTGAAGCGATGGACGGGTGGCAGCTCGGGATCTGCGGCCTCACGGGCGTCCACTCCATCAGCGGTGCAATAGAGCGTGCGCACCCACATGGGGAAGATAAAGCCTTCCTGCAGCACACTGCGCAGCAGATAGCCGCTGCTGCCATCCTCGAGCCCTATTTCTGCAAAGTCCCCCTCAAACCCCCGCACTTCCACCGGCGTCCCGCGCTGTACAAGCCGCAGCTCGGTGGCGGCGGTACTGGCGGCATCAAAGACGGACACATCATAGGAGCGGACATAAAGCGTGCTGCCGATGAGATGGGCATCCGGGTCCGCGCTTGTCGTCGGCTCGGGTGTTGTTTCCACCGTTTCCGCTGCCGTCTCCACCGGCTCCGGCTCCGGTGTGCTCGCGAGCAGCAGCTGTACTTCCTCCGGCACGGTCACGGCTTCCGGGATGGGCAGCTCCGTGCTGCTCTCGGCTGCTTCGGTCGCTTCGGCTGCCGTCGAGTCCGGCACTCCCGGCATAGTCAGCAAAGACGCCGCCACGCTTTCGCCTGATTCGGCAGGCAACATCGCCGTTTCCTGCCCATCGGCATCGATCGGCGCGCCGACCGCAACGGCCGCCGTGTCCATCGCCACATCCATGGCGTCAGGCAGTGCCGAACGGTTCAGCGGCATGTATTCCAGTCCCATGATTGCCACGGGTATCTGAACGGCGAGCTGCGCGGTTTCCGGGAGCTTCTCCGATGGAGCCCCGCTCTCATCCGCCGGCAGTACAATAAAAGGCGGTTGATCGGCCTCGTCTTCAACTGCATAGGCCAGATGACGAGGCTCGGGCTTTTCCAGAGTCAGCGCGAGGCAGATGACACCAAGCACGGCGACGACGCTTACCGCCAGACGCGGTGTAAGCGGATGGTCACAGACTCGAGCGATGAGCCGTGTAAGCGGCTGTAGTCTGAATCGTTGCATATACACCTCACAGGAGTCACCGTCCGGGCTGACGCATAGCCTGCCAAAGACGGATAACGAAGGTGATTATACGGGTGCCAGGTCAGAGAGGTCAAGGAAATATTACAAACAGATTACACGAAAACCGCCTTATATTACGCTCAGATGACGCTATTAGAACAAATCTAAACAGCTGAAACGCCTTCGTTCCAGTGCTTTGCGGGCTTTTAAGCGATCAAAATTACACGTTGACATGTCCGGTCGAGCCATTTGTTACAGATTGTAATGAAAACGGGTTCGAAGACATAAAGTCGTGTAGTGCCTCCGAATCAGGACATAATTCCAAAAACTGGTCACAGATGGACAAAAATGACGCCGGTGCCCGTGTTTCGGGGCAGGAACGAAAAATATGTCCAGGCATGGACAAAAATGACGCCGGTGCCCATGTTAAACTGTACCCCATAAAGTGGACAGTCTGAATTTTGAAAGCCCAAACAAAAGACAGACCAGTTTTGCGAAACCCGTACAAAAGACACGATAATATTATTCGGCTTGGCGGCAAAGAAGAAATGTC
>JASGUU010000064.1 GCA_030057555.1 Bacillota bacterium | reverse complement strand
AATCCTGCAGCTCGGGATTGCCGCGGCGAATCGCCTCCTCCTGGGCACTGCGCAGTGCATTCAGGGTCGGTTCCGTATATCTGTCAAGTCTCATCTCCAGCCACCACCTTTCGTATTCTATTTGATTATTGTCTTTGCCTTTGACTATCTTTGACTTTAGTTATTATACACGGTCTGTGGAGGAATGCAAGTGGTGTTTGTACATGTGCTGAAATCCCTTGTTCTATCTGCGCCCGGCTATGCTAAAGTTTGTTTAGAAACTATCATCCGAACCCTGCAGCCATAGAAGGAGGTCAGACACCGGTGACCAAAGTGAACGATCCTGCTCACAGCCACTCACGGACGCTGCGCTCAGGCACCAGAATCCCGGCCATCGGCTTCGGCACTTTCGGCTCCGATCACATCGGCCACGACGACATGGCCGCGGCGGTCGCGACGGCGATCCGCGCCGGCTACCGCCTCATCGACTGCGCCGCCGTCTATGGCAACGAGAGGGAGATCGGCGCCGCCATCGCCCGGACGCTACCTGAACTGGGCCTCGCCCGCGGGGAGCTCTACCTCATGTCGAAGGTCTGGAACGACGCCCACGCCCCCGCCGCCGTCCAGCGCTCCGTCCGACAGAGCATCACCGATCTGGGCTGTAAATACCTCGATGCCTGCTTCATCCACTGGCCCTTCCGCAACTATCACGCGCCCTTTGCCCGCCCCGATGACCGCAATCCCGACTCCCACCCCTTTATCCTCGAAGAGTTCCTCGAGACCTGGGCCGCGCTCGAAACGATGCACGACGCAGGGCTGGTCCGCCAGCTGGGCATGTCGAACATGACCGTGGCGAAGCTCGAGCGGATCCTGCCCCGTATCCGCATCCGGCCTGAACTCATCGAGATGGAGCTGCACCCGGCCTTTCAGCAGCCCGGACTCTTCGAATATGCGCGTGAGCGCGGCATACAGCCCGTCGGCTATGCGCCCCTCGGCTCTCCGTCGCGGCCCGAGCGTGACACCACACCGGAGGACGTCAACGTCCTCGAGATGCCGGTCATCCGCGCCATCGCCGCGGAGCGCGGGGTCCACCCGGCCACGGTCGCCCTGCTCTGGGCCATAACGCGCGGCCAGATCCCGATCCCGCTCTCGACGAATCCCGCCCATATCCAGGCGAATCTCGCCGTCCTCGATATGGAGCCCCTCTCCGCTGCCGAGATGCACAGGATCGCCGCGGCCGACGCCAACTGCCGCCTGATCAAGGGCCAGGTCTTCCTCTGGCCGGGCGCCTCCGACTGGCGCGTTCTCTGGGACCAGACAGACAGCTGATCAGCACGGCAGCAAGCCGGTATCATCCGCAGCAGCCCGACAGCAAGCACACTCATAGAAGCGAGGCGCTACCCATGTTCCAGCCATCCTTTGAATCGCTCAGCCACTATGTCTGCCCCGACTGGTTCCGCGACGCCAAGTTCGGCATCTGGAGCCACTGGGGACCCCAGTCCGTCCCGATGTACGGTGACTGGTACGCCCGCAACATGTACCTCGAGGGCTCCGACCAGTACCTCTACCACCTGCGCCACTACGGCCATCCCTCGGAGTTCGGCTATCTCGACCTCTGCGGACTCTGGCGGGCGGAAAACTGGGACCCCGCCGAACTGATGTCGCTCTACCGCCGCGCCGGCGCGCGCTACTTCGTGGCCCAGGCGACGCACCACGACCACTTCTTCAACTACGACTCGGCTCTTCATCCCTACAACTCCGTGCGCATCGGACCGGGGCGCGACATCTGCGCCGAATGGCAGCAGGCTGCCCGGGCCGAGAATCTCCCCTTCGGCCTCAGCGAGCACCTCGGCGCCTCCTTCTCCTGGTGGGCGGTGACGAAGGGCCACGACCGCACCGGCCCCTTTGCCGGTGTCCCCTACGACGGCACGTGGCCCGGGCGCCGCGATTTCTATCACCCGAACGAAGAACACGTTGCACCCGACATGCGCCACGTCGATCCCTGGTACACGAAGAACGAGCGCTTCCGCAGCTTCTGGCTTGACGTCATGCACGAGCTCATAGACCGCTTCCATCCTGACCTGCTCTACACGGACGGCGCCCTGCCCTTCGGCCGCATCCGTGAGGACGAGCCCGGCGCGCCCGACTTCCGCTACGGCCTCGAGGCGGTCTCCTGTTTCTACAACGACTCCATCAGGCGCCACGGCAGCAATCAGGCGGTCTATACGCAGAAGGACCCCCGTGCCCGGATCCACTCAGTCGGCGTCCTCGACATCGAGAAGAGCCAGCTGCCGGACATCGCCTCGAGTCCCTGGCAGACCGACACCTGCATCGGCAACTGGTTCTATGACGTCCGCCAGCGCTTCAAGACCCCGGGCCATGTCATCGATATCCTGATCGATGTGGTGTCAAAAAACGGCACCCTGCTGTTGAACGTGCTGCAGAAACCCGACGGCAGCATCGACGCCGAGACGCGCTGGCTACTCGAGGAGCTGGCCGGTTGGTTCCGTATCGCCGGCGAGGCGATTCACGGCACGAGACCCTGGGAGCGCTACGGTGAGGGCCCCTCTACCGTACTCATTGAGGGCTTCCGCGAGGATGAGGTCGCCTGGACGGAGACGGACTTCCGCTTCACCTGCCGCGGCTCGACGGTCTATGCCTTCGTCATGGGCGAGCCCGAGGGCCGGGCGCTGGTGCTGCAGAGCTTCCGAGGCAAAGACATCGCCGCCGTCCGCCTCCTGGGTGCGGGCGACTGCCGCTGGCAGAGCTTTGCAGGTATCCTGACCGTTGAACTGCCCGGGCGCCTGCCGACCCCCTACCGCAACGTGCTTGCCATCGAACTCGCATGACCTCGAAAGAGCGCGTCCGCGCCGCCTTCGCCCATGCCGCCGTTGACCGGGTCCCGGCCGCCTTCGAGGCGGTCAGCGTCGTCAACCGGAGGCTGCTGGCCCACTACGGCCTGCCCGACCACGAGGCGCTGCTGCGGCATTTCGAGATTGACACGCGCTACCCGGCGGTGGATTACACAGGGCCCACGCTGCCCGCCTATACCGATGCCGACGGCTACGAGGTCACGGCCAGCTGGTGGGGCACATACAGCCGCAGTGTCTGGACCGGGAAGGAGTACCACGGCCAGATCGTCCGGCGGCCGCTCGATGCCGCCCGGACCCTCGCTGAACTGCAGGAGTTCCGCTGGCCGGATCCGGACGATTTCGACTACGAGGGCTTTGGCCGCGGACTCGACCGCTGGCCAGACCGCGCCATCGTCGTCGGTCATGCGGGGCCGTTTCAGATGGCAACGGCACTGCGCAGCATGGAGAGCCTCTTTATTGACATGGCCCTCGAACCCGAGCTGGCCCACTTTGTCTACGACCGCATGGTGGCCTTCGAGCTCGAGCACTACGAACGCCTCTTCGAAGCTGCCGGTGGGCGTATCGATGTCCTGCGTGTCCATGATGATTACGGCACCCAGCGCAGCCTGCTGCTGAGCGTGCCCATGTGGCGGCAGTTTTTTGCCAGGAATACCCGCAGACTGACAGAGCTCGCCCACGCCTATGGCGCCTTCTATCTGCAGCATTCCTGCGGCGCTGTGGCGGACGTGATCCCGGAGCTTGTCGGCTGCGGCGTCGACGGCCTTGAGCCTGTGCAGAAGGTGGCGGGCCTCGAGCCGGAGAAGCTGAAGGCGGCCTGGGGCTCTGAGCTGCTCTTCCACGGAGGCATCGACACGCAGGGCGTCCTGCCCTTTGGCAGTGTCGAGGACGTGCGCCGGGAGACGCGCCACTATATCGACACGCTGGCCGCCGACGGCAGCGGCTACATTCTGATGGCGAGCCAGGCCTTCGAGGGTGACGTGCCGCTGGAAAACATCGAGGCCCTGTACGCGGTATCCCGCGTGCCGGGGACGGGGTGAGAGGGATGGTCACGGAACGGGAGAAAAGGCGTCACGATACGCTGCTCTGCCGGCGGCCAGCGGGACGGATTCCTCACTGGGAGGCCTGGTCCAATCCCGATGCCGAGAGCTTCCTGACGGGCATTGATTACTACGAGCACCCGCGCCTCTGCCGGCTGCGCCTGCGGGAGCTCTATCCGGAGCTGGGGCTGCCGGTCCCGGAGAGCGATTCGCCGAAGGAACGCCCCGTCCTCGGCGGAGACGGGCCCTCTGCGGACCGCGAACGGCACCGGGTCCGCTGGGGCGACGGTGAGACTGATACCTGGGAGCACGGAGAGAAGTACTTCAGCACGGAAGAGGATGTCTTTTCCTTCGATCCGCTGGAACACGCCGATATGCGTGACTGGCCGCATGTTGTGATGAACTGGGATTTTCGCAGCGAGGAGGCGATCTATCAGCGCCTGCGCCAGGACTATCCTGCCGCCTGGACCCGGGCACCCGTCGGCAGCGATGTCTCGTGCGGTTTCTACAACACGATGTTCATGTGGCCGCTTCTGACCTTTGGCTGGGAGCTGTTTCTGGCCTCGTGCCTCGACCGGCGCTTCGCCCCGGTGATGGCCGGCTTCGCGGAGATCAACCGCCGCGTCTTCCGGGCGATAAGCCGTCTGCCGGTCCATTTCGTCGTCTGCCACGACGACATCGTCATGACCCGCGGCCCCGTCTGCCCGCCGGCCTGGATGCACCGCTATATCTATCCCTGCTATGAGGAGTTCTGGTCCATACTGAAAGACGCGGGAAAGACGGTGATCTTCATGACCGACGGCTGTGCCGACGCGGTCATCGAGGATGTCATCGCCTGCGGGGCGGCAGGACTGGTGAGCGAGCCCTACACGGACTACCGCCGTATTGCCCGGGCGCACCCGGACTTCTTCATCGCCGGAGAAGGGGACAACCGGATCCTGAAATACGGCGACCGGGAGGCCATCGAACGCATGGTTGACGGGATGGTTCAGACGGCAGCGATGACCGGGGGCTATATGATGGCCATAGGCAATCACATCCCCTGGGACATTCCGCCCGCGGCGGTGAAGCTCTATCTGGATCTCTGCGAAGAGCGCGCCTGGCGCCCGGATGGCGGGGGCTCCGGGTGTTGAGACAGCAGGATGGGAAATGACACTGTGACAGGCAAAGAACGACAGGACCCGACGCCGGTCTGCATCGGCATCCTCGCCCATGTCGATGCGGGCAAGACCACACTGACCGAGCGTCTGCTGCAGCATGCGGGCGTGATTCAGGCGGCCGGCAGTGTCGATCTGGGGACGGCGCAGACAGACTATCTCAGTGTTGAGCGGGCGCGCGGGATCTCTGTACGGGCCGCATCAGCCCGTCTCAACTGGCGGGGTCGCACGATCAACCTCATCGACACGCCGGGGCACCGTGATTTCGAGGGTGAAGTGGCACGCAGCCTCAATATCCTCGACGCCGCGATTCTCTGCCTCTCGGCGGTCGAGGGAGTCGAGGCACAGAGCGAGGTGCACTGGCGCCGTCTCGCCGCGCGGGGGCTGCCGGTGCTGTTGTTTGTCAATAAGACGGACCGGACGGGAGCTGATGTCGACGCCGTGCTGGGCAGCATGCGCCGTCTCGCCGGCCGCCCGCTGCTTTCTCTCGCCGAGCCGGAGACCTGGCTCGCTGAGCTGGCCGAAAACGACGCCGTGCTTGCCGACGCCTGGCTGGTCGGAGAGAGGGTGCCGCGAAGTCGGCTGGAAGAGGCGCTTGGCAAACAGTTCCTGACCGGAGAGATTTTGCCCTGGCTCGCCGGATCCGCTCTCCAGGATCGGGGGATCGACTCTCTGCTCGAGGCGGTGGCCCGGCTGGTGGAGCCGCGGCTTGAGGCGGTGGACGTGGGGAGCTTTGCCTATGTTTATAAGGTTGAACAGGATCGTCGCCTCGGCAGACTCGCCCATGTACGTCTGCTGGCAGGTGAACTTGAAAACCGTCAGCCGCTCCTGAATTCGCGGACGGGGGAAAGTGCGAAGATCGTCCAGATCCGTCAGGTGTCCGGGGCGAGGGCCGTGGACAGTGGGCGCCTCGAGAGGGGAGATGTCGCGGCACTGGCGGGTTTTCGCTCGGTGCGGGCCGGCGATATGCTGACGGGTGTGGAGGGAGGCCTGGCAGCGCGCTGGGAGGAGCCCGCCCCGGCGCTGCTGCGGGTCGAGCTGCGGGTGCCGGATACGGCCAGACGGCCGGAGCTCGTTGCCGCCTGCCGTGAACTCGAGGCCGAGGAGCCGGGGCTGCGGCCGCTCGAACTGCCGGAGACGGGGGCGCTGCTTCTGCACGTGACAGGCGTGGTGCAGATTGAGGTGCTGACGGAGACGCTCGCCGGGCGCTTCGGACTCGAGGTGGAGGTGGGGGAGCCGGAGGTGGTCTACCGGGAGACGCCGGCGCGGGTGGCGGAGGCGGAGGATCACTATACGATGCCCAAGCCCTGCTGGGCGGTGACGCGTTTTCGGGTGGAGCCGCTGCCGCCGGGGAGCGGTCTGCGCTACGAGAGCGTGGTGCCGGATACCCGGATCTCCTATCGCTATCAGGGGCAGGTCGAGCAGACGGTGCCGCTGGTTCTGGAGCAGGGGGTCTATGGCTGGCAGGTGACGGACATTGCTGTGACGCTCGTGGATGGAGAAGATCACCATGTGCACACGCATCCGCTGGACTTCGTCACGGTGACACCGATGGCGCTGCGGCGGGCGCTCTTCGCGGCAGGATCCGTTCTGCTGGAGCCGATCTGGCGTTTCCGTCTGCGTCTGCCGGAGGAGGCGGCGAGCCGGGTCATCGGCGAGCTTCTCGGCCGGCGCGGCACCATCGCGAGAGATGAGCTCGAGGGTGAGGGCGCTCTCGCCCGGCGCTGCCTCGAAGGGCGTCTGCCGGTGGCGACCGGCCTCGATTTTCCGGTCGTGCTGGCCCGGCTCAGCGGCGGCCGTGGGCTGCTGGAGCTGGTGCATGACGGCTATGAACCCTGCCCGCCCGGGGAGAGTCATGTTTCGCCCTATCGTGGCATCGATCCTCTCGACCGCGAGCGCTATATCCTCTCCGTGCGGGGAGCGCTGTAGGGGATGAAGACCAGATCCTGAGGCTGCGCGCCGTGCTGCGGCGCGCGCGGCCCCCTCCCTGGTGGTCAGGATGGGCAGTAATCCAGAATATTTCTTGGCAAAGTCTCGATCCTGACCAAAAACAGGCCTTCTGTGGTCAAGATGAGGAGAAATCCAAATTTTTTTTTGGAAAAGTCCCCATCTTGACCAGAAACAGGCCTTCTGTGGTCAGGATGAGGAGAAATCCAAATATTTTTTTGGCAAAGTCTCGATCTTGACCGGAAACAGGCCTTCTGTGGTCAAGATGAAGAGAAATCCAAATCTTTTTTGGAAAAGTCTCGATCCTGACCAGAAACCAGCCTTTGTCGTCAAGATGAGGAGAAATCCAAATGTTTTTGGACATCTTCCAACCTGGCCGCCCGGGATTCAGTCCGCACGCTTTTTCCTCATGCTTTTCGCGATTTTACGATGTTTTTCCCGAAGCGAAGGCAACGGGTCGTCGTGGAGGCGAGGCTGTGATAGAAAGTATCTGTAGGTACAAGGGGAGCTGCCGCGCCCCAGATTCGAGGTGGATGAGGATGAATGAGAACATGCAGACAGGAGCCGAACGACATGGTTTCGGAGCTCCCGCCAGCGACAGCCTGGGGAGCATCCGACTGACGCGCGCAAAAGGCGAACCGCTGCCACCGGAGGGCGGGCTGCTCGCTGTGCCGCCTGCAGGTGAGCTGCTGGAACTTGGCCTGCTGCCGGAGGGCACCCGCTTCCTGCGTCTCGAACTCGAGGTGCTCGGCGAGAACAGCCAGGGCTTTGATTTCCTGATTTCGCCCAACGCAGACGGGCGGATCGAGACAGGCCGGCCGGGGATCCGGGTGCGCTTCGGCCTCCTGCCTGGGGTGCCCTCGGCGGCCGTCATCGACCTCGCCTGGATGGACGGCCATGTGCTCTTTCCAGGCAGCTACCCGGGACAGCTGAAGTATGTGGTCCACGGCAGCCGCATCGCCCCCGGTGATGTGCGCTTCATGGGCCTTCAGATCAACGCGGGACACGAGGCGCGGCATATCCGGGTTGGGGAGATCACGGCCCACAGAGAGCGCCCCGCGGCACGGCCTGTCACCGGCCCGCCCGTCATCGACCGCTTCGGCCAGCTGAAGACGCGCGACTGGCCGGGGAAGACGGTGTCGGAGACCGAGATGCGTGAGCGCCTCGAGAGCCTGCGCTCACGGGGCCGCATCGAGCATCCCGAGGGGCGCACGGCATACGGCGGCGATGCCTCGCGGCGTCTCGCGCCGGGCACGGGCCGCTTCCGCACCTTTAAGCAGGAAGGGCGCTGGTACCTTCTCGATCCCGAGGGAGCAGCCTTCTTCAGCCTCGGCGTCGACTGCCTCGGCATCTCGGCCGACTGCCGCATCGACGGTATCGAGTCCTGGCTCGACTGGCTGCCCACCGCCGACGATCCCCTCTACGGCGACTGCTTCGCCCGGCCGCTGCGCCACGACGGCGAGGAGACGGGGCGCGGGCCGGCGCGGAGCTTCTCCTACATGGGGGCGAATCTGCGCCGGGTCTACGGCGCCGGGCATGAGCGGGCCTGGCATGAGCTGACGCGGACCTGGCTCATTGAGTCGGGCATCAACACCATCGGGAACTGGTCGGATCCCAGACTTGCGGCTGCGGCACGCCTGCCCTGGGTCATGCAGCTGCCGGCCTTTCCAACCACGAAGACAAAGATCTTCCGCGACTTCCCGGACGTCTTCGACCCCGCCTATCGTGAGGATGCCGCCCGCTGCGCCGCGGCGCTCGAGGCGACGGTTGACGACAACTGCCTCATCGGCTACTTCCTGCGCAACGAGCCGGGCTGGGCTTTTGTCGACGGCCTGAACCTGGCGGATGAGGTGCTGCGGAATCCGGAGGCGAGTTTTGCAAAAATAGAGCTTATCGACCGCCTGCGGGAACAGTATGGCTCGATCGTGGCGCTCAACAGCGCCTGGGGACTTGAGCTCGGGAGTTTCGAGGATCTCCGGACGCCGCTGGCGGATGCCTCACAGCTCAGTCCTGCGGCGCTGGAGGACCAGAAGCGCTTCTCGCGCGAACTGGTGCGTCAGTACGTCAGCGTCCCTTCGGCGGCCTGCCGGCGTGTGGATCCGGATCACCTGAATCTCGGCATGCGCTGGGCCTGGATCTCGGACCCGGACCTCGTGACGGGCTGGGAGAACTTCGATGTGTTCTCAATCAACTGCTATGCCCGCGATCCGCGGGAGCGCATTCTGGCGGTGCGCGAGCTCGGCGTCGACCTGCCGGTCATCATCGGCGAGTTCCACTTTGGTGCGCTCGATGTCGGACTGACGGCGACCGGGCTCGAGGGGGTCAGGACCCAGGCCGACCGCGGCCGGGCGATCCGCAGCTATCTCGAGCTCGCCGCCTCGGATCCGGCGGGGGTTGGCTGCCACTACTTCCAGGCCTATGACCAGTTCGCGCTGGGCCGTTTCGACGGCGAGAACTACAACATCGGTCTGGCCGATATCTGCTTCCGGCCCTACGAGGAGATCGCGGCCGAGCTGCGTGAGGCCAGCCGGCGCATCCCGGAGATCCGCGAGGGCCTCGTCGAGCCCGATGCGGAAGGGGCCGAGGCGATCCCGATGATCGCCTTCTGATTCAGGTTAAGTTTCCTGTCTGGGTCCCAGGAAGAAGCCCGCAAGCACCAGGCTGCGGGCTTTTTCCACCTCCACAAGTAGCGGCGAGGAAGAATACAAGATTCTGGTTTCTCGAATGACAAAAAGCCGAGTTGTGTCAGAAAAGGGCGACAAAACTCGAAAAGTTGGCATTGGCAGCCCGGAAAAGGACAAAAAGCCGAGTTGTGTCAGAAAAAAGTGACAAAACTCGAAAAGCTGGCAATCCTGATGCAGGCTCTGAAACATATCTACCTGCAAAATCCAGCGAAGTCCAAGGCATCTCAGCTTCTTTAGGTGCCAGCTCGAAACTCACGTCAGCAGGTCTGCGCCCGGCTCGGCCGCGCCCGCAGATACTCTGCCAGAAGGGCGACCAGCGCCCGCATGTCTTCGGGGTAGACGTCGCCGATATGGCCCAGACGGAAGGTCGGCTGCGAGGTCAGTTTGCCGGGATAGATGATGAAGCCGCCGGCCTTCAGAGCAGCGTAGAGTTCGGCGAAGTCGAGATCCCCGAGAGCAAATGTCGTAATGATGTACGACTGGTGAGGGGCCGTGACGATGGGCCGGATGCCGAGCTCTTCGAGTCCCTGTACGATGATCCGGTGGTTCTCGCGGTAGCGCTGCCGGCGGGCCTCGAGTCCGCCCTCCTTCTTATATTCATCAAGTGCCTGCCGCAGAGCGAGCAGGATGTTGGTGGGGGAGGTGAAGCGAAACTTCCCGCCATCTGCATAGAGACCCCGATACTGGTCGTGGAGGTCGAGGCTGTGGGACAGGGATCTGCTCCGGCACTCCTCGAGCAGCATCCTTTTCGCGATGACAAAGGCGAGACCCGGCAGGCCCTCGAGGCACTTGTTGGCACTCGACGCCAGAGCATCGATATCGAGGCCCGGCATGTCGATCTCATAGGCTGCAAAACTCGACATGGCGTCCACGAGCACCTTCCTGCCGTGCGCCTTGGCCAGACGCGTCAGCTCCTCGAGAGGGTTGATGACGCCGGTGGTGGTTTCACAGTGCACGAAGACCACTGTGGCGATATCAGGATCTTCAACAAGTTTTCGTTCCAGCGCCCCGGGATCGACGGGCCGGGTCGCGTCAAAGGCCAGCTGTTCGTAGTGTCTGCCGGAGTTTTCGGCGATTGTCAGCATGCGTCGGCCATAGGCGCCGTTCACCAGGAAAAGGATCTTCTCATCCTCGGCGCAGAGGCAGTTGATCATGGCCTCGACCGCATAGGAGCCGCTGCCCTGCAGCAGTACCGTGGCGTAGTCGTCGTTGGCGGCGAGGCGCGTGAGGTCGTCGAGCACCGAACGCGTGATCGCCTTGTATTCGTCATCCCAGGTGCAGTGATCGGTCAGCATCGCGTGTTTGACCGAATGACGCGTGGAGAGTGGCCCGGGCGTGAGCAGTTTGCGGGCCGAGCTTTGCCTCAATTTACGATTGATATCCGCCACCACGCCCACGAGCTCGTCCATGTCGTCAATGATGTAATCGGCTCCGGCCCGGTAAAAACGGGCGCGGGCGGCGTTCTGGCACTCCGCGGCTTCGCTCCCGGACAGGGCGGCGACATCGGCACAGGGGAGCCCCGGCTCCGGGGAGTTCATGATGACAGCGACGGTCCAGCAGTCTGCCTTGATCCCTGCGGCGATACAGGCTGTGGTATCGCCGACCATGATGGCTTCCCGTGGGTCCTCAATGCCAAAGTGCATGAGATTCTGCCAGATCATAAAGGGGACGGACCTGCCCCCTGGAACCTGCCCGGAGGAGATCGTGAAATCAGGCGGGCAGCCCCGGTCCTGTGACAGCAGCCGTTCCATCATGGCGGCAGAACAGACGGTGGTGAAAGCTGTTTTGATGCCCTGCCGCTGCAGCGCGGCGATGCTTTCCACGATCGACTCGATCGGTGCGAAACCACCATTATCCGTGGCGGTTCCCGCCCGGTCGAAGATGACTGCCTTAACTGTCCCTGTCATCCGCCGTCTCCATCCCTTCCCGCCCGCTGCCGGCTGAATCACAGCTGGAAGTACTTCGCGTAGAGAGCCTTCATTCTTCCATGGATCTGGGCCAGCTGCCCGCGGGCGGCCGCATCTCCCGTCACACAGGCCTTCATGAGCCGGCCCTCTTCGTAGCAGAGCTCGTCATGCAGAGGGGTGAAGTCATCGAGCAGGAATCTGGTGTACTTCACCAGCCGCAGATCGCCGACGAGGCGGTACTCCCTTGAAATGGTATCCACGGCCACGGAATATTCATCCCTGATGGCCGCGATCAGGGCGTCCGTCTCGTTCGCCGTGGCAAAGACAAAGGTGGACGCGACCAGTGCGCCGGGGTTGTCCTCGGCGATGGAATTGTGGCTGTCCGTGGCACCGATGATGGGATAGTGGATGCCCCTGGCGCGGTCTTCGTAGTAGCGGATGGCCTGGAAGCCGTTCTGCTGCTGATAGAGTTCGCCGCCCAGCACTTCGAAGGCGTCGAACGGACGGGTTTCCAGGATGTACGCGGTCAGGCTCTCCGGCACCTGATAGGAGCCATCGCTCTTCCAGTAGGGATGGGCAAAGATCCCCAGGCCCCCGGCCTGTCTGATGTGGTCAAAAATCCAGACGCAGGAGGCATAGGTAAAGGCCTCGATTCCCTCCGGAATGTTGAGGGTCCGGGCCAGCTCGTTGACCTGGCGCCTGTACTCGTCCTCGCTCAGCAGCGGCGGCGGGTCGGCGATGACGGCACGTCTGTTGCTTTCCCGGTTCTGCGCGCTCGAGTCGAGCAGACCGTTAATGCTGTATTGACCGCCAAAGTTGACAATATGGACGTCATTGTCCGGCAGATGGATTTCCTCACCCGCGACGACGGTCATCTCCGTGGGTATGTCCCGATAGATGTCCTGCGCCTCGAGGGAAGGATAGTACCTCTCGTGATCGCTGATGACGGTGAAGTCATAGCCGTAGCGGCGGTAGTTGGCAACCACCACGGCCGGCGACTGCTGACCGTCGGAATAGCAGCTGTGCATGTGCAGGTCACCGCGGAAGGGATAGCGACCCCGCATGTCCTCCGCCAGCGCATAGACGGAGAGATCGATTCTCCTGTTTCGCCGCCCGGGCAGCAGCATGCGGATCAGGTATTCGCCTTCCTCCGGGAAAACGTGGGTGAAGCGTACACAGCCATCGTCTCCCAGGCTGACAGCGAGCTTCCGGTAGTTGCCGCGTTCGGGGTAGGCGGAGACAGCCCCGTGCGCGATTGAGATCAGGATGAATTCTTCCTCTCCCGTAAAAGCCACATGGTCTCCCAGCGGCCTGATGGTGATGGTGACCGCGTCTCCAAGAAGCACGACCTTGGGGTAGATATCATAGTTGTGAAGTTCTGTTTTCATCATGATGTCCTTATCTGTTCCGGCGGAAACAGGCCTACTGCGTCATTGCGCTCACAGGCAGCAGGCTCAGAAAGAGCAGAGGCTGCCGCTGATCACTGGCAACATAGAGCCGTCCCGCTTCTGTGTCAAGGAAGATCCGGCGTGGCCCGCGTTAAGTGCAGGCAAAATCCGCAGCACTGCGCCGCTTCCCGTGGCCCGGAAGAGACGCCTCAGCTGCGGGGATGCCAGGTGGATCGGGAACTGGGACCTGGGATTCAGGCTTCGAGGCCCTGCCTGTTCTTCCAGGCGCCCAGTATTGAGAGCCCTGGCAGCAGCAGGCTGCTCGCGATGCCCATAAAGTTCATGAGGGGGGAGGAGTAGGAGTAATTGAAGTCATCGATTACCCTGGCGGCATCGGTGAGCTCCCTGATCCCCTTGATGTAGAGAATGTTGAAGACGATGGTCAGGATGATCACGATGCTGCCGATGATGAGCACCGGCCTGAACTGCCCGGGCCTGCGGGAAAAGACGATCGAAACGATGCCAAAGGTCAGCGTCAGGATGGCCACGAAAAAGGAGACGGTGAAGGACTGGCTGAGGCTGTCAAAACCTCTGGCGATCAGGGGCTCTTCGGCGGTATTCGCCATGGCAGTGACCATCGTGAGCGCGGCCTTTGTCACCAGCCCTGAGATGAGCGACAGCGCACCGGAAATAATCATCAGGATGCCCGGTACCTTCATCAGCGTTGTGCCCGGTCCCCTGTACGGAGCCGGTTTTGAGTTGGCTGTCTGTCCCATCATTTCCTCCCGCATTCACGAGTCCTGCTGGCGCCGCCCTGCAGCGCGGACGACAGCTGAGCTTCTGCCCGTATCAGTTTGCCTGAAAAAGCACTGTCCCGCATCATCCCATTGCCCGAAACAGGGATGTTTTCCATCGGATTGCGATGCTTTTCGCTCTGGAAGGCTACTTTCGCCTGCCCCCCTCTCCTGATGCTTCCTGTTTGCTGATCCCGCCTGTCCCGGGTGCTCCACAGGGTTCTCCCGCTTCTGTCATACCGGCAGTCAGTCCCGGCAGGGCTTCCTTGTCGCGCTCCGGAACCTCGCCGATAATGGGGCGGATATCTCACCCTGAAGCGAAAGGAGCCTGGTGCCCCATGAAACCACGAGAGATGATCCACCAGGGTGGCAGCCACAGCGGTGCAGCAGTATCTGCGGGCCGCCAGGAGCCGGTTGCGATCCTGCTCGCAGCCGGCCGCGGCAGCCGCATGGGCGCCCGGCATACCCACAAGGTCTGCTATGAGATTGTGGGTGTACCGGCCATTCGCCGCCTGACCGCAGCGCTGCGCGAGGCCGGCATCCGCCGCTTCATCGTGGTCGTCGGGCATCAGGCTGAACAGGTCATGCGCTGCCTGGCAGGGGAGGAGGGCATTACCTATGCCTTCCAGCCCGAAGCGCGGGGGACGGCTGATGCCGCCCGCATCGGCCTCGCGGTGGCACAGACTTTCGCTCCCTGTTCCGATCTCCTGATCGCGAACGGTGACAAGCTCCTGCACCCCGAACTGGTGCGCGAGCTGCTGGCGGCGAAGGCCCGCAGGCCCGAGGCCCAGGTGGCCTTTGCGGTACAGAGCGAGGCGACGAATCCCGACGGCGCGAGGGTCGCCGTTGGGGCAGCCGGGCGTCCGCTCGGCATCGTCGAGCGCACCGACCTCGCCCTGCAGCGGCTGGCCGTGGAGGCCCGGGCCGGACTCGATCCCGCCGACGAGGACGCCGTGCGCCGGATTCTGGCCGATGAGGGGCTGCATCCACGCAAGTGCGACAGCGTCTGGGAGCGCCTCGCGGCGGGCTTCCCGCTGCCCCCTCCGGAACATGAGCTCGCCGGCGAGCTGCTCACCCCGGAGGCCATCCGCGCCTCGGGCCTCGTCAACGCCGCCCTCTATCTCTTCGATCCGGAGGCACTCGCCGCGACGCTCGGTGCGACGGGAACCGACAATGCCCAGGGCGAGCTCTATCTCCCCGATGCCGTCAACCTGCTCTGCGCCCGGAACCGGGCCCTGATGATCGAGGCCGACCGCCCGGACGCCATCCGTACCTTCGGCACCATGGCCGAGCTGCTTCAGGTCCAGGCCCTGCTGCTGGCGGAGACGCCCGCGGCCCTCCCCGCTCATGCCGGTCTCGCCCCGGCGGGCGACTGGCTCGCCGCTCTCGGACGGCTCGACCTCGCCGCCTGCTATGGGGAGCACCCCGAACTGCTGGCCGAGCGGCGGCAGGCCCTGCGGCGCCTGCTCGAGGCCTGGATCCGCCACCACGGTCCCGAGCGCCCCGTCGTCATCGCCCGGGCGCCTGGCCGCATCAACCTGATGGGCCGCCATGTCGAGCACCGCGGCGGCTCGACCAACGTCATGTCGATCGACCGCGAGACACTGGTCATCGCGAGTCCCCGCGGCGACGACCGCGTCGTCATCCGGAACCTCGATCCGGCCTTTCCGGAGAGGGACTTTGCCATACTCGAAGAAATTGCTCTCTATGATACGGAGAACTGGGTGTCCTTTATCGAGTCGGAGGCCATTCAGCGCCTCGTGACCGACAGCCGTGGCGACTGGGTCAACTACGTCCGCGCCGGTGTCCTGCGCCTGCAGCTGGAGCGGCCGCAGCGCCTGCTGCAGGGGATGGACATGCTCTTTTCGGGGAACATTCCGATGGCGGCCGGGCTCTCCTCGTCGTCCTCGATCGTGGTGGCCACGATGGAGGCGGCGGTGGCCATCAGCCGCCTCGAGGTCAGCGTCTCCGACTTCATCACCCTGGCCGGAGAGGGGGAGTGGTTCGTCGGTTCGCGCGGCGGCTCGGGGGATCATGCGGCGATGAAGGCGAGCCGCGCCGGCCGCGTCACCCACATGGACTTCTTCCCCTTCCGCGTAGGTCCATCGCATCTCTTTGACGAGCGCTACCGCATGCTGATCGTGGACAGCCGCATTCAGGCAAAGAAATCCACCGGCGCCCGTGACCTTTTCAACCAGCAGGTCGCCGCCTATGAGTTCGGCCTGATGCTGGTCCGCGAGCGCTTTCCGGCCTATCGGGAGCGCCTGGAGCACCTGCGCGACCTCAACGCCGCGCACCTCGGCGTGTCACAGGAGCGGATCTACGAGATTCTGCTCAGTCTGCCGGAATACATCACGACGGCGGAGGTCTTCGAGTCCCTGCCGCCGGAACTGCATCCGCGTATTCGCCAGATCGTGGCGACCCACCGCGATCCCGGGGAGCGTCAGCTGCGCTCGGTCGTCCTCTATGGCCTCGCCGAGTGCGCCCGTGCTGATCTCGCCATCGAGCTCATCGCCGCCGGCGACTATCCGGCGCTCGGGCGCATGATGACGCTCTCGCATGACGGCGACCGCGTCGCCCGGGACGGCGCGCCCTGGCAGTCTCCGTCCGACGACGCGACGCTCGCGGCTCTCATCGCCGATCTGAGAAGCCGGGATCCCGCCCGTGTGGCGGCGGCTGCGATCGCCAGGCAGCCGGGCGCCTACGCCTGTTCGACGCCGGAGATCGATGCCCTGGTCGACGACTGTCTGCGGCAGCCGGGCGTACTGGGGGCGCAGCTCTCGGGAGCGGGCCTCGGCGGCTGCATTCTGGTGCTGGTCGAGCGGGACGCGACGGCGGCCCTGATCCATCATCTGGATACCGCCTACTACGCCGCCAGAGGGCTCGAGCCGGGAGCCCGGGTGGCGGTGCCGACGGCCGGCAGCGGGGTTTTTGCCTGCCCCTGAAACATGCGATTTGCCCGAATGAGAGCAGGTGACTAGAATGGTTCGGAATGCTTCGCGCCCGGAACGAAGGGTGCGACCAGAAAGTGAGACCCAGATGAGCCCTGATATTCAGCAGGCAGCCGATGTCATCGTCTATCAGCCCGTACCCGACTATATTCCCCGTGTCGCCGCCGTCCACGATATCTGTGGCTACGGCAAGTGTTCGCTCGCCGTGGTCATACCGGTGCTGGCGGCCGCCGGCGTCGACGTCTGTCCCGTGCCGACGGCCGTCTTCTCGAACCATACCGGCTATGACCGCTATACCTTTCTCGATACCAGTGAGCAGCTGACGGAGTATCTCGCGGCCTGGCAGGCAAACCATGTCGAGATCGACGGGATCTATTCCGGCTTTCTCGGTTCGGAGAGCCAGATCCAGACCATCCTCGACCTTTCGGCGATGTACCCCAGGGCGCTGATGTTCATCGACCCGGTGATGGGCGACCACGGCGTGCGCTATAAAACCTATACCGACGCCATGTGCGACGAGATGAAGCGCCTCGCGCAGGCAGCCGACGTGCTGACGCCAAACCTGACCGAGGCGGCGATCCTGACCGGCATTCCCTACGAGGGACAGTCCCCCGCCCCCGGGACGACGGAGCGCCTGCTTGAGGCCCTGCTCGAGCTCGGCCCGCGCTATGTCGTGCTCAAGGGTATCCAGCGCGGCGAAACTGTCACCAACCTGATCGCCGGCCGCGGAATCGAGACCATGGGCATCACCGGCATGCTGCATCCGCTGCGCCTGCACGGGACCGGGGACCTCTTCAGCTCTGTCCTGATCGCGGCGCTGATGGCGGGGCGGGATCTCGAGGCGGCGACCCGCTTCGCGACGGATCTGCTCTATCGCGCGATGCTGGTGTCCGAGAAGCAGCCGCGCCACCAGGAGCGCGGTGTCAACTTCGAGTTCCTGATCGGCGATGTGGCCAGGTTTGCCGCCCGTGGGGAGGCCATGCCGTGATCCGGGCGGCCGGCGCCCGGACTTCGCGTCCGGGGGCCGTGGAGCGCCTGCTGGAGCGCTGGGGCCCCGAACTCGCCGATATCCGTCTCGTGGTCAGCGACATGGACGGCACGCTGCTGGATCGCAGGGGCGAAGTGCCGCCGGCCACACAGGCTGCCGTCGCAGCTCTGCGGGCGGCGGGGCTGGAGTTCACCCTGGTGTCGGGGCGGCCGCCCTACACGATGTTTCCGACGGCCGATCTGCTGGAGCTGGACCTGCCCTTTATCAGCTACAACGGCGGCCTGATCGTCGATCGCGAGGGCAGGACGCTCGACAGCCGGCCGCTCGATCCGGCGCGCATCGAGCCGCTGGTGCGGCGGGCGGCCGACTACGGCTTCGAGATCCTGATCGGCACTCCCGAGGACGAATACACGATTCTCGAGAGCCCGTGGGTGGTGGACCGGCGCAAAACCGGCATCTACCGCCATCCGCGGATGAACATCGAGGATCTGCATCGCCATGAGATCCTGAAATGCGAGATCATCGGCTACCGGCCGCCGTTTCAGCTGCGGCCCGAGGGCGTTGGTCTGCTCGAGGCCGAGGCGGCGCCCTTCGCCGGTGACCCCGGCTTCATTCGCTATGAGAATATCGCCCTCGAGATCATGGGGCCCGGCGTGAGCAAGGCCACGGGACTCGAGCATCTGCTCGAGCTGCTCGGCCTGACGGCGCGCGAGGTGCTCGCGATCGGGGACAACACCAACGACAACGACATGCTTGCCGTTGCGGGACTCGGCATGGCCGTGCAGAACGCCTCGCCCGGGACCATCGATGCCGCGGACTACCACCTGGAGGGCTTCTTCAGCGACGGCGTGTGCGAGGTTCTGGAGGCACTGGTCGCGCTCAGAGCCTAGCGGCGTGTCCCGGATCAGGGAGCTGCGTCGCGAGTCAGAGAACAGGAAAGCAAGTCAGGGAACAGGAAACAGCCGGAACGCTGGAGTGGCAGGCATCCCGGCCGTTTGCTGCGGCTGCGGCCGGCAGGCACTTCAGGGAATCGCCCTGCTCCTGCTGACTTTCGGGCGCCCGGACCAGTGCGTTTTGTGTCATCGACAGGCCTTGGTACGAATATGCCAGCCGGGTAAGAGGTGTGCCGGACCTGTGCGTTTTCTCGTCTGGCGGCCATATCTTCATCCTGCCATCCGGATCAGACCCGTACAAATGCCTGCCCGGCCGGGGCGTACTGCTGTCCTGTAAAACTTCTGGAGGAAGATGCGAAAACCCGGGCAGGAATCCCGATATCAGGTAAAACTCCCGTCCGCGATGCTATAAGCTGTGTATGGGAGTTATCAGCATCAATTGACGCCTGGTTGCCGTAATGCAACTGGCTGTTGCGAAAGTTCAAGGTCCGCCTGGTAGTGTGCAACTGCTGTCTCGGCCAGAATGCAGACACAGGAAGCCACATGGCAGACTGAAGAAAGGAGGACACGACCATGATCCTGGCAGACAAAATCATTGAATTACGCAAGCGCAACAACTGGTCTCAGGAAGAACTGGCCGGCAGGCTCGGAGTCAGCCGGCAGGCAATTTCCAAATGGGAAAGTGCACAGAGCACACCCGACCTGGAACGCATTCTGGCAATGAGCAGGCTTTTTGAAGTCAGCACAGACTACCTCGTCAAGGATGAGATCGAATCCGCATTCATCCAGGGAGAAACAGAGGAATCCGGCAGTCCCCTGCGCAGGTTGAGCATGGAAGAGGCCAATGCATTTCTGGATGTCAAAGTACAAGGTGCAAAACCGATGGCTTTTGGGGTCTGGCTCTGCATCATGGCGACTATTCCACCGGTGTTGTCCAATATCTGGAGCAGGCAGCAGCCTTTTGCCGAGCCGCTGGGCTTCACCATCGCCGTTCTCATGGCCGGTGCTGCGGTCGCTCTTTTCCTCCTGAACGGATTCAGGCTCAAAGCCTATGCATGGATGGAGAAAGAAGCATTTGAAACAGCATACGGTGTAGAAGGCATGGCCAAAGAACGGCTCCAGAGTTTTATGCCCCAGTACATCGTGCACATTGTCATCGGAGTTATACTCTGCGTCGTTGCCCTGGCTACGCTGGTAGCCTCCAGCTTTCTGCCGCAGGTCCTCCGGATCGAGGAAAGTGCTGTCGTTGCCGCCGGCCTGGCCATCGCAGCGATTGCCGTCTATCTCTTTGTCAGTGCAAACATTGTTCGGGGAGCTTATTCCAGACTGCTGCAGGAAGATGATTATCGTCCTGAAAAGAAAGTGCTGGGCAGGAAGATCGAGCCGATCATGGGCCTTTACTGGCTTGTCGTGACGGCCGCCTATCTGGCCTACAGCCTCATCACGATGGACTGGCGCCGGAGCTGGGTTGTCTGGCCGGTGGCCGGACTGCTTTGTGCTGTCCTGTATATCGTTCTGGAGCTGGTTTTCGGCAGGAAGATCAAGAAGTAAAACTGACAAGGGCTCCTGTGAAAGCCTGGTACACCTGCCAGGATGAAGTGCATATTGAACTACCGGTAGCGAGTGAAATGCCCGACAGCCAGCCGGCAGCCGGGCATTTTCCGAAGTGCGCCGGGCATGGCCTGCTGCGGGGGAGCTGCCGGGATGGCGTAAAGCCAGACGACTGATATGGGGTCTGGTGTGCAAAAGGATTGTGAGCATAATTTCGAATTGTGCTCGGTAAGTTAAGTTCAAGACGATATATTGCTACACGTCCGGCACTCTGTAGTTTATTTGCGCTCCATTTTGGGGGTGCATGTCATATTTGTCGGGACAAGTAAAGTCTTTTTGAGCCTTCCTCAAAGACTTGAAACACCGGAGTTTTAGCGCAGCTTGCATGCAGGCGTGTGGAAGATTCCTTCTCGAATTGCCTGCGTAGCGGCGCGCGTACCCTTCTTCGTGGTCAAGATAGCGAGAAATCCAAATTGTTTTTTGGATTACTCTTCGTTTTGACCAGAAACGGCTCCTTTGTGGTCAAGATGGGGACTTTTCCAGATCGTATTTTGGATTACTCCTCGTTTTGACCAGAAATGGCCCTTTTGTGGTCAAGATAGGGACTTTTCCAAATCGTATTTTGGATTACTCCTCGTTTTGACCACCAGAAGTCCGCCAGCTGCTTTTTCCCTTGCCAGCCGTGCTCCTGGCATGCTCAACCGCCAGCTGCCTTTGCTCTTGTCGTAGAACTGGCGACAGGCAGAATTTGCCAGAGCCTTGCGGCCCCAGCCGGCTATCAGCTTCCCGTCCGGGTGTGCCTCCTGCCATTCTCTGCAGTGCGTTTTGCACATGGCATTCTCTACCCAGGTCGAAGAACGCGGCCGGCCCCGATCCGGGTCCCGGGAGCTGCCGCTGCCGGGTTTACTGGGCTGGTACTGGCACTCCCGCTCTTCAATACCTGTCTGCCAGACTAATAGGAAAATTCCATGCAGGCGGCATGGTGACCTCTTTGTATCGGCAAACCCGCCGGATGGCCACATCGAGAACGGCCGAAACGCCTGAGACACAGGCGTTTCAGCCGCCTCTTCCAATCAGAAAAGGTGGTGCTAGCTGCGTCTGAGCCCGAGGGCGTCGAGATGGCGGCGGGTGTGGCGTGTCAAAAATGTGGTGTAGTGCCCGGCCTCACGGCGCAGCAGGCTGAAGAAGGGCACGCGGAACCAGGGCTCGTGCAGCAGCTGTCCATAGGTGATGTGCAGGGTCTGGCGTGAGGCCGGGGCGTCGACGAGGGCGGCGAGATCGTCGTCGGCCACCTCGGAGAGTACGGGAATCTCCTCAACGCGCGAAGTCACACGGTAGTAGCGCTCGGCCTCGGGGCGGGCGGTGATGGCATATTCGAGGCTGCGGCGGAAAAGTGCGGGGTCGCAGACGGCAACAACGCGCAGAGCTTCGAGCCAGTTGGTGCCGGCGGTCTTGACGTGGGCGGCCTGCGAGGTGACGGCGCCGAAGTGCGGGAAGACGCGAAATTTATCCGAGCCCGAATGCAGGCTCAGGCGGTAGCCGAGGATTTCGGCGATGGCCTGGTGGCTTTCGAGCTCGCGTCGGAAGGTGGCGGTGTCGCCGATGTAGTCAAGGCCCTTCTCGAATTCGCCGGAGAAATGCGGGGCGACGGTGGAGAGCCTGACACCGCGCCGGCTTGTCTCGCGGGCGATGAGGTAGTGCTCGAGCGGAGTTGTCGCCTGTACCGTTTCGTCGATCGAGAGTTCGAAGTCGACCTCGCAGCCGCGCTTCCGTATATGCTCCCATGCTTCCTGAGCCAGATCGATGGCGCGATGGAAGACGAGGACGATGCGCTCGACTTCGCTGCGCGGGATGTGGCCGATAAAGGGATAGTCGCGGTCGGCATAGTTGTCGAGGTAATGGCGGCGGACATCCTCCGGCAGCTTCTGCCAGCGCTGGCGGCGGGCGTCGCGGTCGAGCCCGGCGATGGTCGTATCAATCCTCTCCGAACAGTCGAGTGTGATCATGGTGCAGCCGGCATCCAGTGCCAGGTCAATTTCGGAGAGGGTCTTCAGGTGGTCGCCGTCGGCACCGTAGCCTTCGCGGTAGTCGGCGGCAAAGACGGCGAAGGCGGCAGCGGCAATCACGTCGGGGAAGCTGCGCCGGGTCAGCTGCAGTTCGCGTATGGACTGCTGGGCGAAGATGGGGAAGACGGGGTAGCTGGCGATGGCTTCGAGCTGTGCGGGGGTGGCACAGTCGATGCGGTCGCCCATGCCATAGGAAAAGCGGCGCTGATCCCGGCGTACCGGGCGTGTCCAGGGGAAGGCCTGCATCAGCAGCTCTGCCGTTTCCGGTGTCAGGGCCGCGACGCACCAGGGCGAGGCAGCTTCGCGGCCGTCGAGATCCGCGGCGGCCGGGGTGAACCGGCGGGCGGCGTCGCCCGTGACCAGCAGACCATCGCCGCTGTCGTTGCGGAGCAGGGCGTAGCGGCTGCCGGCGGCTTCATGCTCACTGGCGGCATCCACTTCGTAGCCCAGCCGGGCCCAGTCCGCCTCTTGTTTGGTCATAGCGTTTCTCCTTTGCTTGAAGTACAGGTTCCCCATGGCTTCAGGAACTGCTTTCTCCCTTTGATTTTGAGTGTACTACAGCGGCAGCTGCGGGGGAGAGGCTTTTGTGGAAGCCTTTCTGCTCCGGAGCGTGGTGTCCGTTTCCCTGGCGTCAGCCCGGTTTGAACAGCAGGCGCTGCGGGTGGACGAGGCTGTCTGGCACCATCCGGAGCGGATGTACATGCCGGTCGCTGGCAGAACCCGTCAATGCGTTATAATCTGGTATCTCGTTTAGCTGCCGGGAGGGAACAATGGCCGTACACGAAGCACTGAGTCCGGAACGCTTTGCCGCCGCGCGGGAGGCCATTGCCCCCGCCATTCAGGCCACCCCGCTGGTCAGCTCACCGCATTTTTCCAGGCTCTACGGCTGCAGGGTCTATCTCAAGCCCGAGAATCTGCAGCGCACCGGCTCCTATAAGATCCGCGGTGCCAGCGCCCGTGTCGCCCTGCTCAGCGAAGAGGAGGCCTCCCACGGCCTGATCACGGCCTCCGCGGGGAACCATGCCCAGGGTCTGGCCTATGCGGGCCGTGCCCGGGACATTGACGTTACCATTGTGATGCCCGAGGCGACACCGCTCGTCAAGGTCAACAACACCCTCGCCTACGGCGCCCATGTCATCCTGCACGGTGCGACCTTCGACGACGCCTGCGCCGAGGCCCTGCGCCTCGCCGATGAGGGCGGCCAGGTCTTCGTCCATCCCTTTGACGACCTCGATGTCGCCTGCGGCCAGGGTACAATGGTCTATGAAATCCTCGAGGAGCTGCCCGAGACCGATGTCATTCTGGTTCCGGTCGGCGGCGGCGGTCTCGCCACCGGTGTAGCCGTCCTCGCCAAGCAGCTGAAGCCCGACATCCGCGTTATCGGCGTAGAGCCCTCAGGCGCCGCCAGCCTGGCCGCCTCGCTGCGCGCCGGTCACCCGATTACGCTGCCGCAGCTTGACACCATCGCCGATGGTGTCGCAGTCAAGCACCCGGGAGAGCGTCTCTTCCCCTATCTCGAGCGCTGCCTCGACGGCGTTGTTACCGTCCCCGACGACCGCCTGGTTCCGGTCTTTCTCGACATGCTCGAGCAGCACAAGCTGCTCGTCGAAAACGCCGGCCTCCTCTCGCTGGCCGCCCTGCGCGAGCTCGAATTCTCGGAGGATACCTGCGTCGTAGCCGTGCTCAGCGGCGGCAACATGGATGTCATCACCCTCTCCTCCCTGATCCAGCACGGCCTCATAGCCCGTAACCGCATCTTCACCTTCTCCGTCCTGCTCCCGGACAAGCCCGGAGAGCTCGAGCGCGTCGCCCATGTCGTCGCCTCTGCCCGGGGCAACATCATCCGCCTCGACCACAACCAGTTTGTCAGCATCAACCGGCACGCCGCCGTGGAACTGAAAGTCACGCTGGAAGCCTTCGGCCCCGAACATCGCAGCGAGATCATGCAGCGGCTGCGGGAAGCGGGCTTCGAAGCCCATGTCACGCTTTCGACTTCCATTTACTAGGACCGCCACGGCTCCCCGATCCGGACGCCGGCTCCCTGTCCGCCTGCGTGCCGCCCTTGTCAGCCTGCTGCTTGTGGCTCTGCTGCTGCCCGCCTTCGGCCTGCAGCTCGCCCCCCAGAGCGACCGTCCGCCCCTCGAGCTGTTCCGCGCCGCCCTCGAGCGCCACGACTACCCCACTGCCCGCCGCATCTACTTTTCCGATCTGCACGGAGACCCCGAGCTGCGAGCCGAGTCCGAGCGCCTGACACTGGCCGCCCTGCGCCGCATCGAGCGCGCCTATGTCGCCGCCAGTCTGCCCGCGGAGGCCGCCCGCAGCCGTGTACAGGCCCTCGAAGACAGCGGCATTTTCATTCCTGCCCAGGCTCTGAATGAGATCAAGAACAGCCTGAAACGCCATGCCGTCTCGCGCCGCGCCTGGCACTACGCCGAGGCCGCAGCCGCCCTGGACCTCCACCTCGAAGCCCTCGCGGCCTATGCCGAAGTCCTCCCCGGCGACGTTCCCGAGTCACGGCTGGCGGAGCACACGGAGCAGGTGCGCCGCGCCTATCGACGTGAAATCCTGGCCGCGAGCGAAGAGCTCGCCGCGGATAATCTGCTCGGAGCCATTGACCTCGTCAGTGCCGCACGCAAGGAGCTCCCGGGCGACCGTGAGCTCGCCGAACGTCTGAGTGAACTGCTGGCGGTCAGCGACCTTTCCTACCGCACGGCCATCCTCGCCGAGGTCGAGCGCCTGGAGCAGGCGGGCGAGCTCGATACCGCCATCGCCCGCCTCGAGGCCGCAATCACCTATCTGGAGCGGCTTATCCGTGATGGCACGACCAGCGAGGGACAGCATCCGCTGGCGCAGACGAACATCAATGCCGACCTGCGTACGCTGCACTTCAGTCGTCAGCGCCTGCTGGATCAGTACTCCGAGCAGCTCCTCACCGAAAGCGACCGCCTGCAGGCCACGGATCAGGCGGAGGCGGCCCTCGCTCTGCTGCTTGAGCCGCTCGTCCGCTATCCGGATGCCGAACTGCTGCGCAACACCGCCCGGGAGCTGCTGGCAGCCTGTCGCGAGAAGCTCGCCTCGGTCTGCCCGCCCGAAATCACTGCGCCGGATGGCTCTCTCGTACTCTGGCCGCCCCCGTACGACTACGCTACCGGAGGTCTGGTGATCCCGGAAATGCCGCTGACGGCCTCGACGCTGACGCTTGAGATTCAGGTGAGCAGCGACGGTGTCCTGCCTGCGGAGCCGGTTCGCCTTCGCGCCCGCAGCGGCGCATATGTGCGCAGCAGCCAGCCCCTCGTACCCGGGCTCACAACCGGGCTGAGCCTGCCGCTCGCGGCCGGCGAGCCCCTCTCGCTGTCGCTGCTCAGCGGCCGGGACGGAGAGGAAAAGCAGCTTGTCGCCAACACCAGTCTGGGCATCACAGTGACCGGCGAGCTGACTGCCGATGCCGACCTCAACTGGCCCGAACGCTATGAGCGCAGCCAGGCCCGGGCAAGCGCCCGTGAACGGACTCTCTCTGCCGTTCCCTGGCGCGATCTCATGCAGCTGCAGGCCCTGGGTGATACCGTCCGGACGCTGCCGGCGGTTTCGGAGCCGACGGCGCCGACCGAACTGCCGCCCGCTCCCACGCGCTGGCTCATGGCCGCCGGAAGCGTAGCGGAATGGGCGAGCGAGGCGGAGCTCGTGGCCCTGCGCGGCAGCCTGCGCCCGGTGGCGCCGACCGGTCCCGATGCCCACAGTGCCGCCGTCCGGCGCCTCGCGGCCGGTCACGAACTCGTGGTCGGACTTTGCCTCAATGAACAGCTGGTCTGGTCCTCCAGGCTCACGGAAGAGGAGAACCGTGAGTTTACCTTCGCTCTCCCGTATCCGGGCCGCCGCCTCAGCGTCTGCTGCATGGAGCTGGACGCGGACGGAGTGCCGGTCAGGCCCGTGGCCGCCTTCGCCTGGCAGGTTGAGTTCTCCCTCGAGGTGCTGCCGTGAAACGCCGCGCTGGACTCGATACGAGAAAGCTGCGCGACGTGACGCCCATCGTTGCCGTTGTGGTCGTGCTGCTGGCGGTCCTGCTGCTCACCTATTTCGCCCTGCTGCGCTACGGTGCGCTGAATCCACAACTGGGCCGCTACCATGCCAGTCTGCGCGCCGGCGACTACGAGGCGGCGGGCCGCTGGTTTGTCGAGGAGATCCGCGGTGAACCACAGCTTGAGCGTGAGGCCCAGGATCTCGCCGTACAGCAGCTCGAGCGGCTGAAGGAGGACTTCGCCACCGGGCGGCTCGATGCCGCCGGACTCGAGGCGGCCTTCGACCGGATGCGGGAAGCCGGGCTGCTGCGCGACAGCGCCCTCATCGAGCGCATGGCCGCCGAACTGGCCGTACTCGAGCGCTCACAGGCCGCGTTCAGCGAGGCCGAGGGCCATGTCGCAGAGGGGGAGCTGGGTGCCGCCATCCTCGCCTACGAGGCCGTCCCGCTGCTCGACCCGCGCTACGAGATCGCCCAGGTGCGTCTCGGTGATCTGCGCGGCCGCTATCTCAGCCAGACGCGGCGCGTGGTCCGTGAAGCCCTCGAGGCCGAACGCCTCGATGTGGCAGCCCTGCGACTCGAGACAGCCGAGCGGCTCATTCCCGGACAGGCCCTCATCGCGGAGCTGGAGGCCGAGCTCGATGCCGCCCGTATCCGCCATCGCCGCCAGGCGACGCTGGACGCCTGCCTCAGCGATCTCAGCCGTGGCGAATACGGCTCGGCTCTGCTGCGGCTGCGCAACGCCCGGCAGCAGGAACCCGACGAAGTGCTCTATGTCAGTGAATACGCCCGCTATCTGGGGCTGACCGAGCGTCACTATCTCGAACGGGCAGATGCGGCAGCCGCCATGGCAGGTCCGGATGCCCGTACGGACGAGAAAAGAGCCGCTCTCGAGGCGGCTCGTACGGAACTGCGTGCGGGTCTGCTGCTCGTGCCCGCGAGTCCTCTGCTGGAGACCAGGCTCGTCTACTACGAGACGGAGCTGGAGTACCTGTCGCCCAGGCTAGCCGAGGAGGAGGCGGTCACTGACCCCTTCATCACCGGTGACACGGGAGAACTGCCGTAGCAGGTCCTCAACCGTCAGGTTTTCCTTCTCCTTGTCACGGACATCGAGAATGATCTCTCCCGCATGGAGCATGACGAGTCGGTTGCCGTAGCGGATGGCCTGCTGCATGTTGTGCGTGATCATGAGGGTGGTGAGCTTGAGGGTGCTGACGAGGCGCTGGGTGACCTCCATAACCTTTATGGCGGTCTTCGGGTCGAGCGCAGCCGTGTGCTCGTCCAGCAGCAGAACCTGCGGCTCCACCAGTGTCGCCATCAGCAGCGTCAGCGCCTGACGCTGGCCGCCGGAGAGATGCCGCACGCGCTGGTGCAGACGATCCTCCAGTCCCAGCTCGAGCATGGCGAGGCGCTCGCGGAAGATGGGGAACTGGCTCTTCTTGAGGTTCTGGCGCAGGCCGCGGCGCTTGCCGCGCATCGAGGCCATGGCCAGGTTTTCGCTGATCTCCATGTCGGCTGCCGTTCCCTGGGCCGGATCCTGGAAGACCCGTCCGAAAAAGGCCGCCCGCTTGTACTCCGGCATGCGGGTGATGTCGCGGTCGCCGAGCAGAACCTGCCCAACATCTGGCTGGAAGACCCCGCTGATGATATTGAGCAGAGTGGATTTTCCGGCTCCGTTGCCGCCGATGACCGAGACGAAATCGCCGGCATCGATGGTCAGGTCAATTCCGCGCAGGACGTGATTCTCGTCCAGGGTGCCGAACCCGAAGGTCTTTCGTACTCCGACCAGTTTAAGCATGTTCTTCATCCTGTCCCTTCCGCCCGCGACGCTGTCGCCACGCCGCTGTTACCTGCGGCAGCCAGAGCGCGAGTGCCACGATGATTGCCGTAAACAGGCGCAGGTCGTAGGACTTGATGCCCGGAATCTCAAGCACCAGTGTGATGACGATGCGATAGATCACCGAGCCCGCCACAACTCCGACGAGACGCATCCAGAATGTCGTCGACGGCAGCAGCACCTCTCCGATGATGATCGACGCCAGCCCGATGACGATCGCGCCGAGACCCATCCCGACATCCGCGAAACCCTGCTGCTGCGATACGAGGCTGCCGCTCAGCGCCACCAGACCATTCGCCAGCATCAGTCCGATGAGTGTCGTGGTCTGTGTGTTGGCGCCCAGTTCACGCACCATGGCCGGATTGTTGCCGGTCGCACGGATAGCCGCGCCGATCTCAGAGCCAAAGAACCAGTACATCGCCACCGCGGTCAGCGTCGCCGCGACCAGGCCGTTGACGAGTCCGGTCCCGATGCGCCCGAGTCCCATGTCCTGCAGGAGCGAGAACAGTGTCCGCTGGTTCAGCAGGGGGATGTTGGGCTTTGCCATGATTCGCAGATTGATGGTATAGAGGGCAATCTGGGTCAGGATCGACGACAGCAGAGCCGGAATGCGCATGCGCGTATTCAGAAAACCGGTTACGAAGCCGGCGAGAATGCCGCCAATAAGGGCCAGACCCATCGCGGCCAGTGGCGAGCCCCCGGAAGTGATCACCACTGCGGTGATGGCTCCGCCGGTGGCGAAGGAGCCGTCAACCGTCAGGTCCGAGAAGTTCAGCAGACGGTAGGTGATGTAGAGACCGAGCGCCATGACAGCCCAGAGCAGACCCTGGGCTGTCGCAGCGAGAATGGAATTCAGCAGACCACTCATGAAAAGCCTATTTTCCTTCGCCGGTGTACACAGTTGCCGTTTCGAGCAGATCCGCGGGGAAGGTATAGCCGATCGCATCGGCAAAGACCTGATTGAGAATGGTCACGGCATTGGTCTGATATTCAATGGGCATGTCACCGACAACAGCGCCCTCGAGCAGGATCTTCGCCGCCATGTCAGCCGTCTGTTCGCCGAGACGGTAGTAGTCGAGCGAGACCGTGGCGAGTCCGCCGGCCTGCATCATGTTTTCCTCACCGGTGATCACGGGCAGTTTGGCTTCAATGGCAATCTGTCCGACCAGCGCGCAGTTCGCGGCAAAGAGGTTGTCCGTAGGCAGATAGATCGCGTCGAACTTCCCGACGGCGGACTGCACGACCTGCTGCAGCTCGTTGCTCGAAGGAACCGTGAGGGTCTCGGTCTCGAGCCCCAGCGCCGCCGCTTCCGCTTCGGCCATGTCACCCTGAATGACTGAGTTCGCTTCGGAGGCTGCATACATGATGGCGACGCGCTTCGCATCGGGCAGCAGCTGACTGATCAGAGCCATCTGCTCCTTGACGGGGTTGAGGTCGGACGTTCCGCTGACATTGCCGCCGGGTTTGTCGTTCGAGGCCACAATGCCGGAAGCGGCCGGGTCGGTGACCGCAGTCACGAGAATCGGGATATCCTTCACCGCATTGGCCATGGCCTGGGCGGAGGGGGTGGCGATGGCGAGAATCAGGTCCAGATCGGCCGATGCATACTGATCGGCGATGGTGTTGGCATTGGAAGCATCGTTCTGGGCGTTGTCGATGCGCAGGTCGAGGTTCTTCGCCTCTTCGCTGATGCCATGCCTGGCCAGACCGGCGAGGAAGCCCTCGCGTGCTGCATCGAGCGCGTTGTGTTCGACATACTGGGAAATGCCGATCTTCCAGACGCGGTCGTCGGTGGGCCGGGCCTTCTCCGTTTCGAGTCCGGCCGTGGTTTCGGGAGCCGCCGTTGTCGGCGCGGCCGTGGTGGTCGCCGCTGTTCCCGAACAGCCGGCGAGCAGCGTCACAACCAGCAGCAGGGGCAGAATGAGCCGCGGTAGTGCGCGGCCGCAAATACGCAGTTTCATTTGGTTTCCTCCGAAATAGGCCGCTTGAGACACTTCTCAAACGGCGATGCTCCAGCCATCATAGCATGATCTGGTCCGGCAGTCCGTAAGCCGGACGCATATTCGTAAGCAAAAGCTGGAAGGCGTCACAATTGAGTCAGAAAACTAACAGACTAGATCCCTGTCACGAGCTAGATCCCTGTCGCGAGGTGTGAGATCAGGATGCGCAGTCCGATCGCAATGAGGACGAGACCACCGATGACGGTGGCGGCGCGCTGCAGTACCAGTCCCAGCCGCTGTCCGATGACAACGCCGAGGCCGCCGGCGAGTGCCGCCACCACGGCGATGGAGAGGGCCAGCGGAGCCAGTTCGACATGGAGCAGCGAGAAGGATACACCGACCGCGAGGGCATCAATGCTGGTGGCAACGCCCTGGGAAAGAAGTGTCGGCAGGTGGTTGAGCGCATCTGCGATCTCAGCGGCCTCCTCGCCGCGAATGGCATCGTAGAGCATTTTTCCGCCGATCGCCGCCAGCAGAGCGAAGGCGATCCAATGATCGAAACTCTGAATCAGCCGGCAGAAACCATGGCCGAGGAGAAAGCCCACTGTGGTCATCAAACCCTGAAAAAAGCCAAAACACAGACCTACGCGCAGCACATCCGCCAGCCGCAGACGCGGTGCCTGCATACCGTTCGCAATCGCCACCGCAAAGGCGTCCATGGCCAGCCCGATGCTGACCGCGATCATGCTCACGAGATCCATGCGCCCGAGTATACCACCATGTGACAGATCCTGAATCTGGCCTCAGGTCCGGCTGAGAGAGACAAAGCCGGAAGTGAGCGCTGCCGTGCCTGCTGCATAAAGGGTTGGTGAGCATAATTTCAACTTGTACACGGACCACCGTGCATAAGCTGTAATTCTGAGCCTGAAACCACCACTCGCAGCGAATTTTGTTGCAATTATTCAGGTTGTGTACACCGGGACGTGTACAGGTTGCTTTTTTGCTCACTGCATACTGTACCCAGGTCAAAAATGCTGTTTTCTACGGGCAAAGGAGCAGGCTGCGGCGGCCGAAAGGAGCGGGCGGTACCCCAAAGCCGCTTACCAGGTGAAACCGGCCAGTCATCCGGAGTTCCGCGATACACCCCGTTGAGAACGGCCTGGACGCACTGCTGTCAGGCATCTTGGCCATCTCCGGTTGCATGGCCCGGAACACCCCGACGGCTGCCCGCCGGAGCCCCGTCCGGGCCAGAGCGCGGAGAAATCAAAGCCCGGACCAGCCGTCGTCAGCAGCCTGTGCTCTGCCGGCCGCGGCGGCCGCTTCGCCTGTCCCTGCAGCTGTCCCACCAGCGGCAGCGGGCGGCGGCTCCGCCCCGGCATCAACTGGCCCGGCACCAGCTGCCCCGGCACCCGTGGCTCCGGGGTCCTGCCCGGCATCCGTGCCCGGGGCGGTCGCAGCTGCAGGCCTCATGACCGCCCCGCCGTCCCCGCCGGGGAAGCGGAGGGTGACCGAAAACAGGTCCTGCTCGACTGCGAGAGCCAGCTCCCCGCCGAGGCGTTCGGTGAGCCCGCGCGCGATGGCGAGTCCGAGTCCCGAACCTTCTGATGAGCGCGAGCGGTCACCGCGGACGAAGCGCTCCATCAGCTCATCCGTCGAGAGGTCGATGGGCTGTTCGGAGACGTTGCGGATCCGGATCGACCAGCCTTCTGCCTCCGGCAGCAGGCTGACATGAACCCGTGAACCCGGGAGGGCATACTTCGCGGCGTTGCCGAGAATGTTCTCCAGAACGCGCCAGAGATGGCGGCTGTCGCTTTGCACCTCGAAGGCCTGCAGTCCTGACGGCAGGTGCAGGATCAGTGCCAGCTGCCGCTGCTGCATCCGCTCCTGGTATTCGCCGGCGGCCTGCTGCAGCAGTTCGACGATGTCAACGGTTTCCAGCTGGATCTGGAGGGCGCCGGAGCTGGCCTTCGAGGCTTCAACGAGGTCCTCGGTCAGACGCTTGAGCTGCTGTGATTTCTGAGTCAGTACGGCGAGGCAGTCGGCGCGTTCCGCCTCGCTCAGACCGGGCCGGTGCAGAAGATCAATGTAGTTGATGATCGAGGTCAGGGGCGTCTTCAGATCGTGTGAGACATTGGTGATGAGTTCGGTCTTGAGGCGCTCGCTTTGCATGCGTTCCTCGACAGCCTGACGCACACCGGCTCCGATGGAGTCGAGATTGCGCGCGATGTCATCCCAGACCGGCATGCCCGGTGCCTTCATCTGAACCTCGATGTCGCCGGCTGCGAGGGCGGAGGTGCTGGCCGCGAAATGGTCACGATTGTCGAGCTGCCGGCGGTAGAGGTGGAGCAGGAGCAGGAAGCCGGCCAGAACGTAGAGCAGCACCGGCATGAAGAAGGAGCTGTGCCCGGCTGCGAGAATGAGGATCGCAATCGGGACCGAGAAGATCCAGACAACGGCAACCAGCAGCAGGCGGGGACGGGTGGCGAGAGAGCCAAGGGCCCGCCAGCCGGCACGGATGCCACGGATGAGCAGCAGTATCAGAGCGCCGCAGATGGTGGTGCGCAGGAAACGGTGCAGCTTTAAGCGGCGGATCAGACTCAGCAGCAGGATGCCGAACATGAGCACCGCGATGAACAGCACGAAAAAGGCGAGTGTCCCGAAGCGCCGCAGCAGCTCGTCGGCCGTCGTCTCATCGTAGATCTGAGAGAGGGTCGAAACATTCGCGGTTTCGAAGGGTATCAGCCGGGTCGAGAAGTGCCAGAGAATCTGAGAGCCGCTAAGCGCCAGCAGGGGGAGAACGGGAAAGAGGAAAAGCAGCAGATCGAAGGGGATGTAGTCAAACCACGCGAGCTTGAGGCGAATTGTCCGGCTGCCGTCTGCCGCGCTGTCGCCTGTATAGCCGCTTGACGAGAACAGCCAGACCATGAGTAGAATGGCACTGATGGCACTCACAACCGCGGTGATCAGGAGGGGGAGAAACTTCCCGTGCAGGGCATGCCAGACGAGCCAGGCACCGCTGAAACCATCGATGTTGAAGTAGATTCTGGGCGTAAAGGCAAAGCCCTTCACATCGACCGGAGCCATTCTGGACTGTGTCCGGATCATGTTCTCGTTCCAGTACAGCATCCCGTCGCCGAGACTGTAGTTGTAATACTGTTCTGCCATCGCCGCCTGTCCCTGTTCCAGACTGATCGAATGCAGTGACAGCGGTGAGTCAGGAGGCAGCAGATCGCGGCAGTTGGTCAGAGCATCGTTTTCGCGCAGCAGGATGAAGTCCCAGGCGGAATTCACACCCTCCCACTGCAGGCGGGAGATGGCAGAGCGGCGATTCAGCAGAGCGGCCAGCTCGGTCTCAAGCTTATCCAGTTCGCGTCCCATTACCTCCTGAGTGCGATCGAGGTCCAGCTGGCTGTCCATGTACGGCGCCTCGAACTCCTCCTCGAATTCCTCGACCCAGAAGTCGCCATAACGCTCTGTCATGATGGGCTCTTCTGACCAGGCCGTCGAGTCCGGCGTGTGATAGAGCCGGTCGTTTCTGCCAGACGTACTCAGCAGCACCTCCACCCGCCTCTCGAGCAGGCTGATTTCGCTGTCCAGGTGACGCCGGTCCTTTTCCAGTGCTTCAAAGGGCTGCTCACCCACATAGTTCGCCATGAGGTCATCGTATGTTTCGGCCTGCGACAGTGCGCTGACAAGCTGCCGATCGACTTCGTTCTGAAACAAAACCGACTGTTCCCAGGTGGGACTGTCATTGAGGAGGAGGAAGCTCGCGGCCAGCAGGAGGCCCGAAAAGATGGCGAGGGTGGTCAGCGTCGCCACGAGGAGGCTGATGAAGGTTTTGAAGGTGGTATTGCTTTTCATGTCCCATCCTCCCCGGGTTTCGGGTCGAGATCCTCAATCATGTAGCCACGCCCCCAGAAGACCTTGAGGTAGATGGGGTTACGTGGATTGGGCTCGATCTTCTCACGGATGTGAAAGACATGGACCGATACGACATTCTCGCTGCCCATGCTTTCGGTTTTCCAGACAGCCTCATAGATGGCGGAGGTGGAGAAGACACGGCCCTTGTTCTGCATCAAAAAGGCCAGAATGCGGTACTCCGACTGCGTCAGCCGCACCTCCTCGCCGTCGATGGTACAGGTCTTCGCGCGGTCGTCGAGAACCAGACCGCCGCTGGTATAGACACGGTCGTCGTCCGGCCGGGTACCCAGTACGGTATAGCGGCGCAGCTGTGCCCGGACACGGGCGATGACCTCCTGGGGATTGAACGGCTTCGTGATGTAGTCGTCCGCCCCGACGGAGAGGCCGAAGATCTTGTCCTGGTCTTCCGACTTCGCCGATATCAGGATGATGGGCAGATTGTAGCTGTCGCGGATGCGCTGGGTGGCGCGGATCCCGTCGAGCTCGGGCATCATGATGTCGAGCAGGACCAGGTCGATGTTTTCCGTGTCCAGCTGCTCGAGGGCCTCGCGGCCGGTGTGGGCGCGGCGGACAGTATAGCCGGCCTCGTGAAGATAAATGGAGAGCGCCTCGACGATTTCGCGATCGTCATCGACGACCAGGATCGTGGCACTGTCTGAACTGGCTTTCGTCTGACTCATGGGAATGTCCTCCGGGTGACAGAGTAACGGATCGTGAGGAGAAAGTTCTTTAGCATCCCTTAAGTTTAGCGATGCACGCAAAAGCGGCAACACCCCCGCCCGGGCAGCCGTTTTCCATCTTTGGCCGGAACGTGCTAAGATTATGGGGACTACAAACGACAGAGTAGACGAGTCGCGTCAAGTGCCGGGACATGGGAAGTCGGTTTCGGACGAAGGCCTGCCGGACAGGAGGCCGCGGTGGCTCGTCGCGTCCGCTGTCAACGCCGCTGGTTGCCGCGCCCCGCATCCGGGCTCCGGTCTCCTGCTCGCGTTAACTGCGGGAAGGAGGTTCCGGAACATGTCGGCCAGTTTCAACCGGCCGCCCGAGCGGCGGCCCGTCTACCGACTCGCCCTCGCCGCCCTCTTTGTGGCGCTCAGTGTCATTCTGACACGCCTTTTGAGCGTGATCGTAATCGGCGGCGCGTTTCGTCCCGAGCTCGGCCATGTACCGATCCAGCTCGCCGGCCTGCTGCTCGGCCCCGGCTACGGCGGCCTGGTCGGCCTCGCTGCGGATCTCGTCGGCGCGATTGCCCTCCCGCAGGGCGCCTTCCACCCGGGTTTCACTCTCTCCAGCGTCCTCGTTGGTGTGCTGCCGGGTCTCGCGGTGACGGTTCTGCGCAGCGGGATCGCCCGGCGGGGCCAGGCCGCCGAACGCGGGAAAGACCGGGGTCTGATACTCGTCCTGCTGCTGGCCACCGTGGCCGGAGACTGGGCCGTGGCACAGTTCCTCAGCACCTTCTGGCTCAGCGGTCTGCTGGGCACGCCATGGTCGACGCTCTTTGCCCTGCGTCTCGTTCCTGTTGCCGTACGCAGCCTGCTGAACGGCGCCGTACTGGCGCTGGTGCTGCGTGTCTTCGAGCAGCTGCCGCTGCCCGGGGTCGCGCTGAGCTGCAGGCTGGGCGAGTCCCGCCGCCAGGCGCGGCGTTCCGGGCTCTAGAACAACAGACGGCTGAGACGCCTGGCAGCCGTGCGTCCCGGCCGTTCTCACCGGGGTGGATGACTGGTCGGTTTTGCTGTTATGGGCTTTGGGGCGCCGCCCGTTCCCTTCGGCCGCCGCAGCCTGCTCCTTTGCTCGTGGAAAACAGCATTTTTGACCTGGGTACAGTATGCAGTGAGCAAAAAAGCGGCCTGTACACGCCCCGGTGCGCACAACCTGAATAATTGCTGCAAAATACGCTGCGAGTGGTGGTTTCCGGCTCAGAATTCCAGCTTATGCACGGTGGTCCGTGTACAAGTTGAAATTCTGCTCACCAGCCCTTTATGCAACAGGCACGGCAGCGCCCGCCAGCGCTCACTTCCGGCTTTGTCTCTCTCAGCCGGACCTGCAGGCTGGCAGCACAACGCAGCCCCGGCGTCCGAGGTTCGCCCCTGACAGAAGCCTGCTGATACATCTCGGTCAGGAACATGAAAAGTCCTGCCGGGCGGGAGATTCAAGTGTTCGACTTCGCCTTTGTCGTCCGCAGCTGCGAGCCGCCGGCCAGGCGGCGCAGCGTCGCGAGGCGACAGGCCCAGGCTGTGATGGCGAGGTCAAAGGCCTCGAGCATGTCGGCGTCGACGCCAGCCTGAGGATCGTCCCCGAGCAGCTCCTCGTGGATGACAGGCCGTGTGGGGCTCTCTTCGCTCGGCTGCCAGGTGGCCGCAGCGATGCGCGAGAACGCCACCTCGATTCCGATCAGGAAGCGGTTGTGCAGTTTCTCCGGCGTCATGCCGGGGATCTCGTCGAGACGCTCCAGCAGAAACTGGATATCGGCGATGCTGAGGACGTTCTTCAGCAGGGCGATGATGATCAGGCGTGAGTGCTGGTCACGGGTATAGCGCTTTTTCGTGGGCGGAGGCAGCAGCTTCTGCTTGACATAGTTGTTGATCATGGAAGAGGTCAGCAGGCGCTCGCCGGTGGTGTTCAGCGGTTCGAGCTGCTCCTCGGTCAGCGTCAGCAGCTGATCGAGGTAAAGATCAATTCGCGGCAGATCCGCCCAGCTCAGAATGGTGCAGGGGGCGTCATATAAATTCATGGAACTGGCTCCTTGCTGATCATTGACATGATGGTATTTTATTGCTTTCCGTATTGTAACGCAGGCCTAATATTTGACCTTGACAGTGAGGGCAAAAACGGATAATCTAGTTTTTGAAACTAGATTATAACGAATGAAGTTGAGGATAACAGAATGTCGGAAAATATACAACTGGATCATTCTCCGGGCGTTATCCGCCGCCTCATCTATATTATCGGCGATTCCATCGGACGCGGTGTCTTTCTCGACAGCCAGACCAAGCGCTACCGTATTCGCCAGGAGGCTCTGGTAGATGCTGCGAGCCTGGGCGACACGGTCGAGGTGGTCAACCGCTCGCATTTCGGCTACACCATCGCCCGTGGCCGCCAGCAGATCGAAAAGCTGCTGGCCCGCGGTGAGCGGCCGGCGCAGATGCTGCTCGAATACGGGGGCAACGACTGTGACTTCGACTGGGGTGCCATCGCCGCCGATCCGACAGGCGAGCACCTGCCAAATACGCCGCTGAATTCGTTCCAGATGCAGTACGGTCAGCTGATTGACCGTCTGCGCCAGGTCGGAATCCAGCCGATTATTCTCAATCTGCCGCCGATCGATCCGCTCCGCTACTTCCGGACCATCGTCGGCCGCGGCCATGACGGGAACGCGATCCGTGAATGGCTCGGGGACATCGCCAGAATCTACCGCTTCCAGGAACTCTACTCCAATGCCGTGGAGCGCATCTCGCGCGCCTTCCAGGTTCCGCTCGTGGATGTGCGTCAGGACTTCCTGGCGGCGCGCGACTTTCCCGACCTCATCGGAGAGGATGGCATCCATCCAACGGAGCGCGGCTATCGCATGATGGGCGAACGAGTCGGCAGTTTCCTGCGGGAACTGCTGGAAACCGGCTCCGACGGTCCGCTGTACCAGCCGCTGGCCTAGACACAGCCGGGGGCAGGGCCCGGAGTCCGGTCGATGAAACAGGAGACCGGCCAGGGGCCAGCTGGTGACCTCGCCTGCTGCCTGGCGATCCCCGGCTGACCTGCCTCGAAACGGGCACACCGCGCCCGCATGAGACTCGGTCTGTCGGCCGGACAGGCTTTCGGCGCCGGTGCTGCAGCTCCGTCCGGCTTTGAATCCCGTGTCCCGGGTTTCTATCGGGTACTTCAGACGCATACGGGACCAGACTCTCCGGACCTGGGCGAATTCCCGGCAGTCCGATCCGTAGATACTTGACGAGTCAGGGGCATTTCGCTGCCAATTCCGCTTATGAAACTGATACCATGAGCCAATGGAGGGCTTTATGGACAGAGAAGAAATGCTTGAAGCGCAGAAATGGATTCGATCCGAACTGGACTCCTGTATTACGTTCTGGCTGGACAATGGTCTGGATAAAGAGCATGGCGGCATCTATACCTGCCTCGACCGCAGGGGCGATGTTTTTTCCACCGACAAAAGTGTCTGGATGCAGGGCCGAGCGGCCTGGATCTTTGCCTGGCTGTGCAAAACCTACGGAACAAAGCCCGAATGGCATGAAGCCGGCAAAAGCTGTCTTGACTTCATGGAGAAGTACTGCATCAACAGAGAGTGTCAGGACAGGATGTATTTCACTGTCACGGAGGATGGGCTTCCTCTCCGTCAACGTCGTCACTTTTTCTCCGAAGCCTTCTATTCCATGGCCAATGCCGAGTATTACGGCCTGACCGGTGAAAAAGCGTATCTGGACCGGGCTCTGAGAGCCTATAACATGTATTGGGATCTATGGCATGGCATGCCGGACCCCACTGGTCTGGGCCCCAAAACCATTCCCACAACCAGAAGCGGGCGCAGCCTCGGCCTGCCCATGATCTATCTGAATCTCTGCTCCGTCCTGCAGAGTGTTGATCCCTCCCATCAGGAACTGTACGAAAAAAGGTCCGCTGCATGTGTCCATGACATTTTCACCTATCACGCACATCCCGAGCTTGCATGTGTTCTGGAGAACGTAGGGCCTGACGGAGAGGCACGTCTCAGCTTCACCGAAGGCCGCTTAATCAATCCCGGCCATGTTATCGAGGCTGTCTGGTTTATTCTGGAATACGCCGGAAGAACCGGCCGAAGCGACCTGGTCGGAAAGTCCGAGGAGATTTTCAACTGGTCGATCAATGCAGGCTGGGACCATGAATATGGCGGGCTTCTCTACTTTATTGATGCCTGCGGCAAACCTCCCGAGAATTATGAGCATGACATGAAGCTCTGGTGGCCTCACAATGAAATCCTCATTTCCTCTCTCATGCTCTTCAGGGACACCCGGAAGCAGGAATATCTTGACTGGTTTTTCAAGACTCTTGACTACTGCAAAACCTGCCTGTCCGATCCCGAGTACGGGGAGTGGTACGGCTACCTGCGCCGCGATGGCAAACCCACCATGCCGCCCTGCAAAGGCTCCACCTTCAAAGGACCTTTCCATCTGCCAAGAATGCTGGTTCAGGTAGACTTCATGCTGAGCGATCTGCTGGAAGAACAGTAGGGTGCATGCATGCTTTTTCCGGAGACTCCACGCCCGGTTGATGGTTAACTTTCCATTACCCAAAGGATCCGTCATTAGAAAGTACATATGGATAAAGCAGAAATCTTCAACACGATCGTAGGGATTATGATGAATGATTCCTCTACATTGAAAGATATCAAAGGCATTAACCCTGACGCTTTTCGTGAACAACTGAATCCTGATATGGAAGACGAAGATTTCCTCTACCTGGTGAAGTCCTATCTGGCCGGCTTCGGCGTTGTTTCGCATGTGTCATTCGGTTCGCATCAGGCTCCGGCAAAAGGCTTTGAGCTGAGGAAAAACAGCGGCAGGCTGTTTGTAACATCAGCTGCAGAGGGTACCGGGCTGAAAAAAGGTGATGAAATCATAGCCGTTGCCGGTCTGGGGATAGATGATTTTTTCAGGGAAAACCAGGCTGTTTTTGTCAGTGCCAAAGAGGAAAGGCAATATCTGGACTGGGCTTATCTGGTCAAGCGGTCCGGCTGTGTGGATGTTGTGAGAGACGGCAGAACAATCTCACAGCAAATCGGGGATGCAGACCCGGGGACATTACCGGATGCTCTTTTTGAGGCCAGATTTCTCAACGAGAACACATACTACATGAAAATGGAAGACTTTGCTCATGAAGAAGAAATACAGCGCTTATATGATGACCTGGAAGCCAATATTGAGAAGATAGATCATCTCATTATTGATGTAAGGGTTAACAATGGCGGGAGCGATTCCCTGTATTTCCCTTTATTGCCATATGCTCTTCCGGAAGGCAAAGGCTATGACGATGTTGATCAGGAAGCCTATGGGATGGAAATTCTCCATACCGAAGCAAATGTGGACAGAAGGCTGGCGGAGTTTTCCTCCTATCTGCAGACAGAAGGCATTTCTGAGGAAACGAAAGTGCTGCTCGAGGAAATGGCGGGCGAGTTGAGGAGAAACCGGGGCAAAGGCTTTGTCAAATATGATTCCGACAACAGCTATTTCGCCGGCGTGACAGGCAGAAAAAATGCCCCTGAAAAGGTCTACATTTTGTCGGACGTAACCTGTGGCTCTTCGGGCGACAACTTTGTCTCCATGATGAAGCAGATGCCGAAGGTAACCGTTGTTGGCAGACCGACACTGGGCATTCTTGACTATTCAAATTGTGTCATGCTTCATTTTGGAAAGTACTACTTCCTGTACCCTACTTCCAGGAGTCTTGCCATTGACGAAGGCAAAGGCATGAACGATGTCGGTGTAATACCGGATATCCATATACCCTGGTCGGAAGAGCACCTGCAAAGGGATGTTGATCTGGACTATGTACTGTCTCTCATAAAATAGCAGTCCTGTATTTCACCGGATCATTGCCTGACCAGAGCATGATGACCGCGATGGCACAGGTACCCAAGAAGAGGCCGGAATTCCCTGTTACCTGAATGTCAGCATGCCTTCGGGCCCCGAAGCCAGGCCCTGCTCCAGCAATCACGCGAGAAGCAGTTGCTGTTTCCCGGCGGGACGATCCGGGTTACAGAACAGCAGACGGCCGAGAGGCCTGACAAGCAGTACATCCCGGTCGTTCCTACCGAGGTGTATTTAGGAACTCCAGATAACAGGTCTGTTTAACCGTTATGGTTGTTTTGCGTGCTGCCTGCCTCTTTCGGCTGCTGCAGCCTGCTTCTTTGCTCGTAGAAAACAGCTCTTTTGACCTGGGTACAGTATTCAGTGTAGGGAAAAAAGTGGCCTGTACACATTCTGGTGTGTACAACCCGAATTATCGCTACACAATACGCTGCGAGTGCTGGTTTCTGGCTTAGAACACGAAGTTGTCTGTATAACAGTTGAAATCCTGCTCACGAACGCTATGCATCAGGCCAGGCACCCCAGGCAGTGCAGGTCAGCCTGGGCGCCCCAGGTTCAGCCTCCGACAGATGCTAACAGTACATTTCCAGCACCCTGTAGTTCATTTAATCCCACTTTGGGGGTGCACGTCTTATTTGTCGGGACAGTTAAAGTTTTTTGTGCCTTCCTCAAAGACTTGAAACACCGGAGCTTTAGCGCAGCCTGCATGCAGGCATAGGGAAGATCCCTTCTCCCATTGCCTGTGTAGCGGCCAGCCTCACAAACGGCTGGAATGTGAATTGGGATAGAAATAGGAAGGCGGGCAGCGAGGCTGACAGGCACGACCTGGCACGTTCCAGGAGATTGTGAAGCGATCGAGATTCTTTTGCCTTGTTGTCGTGTAATAAAGGCGATTCTGATAAACAGCGCGTCTCTTGTGGTCAGGATCGCGAGTAATCCAAATTCTCAATCATGAACTCGGAGAGCTCTGTTGGAAACTGAAAAAATCCTGAATGCAGTCCAGTATTCGCTGATTTCCGCTGGTATATGTATGGAATAGGATTCCCGTATGGCCATCGGTCCCGATATCAATGAGTTTGTTATCAACGCGATAGTCATCCAATACTCTTTTGAAATAATAGCTCATGTCCTTTAACTCGTCGTTTTCGTTTGTCAGCAGGACAGTTCTGGGCAGTGTTGACAGCTGGCTGTTATTTTCAAAAACCAGGTACTGGTACTTTTCCATCCTTTGATAGCCTTTGGGAAAGATCATATTTCTCATTCCCCAATAGGCAATACTCTTCCTGTAAAAATGCATGGCTCCACAATCAAGAATGATACCGTTATACTTATAAGTCCTGTCGTCCATATTGAAAACAGTTCTCATATTATTATCATTGCAGAGCAACGACTCTGCAATTGCAAGAACGCCACCTGCTGAATGCCCGGAGATATACATTTTCTTTATATTGCCTTCGTAGGCTCTGGCATGCGCGACAATCCATCTGACGGCACTGGCTACATCTTCTATCTGATCAAAGACAGTTATTGTTGGATACGCCAGCCTGTAGTTCAGGGTGAAAACCACCAGGCCTCTCTGCGCAAGGTAATTGGCAAACAGCGAATTCACTTTTTTATCGCCGGAGATGAAGCCGCCGCCGTGTATGTCAATGAAGACCGGCTTCTCTCTGTTATCGCTGACATAGTAAATGTCCAGTTTGTGCTCATCTGAATTGCTGCCTGTATAGCTGATATCCTTGATTTCGTTCACGCTGCTGTCGCATCTGGATGAATCTATTCTGTCCAGATCTTTCCAATACGCTCTTTCACCCATTCGTTTCATCAGAGTATTGATCACAAGACACCACCCGCTGTCAAAAAGCTCACGAACACCCGGACACATCGGACATCGCATGCTTCAGTATAATGCTTTTCCCATTCCAGCTATCTGCACGAAACCCGGCCATCCACTTGAAGCACCAATCCTCGTGTAGATGTCTCAGCTGGAATCACGCTTTCTGGAATCATCGGGGAGTGGTGTCTCCTTATTCTCCATTTGCATCCTGTCGTCCATTTAAACACTGCGAGATATCCTGCTGCATTTTTGATCGCCGTTTCACCTGTTTTCTTTTCCTGTCAGGTCAATCGTTGTAAAATATGTCATGCACGGACTCGATGTCACTTGCATGGTGTTGGCGAAATGTTCTAAAGCAAGGCTCGGAGAGACAAGTTGAACCAGTGTTCTTCTTGGCATAATGGAGGAAGGGGAAATGAAGAACACCCATGCAAAGACTGCATCCGCCATTCTGCTCGTATTGGTCCTTCTGCTGACAGGTACGCCACTGACAGGTGTGGTTCACGCGACAGAGTCGACGCTGGAGCGGTCGACCGAAGATCTGCCGCCACCAACCAATTGTGTAATTGCGCCTTCAAGCACCGAAGTAGAAGAAGGCGGTTTAATCTGGTTTATTGTGACCGCCGATAATGCTGTTGCCATTCACACGTATATTCATGATGGCGTCAATGTCGTGCCTGATACATACATTCTGTTTCCTGGTGAGGGGTGGTGGATAGCGTTTACGTGGGCAGGTACTTATACTGTATGTGCTCAAGCCTGCAATTCATGGCACAATCCTGAAAGTACGTGGGCTACGCCAGTAACGATCACAGTGCTCCCTAAATCAGGCAGTGTGTATGTGAAACTTGTCACTGAATCCGGACTCATCCTGAAGGATTCCACAGATGTAGTGGAAAATGCCGCGCCAGGCACTCCCTACACGACGAGTCCGGAAAACTTTCCGGGTTGTCTTTTTTCACGGATGCTGGATGGCTCCGCTCCTGCCAGCGGTACCGTGGTGAGTGGTAATCAGTGTGTCACGTATGTGTACCGGACAGACGAAACAGTGATGCCTGGTGTGGTTGCGAAAGCTACCACGTTTATCCCTTATCCCTATGTGATTCCAGGTGCAGGGATTCGCCACATGGCAAAGCCAACAGAGTCAACAGAAGATTACATTATCTGGGGAGTGGAGTGACTTTTATGTGAAGATGTGGCCATATTCGCCAGGCGGAAGCATGGCGCGCAACCTGATGCAGGGAAGAGATTTGACATCGCCTGGCCTCTGCTTCCTCTGCACATAAAGCGCATCGAGAAGAATGCCGAAAGCCATTGTTTCAAAGCGGGAATAAGGCGCTGCTGCATTGCTGACACGCAAACTGCACTTTGTCCTGCTTCTGAATATCACCTGAATATCACGAATCTCGGCATAGGAGCGGCTGTCAGAGCCACACGCAGCCGGTGGGAGCTGCTTATTTGTCCGTACAGCTGTCCACGTGCTATACAGGAGACATAGATATGTCATCCGTGTCGGACATCATGAAAGGTACCCGATTCCCGCAGGAGCACGAGGGACTGGGAAAGGACAGACTGGGCCGGAGGCGTGAGGCCATCTGGAGAAAGGAGAGCTGAACAGCACTATAAGCAGGACACAGACCACGGAGGAGAGAAAATGTTAGATCCAAACAGACGCTATCGCGGAGAATATGCTGAGAGTGCCGACACCGTCATCCAGATCATCGCATACACCGCCGCCGTTATAAGCGCGATTCTGGCGGTGATTAGCGCGTTCGTTTTGCAGGGCGACTGGATCGTTCCTGTCATGCTTGGCGGGCTTGCTGTCGCGCTCATTGTTGCCGGCTATGCTGCCTCTGCACACCTGAATCTGCAGATCGAACAGACACGCATGCTGCACTATATTGTTGAGAACATGGTGGTGCGTGAGAGCGAAGACAACATGTTCATCGGGCTGCGATAATCCCTGGCATCGCCGGGCCACATCCTGAGGGGTCGAGGATAGCCTGTACCGGCAGCTCGATCTGCAGCACAGCGGCATAAGACGCGCCTATTACGTCCGACCCGGGTACGCATAATGTGCCGGCAGTGCGATGGCAGGGAGGGTGATGCGGATCACGGCAGGTTACGTAAGCCTCGAGCAGAGCAGAGGTGAGCGCGCGTTATAAGACAAGTGAAGTAACGCCCTGGGCATGGTGTCCAGGGCGTTACTTCTTTGCATCACGACTCTAGTGTGTCCGCATTCTGTTCGAACAGCAAAAGAACGATAGCAGGAAAGAATCAGGGCGCTTTCCGTACTTGCACTACACGGGTCTCTGAAATCGAAAAACCCGCAACCGCAACGGTTACGGGCTTTTGTGGTGGGTTGTAGTGGACTCGAACCACCGACCCCCTGCGTGTCGAGCAGGTACTCTAACCAAGCTGAGCTAACAACCCAAATGAGACGCCTGAGTATGTTACGCCACAGCGGGCCGGCTGTCAACGGTCCGGTTTCTGATTCTGATGCCTAATGCGTCTCGCGCCAGATACCGCGCTCGATCTGGGCGTTGATACCCTGCTTCAGGGCCGCTATGTCGACCAGGACGGTGGCCTCGTCATTGTAGTGGCTGTTGAGCGAGTCGACGACGGCATTAGCGGTGTCAATCGAAGTCAGGCAGGGAATACCGAGGGCGACGGCACGGCGCCGCAGGCGCACGCTGTCGCGCTGGGGATCGCGGCCGTGGGCGGAGGTTGAGATCAGCCAGGCGACGTCACCCCGTTCAAGCTCAGTCAGAATATAGGGGGTGCGATCCTGGGCATGGCCGGGGTCGCGCTTCGCGATCTCCGTGACCGGCAGGCCGAGATCGCGGATAGCCGCGGCGGTGCCGGGCGTAGCGACAAGCTGAAAGCCGAGGCTGTGGAAGCGGCGGGCGACGAGCGCTGCCTCCTCATGGTCGGCACGCGTGACGCTGAGGAGCACACGGCCGCTGCGGTCGAGAGGATAGCCGGCTGCGATGAGGGCTTTGCGCAGAGCCTCATCGAGATCCCGCCCGATGCCCATCACCTCGCCCGTCGATTTCATCTCGGGACCGAGCTGGGTGTCGACATCCGAAAGCTTCTCGTAGGAGAAGACCGGCACCTTCACCGCGACGAAGCTCGGACGCTCGGCGAGGCCGACGCCGAAGCCCAGATCGCGGAGCTTCGCCCCCGTCGACACGCGCATGGCCAGGTCGATCATGGGGATGCCGGTGATCTTCGACAGGAAGGGCACCGTGCGCGAGGCGCGGGGATTGACCTCGATGACCCAGAGGCGGCTGTCGTGGAGGATGTACTGGATGTTGATCAGGCCGATGGAGCCGAGGCCGAGGGCGAGGCTGCGTGTCGTCTCGACGATCAGGTTCCCGATCTGGCGGTCGACATGGGGCGCCGGGCAGATGGCGATGGAGTCACCGGAGTGGACGCCGGTGCGCTCGATGTGCTCCATGAAGCCGGGGATCAGGATGTCTTCGCCGTCGCAGATGGCATCGACCTCAAGCTCGATGCCGCGGATGTACTGGTCGATCAGGACATCGCCGCCGCGGGCGTAATGCTGGATGACTCCGAGATATTCGCGGATGTCGTCGTCGTCACGGGCGATGATCATGTTCTGGCCGCCGAGGACATAGGAGGGGCGCAGCAGGACCGGGTAGCCGATGCGCCGGGCGATCTCGAGGGCGCCCTCCGTGTCGCTGTCGGGCACGGTGTCGCCGACGGGGCGCGGGATTTCAAGGCGCTCGAGCAGGGCGTCGAAGCGGCCGCGGTCCTCGGCCATGTCGATGCTGTCGGCGGTCGAGCCCAGGATGGGGATGCCGGCCGCGGCGAGACGGCTGGTCAGGCGGATGGCGGTCTGGCCGCCGCAGGCCACGACTACGCCGATGGCCTCCTCCAGACGGACGATGTCCTCTACGACCTCCCAGGTCACGGGCTCGAAATAGAGGCGGTCGGCGGTATCGAAGTCGGTAGAGACGGTCTCCGGGTTGTTGTTGATGATGACGACCTCGTAGCCCAGGGCCTGCAGCGCGTGGACGGCGTGGACCGAGGAGTAGTCAAACTCGATGCCCTGGCCGATGCGGATGGGGCCCGAGCCGAGGACGACAATGCGCGGGCGGCGGCTGCGGCCGATGTGGATCAGGGCCTCATTCTCGGCACCGGAAGCGGGATCGAGGTGGAGACGGTAGAAGTAGGGTGTGGTGGCCTCGAATTCGGCGGCGCAGGTGTCGACCATCTTGTAGACCGGGGGCAGCGGCGGGGGCAGGGTGCGGCCCGAGAGGCGGGCCAGGGTGGCGTCGAGATAACCGTAGCGCTTGCCGCGGAGGTAGAGATCGCTGTCGAGCGGGCTGTCGACGGGGGTGGCGGCCCTGGCAGAAGCGAGTGCTTCATCGAAGTCCCGCAGCTGCCTGATGGCATGGAGAAAGTAGCGGTCGACACGGCAGAGCGCGTGGATGCGCTCGATCGTCCAGCCGCGGCCGAGGGCCTCGTAGAGGCAGAAGAGACGCTCGTGAGTGGGTACGGAGATGAGGCGGGCGAGCTCCTCGTCGGAGTGGGCCTCGAGTCCGGGCAGGCTGAGGCTGTCGAGGCCGATTTCAGCGCCCTGGACGGCCTTTATCAGGGCCGCCTCGAAGGAGTCCGCGATGGCCATGACCTCGCCTGTGGCCTTCATCTGGGTGCCGAGTTCCTTTTTCGCATAGACGAGCTTGTCAAAGGGCCATTTCGGCATCTTCACCGCGACATAGTCGATTGTCGGTTCGAAGGAGGCAAAGGTCTCGCCGGTCACCGCATTCGGTATCTCGTCGAGGGTGTAGCCGAGGGCGATGCGCGTAGCGATCTTCGCGATGGGGTAGCCCGTCGCCTTCGAGGCCAGGGCGGAGGAGCGCGAGACGCGGGGGTTGACCTCGATCACGGCGTAGTCGAAGCTCTCCGGGTCGAGGGCGAACTGAACGTTGCAGCCGCCTTCGACGCCGAGATAGCGGACGATGGACAGGGCTGCGGAGCGCAGGAGCTGATATTCCTTGTCGGCGAGGGTGATGCTCGGGGCGATGACGATCGAATCGCCGGTGTGAATGCCGACGGGGTCGATGTTCTCCATGGAGCAGACCGTGATGGCGTTGTCATCGCGGTCGCGGACAACCTCGAATTCGATCTCCTTCCAGCCGGCGATGCAGTGCTCGATCAGGATCTGGTGGATGGGCGACTGCATCAGACCGTTGCGCGCGATCTCGCGGAGTTCGTCCGGATCGCCGGCGATGCCGCCGCCCGAGCCGCCCAGGGTAAAGGCCGGGCGCACGATGACGGGGTAGCACACCGTTTCGGCAGCGCTGAGCGCGTCGGCGACGGACTCGACGATGGCGCTCGCGATGGTGGGCTGGCCGATGGCGGCCATGGCGTCCTTGAAGCCGCGGCGGTCCTCGGCCTTGTAGATGGTGTCGGGGCGGGCGCCCAGCAGGCGCACGCCGTGCTCGGTCAGGAAGCCCGAGTGCGCGAGCTGCATCGACAGTGTCAGTGCGGTCTGGCCGCCGAGCGTCGAGAGCACGCCGTCGGGGCGGGTCTGGCGGATGATGCGCTCGAGCGTCGGGATGTTGAGCGGTTCAATGTAGATCTCATCGGCCATCGTCTGATCCGTCATGATGGTGGCCGGATTGGAGTTCACCAGAATGATCTCCACACCTTCCTCGCGGAGGGCGCGGCAGCACTGGGTGCCGGCGTAGTCAAACTCGGCCGCCTGGCCGATGACGATAGGTCCCGAGCCGATGACAAGGACGCGGCGGATGGCGGGATCACGAGGCATGGCGGGCCTCCCGGGCATGATTCAGCATCAGGTTGAAAAAACGGTCGATCTGTCCGTTGGTGTCGCGCGGTCCCGCCCCGCCCTCGGGATGGTAGGCCAGCGTCAGGATCGGAGCATGGCGGTAGACGAGGGCTTCGCAGCTGCCGTCGCCGCTGTGGATCTGCTCGAGCCGGGCGACTTCGGAAGAGATGGAGTCGGCGCGTACCACATGGCTGTGTCCCTGACTCGTTATGCGCACGAGGCCGCTCGCCGTGTCGCGGACGGGGTGGTTCTGGCCGCGATGGGCAAAGCGCATGCGTGCGGTCGCGAAGCCCATCGCGCGTGCGATGAGGAGGTGGCCCAGATCGATCCCGAAGATGGGATAGCCTGCCGCGATCAGCTGTTTCAGGGTTGTGAGGTCATAGTCTGCCGGGTCGCCGGGGCCGCTGGAGACGACAATGCCGTCGGGTTGTGCTTCCTCAATCCGGCTGAAACCGGCTGAAGCCGGCAGGCGCGTAACATCGACGCCGCGGCGCAGGAATTCACGCACGAGGCTGTGTTTCGTGCCGTAGTCGAGCAGAACAACATGGGAAAGGCCCTCGGCCGCCGAGCGCTCCGGGGTCCAGAGAGGAGTGCGGAGGGTGAAGACCCAGGAGGGCGCTTTCCGGGCAAAGTCTGCAGCTGCCCAGCGTCGGGGCTCCGGCTCCGGCAGCCGTACGGACGCCGCCGGGATCAGGGCACATAGTTCGGTCCAGCTGTGTCCGGTCGGATCGAAGTCGCAGAGGGCGGCCTCGAGCGAGCTCTGGCGGCGGAGGATGCGGATCAGGGCCCGGGTGTCGATCCCGGTGATGACCGGCACTCCCTGCTCGCTCAGCCAGCCCTCGATAGGGCCTGTCGAGCGCATGTTGGAGGGTGTGTCGCAAAGACTCCGCAGCACGCAGCCGGCGGGCCAGGCGCGTTCGGATTCGAGATCCTCCGGGATGAAGCCGTAGCTGCCAATCTCCGGAAAGGAGAAGACGATGAGCCGTCCCGCGAGACCGGGATCGCTCAGCGCTTCGAGATAGCCTCCCATCGCGGTGGAGAAAACGATCTCGCCACGCACCCCGGCCTCCCGGCCGGCTGCCCGGCCGCGGAAGACCTGTCCGCTTGACAGAACGAGATAGCGTGGCTTTCGGTCGCTCGGCATGGATTCACTCCTCACAAAACGCCTGCAGGACGACGGTCGTTCGAAGCCCTCAGGCGTGCATCTCAAGCATGGTAGCACCGGACGGCGGCAGGCGCCAGTCGCAGAATGAACAATCTTTGCATGTATCGCATGAATACCTGCATATGATGCAATTATTCAGGAGAATATGCAGAAACTATGCATAATGATGCATAACGATCCCGGCGCATGTTCTCTCCAGCGCATTCGGAAGCTGCAGCGCGGGCCGGAAGTCAGAGTGAACCCCAGAAACGTTTTATATGAATTAAATGCCAGAAATCACGAGGGGAACTATTACCGGGTCTACCCCCTGTCGCTGTCTGCCTGACGGAAGCATGGTTTATGTATGAGCCGCTGCCGGATGGTGTGGATGGCACCCGGATCTACTTGGGGCAGGGGCAACGGTGCCTGCTGCATTATCGACCATCCGGCCGCATGCGGCCTGTTTCGCTCTCCTTCACCCAGATCGGGAGAAGAGGCAGCTCATGACATCCGACACGGATACCATGTCCAGATTTTTATATGGCACTTTGGTCACAGTACGGTCAGACTCTTCGCTGACGCCGGGATGGTCCGCGAGCACGGCGCAGCTTTCACAGGCGGCGATTGCGCATCAAGGCGGCCGTCCGGGATGACAGGATCGCTGCCGGATTGCCATCACCGAAGACGAACGAAGATCTGATACCTGTGTCCATCATGCTGCCGTCATATATGTTGTCAAACTGGGCCCGTGAACCGTGTTTCAAACAAATAAAACCCCTGAAACGCTGTTGTTTCAGGGGTTTCATGTGTGGCTGCCGATGAAGGATTTGAACCCTCACAAACTGATCCAGAGTCAGGTGTGCTACCTTTACACTAATCGGCACCTTCGTACTGCGGCCTGTCGCCGAGGTACGTCGGTCATTTTACCACGAGATTACCTGCTGTCAATTCATTCCGGTCAGCTGTGCTGTCAACAGATCAATCGAAGTGCGTATCGGCAATGCGGCGCAGTTCGAGCTGGCGCTTCGCAGTGATCTCGGCGTCGACATGGAAGGTTCCCTTTTTGGGATTCTCGACGACGAAGTCGCCGATCTTTACATCGGGCGGCAGTTTGATGCGCTCAACACTGAACTGGTTGCGTTCGATATCCTCGATGATAGCGTTGCGTCCATTGAAACGTGAAACAAAACCCTGAACCATCGGCGTCAAACCTCCTCATCGTAATCTTTGCAGTGGGGCGAAACGGGCGGCTGTTACGCCTTTTGCATCATCATTGTAGCAGGTTATGGCGGGATGAATGCAGTTCTTTGTGTAAAGAATGTGCGACAAAATGCCCCGCATCCGCGCGGGCGTCGAAAACGGGGCAGGCTCTGTCTGTGAGAACCGAGGCTTCAGAGAACTTCCAGCAGGCAGGCCGGAGCTGAGACACGGGCGACTGATTCGCCGCCTGCGATCGTGCCGTCAGCGGCTACTGTGAAGCGGGTAATCTCGTGGCTCTGCTCGTTCGCACACCAGAGCGTCCGGCCGTCGGCGGCGTAGAAGAGGTCACGCGGCCAGACACCGCCGCAGGGCAGATTCTGAATGCGCGTCGCCGTGGCACCGTCGAGGACGAAGATGCCGATGCGGTTGCTGCCGCGGATGCTGGTCGCCAGATGGCGCCCGTCCGGTGCCAGACGGATGGCGGCGGGGTAGTTCGCTTCTCCCTCGCTGCCGCCGGCCAGCCCCAGATCCCGGACGGCGGGCAGGGCCTCGGTGAGGTCAAGGGCGAAGACGCGGTTGCCGAGCTCCGTCACCACAAAACCGCAGTGGCCGTCGGGCGAGAAGACCATGTGCCGCGGGCCTTCGCCGTCCGGGAAGACGATTCTGTCATGCCGGACTTCAGCGAAGTCCAGCGTGGGCGCGGCCGCGTCGGCTGCGGACAGGGTCTCAAGCCGCTCAAGCAGCGCGCTCAGGGGATAGCGCAGGACGGCATCGATGCCCAGGTCGACGGCGTAGAGATAACAGCTGGCGGGGTCGATGCCGACCCAGTGGGTGTGCGGGCCCTCCTGGCGGCCCGGATTGGCCGATGAGCCGCTGTGCTGGATGACGGCGACGAGGCGCGCCTGTCGATGGTCGTCCGCGAGGCGCAGGCAGGAGATCGAGCCGGAGCCGTAATTGGCCGTGAAGACCCAGCTGCCATGTACGGTGAGGTGGCAGGGGCCACCGGCGCCGATGTTCACTGCGGCCAGCGGGTCGTCCGAGTCGCTCCGGGGGTCGACGATCAGGAAGCGGCCGCCGCGGCCGCTCTCCTGAACGGCCAGGAGCAGATCACCTGCCGGATCAGGGATGACATAGGAGGAGTCCCGGACACCGGCGAAGGTACGGACAGGAGTGAGTTCGCCCGTGTCCGTTACGGACCAGGCGCTCAGGGAAGCCGTGACCAGACCGGCGGGTGCGGGGTCGATGCGGCGGCCTCCATAGCCGCCGACATAGAGCATTCGCGATGTGTTCTGTGCTGACATGGGAGAGATCCTTTCACTGCTGCTGTCGCAAACGGGCTTCTCCACAGATTCTATCCTGCCTCTGTGCCGGATGTCATCCTGTTTGGCCAGATGCCGGAACCTGGGCAGGCGCACACAGCGCGGACAGTAGCCTATGTGCCGTCCCCCGACAGCCCGTCTGCCGAGCGTTGTACCACAGTCGGGGCAGGCTTCGCGATAGCGGCCATAGATGCGGTGTTCCAGCTGGAAACTGCCACGTCCGCCGTCGCTGTCGACATAATCGCTGATGCTGGAGCCGCCGCGGGCCTGTGCCCAGCGCAGCAGATCCCGCACCACGGCGGACAGGCGCTGCCAGTCGGGGCGGCTCAGGCGGCTGGCGGGAGTGGCCGGATCGAGGCCGCAGGCATGGAGGGCCTCGGTGACATAGATGGCCCCCAGGCCCGCGACATTCTCCTGATCGAGAAGCCAGGCGGCGATACTCCGCCTGCGTCCGCGTTCGGCGCGCACGAGGGCTGCGGCATCGGGCCGCCAGCTGTCGGCCTCAGGGCCCAGCCGCAGAAGTGCATGCGGACCGGTCTCGAGACGGCCGGCGGGCAGCAGCTCCAGCGTTCCGAAGCGGCGGACATCCTGCCAGAGCAGGAGGCCGGGCTCTCCCGAGCTGTCCAGAATGCGGACCATGGCGTGGATGTGAGGCGGCAGAGGCTGGGTTTCGTCATGCCAGAGAAAGTGCCCTGTCATGCGCGGATGGCAGACGAGGGCAAAGCTGCCCTCCGGGCTGTCAAGACGCCAGATGAGATATTTGCCGCGGCGGTCAATACGGCGGATGGCGGCATCACGAATCGCCTCGAGGCCGAGAGCGACGGTCGTCAGGTCGGGGAAGCCCGGCCGCAGGCTGATGAACATAAGCAGGTGTGCATGTTCGAGCCGGCGGGCCAGACTGCGGCGCATCTGCTCGACTTCAGGCAGTTCAGGCATGCTCAGTCGCTGCCGCCTGCGGCGGCCGGCCCGGTTTCTTCCGTTTCTTCCAGTTCTGCTGCAGAGGCATTCCCGGCGCTCTCATAGTTGCCGGCAGCGTCACGGAGCAGATGATAGACGGACACCCCATCGCGGGATCCGGCCGTGTCGGCGCGCGGGGTGAACCAGTGTGGAGCATCGGTCTCGTTGATTGTCTCGAGGACGTGGAAGATCTTCGACAGCGTGAAACCGAGGGCAAAACAGAGCGGAGCGAGTTTGCGCAGTGAGACACTGCAGTTGCCGTACTCAATCCGGGCGAGATATTTCGGATCCATTTCCACATGGTTCGCCAGATCGAGGCGGGAATAGCCCTGATCCTCGCGCAGCGTCCGGAGCACTTTTCCGAGTATGCGGGCCCCATAGGTGCGTTCGATCACTTCGAAGGGCAGGGGACCGAGTCTCTGTGCCGCGTTGACCGGTCGCAGTGCGCTGCTTATCGTTCTTCCGGCTGCCGGATCATGCGCTCCGCCAGAGGCGAATAAGGCATTTTCATCCTGTTTCCCCATTCAACGTCTCCTCTCATGTGGCCTGCCTCCCTCCTTTGGTTAAATCGCATGGTCAGGAACGGGTGCTCAAGGATTCAGCAGTGCATATGTTTTAAATAATAATAATGAATATAATATGCAGAAATATCAAGCTCTTTCTGTCGTTTTTTGCCCTGAATTGAAGTAAGAGGGCGTTGGTATATATTAAGCATAAATAAAAAATAAAGTTGAATGCGTCTGGATCTATTGTTGCAGCCATCTTCTGCTGCACAAACAGAACGGCAAAATATGCTGATATATAGCTGATATATGGCAGCTAATCGATAATTCTCAGACTGGTATTTACGTGCAGCACGTTTTTTAAATACAAAGTATACTTGTATTCAGGATATGGAATTATATTCATTATTCATTCCTTTTCAGTATCCACTCCAGCGGTTGTCAGGCCGGTACCTGCTGCGAAATGTTCCGTACTTTCATCCGATCTTGACCGGACGGGGCTCCCAGGGCGCTGCGGCAGCGCCCGATTACGCCCAAACTGGTCGACGGCAGCAGCACAGGCTATACTTTGCTGTGGATCATGCTGGAAAGAGGGAGGTGGCATGGGCATGCAGATCGTGCTTCCGGTCATTATGGGACTGGAACGGGTGGTCGCCGCAGAGCTGCAGGAGCTCGGCCATGGCGACGCCGATATCACCCTTGCCGATGCCGAAGTTCGTCTGCGGGCGCCCACCGACCGCAGCGCACTCTCCCGCACGATTGCCCGCCTCAATCTGCGTCTGGCCTGCGCCGAGCGTGTTCTTCTGGAACTGGATCAGGCGCAGCTTCGCAGTTTCGATGACCTCGTCGCCTGGATCGAAGGCCTGCCCTGGGAGGACTGGGTTCCCGAATCGGCCGAGATCCGCGTCGGCGGCTATGCCCTCGACTCGGTACTGCACTCTGTTCCGGACATCCAGCGCCTCATCAAACGCGGCATCGTTGAGCGTCTGCTGGAGCGGCGCTATGGCGGCAGAGCCCGCATGGTACCCGAGCGCCGTGAACAGGGCCGCATACTGGTCCGCTTCGCCCTCCGCAACGACTGCTGCAGCCTGCGCGTCGACACCAGTGGTACCGGACTTCACAAGCGCGGCTATCGCAGCGAAGCGATGGCGGCTCCGCTGAAGGAGACTCTGGCGGCCGCTCTGGTCCGTCTGCTGCACTGGCCTGCCCGTCCGCCCGCCGAGCTTGATCCCGGGTGTCCCTGGGAGGCCGAGAGCCTCTACGATCCCTACTGCGGCTCGGGCACCATCGTCATCGAGGCGGCCCTCCGCGCCGCGGGAGCTGCGCCCGGGCGACTGCGCCGTTTCGCAGGGGAGAAGTGGGGCTGGCTGGATCAGGCTGCTTTTGCCCACGAGCGTCGGTTGGCCAGGGAAGAGGCGGATGCGGGCATTGCCCGGATCAGGGCCGGGCAGGCAACGGGAGGAGCCCTGATTCTGGGCTCCGACATCGATACGGATAGTCTCGCCATCGCCGGGCGTAACGCCGGGCGGGCCGGCGTCGGTGAGCTCTGTTCGTTTTTTGCTCAGGATGCGCTCAGGCTCGACCGCGGGCGCCTCGCCGCTGTCTGCAGAACACCCCGCTGTCTCCTGATCAGCAACATTCCCTACGGTGAGCGCCTCGAGGATGCCGAGGCCGCGGCCGGGCATGCCCGCGCCCTGGGCCGCCTCGCGCTGCAAAACCCCGAAACGGGCGAGCTGGCCCCGGGCCTGCGTCTCGGAATACTGGCGCTCGCCCGCGACTTCGAGCGGAACTTCGGCCGCCCGGCCGATCGCCGCCGCAAACTCTATAACGGCAGCCTGGCCTGTACTTACTATCAATATCTGCGCCCCCGTCCGCCGGCAGGCGGACGCGCGCCTGTAAACAGGCGCGAAAAGAGAGGAGAAGCCCGACGATGAAAGCGATCATTCTCGCCGCCGGCTATGCCACGCGGCTCTACCCCCTGACGATCGACCGGCCGAAACCGCTGCTGGAGGTCGGCGGCCGGCCGATCATCGACCATATCGTCGCCGAGATCGAGACGATCGCGGCGGTCGACGAAATCATTGTGGTGACGAACAGCCGCTTCGCTGCGGCCTTCGATGACTGGGCCGCCAGTCGCGGCCCGCAGGTCCGGGTCCCGATCACAGTGCTCGACGACGGAACGGATACGCCGGAGAACCGGCTCGGTGCCGTCGGCGACATCGAGTTTGCGATCCGCAGCCTCGCCATCGACGACGATCTTCTCGTAATCGCCGGTGACAATCTCTTCACCTATCCGCTCGCCCCCATCGCCGCCTCCTTCTTCGAGGACGGCCGCGACATGATTCTGGGCCAGGAACTCGAGCCCGAGGAGGATCCACGGCGCTTCGCCATCGCCGTGCTCGCCCCCGATGGCACGGTTCTCCATCTCGAGGAGAAGCCCGAGAAGCCGCGCTCCAACATCGGCGTCTACGCGACCTACTTCTATCGCCGCGATACCCTGCCGCTGTTCGCCGACTATCTCGCGGCCGGCGGCAACCCCGATGCGCCCGGTCACTTCCCCTCCTGGCTCTATGAGCGAAAACCCGTGCGCCTGCATCTTTTCGAGGGCGAGGCCTATGACATCGGTACCCACGAGGCCCTGGCCCGGGTGCGCGCCATCTACGAGTCGAAGACGACACCGGCGCTGGCGAGGGCGGCGCGTGTGGCAGCCCGTGGCCTCGCGACGACCACGAACGAGCGCCGCGATGAAGCCCTCGCGGCCATCGCCGCTGCCCTCGAGGCGGAGCGTGGGCGGATTGTGGCAGCCAACGAGTCCGACTGCCGCCGTGCGGAGGCGGAGGGGCTCTCGCCGGCCCTGCTTAAGCGGCTGCGTCTGGACGCAAAAGGCATTGACGGCCTCCGTGCCGGCATCGAGAGCCTGCGGGCTCTGCCCGATCCTCTGGGCCGGACCCAGCTCGCCCGCGAGCTCGACCGCGGTCTCGATCTCTACCGCGTCACCTGTCCGCTCGGGGTGATCGGGGTCATCTTCGAGGCGCGCCCCGACGCACTGGTGCAGATTGCGACGCTCTGCCTCAAAAGCGGCAACGCCGTCCTGCTGAAGGGCGGCAGCGAGGCCCGCGAGACGAACCGTGTGCTGGCCGATCTCATCTGCCGGGCGACGGCGGGACTGCTCCCGGACGGCTGGCTCGCCCTGCTCGAGGAGCGCCGCCAGGTCACGGAGCTGCTCGAGCTCGATCAGGATGTCGATCTCATCATCCCACGGGGCTCAAATGCCTTTGTCCAGCAGATCATGCGCCGGACGGCGATCCCTGTGCTGGGCCACGCCGACGGCGTCTGTCACCTCTATATCGACCGCGAAGCCGATCCCGAGATGGCGGTTGCGATCGCCATCGATGCAAAGACGCAGTATACGGCTGTCTGCAACGCGGCGGAGACACTGCTGCTCGACAGCCGTCTCGACGATGCTCTGATCATCCGCCTGCTCACGGCCCTCGCGGACGCCGGCGTGCGCCTGCATGCGGACGCCGGGCTGCGCAGCCGTCTCGCGGCGGCGGGCGGGGAGGGCGGACGGCTCGCCGGGCTGTGCCTGGAGGTGGAGGACTGGCATCAGGAGTATCTCGACCTCGAAATCTCCGTGGCGCTGGTGGCAGATGACGTCGCAGCCGTTGCCCATATCAACCGCTACGGTTCGGGGCACACCGATGCCATCGTGACGGAGGACAGGGAGGCGGCCAGGCGTTTTCTGGCGGCGGTTGACGGTGCCAACGTTTTCTGGAACTGCTCGACCCGCTTCAGCGACGGCTTCCGCTATGGCTTCGGGGCCGAGGTCGGCATCGCCACCGGCCGTCTCCATGCCCGCGGTCCCGTCGGGCTCGAGGGCCTCGTCAGCTACCGCTACCTCGTTCTCGGCAGCGGCCAGACCGTCGCCCCCTATGCCTCCGGAAAGAGCTCGTTTACGCACCACGACCGGGATGCGGATTATCCGTTCGCTTGATCTCCGGGCGCTGTGGAGTATGATGACTGCAGCAGGAACGACCCCCCACCCGAGAAAAGAGGAGGCAGCAGGAGCCGATGAGTGAGAAGGCGGATGCGAAGCGCACCGATTTGCCGACCGGCGGACAGCTGATGGTTTTTGATCATCCCCTGATCCAGCACAAGATTACACTGATGCGAAGCAAGGACACACCAACGAAGGAATTTCGCGAGCTCGTCTCCGAAGTGGCCACGCTGATGGGCTACGAGGTGACCCGCGATCTGCCCCTGACCGAAGTTGAGGTCGAGACGCCGCTTAAGAAAGCCAGATCCTACGTGATCGCCGGGAAGAAGCTCGCGCTCATCCCGATTCTGCGTGCCGGTCTCGGCATGGTCGACGGCATGTTGACACTGGTGCCGATGGCCCGTGTGGGTCACATCGGTATCTACCGCGATCCCGATACTCTGGAGCCGGTGGAATACTACCTGAAGCTGCCTGAGGATGCGGCGAGCCGTGAATGTATCGTTCTCGATCCCATGCTGGCGACCGGCGGCTCGGCGGCCGCAGCGGTAAGCTTTCTCAAGCAGCGCGGCATCACCATGATCAAGTTCATGTGCCTGATCGCGGCGCCCGAAGGCGTGCGCCGCCTCCATGAGACGCATCCGGATGTGCCTATCTTCTGTGCCGCCCTCGACGAGGGCCTGAACGAGCACGCCTACATTCTGCCCGGCCTGGGCGATGCGGGAGACCGCCTCTTCGGGACCAAGTAGGCTGCGCTAGCCAGCTGCGGTCCGACCTGCGGTCGGTGCCAGATAGAGCAGTTTCCAGTCTCCGATCCTGATTTCATGCCGGCTGCCGAGGGTCAGCTCCTCGCCGGCCGGCATTGTCTTGCCGTCAAGTTGAATCTCCCCGACGCCTCCGAGATCGCAGAGACGATAGCTGCCGCCATGCCGGCGAAAGCGCAGGCGCACGGATTCGAGATGGGCGATGTCCACGACAATGTCCGCCCGTCCGGCCCCGGAGCCCAGATAGCAGCTGTTGTGCATCAGCACGGCGAGCGGGACGCGGCGGCGCATGAAGTCGTCCGTGTTGAAGCGCTGTGCCCGGCCGACCGGAGACTGGCCCATCTGGTAATCACCGTCGCCCGTGACGTCGTAGAGGCAGGCAAAGGCCGGCTGGCTGTCGATGGCATCTGCCCCGGCCTCGATGGCACGCTCAAGCCGGCGACGCTGCTCGCGGCGTCGCGTCTCCGCCGCCGCCAGCCGCTGCCGCCGCTGATAGTCGGTCTCATCCTCCCCCGGCCCGTGCTCCGGGCGCAGCAGCAGGGCCACATCAAGGGCGATGAGGGCGACGAGGAGGGCTGCGGCCGCGGCGGCAAAGGCGGCCGAAGCTCCTGCGGCATAGAGGCGGATCAGCTGCTGGATGCCGGCCAGCAGGAGGAGCTGAAGCACGAAGAGTCCCGCGAGAGGCAGCCTGAAACGTGCTCCTGCCCGCCGTCCGCCACGGCCCCGTGCTGCTCTGCGGCCCTGTGCCGCTTTCTTTGCCGCCCGACGTCGGAATCTGCCGGGCTTTCTCCGGACCAGACTGTACCGCCTGCTCCCCGCCGGCTGCCGGACCTCCTCGAGCCAGGCGAGAAACGAGTCGACATCGCAGTAGCAGCGGCCCAGAAGCTGACGGCCGAGCGCCTGCTCTGCGGGGAAATAGTGCTGCAGGAGATCCTCGACGAGATGGGCGAGGACGGCGCTGCCGTCGCCCGGAATCCGGATATCGACGCTCTCTTCATCCCGGACGAGGAGAAAACTGTCGTCCGGATCCATCCCTTCTGCGCCGGAAGCAGCGCCAGGCTGTTCGCGCTCGACCGGGAGATAGAGGAGGCGGGCCTGAGCGAAGAGCTCTCCAAGCGGCACCCTGCCGAGGTCCTGTTGCGGTCGGAGGAAGAAAAGCGTCTCGCGGCTGATGTCGATATTTTCCGGATCCAGCAGCTGGTCGATGGAACTGAGAATCCGGCGGCAGAGAATGACAAGCAGGCCGAGGAAGTCGTCAAAGCCGAGTTTCCGCCGGGCCAGAAGCTCGTCGAAAGACAGGCAGCCCGAGCGTTCATAGAGCAGCCAGGTTTCACCGCCGGGGCCCTGCACCGGCCAGGGGCGCAGAAACAGCTGCTGCGGCCCCTGCAGCCAGTCGAGCTCCCAGCGGGAGAGGCGCCGGTCCGCTCCCAGTTCTCGGCAGCAGAACTGCTGTTCGGCCGTGTCGGCGGCGTTTTTTCGCTCTGTCTTTTGTCGTGTCATGGCTTCCTCCGCCTTTCGCCTACCGGCGCCTGCTAATCCAGCACGTCGACGATGCGGCTGTCGTTGAAGACGAGCTGGAAGGCGCGGTCCGCGAAGGCGCGGATCTGCGTGTTGAAGAGGATGGCGAGGGCGAGCAGGGCCGCGATAATGATCACGACCTCGAGTGTCCCCATCGCGCGTACGTCATGTCTGAGCTTCCGCCGCTGCTTTTTTTCCCTTACTTTGGACATGTTTGACTCTCCTTTATTCGTGTCAATGCTCTCGCTGTTCCGTTCGTTCCCGCGGGCTGTGCTTCCGACTCTAGCTTCCCCGCACGGGTTGGGGGCAGGTGAAATTCTGCTGCTAACCGCGCCAATCCGCCCCTGCGCCGCGCACCTGACGAGGTGTGCATTTCCATGCGGCTCTGCCCCGGCGTGCGATGCTTCACACCACGGGGATGCATTCCCACTGAGACTGCTTCGAGCCGGGCTTTGCGTTAAAACGCAAAGAGAAAGTAGTTCAGGGCCGGTGTGATACCGATGAGGATGACGGCAAGCATGGCCAGCAGCATGGGCAGCAGCATGGCCGCCGCCTGCAGGTCGCCGCTGCGGCGTCTGGCCTGCTTCATCAGCTCCCAGCCCTTGTCAACGGCGCGTTCGAGCTGGCCGAGGGTCTCGTCGCCGCCAAAGCGTTCATACTGGGCAAAGAGGAGAAAGACCGTGTGTGCCTCGAGTTCGTCCAGCCGCGAGGCAAACTGTGTCAGCAGGCTGGAGGCACGTTCGCCGGCCTCGAGAGCGGGACGAAAATGCGCGAACTCCCTCTCAATCGGGGTGCCGGGATCCATGTGCCGGCTGCAGAAAAGAATGGCCCGTCCGAGGCTGAAACCCGAGCGCAGCAGCTGCACCATCAGGGCTGTGTAGAGGGGGAAGCTCGCGAGCAGGGCGAGCTGATAGCGCTCCTGGCGGACAAAAAGCTGACGTTCGGGGAGCACGGTGGCGATGAACAGAACCAGCAGCGCAAAAAGCCCGGGCGGCCGCCTGCCCATGAGCTGAAGCAGGAGCCCGAGCCCGAGCAGACTGCCGAAAAGAAGGGCGCGCAGCAGAACCCAGCCGGCAACCAGCTGTTCGATGACATCGCCCTCGCGGTCTGCCGGTCCGGATCGTGACGAAGAGCTCTCGACATGCAGCAGCGTCCGCATCGCCCGGTAAATGCGCAGACGATAGCGTGCCGGCAGTCTGGCGGTCATGGTTTTCCCGAGACCGAGAAGGGTTTCGGAGCGGATGAGCCCGGCCCGCAGCCGGAGAAAGCTGCCCTCGGGGATTTTTGTCTCCCGCAGTCCGGCCCGCAGCCGCAGCACGAGACTGCCCGCCAGAACAGAGAGACACAGCGCGGCGCCCAGCAGCAGAAGGCCGTAGCCGCTGCTGCGGCTGCGGGCGAGGTCCTCCGCCGCGATCACATGCATGGCGGGCATCAGCGCGAAGGGCAGAATGATCAGAATGACGGCCTCGAGATTCTGTCTCGCGTTCTCGGCGGCCACCTGACGGCCGATGCGGTGCAGTTCGCCCAGCATCGTGGCGGCCGTCTCGAGGATCTCCCGCAGCCGTGGTCCCAGCAGCTGGCTGGAGGCGAGCAGATAGAGGACGGCGCGGGCTTCCGTGGCGGCGGTGCGCCCGGCCATGCCGCGGAAGAGCTCCTGCAGGGGCTGCTGCAGTTCGAGGCCGCGCTCGAGGCGGATCAGCTCACGCATGAAGGGCTCGTTGGGCCCGTAGAAGAAGGCGAAGTGAGCGGCCGCCCCGCGGCAGGCTGTCTCGAGTGAGCGGCCGCCGCCGGTTTCGGTGTAGAGATACTGAAAGAAGAGGCCATAGCGGCGGTTGATGCGCTCCAGCCGCCAGATGCGGACGGCCTGGCGCAGGCTGTGCAGGGGCAGGGGTGCCAGCAGCAGGCCGAGGGCAAGGGCGAGCAGGCGCTGCGGGATGAAAAACCAGCAGAGAACCGCGAGCGGCAGGGCGAGGCCGAGCCATTCAAGGCCGAGGCGCAGCCAGTGCTTCCAGCGCATCCACTTCCTCCCTTCGTAGAAAAATGGTTTCAAGGTCTTCGAAACCTCCGGTGGTCTGCCGTACGCGGCAGATCTCCTGGACCCGCCGGCGCCCGTCCGCTTCGCGGACAATCTGGACGATGTAGTCGATGGCGGCCGCCAGTTCACGGCGCACGGCCTCGTAGGGCAGCTGACTGTTTTCGAGCACGAGCGAGGCCAGACGTGGCAGCAGGTGACGGCAGGTATTGGCATGCACGGTACAGAGCGTGCCGCGGTGCCCGGTGTTGAGCGAAACCATGAGGTCGTAGGCCTCGGCGCCGCGCACCTCACCGATGATGAGGCGGTCCGGACGCATGCGCAGGGCCGTGCGGATCAGCTGGCTCATCGCGATTTCACCCTGTCCTTCGGCGCCCTGCGGCCGGCACTCGAGGCGCACCAGATTGTCGCGGCCGACCAGCTGCAGCTCGGCGCTGTCCTCGATGGTGACGATGCGCTCCGCAGCTGGAATGGCCTGCGAAAGGACGTTCAGCAGCGTTGTCTTCCCCGTTCCCGTGCCGCCGCTGATGAAGATGGTCCTGCGCTCTGCGACCGCCCGCTGCAGAAAGTCCAGCGCTTCTCCACTGAGCATCCCGGAGGCCAGCAGGGCCGGCCCTTCGTGACGGATGCCGGTAAATTTCCGGATCGTGAGAATGGGACCGTCCGGGGCGATCGGGGGCAGAACGGCGTTCGCCCGGGAACCGTCGGGCAGGCGCATATCCGCCAGTGGCTGCCAGTAGTTGATGGCGCGGTTCTCGCGGCTGAAGAAATGCACGATGACATCCGTCAGATGCCCGCGGTCGCGGAAACGCACCCCGGCAGGCCGAATGCGGCCGTCCTCCTCAACGAAGACGTGTTCGGGACCGTTCACCATGATTTCCGTCACCTCGGGACGGTCCATAAATGTCTGCAGCACGTCCAGTCCCGACATCTCGTCTTGAATCGTGCGTATAAGGCGCCGCCGCTCCTCGAGAGAGACACGCGTACCCAGCAGGCGGTGGTGTACCTCGTCGGCGATGAGGCGGCCGAGTTCCGCGCCCGCCGGCAGGGCCCCGGTGCCGAGACGCTCGATGAGTGTGCGCGGAACCTCCGTTTCCAGGCGGGCGAGATCCACTGCCGGCTTCTGGTCAGGGAACGCCGGTCGGCGATGGCGGCGTCTCATCGGGAAGCGGAGACGGTCGTCCGCCCCTCGGGACTGGAGCCATGGCGTCCTTCGCCGAATGCCGGCAGAAGCCAGTCACGGTAGCGCGCCCGCGCAGGCAGGCAGGAGGTGATGCGGGCAAAGCTCTCACCGAGACCCGGATGGGCGGCGCCGTCTGCCGTCAGCATGAGGATTGCTTCGTCACAGAGAGTGGCCGCCCCGGGCAGGCTCTCCACTGCCTCGGGAGCTGCCTGCAGCAGAACGAGGGAGCGCTCGTGGGCTTCCGTGACCGCCTGCTGCAGCAGAGCGACCAGACGCTCCAGACTCGAGGCCGCCAGCCGCGCGAGCGCAGCGCTGTCCGCCGGCGGCGCAAAGCTGAAGTCACCGGACGGAGTGGGTGAGAGCCAGGACCAGACGGCCCCGCCCGGGAGGTCGCCCGCATCGAGACGGTCGAGAGCAGCTTCGAGGTCGCTGCGGGGACCGGCGGGGGCACGGACGGGCAGCAGATCGGCCCTGCAGTCGGCCACGGACAGCAGCGGCAGATGCAGAATGCGGCGACCGCGGTTGTCGGGCTCGGTGAGACACTTCTCAAGTGCGGCGGCACGCAGCGCAGGGGGCAGGTCGGCGACGATGAGCAGGGTGCGGCAGAGGGCACCGGCATGGCGCCGTTCGGCGGTCGGGAAGAGACGCTCAAGCTGGGAGCGGATGAGGGCGAGCCCGGCATGCTGGGGGAGATTGATATGCCGGCTGCCATCCGTGGCCGTCTGCATGACGGGCCAGTGGCCTTCAGCTTCTTCACCGAGCCTGAGCGCGCCTGCCGCCGGAGCCGCTCTGCCTTCCGGTCCGACGAGTTCCTGCAGGCGGTGGCCGGCGTGGAGGCGCAGGCTTGACAGCCCGGGCGGACAGCTCCAGTCGGGATAGCGTTCCGGGCGATAGACCAGCACACTCGAGTTCAGTTCAGGGCCCAGACCTGCGAGGGCACCGGGGCTTCGGCAGCAGGTCAGGCGCAGTCGTCCGGGCGCCTGCCTGTTTTCGACCTCCAGCAGCCGCCAGGCGAGGCGGCGGGCGAAGGCCGGATCGGGGTCGAGCAGGATGAGCTGTTGCTGCATGAGATTTCCTTTCCGCTTCTGGTACTGCTGTCCGCGCGAAGTACGGCGGACCCGTGGCTGCTGGCATCAGTCTGGCCCGGCCCCGGACCCGGCGGGGGAGGAGAATCCCGTCACGATCCGCCGCTTCCCGCCCTCTTCCGCCCGCTGCACCCGGCAGGATTACTCTGTGCTAACATGACGAAGAATACTTGTGCAGCCCGAACCCGGAGCGGCAGGCCTGTTTCCCGCGGCCGGGCAGCTGCCATGGAGGACGATATGGATCAGGAAACACCGGTGACATTTCGTGATGTTGTGATCAATCCAGCCGCGGTCCCCGTGCGACCCACCCCGGCCGGCCACTGGCTGTTCACCTCGGAGTCGGTGACCGAGGGACATCCGGACAAGGTCTGCGATCAGATCTCGGATACCATTCTCGACGAAATCCAGCAGCTGGATCCTGCGGCCCGTGTTGCCTGTGAAACCGTGGTCAATACCGGCATGGTTCTGGTCATGGGCGAGATCTCCACCAGCTGCTATGTAGACATACCCAGGATCGTACGCGATGTCCTCGTCGACATAGGCTACGGGGAGGCCGACTACGGCTTTGACGGCCGCAACTGCGCCGTTCTGACGGCTATCAGCGAGCAGTCCGGCGACATCTCGGGCGGTGTCAGCGCCTCCTATGAGTCACGGCAGGGCAACCGGAGCCACGACAGCCAGACCGGCGCCGGCGATCAGGGCATGATGTTCGGCTATGCCTGCGACGATACACCGGAGCACATGCCCCTGCCGCTGGCACTGGCCCACCGCCTCTGCCGCCGCCTCGCCGAGGTACGGAAGAACGCTGCTCTGCCCGGCCTCAGACCCGACGGGAAGGCTCAGGTGACGGTGGAATACGGCCCCGCGGGTCCCGTGCGCATCCACACGGTTGTCGTCTCCACCCAGCACGATCCGGATTACGAGAACGTCCGGCTCGAGCGTGACATCTTCCGCGAGGTGATCCTCCCGACCCTGCCCGCCGATCTCGTCGACGCGGACACGATTGTCTATGTCAACCCCTCCGGGAAGTTCGTCCTCGGCGGCCCCCAGGCGGATTCGGGCCTGAGCGGCCGGAAGATCATCGTCGATACCTACGGCGGCATGGCCGCCCACGGCGGCGGCTCCTTCTCCGGAAAGGATCCGACAAAGGTGGACCGCTCGGCCTCCTATGCCGCCCGCTACATCGCCCGCCACATCGTCGCCGGCGGTTATGCCCGACGCTGCCAGGTCCAGCTCGCCTACGCGATCAGCGTCGCCCATCCCGTCTCGATTCTGATCGACACCCAGGGGACGGGAACGGTCCCTGAGGAACGACTGACCCGTGCGGTCGAAGACGTCTTCCCTCTGACGCCGGACGCCATCATCCGCGAGCTCGAACTGCGCACGACGCGCTACCGTCCGGTTGCAGCCTACGGGCACTTCGGCCGTCCCGACCTCGACCTGCCCTGGGAGCGGCTCGACCGGCTCGAGCGCCTCGCGGCCCGGCTCGCCGGGGACGGGAACTCCTGAACCGGGCCGGCGCCCGGCGCCTGGCGTTCAGCGAGCGTCTGGGCCTGGAGCTCTTCCCTGAGCTCTGCGTCGTCTGCGGACGGCCGATCGCCGCCGTCGACCGTTACCGGGACCTCTGTCCGGCCTGCGTGACGCGCCTGCCCTGGCGCCCGCCGGCCGACATGTGCCTGCCGCTCGTGAGCACCTCTCTGGCAGGACTTTTCTCTGCAGAGGACTTCCGCGCCGCCCGTGCCCGCCGCCTCATCGTGCCCTTCCGCTATGACGAGACGACACGCCTCCTCCTGCGGCGCCTGAAATTCCACGACGCCGAGGAATATGCCCACGTCTTCGCCGGACCCATGGCCGACGCCCTGCGCCTCGCCGGCGCTGCAGCAGGGAGGCCGCTCCCCGGCGATGCGCGCGTCCTTCCCGTACCGCTCGCAGCGGGGCGCCGCCGCGAGCGCGGCTTCAATCAGGCCCAGCGCATCGCCCGCCCGCTGGCCGGCCTGCTCGGCTTCCCGATCGACGAGACGGTGCTGCGGCGGCGGCGGGAAACCGCCCGCCAGACCCAGCTGGATTACGCCGCCCGCCGCGAGAATATCCGCTCCGCCTTCGCCGCCTCCGCCGGCAGCTGCAGGGGAGCCTTTTTCCTGCTCGTTGACGACATTGCCACCAGTGGTCTGACGCTGAATGAGGCCGCCGCGACGCTCGAGGCCGCGGGTGCCCGTGGCGTGCTTTGCCTCGCCGCCGCCTCGCCCCGGCAGCCCGAAGCGCTGCCGCCGCCTGAACGGTCCGCAGCGGTGCGTCTGTGCTATAATCTGCTCGCCTGATGATGCATGGCTTCCAGTTCTTTGGACCGACATGACTTAAAAGGGAGTCCGCGTTAGCGTGGAACAATACCGAGCCCGCCCGACGGGAAGGTAGCGAACCGCCGCAGGACACCCACCTTGCAGCAGATGCACGGTGTCAAAATCGGGAGCCTAGCGTCACCAGGTCTTTATCTATCGAAATCTATTCGAGCGGAGGCCCCATGCGCATTTTCAATACCCTGACGCGTCAGAAGGAGGACTTTGTTCCCCTCGTTGCGGGCCGTGTCAGCATCTACTGCTGCGGCCCCACGGTCTATGACTACATCCATCTGGGCAACGCCCGCCCTCTGGTCGTTTTCGACGTCCTGCGCCGCCATCTTGAGTCGTGCGGCCTCGATGTCCGTTTCGTGCAGAACGTGACCGACATAGAGGATAAGATTATCCGCCGCGCCGAGGAGGAGGGTGTGGGCCATGAGGTCATCACGGCCCGCTACCATGCGGCGTATCACGAGGATGCCGCGGCCCTCGGAGTGCGCCTGCCCGACAGCGAGCCCCGCGCCACCGCCGCCATTCCCGGCATCATTTCCATGATCGAGCGCCTCATCGAAGCTGGCCATGCCTATGTGGCCGGCGATGGTGTCTACTATTCGACTGCGAGCTTTCCTGACTACGGGCGTCTCTCGGGCTACGATCTCGAGCGGCTCGAGGAGGATTCCGGCGGCCGCCAGGTGAGCTCTGAACAGAAGCGTGAACCCGCCGACTTCGCGCTCTGGAAGCTGCAGAAGCCCGGTGAACCGGGCTGGCCGAGTCCCTGGGGCAGCGGCCGGCCCGGCTGGCATATCGAGTGTTCAGCGATGGTGCTCTCGGAACTCGGTGCAACCATCGACATTCACTGCGGCGGCCAGGACCTGATCTTCCCCCATCACGAGAACGAGATCGCCCAGAGCGTGGCGGCGAACGCCGAGCCTCTGGCGCGCTACTGGATGCATAACGGCTACGTCAACGTCGATCAGGCGAAAATGTCGAAGTCGCTCGGTAACTTCTTTACGGTCCGCGATCTTCTCGAACGCTTCAGCGGGATGGAACTGCGCTTTTTCATCCTTTCCGGCCACTACCGCAGCCCGATCAACTTCTCGACCGAGCTGCTTGAGGCCGCCGCCCACGGCTGGGAGCGGATCACGACCTGTGTGCGGAACGTGAACTTTGTCCTCGCCCGCGAAGCCGGAGTCGCGGAGGCCGCCGTGAGTGCTGCCAGCCGTGAAGTCTTCGCCGCGGCACGTGGGGCGTTCACCGCCGCTCTCGACGATGACCTCAACACCGCCGATGCCCTGGCCGCGGTCTTTGATCTCGTCCGCGAGCTCAACAGCCTCGCCGCCCGTCCCGTGCCGCCCGCGGCCGACCTCGCCGCCGGCCTCGAGACGCTGCTGGAACTCCTCGCGATCCTCGGACTCGATGCGGAGGAGGAGAAGACCGGGAGCGGTCCGCCGCAGGAGATACTGGACCTGCTGGAGGCCCGTCAGGCCGCCCGCGCCGCCCGAAACTGGGCCGAGGCGGACCGCCTGCGCGACATGATTACCGCCGCCGGCTGGAAGATTGAGGACACCCCCCGCGGAGCCCAGGTCTACCGCGCGTGAACGAAGAAGCCAGACTCACCGAGATCCCGGTGTCCACGCTGGCCTGGATCGGCGATGCGGTCTACGAGCTCTACGCCCGTACCCGTGTCCTGGGTGACGGCCGCCTGCAGTCCGGCCGGCTGCATCAGGCTGCGGTCCGCTATTCGAGCGCCGTCCATCAGGCCGCCGCCGCGGAGAGGCTTTTGCCGCTGCTGACGGAGGAGGAGAGCCGGATCTACCATCGCGGCCGCAACCATGCGCCGTCCTCGGTCCCGCGCAACGCGCCCCCGCAGGCCTACCGCATCGCCTCGGGACTCGAGGCCCTGGTCGGCTACCTCTATCTCGCGGGTCGCCGGGCGCGCCTCGAGGAACTGCTCAATCTCGTTATGAGCGGAAGTGAAGCATGAGCGAAAACGACAGGAATCCCAGACGCAGCCGTCCGGAGAGGCGTGACGACCAGCTCGAGGGCCGCAATCCCGTCCGTGAGGCCCTGCGTGCCGGCCGCGGCATTGACAAACTCTGGGTTCTGCGTCCCTCCGACGACGGCGGCCAGGATCGTGATCTCGCCTTTCTGGCGGGCGCTGTCCGTGCCCAGGGCGGCATTGTCCTCGAGGTCGAGCGCCGCGCCCTCGACCGTCTCGCCGAGACGCGCAACCATCAGGGCGTCATCGCCCGCCTGCGCATGCAGGACTATGTTTCCCTCGAGCGCCTGCTCGAAATCGCCGCCGAGCGCGGCGAGGATCCCTTCCTTTTCATCCTCGACGAAATCCAGGATCCCTGGAATCTCGGCTCTCTGCTGCGTATCGCCGATGCCGCCGGCATGCACGGCGTTGTCATCCCGCAGCGTCGTTCGGCCAGCCTCGACGGTACGGTCGCCCGCACCTCCGCTGGTGCCAGCAGCCATGTGGCGGTGGCGCGCGTGACCAACCTTGTCCAGGCGATGGACAGCCTGCGCGAGGCCGGGGTCTGGATCGCGGGTACCGCAGTCGCCGGCGCCGAACGCTGGGACAAGGTCCGCCTCACGGGGCCGCTCGCCATTGTCATCGGGAACGAGGGCCGTGGACTGCGCCCGCTTGTGCGCAGCCACTGCGACCTGCTCGTGACCATCCCCATGCTGGGCCGCATCAATTCCCTCAATGCCGCCGTCTCGGCGGGCATCCTCGCGTACGAGGCCCTGCGGCAGCGCGGTCTCGAGCCAGAGGAGTAACGGTGGACGAAAACTGTCCCCCGTCAACCGCAGCCCTGTCGGATGCCGAGCTCGCCCTGCGCTACCAGGACGGCGACGAGCGGGCGCTGAAGACTCTTCTCTCCCGCTATCGCCCGCTGCTGCGTTCGGCCGCCGGCCGCTATCGCCTGCGCGGTGGCGACTATGAGGACCTCCTGCAGGAGGCCCGCATCGGGCTCATGCAGGCAGCGGCAGGCTTCGCTCCCGAACGGCGGCCGAGCTTTGCCGCCTACGTTACCGTGACGGTCCACAACCGCCTGCGCGATGCCGTGCGCCGCGACCAGGCCCGTTCCCAGCGGCTGCTCAGCGAAGCCTGTTCTCTGGACCCCGACCCGGCTCCTGACAGCGGGGATGATCCTGTTACCGTGCTTCCGGATGCGGTTCTCTCATACCAGAGTCGACTGCTGGGCGGCGAGCCACAGCAGGCTCTCGAGTCGGAACGCAGCTTCGAGGCCGTGATGGCCGCCGTCTTCGAGCGCCTCAGCGAGCTGGAACGCCTGGTGCTGCTGGAGCGCCTCGCCGGCCATGAAATCGACGAGATTGCCAGGCATCATGACTTTTCCCGCAACCGGGTCAGCGGCGCACTGGCACGCAGCCGCAGAAAACTGCGCGAGACCCTCGGCTGAACAGCGCTTTGGGCTGTCGATGAGGTAGAATCAGGCCATGCGAAGTCATAGCTACCCAGACCATGAGCGAGTCCCTGTTCCCAACCGTCGTGTGGCTGTCCTGCTGGCCATTCTGCTTGGCTTTGGCGGCGGCGTTGCCGTGCGCTCTCTCGCCGCCTACTATGGCTACACCGCACCCGCCTGGAATTTCACGCTTCCGAGGACCAATACAGAGGGGAGCGAAGCTGAGGGAACATCCACAGCCGTAGCAGCGCCCGGACTGACGCAGTTTCAACTGGTGCAGAAGCTGGTCGACGCGATCGCGGGTCGCAGCGATGGAGAGACGATCTATGAGTCCATTCCGCGCCAGCAGCTCGACGGCCTGAGTTACGAGGAGTTTCAGCAGTACATTGATGTGCTCGCGGGTATTCTGGCCAATCAGCCGACCTCCTTCGTGCCGGTAGCGCTGTCCGAGCGTGATCAGCAGATCACCTCGATGATTCAGCATGGCGAGGCCTGGCGCGAACTCGCCGAGCATTCGCTCTTTTTCTGGCTGGAGACAGCGCGCACACCGGACACAGGCGAGCGTTTCGGCATCGCCATACAGGTGCGTGCCGATCAGCAGCCCTATCTCGCCCGTGACTGGGTCACGCATGCGGTCGATGTCTATAAGTATGCTCAGATTTACATACAGGCCATCCACGAGAGCAATGCTCCTCTGCTTGCCTCGATGATCTACAGCGGAATCGCCGACGACGAGGTGCGGCAGCTGAAGGCCAGAGATATTCTGAGACACCAGCTGGCCTATCCAACACCTAGTTCCATGGGAGTGCGGGTGCGTCAGCTGCGGCCCGACAGCCTGGTAATAGAACGTCTTTCCATCGGCATGGCGTCAATCGGCACAGGAGCCTCGTCCCGTTTTGAGATCGCCGCCACCGACCGCGGTTCCTTTGTTGTCCATGACGGCCTGCCCTCTGTTGTGGATCCTGAACTCGCCGGGCTCTGGACGCCCTATCGCTACGAACGGGAGTTTCTGACCGAGGAAGAGGAGACCCGGCCGACCGAGATGGAGGAAATCAACGAAGCTACCGCTCCCTCGCCGGCAGAGGCGGATGGGGAGAGAGAGCCGGCCGGGCAGGTGGATGCCGTGCCGACACTTTTCGCACCGAGTGAGATCTGGCGACGTGTGGAGCGCGAACAGGCCGAGCGGGTTCTGACGCTTGGCGACAGGGTGGAGGCGGCACAGATCTATGATGACACCGGTCCCCTGATCGGCGCCCAGGCCATCTATGACCGGGAGACACTGGCGCTGATGCAGACCGCCACCGCCAGCCTGCCGGAGATGACGGAGCTCTTCGAGAGCATCAGCCCGGATCTGACGGAGGGATCCGGGACGACTGAGCTTCCCTATACGCCGGATCCGCGCTATCTGGTGCTGCGCTTCGACGCAGTGAGCATAGTTCTCGATGACTTCTACTTTAGAGCGGGAGATGACTGGGGCGGAACTGTGGTGGCCTTCACGCTTCTCGATGAGAGTGTTGCTCTAGGCGATCCGTCCGGCGCATGCAGCTTTACCGTTGCCAGTCCGCTGCGCGAATGGATGCTCTGCTACCCCTTCAGCGATCGGAGCATGCATCGCCTCATGAGCCGGGACGGCGACTGGCTGGTTGAAGCTCTCGTGGGCGTTGACTCCGGCCGTTCCGGCAGCAGCGATCCGCTGCTGCCGCTGCGCCTGCTGCGCGTGGTCAGGGCGGCCGACGAAAAGGCGGGTGTGTTTGAGAACCTCGAACCCATCCAGCTGTATACGATCACGGACAACATCGAGATCACGGAAAGCGAAACGGTATCGGAGAGTGAAACCAGGCCCGGCGGGGATTGATTGCCGATGCTGGCCACTGCCTCCCTCAACTCCCCGGGCTTCCTGTGCTTATTATCCGGTAATGGACAGGAAAACCGGGCGCCTGCGGGCCGGGCGTTTTCGAGGCTTGTCGGCAGATTGCGTTGTCTGATGCATGGAAGAGCCGTGAGCAGGAAAACGACATGCACACGAAAACCCGTGTACAAGCCGGAATTCTGGGACAAGCAGCAAACCGCCACTCGAGGGGGGGTTTGGGCAAAATATCGAGAAATGCACGCCGACACGTGTACACGTCTAATTACTGAGCACTGCATACTCTACCCAGGTTCCGGAGTGTGGTCTGTTCGGCGGAAAAACAGAAGCCCCGCGGCAGGTGAGTGCTGCGGGGCTGTCCGTGTATGCTGGCGCGGACGGCAGAGATCGAATCCACAACCTTCTGATCCGTAGTCAGACGCTCTATCCAGTTGAGCTACGTCCGCGTGTCGACAACACGATGCATTTTATGAGCGTGTTGGCCACTTGTCAAGCGTCTTTGAGAAAAATCGCGCAGGGAACGAATCTCTGTGATAAAATCACGTGGCATTTCGCAGCGAGCGTAGAGACGCTCGCAGGAGGACTACCTGATGACGTCTACAGTGGTGAAGAAGGAAAACAGCGTGGTTACACTGCGCGTGACCCTTTCTGCAGAAGAATTTGAGTCTGCCATGGAGCGCGCTTTTCAGCGCCAGAAAAACATGTTCAACATACCCGGCTTCCGCCGTGGCAAGGCTCCCATGAATCTGGTGCTGCGCACATATGGCGAGGGCATTCTCTATGAAGATGCCACCTCGATCCTTTTGCCCGATGCACTGAACAAAGCCATCAAGGAACATGACCTCGACTGGGTGGGCACGCCGGATGTTGATATCGAGAGCATCGGCCGCGGCCGCGAGCTCGTGGCGGTGTTTGAAGTAACCGTCAAACCCGACGTGACGCTGGGACGCTATAAGGGCGTCGAGGCCGTCAAACCCGAGCTGTCGTTTGATCCGCAGCAGGTGGATGCCGAGATTGCCCGTGTCCGTGACCGCAACTCCCGCCTCGTCAGCATCGATGACCGCGCTGCTGAGGATGGCGACACCGTCACGATCGACTATGTCGGTGAAAAGGACGGCGTCGCCTTCGAGGGCGGTTCAGCCGAAGACGCCGAGCTCGTGCTCGGCTCGGGCAGCTTCATCCCCGGCTTCGAGGAACAGGTCATCGGCCATGAAATCGGCGACGAGTTCGATGTTGAAGTGACCTTTCCGGAGGACTATCACAGCGAGGATCTGAAGGGGGCCGCGGCGGTTTTCCATGTCACGCTTCATGCGATCCGGCGGAAGGAACTGCCGGACCTCGACGATGACTTCGCCATGGATGTCAGCGAATTTGACACGATGGACGAATACCGCGAGAGTATCCGCGAGAAACTGATGAAGGAAGCCGAGGAGCAGGCCAGGACGGTCTTTGAGAACAACGTGATTCAGGCTGTCACTGCCGAGGCTGCAGTCGATATCCCGAATGTCATGATCGAGGAGCAGATCGACCGCATGGTCGACCAGCAGGCGGGCTACTACGAGCGGATGGGCATTGCCTTCGAAGATTTCCTGAAATACACCAATCAGACGGAGAGGGAATTCCGCGATCGCTTTCGCGTTCAGGCCGAGGCCAATGTCCGTACCTCGCTCGTCCTGGAGGCCATCGTCGCGGCGGAGAATATTGAGGCCGACGAGAATGATGTTCAGAGAGAACTCGAGCGCGTAGCCAGTCAGTACAAGCAGAATGCAGACGAGCTGCTCGAAACGGTGCCGGAGGAGAACAGGGAGGGTCTGATGAACCACCTGAAATCCCAGGCAGTGCTGCGCAGGGCCGTTGACCTGATCCGCGATTCCGCCTTTGCGGTTGCGGAGCCGGAGCCGGTTGCGGTCGAGATGCCCGCCGCCGGTGAAGCCGCTTCCGGAACCGGAGAAGAGACAGGCGCCGACGACTGATTCGCTGTTTCCGGAGGCACATGAGGCGGCCATCACAGAGGTGGTCGCTTTTTGCACTATTCGGCCCTTTGTCGCTTTTCCGCTTGCGGTGACGGCCGCGAGGCTGTATGATGACAGGGAATGTCAAAGAAAGACAAGCCAGCCGGCCCTCCATGTCGGTGCCGGCGGCCAGGAGAATAAAGGAGAGCTTTACATTATGAGTCTGGTGCCAATGGTCATCGAACAGACCAGCCGCGGCGAGCGTTCGTACGATATCTATTCACGTCTGCTGAAGGAGCGTATTATCATCCTGAGCGAGAGCGTCAACCATGTGACCGCCAGCCTGGTGACGGCGCAGCTGCTCTATCTGGAAGCCGAGGATCCCGAGAAGGACATTCAGTTCTATATCAACAGCCCCGGCGGCGAAGTTGCCAGCGGTCTGATGATTTACGATACGATGCAGCACATCAGGCCCGATGTGCAGACGATCTGCATGGGCATGGCGGCGAGCATGGGCGCTTTCCTGGTGGCGGCCGGGACGAAGGGTAAGCGCTTTGCGCTCCCGAATGCCGAGCTCATGATTCACCAGCCTTCGGGCGGCACACAGGGACAGGCGACGGACATCTCGATCGCTGCCGAACATATCCTGCAGCTGCGCGAGCGGCTGAACCGCATCCTGGCCGAGCGCACCGGACAGCCTCTGGAGCGGATTTGCGAGGATACCGAGCGCGATCGCTGGATGACGGCCGAAGAGGCGGTAGAGTATGGGCTGATCGATCACGTCATGACGAGAAAGGACGGCTGATGGCTTCCACTACGAATGGCAAAGGTGGTTCCGGCGGCCGGGGATCCGGCTCGGGGAAGGGCGGCCCGGGTACGGGCCGCGGTCAGGGCTCCCGTGGGGGCCAGGGCTCCCCGCGCGGCAAGGGTCGCTCCGGACAGAACGATGATGAGCGCATCATCAGCGGGGAGGGTGACATGAGCTCGCCGTTTTCCGTCATAGCCTGTTCTTTCTGCGGGAAGGACGAGGCTCAGGTCGAGCGTCTGATTGCGGGCCCCGGAGCTTTTATCTGCAACGAATGTGTGGAGGTCTGCCGCGTCCTGCTGCGCCGTGAGGCGGCCGTGGGCTTTGACGCCCGGGAGGTTGAGACGCTGCCGACGCCGCGTGAGCTGAAGGCCAAACTCGACGAATATGTCATCGGCCAGGAGGCGGCCAAGCGCGTGCTCTCCGTGGCGGTCTACAACCACTACAAGCGCGTGCTGAACCGGGATCTCGAGCGGCGCGGCGATCTTGAAGAGAGCGTCGAGATCAACAAAAGCAACATCCTGCTGCTGGGCCCGACGGGCTCCGGGAAAACTCTGCTGGCGCAGACGCTCGCGCGTATTTTGAATGTCCCCTTCGCCATCACCGATGCGACGGCTCTGACCGAGGCCGGCTATGTGGGCGAGGATGTCGAGAACATTCTGCTGCGCCTGCTGCAGAATGCCGACTTCGACATTGAGCGGGCCGAGCGTGGCATCATCTATATCGACGAGATTGACAAGATCACGAGGCGGGCCGACAATCCCTCGATTACCCGCGATGTCAGCGGCGAGGGCGTACAGCAGGCACTGCTGAAAATTCTGGAGTCAACCATCGCCAACGTTCCGCCGCAGGGCGGGCGCAAGCATCCCCACCAGGAGTTCATCCAGATTGATACGACCAATATCCTCTTTATCTGCGGTGGAGCCTTCGACGGCATCGAGCGGATCATTTCGAACCGTATCGGAAAGGGCGGCATGGGCTTCGGTGCCGAGCTCGTCAGTCGCAGGGACGAGGACAAAACCGAGCTGCTCGCCCAGATCATGCCGGAGGATCTGCTGCGCTTCGGCCTGATTCCGGAGTTCATCGGGCGCGTTCCGGTTGTCGTCGCACTCGAAGCCCTCGATGAGGACGCTCTCGTGCGCATTCTCTGCGAGCCGCGCAATGCCTATGTGAAGCAGTATCGTCGTCTCTTCGAGCTCGACGACGTTGAGCTGAGCTTCACCGACGAGGCCCTGCGCCGCATTGCCGTGCTGGCTCTGGAACGGAAGATAGGAGCCCGTGGCCTGCGTGCAGTTCTCGAGTCCGTCATGCAGGATCTGATGTTTGACATCCCTTCCCGCCGTGATGTCAGCGCCTGTGTCGTGACCGAGGAGACGGTGCTGGGCACGGAGGGGCCGAAACTTACCCTGCGCGATTCCCTTTCTGCCTAGCGAAACATTCCGCACTGAACCATTTGAAGCGGCCGAAACGCACGTGCCTCAGGTGTTTCGGCCGTTCTCCATGTGCAGAAAAGCGACTTTTCGAAAGCTCTGAGATAGACGTCCGGCACCCTGTAGTTCTCTGGTTCCATTTGGGGGGCAAGTCATATCCAAATCATTTTTAGATTTCTCATCGTTCTGACCAGAAACGCCCCCTTTGTGGTCAAGATGGCGAGTAATCCAAATGTTTTTTTGGATTTCTCTTCGTTTTGACCACCAGAAGTCCGCAGGCTGCTTTTTCCCCTGCCAGCCGTCCTTCTGGCATGCACCCCCGCTTCCTGCCCGGTGCGCCTCCTGCCGTTCTCTGTCGTGGTCTCAGACATGTTGTCTAATTCCTGCAGTCTCATCTCAGGGGTGCCGGACGTGTACTGAGAGGTGTCTGTGGAGCCGTTTCCATGCCGCCTGCTCCCCTGGCTGCTCCGTCCACCCCTTTTGCCGGCCTCGCGCCCCGGCATGGCCCCGCAGCCCGAAATACTGACGCAGTGGCCGTATTTCTGACCGGCGGCAGCCCATTGGGATCTCCTGGGAGCAGGGGTACTCTGCAGCCTGGGCACTGTATGCAGTGCACAGTAGGGAGATCTTCTGCCATCGGTCTGTACCTCCCGGCCAGCTTTCCGGCAGCCACTTCATACGGGCACGAGAATCCAGTCCATAGGTAGCCTTGAAAGATCTGCCAGCCAGGCCTGACCGGTTGTCGCAGGCGGATAAGCTGTGCTCTCCGGGAGGCGGCCTTTTACTGCAGACATATATGGCAGGCTGTGGCTGTCGGGCTGGCTTTGGGCGGATCACGGTAAAATCCGGCGGAAATACCGGTCCCGCTTCAAAGCTCTTCATCTCTAGACTGGATGGCAAATGGGCGGTGCCGCACGGCAGCACGGCCACGAAGGGAGAGAATGATGACGGCTTACACGACAGAAACGTTGCGCGAAGGCCAGAGTGAGGCAGTCCCGGTGCCGGGCAGCGGCGGGACACGGGGACAGGAGGAAGAGACGCAGAGGGAGTATCGGAGTAACGGCCCGCCGGCCAGCTTCGGGAGTCAGGCCGCGGCGGCCCCCAACGATCGGCCTCCAAGTATCGAGACCGATACATCGCTGCCGGTCTTCCCGCCCCGGCAGCTCCGGGAAGATCCAGCAGGCCGCAAAGCCGGTCCCGGAAGGGACGCCGCCGTCGGAGCGCGGACGGGCGGACGCGGCGGTCGCGGTGAGCGCCGGCAGGAGCGTTTCCGCAACGAGCGGCCGACCTGGGAGGAACTCGAACATGTTGGCAGGCTCAGCACGGCATCAAGCGGCTGGACACGCGAGGTCAACATAGTCTCCTGGAACGGGGCTGCTCCGCGCCTGGACATCAGGGACTGGAGTCCCGACCGTATGAAAATGTCGCGGGGCATCGGCCTTAACCGCGAGGAGACCGAGAATCTGCGTGCCCTGCTGAACAGCTTCGATCCGAGGCAGGCGGGCATCTAGTTTCGGGTGGAGGAATGGCCGCCCGCGCGGGCATTCGCATCTGTGGCCCGGAATCTGCTATGATAACTCACATTCGTTCATGGTTCTGGCCGGAAACATATTGTCCGGCTTTGCTTGAATAGATGGGGGAGGACGGCAGATGCTAAATGATCTGGTGCCACAGCTGGATGAGAGCTTCATGCACGCCGCGGGAGCCATACCTCTGGTTTTTCAGGGTGCTCTGCGAACGATGCCGCAGCAGGAACGGCAGTCTCAGCCGAGCCGTCATGACAGCCATGAACTGACCTATGTCCGCCGGGGGAAGATTCGCTATACCCTGGGGAAAAAGGACTATCTGGTAACGACCGGAAACACCATTGTGATCAAGCCCGGACGGGAGCACAGCTTCCGCATTGTGGACGGGCCGGTTGATCTCATCTGCGTGTACTTTGGTTTTGCCCGCCGCCCTGAGGCGGCTGCCGGAGACAGCTCTCCGGAACCGGCCGTTTCACCTGTATCGGTCGAGGAGTTCTTCCGTTTTGCCGATGGCGTCAACTCCGCGGATGATGATCTCATCGATGACTGCTTTCTCATCCAGGGCCGCTATCAGGAATCGATTGCCCGTCTTGCCGAGCGCATTCTGCTTGAGTATGAGGGCGACGACTTTGCCCGTGACCTGCTGCTGCGCGCCCTTTCGATCGAGCTTGTCGTCGTGGTCGCCCGAGCGATCAAGGGCGCCTGGGAGCGCTCGCTGCGCGTTCGCCACGGAAAGGCGCGCGAGCTGGTCCTGATCGCCCGCGAGTACATCGAGGACCATTTCGACCAGGATATTTCCGTGGCCGACGCTGCGAGCTATGTGTTTCTGAGCCAGGGCTATTTCGCCCGAGCCTTCCGTGATGAACTGGGTACGAGCCCCATGGCCTACCTGATCCGCATCCGCGTAGAGCGCTCCTGTGAGCTGCTGCGCCAGCCGGACATGAAGGTCAGCTCCATCGCAGCCCGTGTTGGTTTCTCGAGTCCACAGCGCTTCAACGCGGCCTTCAGGAAGCAGATGGGCATGACGCCGATGCAGTACCGGCGCCAGTTCACCGACTGATGATCGCAGATGACGAAGCCAGCCACGAATGCAGCCGGGACGCCTGCAGCCCAGCCGTTACGCATCCGTCTCCGGCGTCTTCTGATGCTGGTCGGCGGTGCTCTGGCCGGCTCCTTTGCCATACATGTCTTTTTCCTGCCCGCCACACTGACGATGGGCGGCATGACCGGTCTGGCCTCGATGCTGCACCATCTGCCGCTGCTCGACCTGATTCCCTTCGGTATCCTGATCGCCGCGCTCAACCTGCCGATCTTCCTGCTCGGCCTCTTTAAGGTCTCGCGCCGCTTTCTGCGTGACAGCATCATCGGCACTCTGACCTACACCCTGATCATCGACCTCAGCGAGCCCCTGTGGACAGCTTTTCATAATCATTACCTGCTGACCGGAACCGGGCAGCAGACGGACCTCTTTCTCTCCTCGCTTCTGGGCGGCGTTGTCTACGGCATCGGGCTGGGCCTGATGCTCAGAGCTGGCTTCACGACCGGCGGCACCGACATCCTCGGCATCGTGATCCGCAGACGCTGGAAGCTGCTGAGCCTCGGTCAGATTATCTGGGTGCTTGACGCCCTCATCATCATCGGCTCGGCCATCGCCTATCGCGATGCCGCCGGCGGAGGACTCGCTCTGGCTCTCTATTCTGCGATCGCCATGTTTGTCACCTCGAAGGCTCTGGATCTGGTGCTCGAGGGCTTCGACTACAAGCGCACGGCCTTCGTCATTTCCACGGAGCCTGACGCGATCGCCGGGCGTATCATGAAGGAGCTCGACCGCGGTGTGACCGCTCTGGCCGGACAGGGGATGTACACGGGAGAGAGCCGCCGCACCCTGATGTGTGTGCTCTCCCAGGAGCAGATCCCGCATCTGAAGGAGATCGTGAAGGAGGCCGACCCCGCCGCCTTTGTCTTTGTCATGGATACCCGGGAAGTGCAGGGCGAGGGTTTCGAGGGCAGCGTGTACTGAGAAGAGGGACACAGGCTATGGTGTCGGTGATGGCCTTGCCATACCAGATCTGGTATCGCATGGCGATTTTGCAGCGTTGCATCCGGTTTGCCAATATGATGCCGCCCTGCTATAATAAAAGGGTGTATATTCCAGCGGAGGTTTCCCATATATGATCATAAAGACCGATCTGGAGCAGTGTCGCCGTGACATGGAGGCCTGCATCGGCCGTCGGGTGCGCCTGAAGACCAGTGGCGGCCGTAAGCGTATCATCATTCACGAAGGTGTGCTGAAAAACTGTTATCCGAATGTCTTTACCGTTCTCTGCCGTGAGGGCGAGCGCAACGAAGAGGTTGTCTCCTTTTCCTATGTCGACGTGCTGACGGCCACGGTCGAGGTTGCCGTCGAGTCGCTGCCCTGAACAGCATGAAGTCGCGGGCTGTCACGCTCGCACCGGCCAAGATCAACCTTTATCTGCGCCTGGGCTCCGTTCGTCTGGACGGTTACCATAATCTGGACACGGTGATGCAGACGATTGCCCTGGCGGACTGGATCGCGCTCGAACATTATCAGGACCCTGATGTCCCGGCCTCCCATCGACTGCTTTTTGAGACTGACGGCTGCCGTGTCGCGATGTCCGTCGCCCTCCCCGATCTGGACCCCGCATCCGCACAGGCCGCTGCCGCTGCCATCTGCGATCCCGGGCGCGGCACTGTACCGCGTGCCGTTCGCGCCTGGCTTCAGGCAGGGCGCCGGCAACAGGGATGTCTGCCCTGGGCAGGGGGGACGCTGCTTATTTCCCTCGAAAAGCGCATTCCCGTTGAGGCCGGTCTCGGCGGTGCCAGTACGGACGCGGCTGCGGCCCTGCGTCTTCTGCAGGCCCTTTTTCCTGATGCCGCCCTCGCCGGCAACACGCTTCTGCGACTCGCCGCAGCGATCGGTGCCGATGTTCCCTTCTGTCTCACCGGCGGCCTGGCCCGCTGCCGTGGCATCGGCGAACAAATCCACAGCCTGCCTCCGCTGCCGAATCTCGCCGTTGATCTCGTCAAGCCGCGGCTGGGCATCTCCACCGCCCGGGCCTTCGCGCACTATCGTGCCGCCGGACCCGGCTGGGAGGAGAGGCGCAGCGGCCCCGATGCCGCAGCCCGGGAGACTTTCCTCACTGCGCTCGCGGATCTGAGCCATGCCCGCTACCGCGCGGTGCTTCGGGAGGCAGACCTCGTTTCCTGTCTGGCCCGTCTTAGGGCCGCAGGCGGCAACGACTTCGAGAGCCTCCTCGCCGTTGATGCACCCTGGATGGCGGACTGGCTGGCCTGGCTGCGCAGCCGCCCGTCCAATTCCTATACGGGGCTCAGCGGTTCGGGCTCCACGGTCTTTACCCTGCGTCCGGACGGAGGGGCGCCCCTCGACGCTGCCGCCTGGTTTCGCGAACACCGTCCCGACGAGCACCCGCAGCTCTTTACCACCCGGCTTCTCGACCGTCTGCCGGCGATCCTTTTCGATTGACAGCAAACACGGCCTTTGGCTATACTTTTCTGCGTTATGCAAATCTAAAACCGTCAACCGGAGGAACTATATATGCCGAAACGGACCTATCAACCGAAGAAACGCCAGCGGAAACGCGAGCATGGTTTTCGCAAGCGCATGCGGACAGCCGCCGGCCGGCAGGTGCTGAAGCGCCGCCGCGCCAAGAGCCGCAAGCGTCTTACGCACTGATCGCCGGCTGTCGCCGCGCAGCGGAGGCCCGGCGGCCTGAGGCGGCGAGGTCAGCGTAGATGTCAGCCTGTGTCACCATCAAGCGCAGCCATGAGTTCGGCCGTGTCATGCGACAGGGTCGTTCGGCGCGCCGGAGAACCGTGATGGTGCACCGTCTCGAGAAGAAATGCCAGCCCTGTACGCGTGTAGGCGTCACCGTATCGCGGAAAATCCCCACGGCGGTTGCCCGCAACCGCCTGAAGCGCCTCCTGCGGGAGGCCTGGCGCAGCTACAGCGCAGAGGTGGCGCCGGGCTCAGATGTGGTTCTGACCGCGACACAGGCGGCCCTCGGCGAAAGCTACTGGCGCATCCGCCGCGAAGTCGGCAGCTGCCTCGGCGAACTCGGCCTGCTGCCCGCGCGCGATCCCGCAGCTCCGAAGCCATGAGACGGCTCCTCATCCGCCTGATCCGCGCCTACCAGCGCCAGCTCTCACCCCTGCTCGGACCATCCTGCCGTTTCGTCCCCACCTGTTCCGAATATGCCATCGAGGCCATTGAGGCCTACGGCGTACTCTGCGGCCTGGCTCTCGCCATCTGGCGCATCCTGCGCTGCAATCCCTTCAGCAAAGGCGGCTACGATCCGCCCGGGCGCCTGGGCGCGAGATGCCGCCATGGCCGCCCGCCGCTAACAGGTGCAACCATGCACCAAAAGGAGCACTGACTATGCCACTTACCCAGACCCTGCCCGTCGCACTGGGCATACTCGACCCGCTCTATGTGGCCTTTGGCTGGATTATGCGCCTGCTCTACCATGTCTTCGCAAACTACGGCGTGGTCATCATTATCTTTACCATCTTCTTCCGCGCCATCATGATTCCGCTCTATGTCAGGCAGCATAAGACCAGCCTGCTGCAGGGCCAGCTGCGCGACGAGATGAACGAACTGCAGCGCCGTTATGCCGACGACAAGCAGGGCTTCTCCATGGCTCAGATGGAGCTTTACAAGCAGCACAAGATTTCGATGTTCAGCGGCTGCCTGCCGCAGCTGCTGGGTCTCATCCTCATCTGGCCGGTCTGGCGTATCATCTCTTCGCCGCTGCGCTACATCCTCGGCTTGCCGATCGAAAATCTCAGGACCATGGCGACGCAGCTCGGCGAGGCCGGCCTGCTCTCCGCCCCCGAGATCCAGAACATAGAGCGCATGGACATTCCGATCCTGCAGGTCCTGATGACCAATGGCGACCAGCTCGCCCGTGCCGTCGGCGACGGCCTGATCCGGGCCGATCAGCTGATCAATTTCGACTTTCTCGGTCTGAACCTCGGTGTCCGGCCCACCTGGCAGCCCGCCCTGCTCTTTGGTGACGAACGCGGAACCTATCTGCCGCTGCTGATCATTCCGGTGGTCGCCCTGCTGACCACCATCCTGCTGCAGAAGTTTTCGGAGTCGTACAATCCGATGATGGCGCAGACGAAGAGCGAGCGTGAGAAGGCTGAGCGCAATCCCGCCCGCGACATGCCGCAGCAGCAGCAGAGCGAGAGCATGATGAAATCGATGAAGATCATGATGCCCGTCATGACCCTGATGACGGTCTTCTGGGCTCCGGCCGCGATGGGCGTATACTGGATTGTCGGCAACCTTATGGGCATTCTGCAGGCCTACCTGCTCTATCGTCTCTACACGAAGCCGGTACAGGAACAGATCGCGGCGATTGAGGAACGGACCCGTCTGGGCATCAGCGCCCCCGCCGTCCCGGCCAGCAGCGAACCCGAGTCGTAAAGGAGGACCCGTATATGTCCAGATCAGTAGAAATATCGGCCCGCAGTGTCGACGAGGCGGTTGAGCTCGCGCTTGAAGAGCTCGATGCCAGCATAGACGACGTTGTCATCGAGGTCCTCGAGGAGGCCGAGGGCGGCATCCTCGGCATCGGCCGCAGGCCCGCCCGCGTCCGCGTCTCGGTTGATGACTACGAGGCCGACGCCTCTGCCGATGCAGCGGACTTCCCGGATGATTTCTATGCCGCCGACGACGAGGATGGCGAAGACGACTGGGACTACGAGGATGATGCCGGCGACTCCCGCGAAGCAGGCGGGGACGACGAATTGACCCTCCTGGCCGGCGACTTCGTCCGCAGTGTTGTCAGAGCGATGGATGTCGACGGTGAGGTCACGAGCTGGCGCGACGGCGAGCATCTGCGCGTCGAGGTCAACGGCAGCGATGTCGGCGCCGTCATCGGACGCCGCGGCGACACCCTGAACGCCCTGCAGTATCTGACCAGCCTGACGGTGAACCGCGCCTGCGAGGGACACATCTATGTGACGGTCGATGTCGCAGGTTACCGCGCCCGCCGTGAGCGCTCCCTGATCGACCTCGCCGAACGCACCGCCGGCCGCGTGCTCGAAGTCGGGAAGGAGTATGTCATGGAGCCCATGACCGCCGCCGAGCGCCGCATCATCCACACGGCGCTGCAGGACTGGCCCGGCATCCGCACCGAGAGCGAGGGCGAGGAACCCAACCGCTCGGTCATCATTATCCCGACCGACTACTAGGAGCCCCGCCGAACGAGAATCCGGCCCGGTCAGGAGGAAACCTGCCGGGCCGTTTGCCTTATGAGGAGAGAGATGCGCCTGCCCACCACCACCATCGCCGCCTTCTCGACAGCCCCGGGCCGTTCCGGGATTGCCGTGCTGCGCCTCTCGGGCCCCGCAGCCGCCGCCATCGCGGACCGCGTCTTCACCGCCGGGAGCCTGTCTGCCGCTCCTCCATGCAAAGACCAGCCCGCCGACCGCCTCGCGCGCCTCGACGGCTACCGCGCCCTCTACGGTTATGTCCACCGTCCGGACTGCCCCGGCGAGCCGATTGACGAGGCGATCGCGCTGCGCTTCGTTGCCCCGCGCTCCTATACCGGTGAGGATACGGTCGAGTTCTCCGTCCACGGCAGCGCCGCCGTCCGTGCTGCGCTGCTCGACAGCGTCGTCGCCGCCGGAGCCGAGCTGGCCGGGCCCGGGGACTTCACCCGCCGTGCCGTTCTCCACGGGCGTAAAGACCTGGTGCAGGCCGAGGCCATCGCCGACCTGATCGATGCCTCCGTCTCGCGCAGCGCCCGCGCTGCCCTGGACCAGCTTTCGGGCCGTCTCTCGGCTGCCCTCGCCGCCCTGCGCGAACCCCTCTATGATGCGCTCGCCGCCCTGCATCTGGCCATCGAGTATCCCGAGCATGACGAGGCCGCGCCGGACACCGGCCATGCCCTTGATACCGCGCGGAGCGTCGGGGCCGGGCTCGACCGCCTGATCCTGACCCACCGTCAGGGCCGCCTGCTGCGCGAGGGACTTGAGGTCGTCCTCGCGGGTGCCCCGAATGCCGGAAAGTCGAGTCTCTTCAATGCCCTCGTCGGCGAGATGCGGGCGATCGTCACCGCCCACGCCGGCACCACCCGCGACCGTGTCGAGGTCGCGCTGGACCTCGACGGCCTCGCCATCCGCCTCAGCGATACCGCCGGCCTGCGCCCGGATGCCGGCGAGATCGAGCGCCTCGGCATAGAACAGACCCATCGTGCACTGGAGACGGCGGACCTCGCCTTCTGGCTGCTGGATGCGGCGGCTCCCGTCTATCCGGGGGCGGAGGACCTCGCGAGCTTCCCGCCGGAGCTCACGGTCTGGCCCATCCTGGCTCAGAGCGACAGGCTGAGTGCCACGGATCTGCCCGTCGCCATAGGCGAAACAGCCGCCCGCTGGGAGCGCCTGACCGGCCGCCCCGCCGCCCCGGCCGGAGCGGAGCTGCTCGTGACCTCGGTCCCCGGGAGCAGGGGGATGGACGGGCTGCGCCGGCGCATCATGGACTACTTTGATTCCCTCGGCGGCCGGGAGACGGAAAATTCCGCCATCGTGACCAATGTCCGCCATGCGGCCGCCCTGCGGGAGGCCCGGGCCTGGCTCACGCGCATCGAGGATGCGGCTGCCGGCGCTGCGCTGCCTGCCCAGGCCCTGCCGTCCGATGTGCTTGTGGCCTGGCTGCAGGCGGCGGCGGACGAACTCGCGACGATTGACGGCCAGCTGGTGGACGAGAAGGTCCTGGACAGCCTCTTCAGCCGCTTCTGCGTGGGGAAATGAACGCCATGTCCGCCCGCTTTCACGAATCGTACGAGATCGTCGTCATCGGTGCCGGCCATGCCGGAGTGGAGGCGGCACTCGCTGCCGCCCGCCTCGGCCACCGCGTCCTCTGTCTCAGCATGAATCTCGATGCCGTCGCCAATCTGCCCTGCAATCCCTCGATCGGGGGTGCGGCCAAGGGGCAGCTGGTTCGCGAGATCGATGCCCTGGGCGGTGCGATGGCCGAGATCTCGGATCGCGCGACGCTGCAGTTTCGCATGCTCAACCGTTCGAAGGGGGCGGCAGTGCTGTCGCCGCGGGCCCAGATCGACCGCCGGCTCTATCAGGGCCTGATGAAGCAGCGCCTCGAGGATGAGCCCGGGCTCGTGCTGCGGCAGGATGAGGTTACGCGCCTCCTGCTTGACGGCCGCCGTGTCACCGGGGTGGAGACACGCCTCGGCGCCCGCTACGATGCCGGCGCCGTGATCCTCGCGACCGGTACCTATCTGGCGGCGAAAATCATCATCGGCGAGCACGCCCATGCGGCGGGACCGGACAATCATTTTCCGGCGAACGAGCTGGCGGCGAGCCTCGCGGCCTGCGGTGTCGAGCTGCAGCGCTTCAAGACCGGCACGCCGCCGCGCATTCATGCCCGCGGCGTCGACTTCGGGCGCCTCGAGCGCCAGCAGGCGGACAGCGAGGGCTGCTTCAGCTTCCTGAACGAGATGGCGGGGAGGACGGCGGCCCCGCGGCTGGCGGACTGCTGGCTCGCCTGGACCAACGAGAAAACCCACGCCATCATCCGCGAGAATGCCTGGCGCTCGCCGCTCTTTACCGGCCTCGTGGAGGGGACGGGCCCGCGCTACTGTCCCAGTATCGAGGATAAAATTCGCCGCTTCCCCGACCGCGAACGCCACCAGATCTTCCTCGAGCCGACCGGAGCGGACAGCGCCGAACTCTATATTCAGGGCATGTCAACCTCGCTGCCCCTCGATGTCCAGCAGCTGATGCTGAACAGTGTCACGGGGCTCGAAGAGGCCTTCGTCGAGCGCCATGCCTATGCCATTGACTATGACTGCCTCGCCGCCGGTGAGCTCGACTCCAGCCTCGCCGTCCGCGGCATCGGCGGCCTCTTCGCAGCCGGCCAGATCTGCGGCAGCTCCGGCTACGAGGAGGCTGCGGCCCAGGGCCTCGTCGCAGGACTCAATGCCGCCCGCTGGCTCGCCGGCAGGGAACCCGTCATCTTCGGCCGTGACGAGGCCTATATCGGTGTCCTGATCGACGATCTGGTGACGAAGACCATTGACGAACCCTACCGCATGATGACCGCCCGCGCCGAATGGCGCCTGCTGCTGCGGCAGGACAATGCCGATCTGCGCCTGACTCCGCGGGGCCGGGAGCTGGGTCTCGTCGATGACCGGCGCTGGGCTCTGTTCAGCGAAAAGCGCGAACGCCTCGAGAGCGAACTCACCCGCGTCCGCCGGGAGCGGATACGGGTCGATGAGAAGCTCAGCGACTGTCTCGCCGGGGTCGGAACCCAGGTGCCCGCCGCCACCATCAGCCTCGCGGAGCTGCTGGCGAGGCCCGGTATCGACTATGAGCTGCTCGCGGACTTCGATGCTGCGAGGCCCCCGGATCTGCCGGATGATGTTCGGCGCGAAGTAGAGATCAGTCTGCGCTATGAGGGCTACATCGCCCTTGAGGAGCGGCGCATCGCACGCTTCCGCCAGCTTGAAGACCGCGAACTGCCGCTCGGCCTGCCCTGGAGCGAGATCTCCGGCCTCAGCCACGAGGCCCGCGACAAGCTCGCACGGATCCGGCCGCGCTCGGTTGGTCAGGCCGGACGCATAGCCGGTGTCTCGCCGGCGGATATCCAGGTTCTCCTCGTCTGGCTCGAGCGTGCCGGCCGCCGCCCTATGGGAGGGAGATAGAGATGAAGGAACGTCCCCTGATCCCGGCGGCGGACATGCTGGCCCGCCTCGAGGCCGCTGCCTGGACACGCGGGCTGGGGCTCGCCCCGGAGACGCTCGCGCAGCTCGCCCGTTATGTCGAACTGCTGGCCGCAGCCAACCGGCGTTTCAATCTGACGGCCATCCGCGACGCCGCGGGCATGGAGCAGCTGCACCTGTGTGACAGCCTGATGCTGCTGCCCTTTGTCGACCGCGCGCCGGCCGGCCCGTTGCTGGACGTCGGCAGCGGGGCCGGACTGCCGGGACTGCCCCTCGCCATCGCGCGCCCCGGACGCAGAATCTGCCTGCTCGAATCGATGACGCGTCGCGCCGACTTCCTGCGCGGGACGGCGGCGGATCTCGGACTCGGCAACATCAGGGTCATCGCGGCCCGCGCCGAAGAGGCGGCCCACGATCCCGGCCTGCGCGAACGCTTTGCCCTGGTGACGGCACGGGCGGTGGCCCCGCTCGGGACGCTCGTCGAGCTTTGCGTACCCTATCTGCAGCCGGACGGCATCTTCGTCGCGATGAAGTCCGCTGACCCCGATGAACTCGCCGCGGCGGAGCGGGCGATCCAGGCTCTGCGGGTCCGGCTGGCGGAGCGGCAGGACTACGAAATCCCCGGGGCCGGAAAGCCGCGCTGTCTGCTTGTCTTCCGGCGTACGGGCAGCCTGCCGCAGCGATTCCCCAGACCGCTCGCCCAGATTCGCAGGGGACCGCCGTAGCGCTTCGCCCTTTGGTATAATTGCTCTATATAAATAAGGTATTAGAGACGCGCCGACCGGCGCGTTATTTGAGGAGAGCACGTGGCGAAGGAGAAAGCACGAAACGAGGAGACGCAGAGCGGACAGAACGTCGATGATCTGTTCCGCGAGCACCTCCATAACATCATTCCTGTCAATCTCGAGGATGAGATGAGAAGCTCATTCATCGACTATGCGATGAGTGTCATCACCGACCGTGCCCTGCCGGATATCCGCGATGGTCTGAAGCCCGTGCACAGGCGTATCCTCTACACGATGTATACGCAGGGCTTCACCCCCGACAAGCCCTATCGCAAGTGCGCGGCGACCGTCGGCGATGTGCTGGGACGCTTCCATCCCCACGGCGATCAGTCCGTCTATGATGCGCTGGTACGCCTGGCCCAGGATTTCTCCATGCGCTACCTGCTGGTCGACGGCCACGGCAACTTCGGTTCGCGCGACGGTGACGCCCCGGCGGCCTACCGCTATACCGAGGCGCGCATGACGCGTCTGGCCATGGAAATGATGGCCGACATCAACAAGGACACGGTTGACTTCCAGCCGAACTTCGACGAGCACGATATCGAGCCCACCGTGCTGCCGGCGCATTTCCCCAACCTGCTGGTCAACGGCTCGAGCGGCATCGCCGTCGGCATGGCGACCAACATCCCACCGCACAACCTCGGCGAGGTCATCAACGGCGCGATTCATCTGATGCGCCACCCGGAGGCGACGGTCGAGGAGCTGATGGAATACATCCCGGCTCCGGACTTCCCGACCGGGGGTGTGATCCTCGGGCTGGCGGGGGCGCGCGAGGCCTACCGCACGGGACGCGGCCGCATCCGTGTGCGGGCCAACACCGTCATCGAGGAGATGTCCACCAACCGCTACCAGATCGTGGTCACCGACCTGCCCTACATGGTGAACAAGGCCCGCCTGATCGAGCGCATTGCCGAGCTCGCCAAGGACAGGCGCCTGACCGGCATCTCCTTTGTCCGCGACGAGTCCGACCGCAACGATCCGGTGCGCATCGTGATCGAGCTGAAGCACGGAGCGAACCCCGGCGTCGTGCTCAACCAGCTCTACCGGCGCACACAGCTGGAGGAGAACTTCAGCGCCAACATGCTGGCTCTGGTGCCGACGGATGCCGGCTACCTCGAGCCGCGGACGGTGACGCTGCGCGACGCCCTGAACGAGTACATCAGGCACCAGAAGGAAGTGGTGACGCGCCGTACCCGCTTCGACCTCGACCGGGCCGAGGCGCGCCGCCACATCGTAGAGGGCCTGTTGAAGGCCATCGACATCATCGACCAGGTCATCAACCTGATCCGCGCCTCGGCGACGGAGGAGGAGGCCAAGCTGGGTCTCCAGTCTGTCTTTGGCTTTTCCGAACGCCAGGCTCAGCATATAGTCGACATGCGCCTCGGCCGCCTGACCGGCCTCGAGCGCGAGAAGCTGGAGAATGAATTCAGGGAGCTGACCGAGCGCATCGCCTATCTGAACAGCATCCTCGACGACGAGGGCCAGCTGATCGAGGTGATTGCCGGCGAGCTCGGCGAAATCCGCCGCCGTTATGGCGACGACCGGCGGACGCAGATTGACCATGATGCCGAGGACATCAGCGACGAGTCCCTGATCCCCGAGGAGGATGTCGTCATCACGCTGACCAACCGCGGCTATGTCAAGCGCCTGCCACTCGATACCTACAACCAGCAGGGCCGCGGCGGCCGCGGCATCAGCGGGGTGCAGGCGCGCGAGGAAGACTTCGCCGAACAGGTTCTGGTTACGAGTTCACATGACCTCCTGTCCTTCTTCACCGATCAGGGACGCATCTTCCGGCTCAAGGCCTGGCAGATTCCCGAGGGCGGCCGCCACGCCCGCGGTGTCCCGATCGTCAATCTCCTGCAGCTCGACGCCGGGGAGACGGTCACCACCATGATCCGTATCCTAGATGTGGAGGAGGGCGGCTACCTCTTCTTCGCCACCGAGCAGGGCCGGGTAAAAAAGACGGCGATGAACGATTTCGCCAACATCAACCGTGCCGGCCTGATCGCGATCCGCCTGCGTGACGGCGACCACCTCGTCGATGTGCGCCGCGTCTATGATGACGAGCAGATCATGCTGGTTACCCGGAACGGTCAGTCGATCCGCTTCGACAGCCGCCAGGTCCGGGCGATGGGCCGCGCGACCTACGGCGTGACCGGCATCCGCCTGCGTGCGGATGACCTGGTCGTCGGTGTGGTGGCGGTGGACGAGACGAAGGATCTCTTCCTCGTCACGGCCCGCGGCTACGGGAAGAAAACCTCCTACGACGACTACCGCATCCAGGGCCGTGGCGGCTTCGGCATCATCACCTACCGGGTGACGGAGAAGACCGGTCCCGTGATTACGGCGCGTCAGGTGGAGGACGGCCAGGACATCATCCTCATAAACGACTCCGGCATCGTGATCCGCATCGCCGCCGCCGACGTACCGGTGCAGGGTCGCGGAGCCCGCGGCGTGCGCGTCATGCGCACGCAGGATGCCGTGGTCATCGACGCCACGGTGGTCGATCTGCCCGAGGAGATCGAAGAGGAGGGGGACGATGAGGCCGAGGCCATCCAGCGCAGCGAGGTTCTGCCCGATGACGAAGACGACGAGGATGACGACAGCCTGAGCGACGAGGAGCTGGATGCCCTCGATGCCGCCGACGACGGCGATGCCGTGGAGGATGAGGACGAAGACGAGTAGCCATATTTCTGCAAAGCCCGCAGCAGACGCCCGTCTCCCCATCAGGGGGGCGGGTGTTCTTTATCCGCTTCACTTTCTGCACGTTTCCGGCACTATTTTCCCGGCAGCGGCGACAAAAGAAACGCCCGGATCAGGAGTGAGGGAAGATAGAAAGAAGCGGAAGAAAGGATTTGACAGCGCGTGGTGGGGGTGATAAGGTAGTCGAGCGCCTCGCGATCGGGGCCCTCTGGACCTTGACAATTGAA
>JASGUU010000063.1 GCA_030057555.1 Bacillota bacterium | reverse complement strand
TTACGAGGCTCAATCGCTTCACGCTTTCGCATTGCGGCTCTTACGCTCCATTGCCTACGCTTAAACCCGTCCTCGCGGACTAAGGCTCCAAGGCTATGTACCGGCTGGGCGCTACCCCTTTACCAGGTGAGGAATTTCACCTCACTATCTCCCTTGCACCGAACTGGCGCACGCCAAAAAATATTTTGGATTTCTCTTCATCTTGACCACAAAAGACCTGTTTCTGGTCAGGATCGAGACTTTGCCAAAAAATATCTTGGATTTCTCTTTATCCTGACCACAGAAGGCCTGTTTCTGGTCAGGATCGGGACTTTGCCAAAACAGTTTTGGGGTTCCAAGCACCAGCCTGGATTTCAGCCCGCCCCGGGCAGCCGCGATCTGCTTCTTCCGTCTCGCAGCACCAGCATCCGCGGCCGCCGCGGCGCATCAGCGGCGGCGGCGTGTCCGACCGCACTCGGCCCGCCGGACGATCCAGGCGAGCCAGCTGCGCGGCGGCAGACCCCGCGCGAAGAGCGGAAACGCCCGCAGCGGCATCTCGCGCATGGCGAGCAGCTGCATACCGATGCCCGGCTGACGCCGCCTGGCCTCGGCATCGCTCACAAAGGGCAAAATCCCCGCCTGCAGCAGGAGCGCAGCACGCACCAGCCAGGCAAAGAGCCGGGCCGACAGGGCGCAGGGAATCAGCTCCTCGAGAGGCGTCTCGAGACTGAAAGGCCCGTCATCCTCCTCCAGCAGCCTCTCCCGGCCGTCACGCCTGAGCAGGCGCCAGAAATCCCACTCCTGCGGCTGCCCGCCGGGCTCCCGGTACCAGTCCGGCACGGGCTGTTCCGGCGCCGGCGGCGGTGCGCCCATCGCCTCCACCACAAACTCAAGCGCCGGCCCGGCCCCCCCGCGGGCATCATGGACATCACGGCCGATACAGAGCCGCCAGCGCCCGGCGAGCGCCTGCCAGCCGCCGGCCCGCTCATTCCAGGCCGCCAGCTGCCGCCAGCCCAGCGCGAGATCCACACTCGCCCCGCTCTCCCCGGCCACCTGCAGCCGCGCGAAATCAGAAAGCATCAGGCGCGGCACGGGCCAGTCGGGATCTGGATCGAGACGCTCGAGATAGGCCTGGACGACAGCGACAGCCGCACCCGGATTCGGGTTGCGGAGCATCACACGGTAGCGCAGCACCACGGCATCCGCCACTTCCGGCCCTTCAAGCGCCGGCAGGCACACACGGGGCACAGCCTCTCCGGCCTCCGGCAGCGTCTCCAGCCCCACAAACGCAACAGGCTCGCCATAGCCGAGGCCGAAGCCAAAGGGAAAGCGCACCGCCACCCCGGCGCTCTCGGTGAAGCGATAGCCAACATAGAAGCTCTCACGATAGGGTTCACGCAGTTTCGCACTGGCAAAGCTCCCCTCTGCCGCCAGATCCTCCGCCGCGAGCGGCCAGGTCTCCGTCAGCCGGCCCGCCGGCTCACTCAGGCCCAGCAGCAGCCGCGCCGCCGCCTCTCCCCCGCCCTGGCCCGCCAGACCCATGAGCAGCACGGCCGGCACCTCGTCCAGCCACGGCACGAGCAGCACGGAACCGCTCTGCAGCAGCACGAGCGGCCGGATCCCGCGAGCCAGCAGTCTCTCGAGCAGCAGACTCTGCCCCTCGGGCAGCAGCAGCGTCCGGCGGTCGTAGCCCTCGCTCTCGTCCGCGTCCGTCAGCCCCAGCACGAGCACGACCTCCGCGGCCGCGGCTGCGGCCGCCGCGGCCGCCTCCAGCGCCTCGTCCAGCAGCGCCTCGTCGATGCGGCCGTCGAGCCGGTAGCCCGGCTGATAGCTCACCTGAGCCGCGAGGCGCCGCGGCAGCGCCTCGAGCAGCGTCGACTGCCGCCGCGGCCTGACGTGCGACGAGCCCCCGCCCTGCACATGCGGACGCCTGGCGAGCGCCCCGAGCAGACAGACGGGCCGCCCCACGGTCAGCGGCAGCGGCCGCCGCCCGTCCTCCGCCGCCTCATTCTTCAGCAGCACCGCACTGCGGCAGGCCGCCTCGACCGCGAGCGCCGCATGATCCTGGTACATCCGCTCCGGCGGCGGCAGCCCGGCCACCCGTTCGCTGCGCCGGCGGGCGAGCCTGAGGGCGAGCGCCGAGGTCCGGGCGACGGCCCTGTCGACATCCCGCTCCGTGAGCTCCCCGGACCTGATCGCCTGATCGACCTCGAAATCGAGGCTTCCGCCGGAGCCCGGCATCTCGAGATCCATGCCCGCCGCGAGCGCCCCGGCACGGTTGACGGTGGCGCCCCAGTCGCTGATCGCGAGCCCCTCGAAGCCCCACTCGCCGCGCAGCACTCCATTCACGAGCTTCCGATGACTCGTCGCCGGCACGCCGTTCAGGCGGTTATAGGCCAGCATCACGGTCTCGGGCCGGCAGCCACGCACGATCGGCTCGAAGGCGGCCAGATAGAATTCACGCAAAGCCCGCGGATCGACGACCGCGTCATAGACCATGCGCCGGTGTTCCTGGTTGTTGACGGCGAAGTGCTTGAGGCTGACACCGACCCCCCGCTCCTGGCAGCCGCGCACCCAGGCCGCGCCGAGACGGGCGGCGAGCAGCGGATCCTCGGAGTAGTACTCAAAATTGCGCCCCCCGCGGGGATGGCGTCTGAGGTTGACGCCCGGCCCCAGCACCACGTGAACCTGCTGCCAGAGGGCCTCCGTGGCGATGGCCGCGCCGACCGCCATGAGCAGATCCTCGTCCCAGGAGGCTGCGAGGGTGCCGGCAGCCGGGAAGAGTGTCGCCTCCTCCGTGCCTCCCCCGCGCAGCGATTCGCGCCCCGAGGGCTGGTAACGCAGCCCGTGCGGGCCATCGCTGAAGACCAGGGCGGGGATGCCCAGCTGGGGAATGGCCTCCGTCTGCCAGCTGTTGCGCCCGCTCAGGAGGCGGATGCGCTGCGAGAGGCTCAGTGAGCGCAGCCGTTCACTGACCTGCCCGAGCTCCTGCTCCCGGCCCGTCACTCAGACGACCCGTAGCCTGCGACGAGCTCCATGTCGAGCAGCCAGGCCTTCGCCGCGAGACCGCCGGCGAAGCCCGTCAGGCGGTCATCGGCACCGATCACTCGGTGGCAGGGAACGACGATCGCGAGCGGATTGGCGCCGCAGGCCCCGCCAACCGCCCGGGCGAGCTGCCGCGCCCGCCGCTCGCGCGTTTCAGGATCCAGTTCCGGCTCGCGCTTCGCGAGCAGCGCAGCCGCTATCTCGCCGTAGCTGCGGGTCTGGCCGTAGTGTATGCCCCCGATCTCGGCCCAGACGGCACGCTGGAACTCCGTGCCGGCGGCAGCCGCCAGAGGCAGGTCGAAGCAGCGCCGCCGCCCGAGGAGATAGTCGAGGATCTGCTCCTGCGCCCGCCCGAGCAGAGCGCCGAGATCCCCCTCCACACGCAGCGGCAGGGCCTCGGGAAGCCGCGCGATGCTGCGGCGCACAACGCCTGCGTCGTCGGCGATACCGGCCTCCCAGGCAGCATCGAAGAGCCAGGAGGAGGCGAGGCGTTCGCCGTTCTGCAGGAAGCCGACCCGGCAGATGGCACCCGGACGGGCTTCGATCACGACATAGCCCGGCCTGAAACGGATAAAGGCAAAGCCCCGGAACCAGGACTCCGTGCGCAGACAGGACCAGAGTTCGACATCGCGGTAGCCCTGACGTCGCCTGGCGGCATGGCGCAGCAGCCCGTCACGGCTGAAGCCGAGTCCGTCGAGCATCCGCAGGGCAGCGCGGTTGTCGGCCGCCACCGCGATCTCGATGCGGTGAAAGCCGCCCGCCTCAAAGCCGCGGCTGAGCAGCTCGCGAACCACGGTCGCAAACACGGCCTCGCCCGCGCCGGTCAGCAGCGTCTCGATACGGGCGCTGGAGGGATTTTGCGTCGAGGCAAAGAGCGCGATGGCCCCGCCGAACCCGCCGTCCGCCTCCACCGTCCAGAGCAGTGCGGCCGGATCCCGGACCCAGGCGCGCAGCAGGTCGCGCGCGGCACGGTAGGGCCGTTCGAGGCAACCCGCATCGACGAGTCTGCGATGGTCCTCTATCCGCAGCGGCAGCAGCCTGACATTCGCCATAGTTCCACCCCTTCAGTTCCGCCTGGGCTTCGTTGACTTCTCCATTCTAGCCTTTTGGCGCAGCTTCGCCATGCGCCTGCGGTAGACCGCGGGACGCGCCCGGCTCGAGCCGAAAAAGCCGAGAGGTTCCCCCAGAGCGTGATAGGCCCCGTGCAGCCAGCCGACCAGCCCGGCGCGGGCAGGTATGGCAGCGCCATCAGGATCCACGAGCTCCGGCGCCAGCAGCACATCGTCAATCTGCAGAATGAAAAGCAGGTGCGAGCCGAGGTCGATCTCACGCTCGAGGCTGCAGAGCACCGCGATGGGGGCCCCGGCAGGAATGGCCTCGCGCCGCCCTTTGAGCGCAACGGGCTCGAAGCCACAGGCGGCGAACTTGTCCACTTCGCGCCCCGACACCGTGCCACAGAAATCGGCGGCCGTCACCAGCTCCCGGGTCGCGGGCAGCAGCGTCAGGCGGCGCTCGCGGCGCAGCAGTTCAGTTGTCAGGCGTTCGGGTTTCAGCGACAGCGTCAGCTGCGGCGGCTTCGTGGCGGCGACACCCGTCCAGGCCGCCGTACAGAGATTGGTGCGGTCGCGCCCGGCGTCATATATCGCGACGAGGGCCACCGGCAGCGGCCCATAGAGCGTCGTCGGCCCGATCGCGACGGAAGCGGTCATGCCGTCCCGGGTTCCGTCAGCGCGGCATTGAGGCGCGCCTCCGGGGCAACGGGCGGCAGGAAGGCCGCCCCCGCCCCGGCCGCGGCATCCGTCTCCAGCTGATTGTGAAAGGCCGTCGCAATCATGAGCTTGATGCGGTTCAGCTGGTTGACCTCGGAGGCGCCGGGGTCGTAGTCGACCGGGACGATGTTGGCGTGGGGGTACTGGCGGCGCAGTTCCTTCAGCATGCCCTTGCCGGTCACGTGGTTCGGCAGGCAGGCGAAGGGCTGGGCGCAGACGATGTTGGGCGCCCCGGACTGGATGAGCTCGATCATCTCGGCGGTCAGGAACCAGCCCTCGCCGGTCGAGTTGCCGAGCGAGAGCACAGGCTCGGCGTGGGCAGCCAGCTCCTCGATGCGCTCCGGCACCGGGAACATGCCGCTCTCACGCAGGCGGCGGCGGACGCGGCGGCGGTAGAGCTCGATGAGCTCGATGCCGACACGGGCGGCGACGGCGGCGGCGCGGCTTTCACCGAGCTCGTCCGCCTTCTGCTTCGTGTTGTAGAAACAGTAGAGGAAGAAGTCTAGCAGCCCCGGCACCACGGCCTCGCAGCCCTCCTCCTCGATGACGCCCACGACGTTGTTGTTGGCGTCGGGCTGGAACTTGACCAGAATCTCACCGACGACGCCGACGCGCGGCTTCCTGGGGATATCCGCCAGCGGCAGATTCTCAAAGGCCGACACGATGTCGTCGATCAGGGGATGAAAGCGGTTTTCGGGATCGCCGGTACCCGAGAGGTGGTCGACCGCGCGGGTGACGAGCTCCTCGTAGAGGGCGTTGGCGCTGCCCGGCACGGCCTCGTAGGGACGCACGCGCAGCAGGCAGGTCTGCAGCAGGTCACCGAGCACGACCGCCTGGATGGCGCGGTGGGCGTCGCGCAGGGTCAGCCTGAAGCCGGGGTTGGACTCGAAGCCCTGGACCGAGAGGGCGATGACGGGCACCTGGGACATGCCGGCGTCACGGAGAGCTTTGCGCAAAAAGGCCACATAGTTCGTCGCCCGGCAGCCTCCGCCGGTCTGGGTGATCATGACGGCGGTGCGCTCGGGATCGTAGGCCCCGCTCTGGAGGGCATGGATGAGCTGGCCGACGACGATGATGGTGGGGTAGCAGGCGTCGTTGTTGACGTACTTCAGGCCGGTCTCGATGTCGAGCTCGGAGGCCTTCTCGAGGACCTTGACGCGGAAGCCGCCGGCCCGGAGCGCCGCCTCGACGAGGCGGAACTGCGTCGGCGCCATCTGCGGCGCGAGCAGGGTGTAGTCCTCCCGCATCTCGGCCAGGAAGGGGCGCCGCTCGAAGACATAGGGCGCCGTTTCGGCCCCGCCTTCCGTCTGCTCCCCGGCTCCCGTATGCCGGGCCGCGGCCGCCTCGGCCTCCATCGCGGCTACGGCCGCCTCGGCCTCCGCCGTCGCGCTCTGCAGCGCCTCCAGCCGCTCGCGGTGGCGGATGCGCTCGTCCATGGCAACCTTCAGCGAGCGCAGACGGATCCGCGCCGCCCCCAGATTCGAGACCTCGTCGATCTTCAGCACCGTGTAGATGCGCCCGACCGACTCCAGAATCTCCTGCGTCTGGTCCGTCGTGATGGCGTCGATGCCGCAGCCGAAGCTGTTCAGCTGGACGAGCTCGAGGGCCGGGTTGCCGGCCACCACCGCCGCCGCCTCATAGAGGCGCGAGTGATAGGCCCACTGGTCGACGACGCGGATCGGGCGCTCGAGGCGGCCGGGGCGGGCGACGGAATCCTCCGAGAGCACCGCCATGCCCAGGCTCGTGATCAGTCCCGGAATGCCGTGGTGGATCTCGGGGTCGACGTGATAGGGGCGGCCGGCGAGGACGATGCCGCGGCGGCCGGTCTTTTTGAGCCAGGCCTGGACCTCGTCGCCCTTTGCCAGAATATCTTCCTTGTAGCGCTCGTACTCGGCGATGCCGGCCTCGACGGCCCGGCGCACCTCGGCGCGGCTGATGTCGTTCCAGCCGTTCTCACGGAACATCACATGGATGCGCTCGACGAGCTTTGCCGGCCGGTGCAGGGGCAGGAAGGGCTGCAGGAACTTCACGCCCTTCTCCCTCAGGCCGTCGACGTTGTTCGCGATGACCTCCGGGTAGGAGATCACGATGGGGCAGTTATAGTGGTTGTTGGCGGCGGCCGTCTCCTGGCGCTCATAGGGGATCGAGGGATAGAAGATGGCGTCGCAGCGACTCTGCAGCAGGGCCTCGATATGGCCGTGGACGAGTTTCGCCGGATAGCAGACCGACTCCGAGGGGATGGTCTCCATGCCCATCGCGAAGAGGCGGTGGCTCGAGCGCGGCGAGAGCTGGACGCGGAAGCCGAGCTCGGTGAACATCGTGAACCAGAGCGGGTAGTTCTCGTACATGTTGAGCACGCGCGGGATGCCGATGGTGCCGCGCGGGGCGTCCTTCGCCGGCAGCGGCGTATAGGGGTCGAAGGTGCGCTCGTACTTGTAACGGTAGAGGTCGGGCAGGGCCTCGGCCTCACGCTCGACGCCGGCGCCGCGCTCGCAGCGGTTGCCGGAGACATGGCGGTGGCCGTCGGCGAAGGTGACGATGGTCAGCTTGCACTGGTTGCCGCAGAGACGGCAGTTGGTGATCTCGGTCTCCATGCTGAAGTTTTGCAAAGACTCAGGGCCGAGTACCGTGGAGCGGCTCTTCCCGTCCCAGTGGGAGCGGGCGATGAGGGCCGAGCCGAAGGCGCCCATGAGACCGGCGATGTTGGGGCGGATGACCTCGCGCCCGGCGACCTGCTCGAAGCAGCGCAGGATGGCGTCGTTCAGGAAGGTGCCGCCCTGGACGACGACGCGCTCGCCCATCTCGGCCGGGTCCTTGATCTTGATGACCTTGTAGAGGGCGTTGCGGACGACCGAATAGGACAGGCCCGCGGAGATGTCGCCGACCGTGGCGCCCTCCTTCTGGGCCTGCTTGACGCGCGAGTTCATGAAGACGGTGCAGCGCGTGCCGAGGTCGACCGGTGAGACAGCCTCGAGGGCGGCCTGGGCGAAGCTCGGGGTGTCGAGCCCCAGAGAGTGGGCGAAGGTCTGGATGAAGGAGCCGCAGCCCGAGGAACAGGCTTCGTTCAGCATGATGTTGTCGATGACACCGTTGCGGATGCGCATGCACTTCATGTCCTGGCCGCCGATGTCGACGATGAAGGAGACGCCGGGCAGGAAGAACTCGGCGCCGCGGTAGTGGGCCATCGTCTCGATCTCGCCCTCGTCGATCCGGAGCGCCGACTGGATGAGGCTCTCGCCGTAGCCGGTGACCGAGGCGCGGGCGATCCAGGCCTGGTCGGGGAGGTTCCGGTAGAGCTCCTTCAGGGCCTCAATGGTGGAGGCGACGGGGGAGCCCCGGTTCGAGGCGTACCAGGTGAAGCGCAGCTCGCCGTCGCGGTCGATAAGGACGGCCTTCGTCGTCGTGGAGCCGGCATCGACGCCGAGGAAGCAGGGGCCCTTCGCTGTCGAGATGTCCTCGAGCCTGACCGTGGCCCGGGCGTGGCGGCGCTCGAAGGCCTCGCGCTCGGCCTCGTTCGCAAAGAGCGGCGGAATGTGCGTGATGTCCTCGCCCAGGGTTTCGGCATCGGCGAGGCGCGCCTGGATCCCGGCGGCGGTGGCGGGGCGGGCTTCGCGGGTCAGCAGGGCGGCGCCGAGGGCGACGAAGAGCTGGGCGTTGTCGGGGATGGTGAAGGACTGGACGCGGTCGCCGAGGGTGCGCTCGAAGGCGCGGCGCAGCTCGGGCAGGAAGTGCAGCGGACCGCCGAGGAAGATGACGTTGCCGCGGATGGGGCGGCCCTGGGCGAGGCCGGCGATGGTCTGGGTGACCACGGCCTGCAGGACCGAGGCGGCGAGGTCGGCGCGCGAGGCGCCCTCGTTCAGCAGCGGCTGCAGGTCACTCTTCGCGAAGACGCCGCAGCGCGAGGCGATCGGGTAGAGAGACTCGTACCGGGCGGCGAGGGCGTTGAGGCCTGCGGCATCCGTCTCCAGCAGCTGGGCCATCTGGTCGATGAAGGAGCCCGTGCCGCCGGCGCAGGAGCCGTTCATGCGCTGTTCGGGGACAGGTTTGAGGTAGGTGATCTTCGCGTCCTCACCGCCGAGTTCGATGATGACATCGCTCTCGGGATGGTAGACGTTGATCGCCTCGGTTTCGGCGATGACTTCCTGGACAAAGGGGAGGTCCAGCCAGCGGGCAACCAGGACGCCGCCCGAGCCCGTGATGGCGATGCGCAGCTCACGGTCGCCAAACGCGTCCCGGACTTCGGCGAAGACCGTCTCCAGCACACCCTGGATGTCGGCGTTATGGCGCCGGTAGCAGCTGTGCACAACCGTGTTGGAGTTATCGAGAAGCACTGTTTTGACAGTGGTGGAGCCGATGTCGAGTCCCATGCGGAGAGGCCCCGTCGTCGGCCGTTGCGGGCTGGGTTCTATCATAGGGTTTTCTTCACGTTTCGTCTGTGTTCCTGTTCGCGGCGGCGGCGATGGCCGCCCAGTCGCCGAGCCAGGCGGCATCAGGCGACAGCTCGGCGAGCTGTTTCGTCGTCGCGGCGGAGAGACCGATGCGCACCGTCCCCTCGGCGAGGATCGCGTCCACATCGGCCTGCCTGCCATCCGCCTGCGCCACGAAGAGGCCGAGGCGCCGGGCTGCACTCAGGGTCTGACGCAGCAGGATTTTCGTCAGGCGGCGGAACTTGAGCTGCCTGGTCAGCTCCGGGAAATGAATGCGTATATAGGGCAGCTGGGTTTCCAGCAGGAGGTGCATGGTGATGCGCTTGAGCCAGGTCTCCATGTTGACATGGCGTCCGGCCATCAGACCGGGGCGCCTGTCCTTCGGATCCGGAATCGCAGCCGGATCGGAGCTCTCGTCCACGTAGCCGCGGGTATAGAGGAAATAAAGCTGCTGAAAGACGCGGCGCTCGAAGGTGGCAAAGCGTTTTCCACAGGCAGCGGGATCCAGGCACAGCGGCGCCAGCGCCCAGAGCTGACGCAGCAGCCGGGCCTCTTCCCTGCCTGACAGCTGGGACCATTTGATGTACGCGGCGACATCAAGCGGAGAAAATAGATATTGGTTCATTTTATTGCAGTATCCAGATTAACGTCATTCGGCGCCCGGGTTCAGCTCGCCGGTGCCGGACAGGCCGATGTAACGAAGGTTACATGACAAAGGACGATCACGCAAGCTGCGGTGACCGTCCTTCGGTTCGTTTGGGTGGGTGTTCGTCTGGTCCGTCAGGACATCAATCACTCAGCTGATCGCAGCGTCGCCAAAGAGGTTCATGCGGAAGAGATAGCTCTCATCCTCGGGATCGTCGGCGATGATGTTCGCCTTCACAACCTTGCCGCCCTCGATGAGGTGGATCAGGCCGGTGATCTGGCTGAGCTTGGACTTGAGGTTGAGCTTGTCGCCCTCCTCGGTCACGAGATAGACGTTGCCCTTGCAGTGGTCGAGGGCGTCCATGAACTTCTGGACATCGACATCATGCATGCTGAAACTTTTTGCCATGTGTTACTCCTTTTCCCGTTTCTCGCTGGAAACGATTTGTTCTCAATTCCTGTAGTTCTGGAGGATTATACACTACTTCTATCCAAAAACAGTAACAATTGTTCCATTTAGATCAGATTTCAGTGTTCATCTCCATTGCCGCCGTCGAAGATCACATCACGGTTGCGCCACAGGTAGACGAACCAGAGGACCAGTGCCGCCACGATGAGCTCGACCCCGAGGATCAGGGTAAAGCGGTCGAAGTGATTGGCCGAGAAGAGCAGGTCAATGCCGATCACAACCAGGACTCCAATCGCAAGCAGGATCAGGCGCCCAAAAAACGTGTGAAAGATAAGGGCGTATAGATCCATCCCCCCACGCGGATCCAGAACGGGTGCCGACTGCCGGGCGCTCGGCCCCGTCTCGCGGATGCCGGCGGCGCGGCGCCGGGCGCTCGTCTGCCGGGCGGAGCTGGTGCTGGCGATGCCTTTTCGGCTGCCGGATGTTTTGCTTTCTATCTTCCTTGCCATGACCCTATTTTATCGTACTTCCGTGATTATGGCTTCCCAAGCGGCAGTTCAGGCTGGCGAAATCTGCATCACCGGGCAGCCGCTGTGAGCGGGGCGGCTGTCTGGTGGTCAGGATGGGGAGTTTTCCAAAATATTATTTGGATAAGTCTCGATCCTGACCAGAAACGTGCCTCTGGTGGTCAAGTCAGGCTGAAATCCAAATTTTCATTTGGATTACTCACGATTCTGACCGGGCCCGCAGCACGATACCCCGGTTGCACAGGATTCTGTCCCTTCCCGTGCTATGATCGGCTACGTTGCCGGCAGGCAACATCAGCACAGGAGGTTGACCATGCCCCTTGACGGAATTACCACCAGCTTTCTGGCCGAGGAGCTCGACCGCACGCTGACGGGCGGCCGCATCGACCGCATCCGCCAGCCCGGGCGCTACGAGATCCTGCTCACGATCCGCGCCGGCGGCCGCAACCACAGTCTCCTCCTCTCGGCGAACCCCGCTGCCGCCCGCGCCCAGCTGACCGCCGCCAACCCGCCGGTGCCTCCCGTCGCC
>JASGUU010000062.1 GCA_030057555.1 Bacillota bacterium | reverse complement strand
GCCTACGCTTAAACCCGTCCTCGCGGACTAAGGCTCCAAGGCTATGTACCGGCTGGGCGCTACCCCTTTACCAGGTGAGGAATTTCACCTCACTATCTCCCTTGCACCGAACTGGCGCACGCCAAATTCTTTTTTGGATTTCTCGTTATCCTGACCAGAAGCCGTCCCTCCGCGATCAGGATGTGGCGAAATTCACTTCAAATCATGGATAAGGTAAGAAACTGACCACAGGCAGATCACCTGTGGTCAGTCGTATGTAGTATGTAGATCATCAGGCCAACAGTTCGGCCAGACAATCCCCGCCCGGCAGGCCACAACGCCGCCCGGCAGGCAACAACACTCAGTACCCGCTTAGCCGCTCGACCCCGTAGTCACCCGTCTCGTTCCTGGCCATCACCGAAGCCGTCCGGTCGGCTGAGTTCCGCAGCATCCAGAGCTGGTCGCTGTTCAGCCCGTAGGAGCCCGGCGACTCGAGCCCCGCCGTAATCGGGATCGGCGTGTTAAGCGTCTCGGCGGACGCGTACTTGTTCTTATAGCAGTAGAAGTCGAGATAGGCGATGCGCGCGATCTGCATCGACCCGTCCGCCTGCTTCGTGAAGCTGGCATGTGCGAGCAGCCCGTCCTCGGCAAAGCCCTGGTTGTTGGCAGTATCGAAATACTGATCCGTCACCATGTTGCCCACCGAGTAGTAACAGAGCATCTCGTGGCTGCCGTCCTCCGACGTCAGCACATGGATCGGCTGCATCACGTGCGGCCCGTTGCCGATGACGAGATCGACCCCGGCGTCACAGAGCCGCTGCGCCAGATTTGTCTGATAGCCCGCCGGCGTCGTCTGATACTCAGTGCCCCAGTGCAGGAAGAACACCACCAGATCCGCCCCGGCCTCGCGCATGTCAGCGGCCATGGCCGCCATCTGGTTGAAGTCCTCGGTCATCCAGGGATCTTCGATGCTGAAGCTGTTGATCAGATCCAGCACGTCCTCGGGCATGAGGATGCCGTTCAGCGCCCTCCTGTCCCCCTGGCGCACCGTCTCATAGGTCCAGCCGGTCACGCCGATCCTGACCCCGCGGTGCTCCGAGATCGTATAGCGCGGCCAGTCCGCCGCGGCTCTCGTGCCCACAACCGTCAGCCCCGCGTCCCGCAGCACCTCGGCCGTCCGTTTCAGCCCGGCTGTCCCGCGGTCGATCGCGTGGTTGTTCGCACTCAGCGCATGGTTGAAGCCGCCCGCCGCAATCGCACGCGCCACGGCATCGGGCGAGCTGAACTGCGGATAGCCGGTATAGGGCTCCCCGGCCAGCGTCCCCTCCATGTCGGCGAGAGCTACATCCGCCGTCCCAGTCACGGGTCTCAGGTACTTCAGCATGTAGTCGTAGTCGTAGCTGCCATCGCTCTGCCGGCCGCCGTTGAGCAGCCAGGTATGCATCAGTACATCGCCGCCCGCCACGACCGTCACGGTCTCGCCCACACCGGGCAGCGGCTCGGTGGTCGTCGGCTCGGCCGTAGTCGTCGTCGGCGGCTGCGTCGTCGTCGGGGTGGGGGTTGTCATGCCGGCAGAGCCCTTCGTCTCCCGGCCGTTCGTCGTCTCCCGGCCGTTCGTCCGCTCCAGCCGCGCTCCGGACGTCCCTGTGTCCGGAATCAGTTCAGCCGGCCGCGGAGCCTTCTGACTCAGGCGCACCCCGATGAGGATAACCAGCAGAAGCAGGACCACGCCGCCCATGACGGCGAGCAAAAGATTCGTTTTCGATTTCACTGTAGATGATCCGGAATTCCGTCCCCGTCCCTGTCGACGCCGTAGTCAGTACTGCCGTAGAGCTCGCGGGCCGTGATGGCCTTGCGGTCGCGCTCCGCCTCGATCAGGTGGCCAAGCAGCCGGTGCACCTCCTCGGACTTGCGCACATTCCTGATGGGAAGCTCCGGGCAGGTGCGATCTGCCGTATAAAGGATGATGGTACCGACACCGAAGATCTTCTGCCCCAGCGTGCGGTGCAGACGGGTGTCGAGAATGCGGTACAGCATCGTCTCATCCGTGGTCGTGCTGAAGAAGCCGCGGCGCACCGTCAGACAGACCGAGGTCAATTCATAGCGGGTAAACGATATTGGCATCCCGAAATGGCGCTTGCGGTCCTTCCAAAGGATCTGATCGCGGTCAATGGCATTATCTTCAGGCATTTTTTCCTCCCCTTCAGCCGGTCCGCAGCTCCTGCGGTCCCTTAACTCGACAGCATTGTATCGCGGGGAGGCATGTGAAGCCAAGCGAAACGCCGGCATGGCAGCCCGACCACTCCGGCAGTCCGGCCACTCCGGCAGCCCGACCACTCCGGCAGTCCGGCCGCCACCCGCCTCGACTCAGAGCGTGCGGCGGACGAAGCTGTGGATGAGCGGCCGCAGTGCCAGGGTGACGAGGCCGGCGATGGCTGCGTTGAGGCCACCCTTCATCAGATTAAACAGGACGATCGGCGGCAGCATGCCCACGATGACCTGTCGCTCGAGCCCGGTGTAGAGCGGCGTGATCAGGAGATTGAAGAAGATCATGGCCACCGCCATCCCGACGGCTCCGAGACCGAGACCGACGAACATCGCGAGCTTCCCGGGACGACGCCGGTGAATCAGGGACGGAATCAGCAGCAGGACCGACGAGGCCACGACATGCATGAAAAACCCGATGATGCCATCCCCGATGATCCCAAAGGCCTGGATCGCCGACACGATCACCAGGATGACGACACCCGCCACGGGTCCATATAAAAGTGACGCGACGATGATTGGCACATCAGCCATGTCGTACTTCAGAAAGGGTGCCGGAGGAAAGGGAATGCCCGGGATCACGAGCAGCATCACGAGAGACAGGGCAGCGAAGATGCCGATGCTGGTCAGCCGCAGGAGCTGAGTTTTTGCCATGCCACGATTCATTTGAGGTCGCCTCCTTTTTACTTGAGACGGTCTCGAGGTCGTCCGGCCCGACGCAAAAATCCCGCAACACCGCCCTACGGGTGCTACGGGACAGAACACGCGTGCCGCACGTCATTCTTCTCTCATCCGGACTCTACCGTCGGCTCCGGGTTCGCACCGGATCGGCTCTGGGCTCGCGGGCTCATCGTCAGGGGACGCATCACCGCCGGTGGGGACTTTCACCCCGCCCCGAAGACTGTCTGTGGTCTGGTGCCTCACACTATACGTCCTGTCCGCGATTTGCGTCAATGGTGCTTGTCGCGGCCTCCGCTTTCACGTATCGTAAAAATGTTCCTTCTACACCCGCGAGCTACACCCGCGAGGAGGTGCTCCATGCTGGCCAGGGATCGTGAACGCCTGCGCGAACTCGCGCGCCTGCAGCGCGATATCGCCCACTCGGATGAGATGCAAAAGACTACCGCCCTCTGGCAGGCTCACAACAGCTTCCGCGGCTCCCGTCCCATGATCCGCGTTGAGCTCTGGACCTTCGGCGACGAGCTCATCCCGGAGCGCATGCGCTGCGAGGGAGAGGAGGCCCGCGCCATCGAGCGCGACTTCCTCTACACCCTGATCCCCTACATGGTCTACCATGACGACCAGGTCGTGCCGCCCCATTTCGCCGTTACCCGCGACATCTGGTTCCGCATCTTCGACGTCGACATCCGTACCGAGCGCAGCCGCGACTCCGCCGGCCGCGAGATCGGCCACCGCTTCGAGCAGGTCATCCATGACTTCGAGGAGGATGTCCCGCTTCTCGGCCCCTCCGCCTGGGGCTATGAGCGCGAAAAGACCCTGCATCGCATCGAAGTCTGCGCGGAAACCTTCGGCGATATTCTCCCGGTCAAGCTCGTCGGATCCAGCCTCGGAGCCACGCCGACGCAGGATGTCGTGCACCTGATGGGCATGAAGGACATGCTCTTTGCCACGATGGACTATCCGGAGGCCTTCCGCGCCTTCATGGAGCGCATCGCCGACGAGTACATCGCCTTCTTCGAGTGGCTGCACGCCGAAGGGCTGCTGCTGCCGACCACCGCCGACGAACACCTCGCCCAGGGCAGCTACTGCTTCACCGATGAACTGCCCGGCGCCGAACTCGGCCGCCCCTTCGACACCACCGATATCTGGGGCTACATGGACTCACAGGAGAGCGTCGGCATCTCGCCCGCGATGTTCGCCGAGCTCATCTGGCCAGCCTACCGCCGCCTCGCCGCGCGTTTCGGCCTGCTCTCCTACGGCTGCTGCGAGCCCGTCCACAGCATCTGGGACAGCTGCCTCACCACTCTTGAACATTTGCGCAAAGTCAGCATCTCCCCCTGGTGCGACCAGCGCTTCATGGGCGAGCGCCTCGCCGGCCGCCACACCATCTTCCACCGCAAGCCAAGCCCGATCTACCTCGGCACGGGCACCACGCTCGACGAGGAGGGCCTCACCGCCCACATCGAGGAGACGCTCGCCGCCGCCATCGGCTGCACGCTCGAATTCTCACAGCGCGACGTCTACACGATCAACCACGATCCCGGGAAGGCCAGGCGCTACGTCGAGATCCTGCGCGAGACCATCGATCGCCGCTGGCGCGGCTGAACCCGCTCATCTGCGCGCAGCCTCCCCGGGCCCGGGCGCAGCAGGCGCCTCTACGCGAAATCGGGATACTGATAGTCCACCTCGACCGGCAGGCCGCATTCCGCCGACTCCATGATCGCGAGAATCACCTCGACCCCGCGGATCGCATCGCCCACGGTGACGTGGAAGTCCTCACCCGTCAGCAGGCAGTCGACGAAGCTTCTGATGCTCTGATAGGCAAAGCCCGCCGGCCGGCCGAAAACATGGTTCTGCACCAGAATGTCCGGCACCGTCAGCTTCCCGGGCGTGAACAGCTCCATGAGCTGATGGTTCGAGGCATTGATATTGATCTGTCCCTGGCTGCCCAGAATGGAGCAGCGGAAGTCGTTGACATTCGGGTTGCTGTCCGGCGTGATCCAGCCGTTCTCCATCTGCGCCACCACGCCGTTCTCGAACTCCAGCGTCGTCAGATAGAGGTCCACGGTGTCGACCCCGAGCTCCCGCAGCACGCCCTCACGCTTCACCGCATAGACGCGGCGCACCTCGCTGCCCACGATCCAGCGCAGCGTATCGACACTGTGGCTGCCAAGAAACCAGAGGATCGAGCTCTCTGCCGCCCAGGGCAAAAGCGTCGTCGCCACCCACTTTGTATCGTTGAGGCGGATATAGGCCGACTGCACCTCCCCGATCGCGCCCGTGCGCACACTGCGCCAGGCCTCGTGAAAGGGCGGGTTCCAGCGGTTATGGAGGTCGACCATGACCCGGACGTCGCTGTCCCGCAGCGCTGCCGTCATGCGCTCGAGGTCCGCCCGCGTCGTCGCGATCGGCTTCTCGATGAGGACATGGCGTCCCCGCTTCAGCGCCGCAATCGTGGCCTCTGCATGGGCAAAGTCCGGCGTCACCACCGCCACCGCATCGCAGTCGCAGCCGTCGAGCATCGTTTCGACATCCGTAAACGACGCCGGCACGCCCAGCTCCCGGGCCAGCGCCTCCGCCTTTCCCGGCACCGGGTCGGCAATCGCCACCACCTCGGCGAAGGGATGCGCCTGATAGATCTGCACATGGTTCTTCCCCCACGTGCCCGCGCCCACCACGGCCATTCTCAACCGTTCCATCCTGTTCACCTCCCGCCCCCATACTGCCGCAGCCGCAGACAGGCGTCCAGCGGTCTATAATGCCCTCCATGAAACATCTGGATGAACTCAGCGGCCGCCTCGGCATGAGCCCGCTCACGGGTCGCTACCGCCGGCTCTGGTCCCGGGCACCACGGCAGCTGCCGCTTCCCCCGGTCTCCGACTTCGAGGCCATCCGCCTCCTGATCGATCCCGACGGCAGCCGCATGCCCGGCATCACGGCCCTCTACGAGCGTGCCCTGGCCGACCCTGAAACCCGCGGGCTCCTCGCCTTCCTGGTCTGGGCCCTATTCGCTGAGGAGCGCTGCTGGCGCGAGGAGGCCTATGACATCGACCTCGACGCCCCCGCCTGGGGCCGCGATCTCGGCGCCCCCGCCCTTCTCGTCCTCATCGCCGGCATGGCCGGCCCCGGGGGCAGCTACGCCTCGAGTCTCGGCCGCCCGATCCCGGATGAAATCCGCCGTCTGCCCCTGGGCTGGCTGGGCGAAGAGATCGGCCGCTTCTACCGCACAGAAGGCCGCCTCGGCGTCGCCAACTTCGGCTGGCAGGTCGTCACCGCCTCCATGACCCTGCTGCGGGTGGGTTCGCACAACTTCAACCTCGGCAGCTGGTCAAACGACTGCGAGGTCTGGCGCAGCCGCTCCACTGGCCGGGCCCTCGTCCTGCCCTGTCCGGGCCTCCGCTTCGCCCCGACCGGCGTCCGCCTGAGAGACGACGAGGCGGCCGGTGGCTCCTTCCGGAGTGAGCGCAACCGCGACGGCCATCTGCTCCATACGCACCGTCTCTTCTCCTCCGGCTTCGCCGACCCCGAGCCGGTCACCATCGACACCAGGGACTGGGAGCGCGAGATCGGCGCCGGCGATACCACCCTCGCCTTTCACATCCCCCGCGACGACCGCTACGAACCCGCCCACGTCAAGGCCGACTTCCGCGCCGCCCTCGCTGCCTACGCCACCTGGTTTCCGGAGCTCGAGATCCGCGCCATCGACTGCTACTCCTGGCTCTTCTCGCCCCTCCTCGGCCTCTTCTTCGATGCCCGGGAGAGCCGCATTGTCGCCATGCAGCAGGAGTGCTATCTCCTGGCCCCTACGGCCGGCGACGAGTCCTGGCGCACCTTCGTCTTCGACGACCACACGGGCGACCTCCGCCGGGCTCCGCGCGACAACCGCCTGCGCCGCCGCGCCCTCGACTGGCTGGATCAGGGGGGCTGCCTCTACGACGGCCAGATGGTCCTCCCGGTCGCGGACATCGACCGCAACCGGCCCTTCGCAGATCTCTACGAGATTGAACAGGTCCGCGACCGTCACCTGGAGGCCGGCCTCGACCCCCGCCGCCCCCTCTAGATGGCGCTTTTAAGCGCTCCAGCCTCAAGGAATCCTGCCATGCAGGTCAGACATGCGAAAGCCGCCAGATGAGGCATATCTGGGAGGTGTCCATCCTGGCGGCCATTCGGGGCTCCGGCTGGAGAGCAGAATTCGAGATAGCGATATGTCGTGCAGGCAGCTGAAATGCCTGCCTGAATTGAAAAACAGCGGGTCATTACCGTTGACAAGTCGATTCTGATAGCCTGACGTATTCCATCAAAGCTTCCCTGAAGCGCAAATCGAGTCCCCGGATAGTCGTGTTCTCCCATGATCTGCGTGATTATGACAATGACATAACTTACAGCGCCACCAACCGGTGATTTCATGATTTCCTGCACAATAAGCTCAGCTACTTCCAGATTTAGCGGAAGACCTTTTACAGTAGAATCATTATCCATTGTTGAGCGTAAATCGAGACCAACCAGAGAAGCAATCAGCAGACCGCCTTTCAGGATAAACTTTTCGCTGTAAGGCAATTGGGATATACGTTCTAAAAATCGTTCCATGAAAAACAGGCGGATGTAAGCTTGCGACTTTTGCTATCCCCTTTTGTAAGTTGTTTGACCTTTGCCTTTAATTGCTGGGAATGACACCAGAAGCGCCACGAACTTTTCAGTCCGCGGCGCCTCCGAAAACCAGATTTCAGCTGCAAAAACTAGATTGACTCAAGCTCCCGGCGCAGATCCACCAGGGACTCGCCGCTCTCCTTCGCGATGCGGGCGAGATCTTCATACTCCACACTGCAGCGCTCAATGCCTGCACCGCATCCGCGCTTGAGCCGAACCGGGCCACGCTTCGTCTCAACCGTCTCCACTGCCCGTTCCAGCACCCGTCGCGTCCAGCCACGGCTGCGCACACCAAAGCTCGTCGTATGCCGCAGCATCAGGAGCTCGAAGCGCTCCCGCTCCTCCGCCCGCACCAGACAGGACAGCTGCCAGGCCGGCCGCTGCTTCTTCATAAAGATCGGCGTATGCCAGACATCGAGGGCTCCCTCGCCGAGCAGCACTTCCATCGCAAACCCAAGCTCCTCACCGGTCATGTCATCGAGGTTGCAGACGATCTCCACCACCTCCGCCGGCGTTTCCACGGCAGCGGCAGCCGTCTCCCGTCCGAGGAAGGTGCGGACGCAGTTCGCCGCCGCAAAGTCCTTCGTCCCCATGCCATAGCCGATCGTCTCAACTGTCATCGCCGGCTGGCTGCCCCAGTCCGTCGCGAAGTGGCGCAGCAGGGCCGCTCCGGTCGGTGTCGCGAGCTCACCGCGAATCGTCCCCGCATAAGTCGGGACATCGCGTAGAATATGCGCCGTCGCAGGTGCCGGTACCGGCAGTACTCCGTGCTGTGTACGCACCAGGCCACTGCCGACATGCACCGGCGACACAACGACACGCGCCGGAGCCAGCAGTTCCATCAGCAGACTGACGCCCACAACATCGGCAACCGCATCGAGCATGCCGACCTCATGGAAATGAACTGCATCGAGGTCCTTGCCATGGGCCTTCGATTCAGCCTCTCCGATCAGGGCATAGACAGCGCGCGCATCAGAGCGCACCCGCTCACTGACGGGCAGACTGTCGATAACGGCGTTGACCTCCGCCAGGCCCATATGGCTGTGCGGTCCATGGTGATGGTGGTCGTGATCGTGGTCGTGATGATGGTGATGGCCATGCTCATGATCATGATCGTGCGAATGCCCGTGATCATGGTCGTGTGGATCTCCGTGGATATGTCCATGGTGATGGTCATGTGAATGCTCATGATCGTGGTGATGGTCGTGATCATGGTCGTGAGGGTCTCCGTGGATATGTCCATGGTGATGGTCATGTGAATGCTCATGATCGTTTCCGTGATCATGCGCCGGATCGACATCCTCGCTCTGCTCCAGCTCGCCGTGAATGGACACATCAATGTGCGTCCCCATGATCCCGCATTTCTCAGCAGCCTCACGCGTCACCACCACACCCTCGAGCCCCAGCGTATTCATGCGCTCCAGAAAGCGCTCCGCCTCCGCCTCGGGAAGAAGTTCCAGCAGGGCCGCCATCAGCATGTCGCCGGCCACTCCCATGTTGCACTCGATATAAAGTGTCATGCCTTCTTTCATGTCTCTCTCCTTTTCATGAGTCTTCTCAGCTGTCATCCACGCACTCACACCCGGACGTTCTGAACCCGGCACACCGCAGCCTGATCCGCTTCGACATCACTTCGAGCCGGCTGCGCCACGGCGGACACGTTTCCCTTTTCGGACACTGCCTCGGCAGCATCCCGCCGTCAGCGCCTCAGCTCCCGGCCGTTTCCGTCTCCAGCCCCGGCATCTGATTGATCCGGCTGGCCATGAAGGCCGCGCCGAAGCCATTGTCAATGTTCACCACTGCGATCCCCGAGGCGCAGGAGTTCAGCATCGCGTGCAGCGCCGTCAGTCCGCCCAGGTTCGCCCCATAACCGACACTTGTCGGCACCGCAACCACGGGCGCGGCCACCAGCCCGCCCACCACGGACGGCAGCGCCCCCTCCATGCCCGCCACCGCGATGATCACCCGCGCCGCGCGCAGTTCGTCCACGCGCCGCAGCAGGCGGTGCAGCCCCGCCACACCGACATCGTAGATACGGCTGACCCGGTTTCCGAGGACCTCGGCCGTCAGTGCCGCCTCCTCACAGACCGCCATGTCACTGGTGCCCCCGCTGACGACAACGATCGACCCGACCAGCGCCTTCTCCCTGTCGCGGTTCACGATGCCCAGTTCAGGCAAAGCATGGTACTCGAGATCGTGCTTCTCCCCCACCGCCCGGGCTGCGCTCTGTGACATGCCCGTAATCAGGATGTCGCGGGCGCCGAGCTCATGGAAGCGGTCGACGATCCCCAGTATCTGTGCGTCAGTCTTCGAACGCCCGTAGATCACCTCCGGCACGCCCTGGCGCCGCGCCCGGCTCAGATCTAGCGTGGCGTAGCCGAGATCCGCGACCTGGCTCTCAGCGAGCGCCGCAAGCGCCGCATCCTCATCCAGCTCTCCCCGGCGAAAGCGCTGCAGCACCTCGCGCAGTCCAGCCTCGTTCATCCGTCACCCTCCCGTAGCCTGAGGTCCAGCAGCACGGCCGTGAAGTCCTCTCCCAGACGCGCCAGAATCTCTTCCCGCCGCTCCAGCAGCAACGGCAGTTCGTCCGCCGTCACCTCGAGCCGCGCCGCTTCATGCAGCACACGGACTCGAAAATCGCGCAGGCCCTGTGCGAACACAGCCGACTCCGCCCGCTCCACGCGTTCCAGCAGCTCCGCCGTGATCTCCCGGCCCGTCGGAATCCGGGTGGCGAGACAGGCATAGGCCGGCTTGTCCCAGGTGAAGAGCCCCGCCTCGTGCGACAGCTCCCGGATCCTGGCCTTCGTCAGCCCCGCCTCCCGCAGCGGCGAGCGCACCTCGAGCTCCGCGAGAGCGCGCATCCCCGGCCGGTCAGCAGCATCATCGCTGGCATTCGAGCCGTCAAACAGCACCTGCCGCCCGTCCGCCCGCGCCGCCTCCTGAATCCTGCCCATAATCGCACGCTTGCACCAGTAGCAGCGCTCGGGGCCGTTGCGGCGCACGGCAGCGCACGACAGCATATCGAGTTCGAGCTCTGCCATATCAGCCCCGAGCTCCGAGACCAGACGCCTGGCATCCGCCCGCTCAAAGGCCGGCTGAAACACAGACGCTACATAGTAGGCTTTTACATCGAGACCCACTGCCAGGGCGGCATGGAGCAGATAGGCGGAGTCAACTCCGCCGGAAAAGGCCAGCGCCACCCGCTCAAAACGGCTTAATACAGCAGCGAGTTCGGCAGGAACAGATGCGCTTCTTTTGCCATCCGGCTTCATGTGCTGTCTCGATACCTCCCTGGCCTAACATCAACAAACTCTGCTTAGCCGAGTCTAGCACAGGGTCCGGATTCGAAACTGTCACGTGTCTATCCGACCCCCTGCTGTTTTCTACACCCGGGCCTTCCGCTTCATCTGGACAGAATCACAGGATGAAGAAAACCCGGCACACAGCCCAGAATCCACAGCGGTCGGGTGTACATTTTTTCAAGTTTCCGCAGTTTTCACGTCTGTTCCTTGCATACTTATTCGTGATCCTGCATAAACAAAGCGAAATATGCAAAGTCATGAATTTATATGCAGTCCCGCTGGTGGAAGCTCGAAATTCTCCCAGCTTTGGCCAAAAATTCCGCTGCTGCCCCGAAACCGGGGCAGGAACGGAAAATTTGTCCCGCTTTGGTCAAAAATTCCGCTGCTGCCCGCAAACCGGGGCAGGAACGGAAAATTTGTCCCACCGGGGCAGGAACAGCTCCACGCATGGCAGACACATCCGCACACGCAGCAGACACATAATCAGATATGCCGCCATCCCTGCGCATTCTCGGCTGTTTTCAGGCCCACAGCCCACACAGAATTACCTCAAACCCTTGAACACCGGCCTCAGGACTGGCATTCTGTCTGACGATATTAACAATCAGCTAACCGTCGGCTTACACGGAGATAACTTGCATGACATTTCTTGATTCTCTACAGCTTGTAGGCGGCCTTGCCCTGTTCCTCTATGGCATGCACCTTCTCAGCGAGTCTCTCGAGCGCCGCGCCGGTCTGCGCCTGAAGCGCCTGCTCGAGCATCTGACCAGCAGCCCGCTGCGCGGTGTCCTCCTCGGCACCTTCGTCACGGCCATCATCCAGTCCTCCTCCGCCACCACCGTCATGGTCGTCGGCTTCGTCAACTCCGGCATCATGAAGCTGCGTCAGGCTATCTATGTTGTCATGGGCGCCAACATCGGCACCACCGTCACGGCCTGGCTGCTCTCCCTGACCGGCCTCCGAAGTGACAATGTCATCGTGGCCCTCCTGAAGCCCGACAACTTCTCGCCCATCCTCGCCGCCATCGGCATCATCATGATCTTTACGGTCAGACGCGAGCGCGGCACGGCCGGCATCCTGCTCGGTTTTGCCATTCTGATGTACGGCATGAGCACCATGTCGACAGCTGTCGCAGGCCTGGCAACGGATCCTTCCTTCCAGCGTCTCATGGTCCTCTTCTCGAACCCCGTCTTCGGCGTCCTCGTAGGCACCTTCATCACCGCCCTGATCCAGAGCTCTTCGGCCTCCGTCGGCATCCTGCAGGCCATCGCCGCCACCGGCTCGATCACCCACGCCACCGCCCTGCCCATCATCATGGGCCAGAACATCGGCACCTGCATCACCGCGATTCTCTCCTCCATCGGTGCCAACAGAAACGCCAAACGCGTTGCCGCCGTCCACCTCTACTTCAACATTCTCGGCACGGTGGCCTTTCTCAGCATCTACTACCTGATCAACAGCTTCATCCACTTCCCCTTCATGGACGACCCGATCACCCCCGCCGGCATCGCCTTCATCCACACGACCTTCAACGTCCTCGGCACCATCGTCATGCTGCCCCTCGCCGGCGCCCTCGAGCGCCTTGCCATCTGGACCATCCGCGATGACAAAAGCGCCGAAGTATTCGAGATACTCGACGAGCGCCTTCTCGCCACCCCCTCGATCGCGATCGAGCAGGCCCATAAGCTGACCTGCGAGATGGCCGAAAAGGCACGCGAATCCGTGGACACCGCGATGGCCCAGCTCGACAGCTTCGATCCCCGCGCCGCCGACCACGTCCATGCCCTCGAGGAACGCGTCGACCTCTACGAGGACAAGCTCGGCAACTACCTCGTCCTCGTCAGCATGCGCAACCTCGCCCAGCCCGACAGCCGCGAGGTCGCCCGGCTGCTGCACATCATCGGCGATCTCGAGCGCATCAGCGATCACGCGGTGAACATCGTCCGTGTCGCCGAGGAGATCCACGCGAAGCGCATTGCCTTCTCTCCGGAAGCCACCCGCGAGGTGGCCACCATCCGCGCCGCCGTCGCCGAGGTTCTGGAACTGGCCACCACCGCCCTGACAGAAGGCGATTACATCCTCGCCGAGCGTGTTGAGCCTCTCGAGGAGGTTGTCGACCGCCTGCGCAGCGAGATCAAGATCCGCCACATCACCCGACTCCAGAGCGGCGTCTGCACCATCGAACTGGGCTTTGTCCTGACCGACCTGCTCACCAACCTCGAGCGCATTTCCGACCACTGTTCGAACATCGCCGCCAGTCTGACCGAGCTGGAGCAGATCGGCAGCATGGAGCAACACGAGTACACACGCAGCCTCCGCGAGGGTGCCGCGGGTGTCCGCTTCAACGAACTGCTGGCCGAGTACAGCGAGCGCTATGCCCTCGGCGAGAGCCCCTGAGCCACAACAGTGTCTAGTCTTCTTTTATCTGCTGCAAAGCCCGCTCCGCCCTCTGTTCCTCCACCGTCTTCGTGTGCAGGCGTGCCGCACCGCGGTAGCCTTCCCGCGTCTGCATCCAGGGCTTCTCGAGCCGCTTCCGGGCTTCAGCCATGACACCTGCGTACTGCGGCAGCAGCGCCTCGTTCGCGAGCAGCATCTCATCCACCATCTGATCGATCGCCCTGGGATCGAGCACCGCCCCGGTCAGCGGATCGAGCATCATCGCCTGCCGCAGCAGCCTGAGGTCGCCCTTCACCGCGGCTTCGACCGCGAGCTTCTGTACCCAGATACTCTGTGAACAGATGGCCGCGCAGCCGTCCGGCAGCTCGCCGACCACGGGTATCGAGATGCCGCTGCCGTCGACATAGCCCGGCAGCTCCACGACGCAGCCATCCATCAGGTTGGTGATGTAGCCGCGGTTCATGACATTGAAGTGGCCGCGGTAGCAGCGCCCGGTCTCGAGCCCCTCGATGATCCAGGAGCCGTGCTCCTCGCTGCGCTCCTCAGGGGCGTAGCGCTGCGGCGGTTCGGCGAGCCAGCGCGGAAACTCCTCGTCAAACCAGTTTCGTCCCTCGGTCGTCACGCGCAGGTAGCCGCCCGTCTCCCCGTTGATCCAGGAGCCGAGGTCGATCCAGTCGTTCAGCAGCTCCGGATCCGTGCGGTACCAGGGCACATACTCGGAGAGATGTCCGTTTGATTCGGTCGAGTAGTAGCCGAAGCGGCGCAGCAGGTCGATACGCACCTTCTCCGTCTGCATGAGCTCGGGATCCGCCTCATAGGCCGCGAGCAGCTTCGGGGTCATGTCCTCGCCCCTGTGCCGGATCTCGATGTACCAGGTCTGGTGGTTGATCCCGGCGCAGACGATGTCGACCTCTTCCTTCGGCAGCCCCAGCGCCTTCGCGATCTGATGATGGCCACCCTGCACGCCGTGGCAGAGTCCGATGGTCTCGACGCCGCCGTAGACATTTGCCGCCCAGGTCATCATGGCATTGGGGTTGGCGTAGTTCAGGATGCGGGCACCGGGCTCGGCGACCTCGCGCACGTCGCGGCAGAAGTCCAGCATCGCCGGGATCCCGCGCTGGGCGTACATGATGCCGCCCGCCGCCAGCGTATCGCCCACACACTGGTCGACCCCATATTTCAGCGGGATATCAATGTCCGAGCGGAATGCTTCGAGTCCGCCGATGCGCACGCAGACGATGACATAGCGCGCACCCTCGAGCGCCTGCCTCCGGTCCGTTGTCGCCTCGATCCGGATCCCCAGTCCGTTGTGATCGATATCGCGCTGGCAGAGCTCCGTCACCTTCGCGAGATTCGGCTCCGAGATGTCCGTGAAGCTGACCTGGATGTCATGAAACTCCGGCACACTGAGCAGGTCCGTCAGCAGGCGACGGGTGAAGCCCACCGATCCCGCTCCGATAAATGTCACCTTGAACGCCATGTCTCTCCCCCTGTTTCTGCCGCCGTCCGGGACGGCTTTCCGCTGCTGTCAGCTTCCATTGTAGTCCCTGATCCCGCCGGAAACGCCTGTCCTGCCCATATCTGCTATAAAGTTCCGGAACGTGCTAGACTGCCCCCAGCACAACCCGTGGAGGTACCTTCCATGATTGACCACCCCGCCCCCGAGGCCTGTCCGGCGCTTGTCCTCGAAACGGCCCGTGCCATTGGCTGCGACCCGGCCGTCCTCGCCCGGCTCGAGGAGCTTCAGTCCCGGCTGGACTGGACCACCCTGCTCAATATCGCCACTCAGCTGACCTCGGCCGAAACCGCCGGGGCGGCCCATCAGCGCCTCGCAGAACTCCTGCCCCAGGACACCGACAACGGCATGGGCATTCTCACCGGCCAGCTCCTCGCCGCCGCTCTCGTCTGTTCCATTTATCCCGCCCTCGGCCTCGACGACGGGATCTGGACGGCGACCATGGCCGCCTTCTCCCGCTTCCTCCGCGAGACCCACCGCAACTACGGCAGCTGGACCTACGATCGCGGCTTCTGGTCCTGGCGTCAGACCGCCCTCCTCATCATCCGCCTCGGCACTCTCGAGTTCGAGTATCAGCTGCAGCGCCCTGATCCTTCTGATCCAGGCAAAGACTGGCCCGACTCCCGCTACCTCCCCCTCCCCGATGCCGCCTGGTGCCGTCCCGGCAGTGCTGCGGCCCTCGCCCCCGACTCTCCCGGCTATGCCTGCCTCTCCGTCCACATTCCCTCGGACGCCCGCCTGACCCGCGCCGAGCTCGACGCCTCCTATGCCCGGGCTATTGCCGTCTTTGACCGTCTCCACGCCGAACATCCAGAGCGCTATCCCCTGCCTGTCAGCTTCATCGCCTGCTATACCTGGCTCCTCGCCCCCGGTCTCTACAGCCTCCTCCCCGCCGACTCCGGCATCCGCCGCTTCGCCGACGACTACATCCTGACCCGCTCCACGCCGGAATCCACGTCCCACCAGCTCTGGCTCTTTGGCGTCGGTGCGAAAACGCTCGAAGAGCTGCCCGGGAACACCTCACTTCAACGCGCTGCCAGGCGGCATCTCCTCAGCGGCGGCCAGCTCGGCGACGCCGGCGGTCCCCTGCGTGCGTCCACGGTCGTCCGCGCCCAGACGGATTTCGTAGTATAATGATGGTTGGCTGCGAACCAGACGCAGCCTCCCCTGCCCTGGTGGCCTAATGGATAAGGCGACAGCCTCCGGAGCTGTACATGTGGGTTCGATCCCCGCCCGGGGTACCAGAAACCACCTCATGTGAATGCATGAGGTGGTTTCTTTTCATGCCCTGGCCCGTATTCAGCCATCGTCGTCATGCTGCAGTCCAGAAGGGACTCGACAGCAAACACGCACCGACAGGTTGTGCCAGCCTCTGCCTGATATCTCCTGTGCTGAGTTACGAAATCAGGAGATCGTCTCAGGCAGCAGAGTCCGGAAACCACGGCGGGTCCTCATCTGGCCTTCTCTCCTGTCTAAGGCTGCGTCTCGTTTACAGGAGGAACTCCCAGATAAATTACATAACCTGTTCGAGACATAACCGTCAGATAACTGGTAAACTGCACATGATAAACAAGCTTTAATAAACGTGGGTGATAATCACAGATGATCCCTGCCGGCTGAACGATTTTCATGTGAAATATCGTTCAGCTCTCCAACTGCGATTCTGTAGCTGATCTGGCTGACGGCTGATTTATATGAGGTCAATACCATGAGTGCGACACCATCAAAGTACATGAATCGGCGAAAACTGATGATTCGCATTCGTCAGCACGCCCTCTACTATGTCCTCATCGGCTTTGCCCTGGTCTGGACTCTTGTGTTTCAGTTTCTGCCCATGGCAGGGATAGTCATGGCCTTTCAGGATTTTGACATCATAAAGGGTTTCAGAGGCAGTCCCTGGGTCGGATTCAAACATTTCATTGAAATGTTTCGTATAGACCCGCTCCGCAGAGCGATTGTTAACACCATCTATTACAGTGTTCTCAAATTATTCTTCGCCTTTCCCCTGACGATTATATTCGCCCTTCTACTGAATGAGTTGACGAATATGACCTTCAAACGCATTGTTCAGACTGTCAGCTACCTTCCCTATTTTCTTTCCTGGATAGCAGTCGTCTCGCTCTTTTATTCGTTCTTCGAATTGTATGGTCCACTGAATGACCTTCGCCTGCGATTGTTCGGGCCGGATACGCCGCGGGTCAACATTTTGATGGAACCCAGGTATTTCACCGGCATCATGTTCTGGTCGCACGTATACAAGGAAATTGGCTGGGGAACGATTATCTACCTCGCTGCCATATCGGGAATCGATGGTCAACTGTATGAAGCGGCCGTTGTGGATGGTTGCGGACGCTTCAGACTGGTCCTGCATATCACCCTTCCCGGAATCATGCCCACAATCGTGATCCTCTTCATCATGCAGGCAGGCGGACTGCTCAATGCGAACTTTGAGCAGATCATTGGTCTGCAGAATCTGTACACCAGAGAATCTTCCGAGGTGATCAACACAATTGTGTATCGCTACGGTCTTCAGCAGGGCAAATTTTCGCTGGCAACGGCATTTGGCCTCACGCAGGGAGTTGTTTCATTCATCATCATGTTTGTCGTGAACCGGATCTCAAAATCACTCAGCGGTGTCGGTGTCTGGTAGGAGAGAGAAAGACATGTCAGGGAACGAACAGGAAACAGCGAATTACTCGTCCAGCCCTTCCCGTGGCCGACGCTGGAAAACCAGTGAACGTGTGTTCAATGTGTTCAACATTACCTTGATGATCCTGCTCTGCATCATCTTTATCTACCCGTATGTTAATCAGCTGGCGGTTTCGCTGAACGATTCCAACGATACCGCTTTGGGCGGTATTACGGTTTATCCGCGCGTGATTACGTTTGAAAACTATAACATGGTGTTTTCGAACAGCATGTTCACCAGCGCACTTTTTGTCTCCGTTGTACGTGTCATCGTGGGCTGCCTGTCGGGCCTGTTCGTCACCTATTCAGCTGCCTATGCGCTGTCGAAACAGAGTCTGCCCGGAAGAGCTTTCTTTACCACCGTACTGCTGATTCCGATGTTCGTTTCAGGCGGAATGATTCCCACCTTTATCCTGTACCGGATGATGGGGCTGATGAACAAATTCCCCGTGTATATCCTGCCTTATCTGTTTGGCTTCTATAACATGATTATCATCCGCACCTTCCTCCGCACCATACCGGAATCGCTGGAGGAGTCGGCCATGCTGGATGGGGCAAACAGTGTTGACATCATGTTCCGAATCTACGTGCCTCTGTCCATGCCGGTTATCGCTACGATTGCTCTGTGGATGGCTGTTTTTCACTGGAATGACTGGACGTCCACCCTCCTGTACGTGCAATCCAAAAGCCTGCATACCCTGCAGTTCATGATGTACCGGCTTTTGAAGGAATCGGAAGTCATGATGCAGATCGCCGCCGACCGTGCCCGTCAGGGGCTGGCCTCAGGCGAGGATGTTCCCAAGATAACGCCGGAATCGCTGAAAGCCGCCACCCTGATGGTATCGACCATACCGATTGTCGTAGTCTACCCGTTTCTCCAGAAATACTTTGTCAAAGGAATCATGATCGGGGCAATCAAGGAGTGAGAAACCCGTCACGGCGGGAGTGTGACAGCAAGCTGACAGGCTGCCGTATCCGTGAATACGGTAGAAACAGCGATTGGGAGGGACCTGTAATGAGGAGGAAGAGAACCAGACTGGTATCCATTCTACTGTGCATGCTCATGCTGCTGGCAGCTGCCTGTTCCACATCGGCTTCTACTGAATCAACAGAGAAGGCAACGGCGGGGAAGACGGAAGCTCAGAAGCAGACAGAGGCACCTGAAACGGAAGCGGGAAAATCGGATGAAGCCGGTGAAGTGAGCGAATATCAGCCCACCTCCGAGGTCAGCTTCAGATACTGGTGGATGAATGACGCGGACATTCCAACAATTGAGACGCCCATTGAGAATGTTCCCGATGCCTGGCTGCGCGAGAAGACCATGGCATACGTCGAAGAAGGCTTCGGCAACGGCGGCATGGGACCAAATGTCAAGCTTGAGACGATGATCGCTGCGGGAACACTGCCCGACTTTGGAGTGACATACAACTTTGAAGGTTTCGATCGTGCTGTCGAGACAGAGCAGGCATATGCCATGACTCCGGAGTTCATCCAGACGTACGCCCCGAACGCGTGGCGCATTGTTCCCAAGTCCAGCTGGGATGTTGTCACCAGAAACGGAAAGATCTATGGCGTCCCTACCGGACTCAATGCAAGGTTTGTTGACCCGGAGACCATGCCCGAAGGCTATCTCGACTTTTACTCAACCGCTGTTACGCGGCTGACCTGGACGACCGGCCAGTACTTTGCCATACGTGACGACATACTGAAGGAGCTTTTCCCCGATGCCGTGGATTTCGAGACGGCATGGGCTGAAGCTCAGAAGACAAACAAGCCTGTGGTTGAGAAATTTGTTCTTCCTGTCTACAGCACGGATGAATTCGTCAAGGTGTTCTATGACATCAAGGCTCTCAATCTGATGGAAAACGGAAAGCCGGTCTATGCCTTTGGCTATGTCCAGGGCGACAACTGGATGGCCCTGACCGCTCTGGGCGGAGAGATGGTCGGCTACAAGACACTCGAGTACATGACCGTGTACAACTTTACGGAGGACAAGCTGGAGTTCGGATTTGATCTGCCCATGGTCAAGCAGGCTGCCCAGCTGCAGAACCAGATGATCAGAGATGATGTCATCGATCCGGAATCGATTGTCCATACAATTGAAAAGTACAGAGAAAAATACCTGAACGGACAGTATGGCGTTATCAGCACCATGGGCGGCAACATGATCGGCTACGGAAGCTTCGACGTTTTGAACTCCGAGCTGGAGAAGAACGGAAAACCATTCCGCTACGTGCCGTTCCTCACGCAGGTGCCCAATCTGGAAGACTATCCCGCTGTCAATCAGGTCCGCATTGCCGGCGCCTGCAGTCAGTTCCTGGTGCCCATGGTCACAATGGACGAAGAAAAGATGAAACACTGGCTGTACTGGGTGGACACCCAGTTTACGGACGAGTGGGACAAGGTTCGCTACTGGGGGCCGGAGTCTGCGGGTCTTTACACCATCAATGCGGATGGATTGCCTGAGTTTACGGACGAAACGCTGCAGAGGGCGATTGTGGAAGGCGATACCAGTATCGACTGGAAAGAATGCAGAGGTCTCCTGAACTACAACCGGGCCAACAACTGTAACTTTACCATCGCACCCTATGCCGGCAGCCCGAATGCTCCCGCATTCATCTGGCGGGCAACCAAACCCATCACCCAGCAGGACGCATTCATGAAATTCTCGTTCGACAGCGAGTATGCAAAAGACGTGCCGATTGTTCCCGCCTTCCAGTCATGGGCACCGGACTACGCCCACCTGCCGCAGGTGAACACCATGTTCCAGACCAGAGCGGTCTGGGAGGATGCCTTCAAACTCGCACTCGTTGCAAAGGATGATGAAGAGTTTGAGCAGAAATGGAACGACGCGCTGGAGATCATGCACGAAAGCTTCGATGTTGCCGGTCTGCTGGAGGGTCAGACTCCCATATTCCAGGCCAATAAAGAGGTTCTGGAAACCATGAACATCAGGAAGCCATGAACAGCAGACGAGTAGCAGGCCGGTAAAGCACTTTGCCTAACTGTGATCTTAGAGAAGGACTGCAAGCGGGGGATGACAGGAGTCATCCCCCGGCTTGAATACGCCACCGGAGAGTCAACAAGTGTCTGTCGAAACATCTCATCGCTACCAGAACATCCCTGAGCATTTGAGCAGCATACAGTCCCCTGCCGCAGACAGAGCTGAGACCACAAGCAACAGAAAGCCCATTGTCCCGCGGGTTCGCTCGTTCAGCTGGTCTCTCGATGGGCGCTCCATCCCCCTGGGCTTCGGCTGCGCTCATCTGGGAAATACCGGGAGAAGCGATTACAGCCAAAAAGACGAGCTGGATCTGCTGATGCGATCCTACGAATCAGGGATGCGCTACTACGATACTTCGCGGACCTATCATGAAAGCGAGGTTGTTGTCGGTGAATTCATTCGCCGCATTGACAGGAAGACTATCTTTCTGGCGACAAAGTCCATGTATCCCTTTCGAGAACAAAAGGGCTTTTCTGTTTTCAAAGACAATTTCTACCGCAGCTTCGAGCGCCTGCAGACAGATCATATCGACCTGTTTCAGATTCATGATACCGACAGCTTCAACATCTGCGAGGCGGAGGTGATGCCGTTTCTTATCGAGCAGCGCAGCAGGGGCCTGATCGACTACATCGGCATCGGCACGAGATCGCTGAACGCGCTGGAACTGGCTCTGCTCAGCGGCGAGATTGATTCCGTACTCAGTTATATGAATTTCTCCCTGCTGAAACGCTCCGCCGAGCCGGTCATCAGGCTGGCGCATGATATCGGAGCTTCGTTTGTCAACGCTTCCCTGCTCCATTTCGGTGCGATCAAGGAGCCGGATCCCCTGACAGCCGCGGCCGGCAAACAGGGATACATCCGCAGAACCTATATTCGAGCTGCGGCCATGCGCGACCTGTGCCGTGAAATGGGCATCGATCCGGTCGTTGCTTCGCTGCAGTACGGCCTCTTTGAACCCGGGGTCACCATGACGCTTAACGGCATACGGCGCCAGGCGAATCTGGAGGCCACGCTGGCAGCGATGAGACAGGTCATCCACCCTGAACAGTGGGCACGCATCTACCAGCTGCAGAATCAGGACCCCTGCCTGCGCACACAGGATGATCTGCTTTAGCTCCCGCAGACAGAAAGCTCTCTGGCTGAAGACACAACAGGAGACGAAACACCATGCAGGAAGAGACGATCACCAGGAATACAGAATCCGCAACCAATCCTGCGGAGAGGGATATGCCCCTCATCCAGGGCAGCCGGAAAATGCAGCGTCCGCGCTGGGCTGAACTGGAGTGGGTCCTGATGCGCAACATGGAAGCGGCCGTCGACGTGTTCATGGACAAGTACGTCCGCGATGATGGGACACTGCGCTGGCGTGACTACTGGCCCGGCATGGACGGCGCCGATGATGCTTTCGAGGCCTTTCAGAACTATCCGCTCTTCTATGCTCTCGGCGCTTCAGCCCGGCTGCTCGGGCTCTCGCATCAGCAGTGGGACTCCGTGGCCTGGCAGTGGACGGAGTACGGCCAGCTGCATCAGGAATTCTTCCTGTGGTACGACTGGATGCACCACGGCGAAGGCAGTCTGTTCCTCTATTACATGGGTCTCGCCGATCCCGGGTCGCTGAAATTTCTGACCCGCACGCTCCGTTTCGCCGCTCTCTATGATGGCAGCGACAGCGCAGTGCAGAATTACGACCCTGAGAAACGGATGATGCTAAGTCCGATCAACGGCAGCGGCGGTCCGAGGCTGCGCCACAGTGCGGAGGACTGGGAGACGCACCGCGCGGTGCTGGACCACTATCTGCCGCCCTTTGAGGATCTGCCGGGGATTCCGTTTGTGATGAGGCGCTGCGACTGGTCGGGGGATGCCACCTACCGCACGATCCTGGCTGCGATCAATGAGCGCATGGCGGCGGGCGATGTCCCGCTGAACCTGAATGCCACCTCCCTGCTCACCCATGCCTACCTCTATACGGGCGACGAGCGGTATCGGGACAGGGTGGTCGAGTACCTCGACGCCTGGCTGGAGCGCACACGCCTGAACGGCGGCATCATCCCCGACAATATCGGACCGGATGGCGTCATCGGCAGCCGGATGGAGGGTAAATGGTGGGGAGGCTACTATGGCTGGCGCTGGCCGCATGGCGCTCTGACCATCATTGAACCGACGTTGACGGCAGGCATCAATGCCCTTCTGCTGACCGGCGACAGACGCCATCTGGAGCTGGCCCGCTCGCAGATGGACCGCCTCTATGATCTCCATAAACTCGATGAAACAGGCATCCCGCTGGTGCCGCAGAGGCATTTTGATACCGGCTGGGCCGACTACAGGCCCGAGAACACGAAATGGCCGGTCTATCTGTGGTCGGTCAGTCAGGACGGCGGGGATCTGGCGCGCATCGCCCGGCTGCCGAATCAGGATACCTGGAGTGCCGTGCCGACGGTTGTCGAGAAGGGCAACCGCATGGCGATACATCCCTGGTACCATTATGTTCAGGGCCTGAATCCGGCCTATCCCGAGGCCATCCTCGAGGCCAATATCGCAGCGGTGGAAGAGAGAGTGAACGACATCAAGAACGACGCGGACGACGTGTCCGGTGAGGATATTCACCACTGGCAGGACAAAAACCCCGTTATCTGCGAAGCGCTCGTACAGTTGATGCTCGGCGGTTCAACCAACATCTATCACGGCGGCCTGATGCACACCGCACTGCGCTATTTCCATGACGGACGTCCCGGCCTGCCGCGGGATGTCGGCGCTCTGGTTGAAGCCATTGCACCCGATCACGTTGTCGTCCAATACCATAACGGCAGCTCCGACAGCTGCAGGTTCATCATTCAGGGAGGCTGCTTCGGCGAGCATCTCTTCAGCGCCTGTCAGGTTCTGGACGCCGGCGAAAATGGCAGCCGGATCTTTCCTCAGAGTTCAAGATGGCTGGCGGTTGAGCTCGATGCGGGAGCGGGCATTCGCCTGCGGCTCGACATGCAGCGCTACACGGGAAAGCCGGATTACCGCACTCCCTGGATGGAGGAGAAGGACTGGCCGCAACGGATCAGGCAGCGTCAGATCGAAATGGACGAAGCATGACGCCGCCAGGCGAATCCGGGATGAGACCGGTATGGTTTGGGCAAAGCACAGACCGCTATGGAGCTTCCCGGCGAATGCAGCCCAACTGCATTTATGGGAGATGATGAACCATTCTGAGATTGAAGGGAGACCACGATGAATGCCAGGTACTACTGCCCCTGCCTCACTCTGTTTACCGAAACGGGAGCACCCGACAACAGTGAGAACAATCGTCTTTACGATTACCTGATCGCAAACGGGATTGACGGACTACTGGTGCTGGGCAGTGCCGGCGAGTTCTTCGCTCTCGATGATGGCGAAAAGCAGCAGGTGATTCGAAACGCGGTGGAACATGTCCGCCGGCGCGTGCCTCTTATCATCGGGACGGGCTGTCTGACCGCCGCCGAAACCATACGGCTCTCCAGAGAAGCACTGGCGATGGGGGCTGACGGGGTCATGATCGTGGGCCCGTTCTATATCGATCTGGAACCCCGACTCATCGAGTCCTACTTTGATCAGGTGATCGCGCAGATAGACGGTCCCGTGTATCTCTATAACTACCCCGCCAGAACCGGTCATGACCTCCGTCTGGAAGTCACAGCGAAGCTGCTGAGCAGACATGCCAACATCGTCGGGTACAAGGATTCCGTTCCCAGCGTTACACATGCTGTGGAGCTGATTGAGTCCCTCTCGCCTCTGTATCCGGACTTTGAGGTCTTTTGCGGCTATGACAACAACTTTGCCAGCTGCGTCCTGTCGGGAGGCGCCGGCGCCATCGGAGCGCTGTCGAACGTTGTGCCCCATCTCTGCAGCGCATGGACACAGGCGTTTGAAGCCGGGAATCTGAGCGAAGTTGCCAGAGTGCAGAGGCTGTTCAACAGACTGATGAAGATCTACGATGTGGCTTCACCGTTCATCCCGGTTCTGAAACAGATACTCGTATCCCGGGGGATCATCACGTCGCCATATGTCCGCAGTCCAATCAGCCGCCTGTCGCCCGCTCAAGAACAGCAGGCCCGTGAAATGGTCAAGCTTATGGAAAAGCTGGAACCGTCCGGCTGCTGACGAATGTGGTGGTGAGAGCAGCCAGAGCCGGATAGAGCAGTACCTGCAGCTGCATATGGTCGAAAAGCAGAGAAAAAAGAGTAGAAAAAGAGAGGTGGAAATAACCGCATTCCACTTTACAAATAACCTTGCGTAATATATATTATGTACTAAGTTTCCGCCTTATTCACACTTCAACTGATGACAATTTAACAAAAAGGGGGTCGACTTGGCTGGCGTAAAACGAAACAGACTCAAAACATCAAGCCTGCATGCAAGCAAGATCGTAGACAACATCCATTTCGCGTTTCTGGCGTTGCCGGCAGCGGCTCTTCTCTTTGTCTTTGCCTACATACCCATGTCCGGAATTGTCATCGCCTTCAAACACTTTCGCGTGACCGAAGGCGTTTTTGGCAGCCCATGGGTTGGCTTCAAAAACTTCGAGTTCTTTTTCAAATCGGCTGACGCCTGGAGGACGATACGAAACACACTGGGCATGAATTTCCTGCTGATCGTGTCGAGTCTCATCTGCAACATCGCCTTCGCGCTCTTATGCTATTACCTGAGGAGCAGGAGAGCCATCAAGACATACCAGACCATTACCATCATTCCCAGTTTCCTGTCCTGGGTTGTGGTCGGCTATCTCGTCTATGCCCTGCTGAAGCCCAGTGGCGGGATCATCAATCAGATCATCACCTTCTTTGGCGGGACTCCGGTCAAATGGTACTCGGAGCCCTATAAATGGCCTGCCCTTCTGGTCATCATCAATCTCTGGCGCGGAGTCGGCTACGGGAGCCTGTTCTATTTTGCCAGCCTCATGGGGATTGAGCATGACTACTTTGAAGTAGCCGCCCTTGAAGGGGCAAACAGGTGGCACGAGCTGCGCTATATTATCCTGCCGCATCTGCTGCCATTGATCATCATCATGCAGATACTGGCCATAGGGAATATTTTCCGAGCCGACTTCGGCCTGTTCTTCAATGTCACTCGGGACGCGGGCCCGCTCTATCCGACGACGGACGTGATTGACACCTACATCTACCGTGCGCTGATGAAGCTCGGCGATATTGGCATGTCCTCTGCGGCGGGACTGTTTCAGTCGGTGGTCGGTTTCGTTCTGATCCTCGCTACCAATCTGATTGTCAAGCGCATTGACGCCGACTACGCGCTGTTCTGAGGACGAAGTCATGATGGTGAAAAAGAAAAGACCGCAGATATTGCTGAATGGCATCGGGATCGTCTATTCGCTCCTCTGTATCATTCCCTTTGTCATTGTTGTGTCGGCCTCTCTCTCACGGCCCATTGATCTGAGTCAGGCAGGCTACAAGCTCATTCCCTCGCCGCTGAGCCTGAACGCCTACGAGACGGTCTTCCGAAATCCCGCCGTGATTGGCAGGTCCTACGCGGTGACCATATTTGTTACCGTTGTTACCGTGTTCTTTGGTCTGCTGTTCATGTCGATGGCGGCCTATACGCTCTCGCGGAGGAACTGCGCCTTCAGGGGGGCCCTGTCTTTCTATTTCTTCTTTACCATGCTCTTTTCCGGCGGCATTGTCCCGTCCTACATATGGATTACCCAGTATCTCAAGCTGCAGGATACGTACCGGGTCATGATTATCCCCAGTCTGATCAATGTCTTCTACGTCTTCATGATCCGAACCTTCTTCCAGCAGCTCCCGTCTGACATCTTCGAGTCCGCCAAGATCGACGGTGCCTCCGAAGCTGTCATTTTCTTCCGAATCGCCCTGCCGCTGTCCAAGCCTGTGCTGGCCACCGTGGCCTTCTTTACCGCCATGGGCAAGTGGAACGACTGGACGACCGGTCTCTACTATCTGAACGATGCCAGGCTGTACCCCCTGCAATACCTGCTCTACAGCATCCAGCGCAATATACAGGCTCTGCTGGCGGCGATGGACTTTACCACCTCCGGCATGGGAGCCATTCCCATCGAGGACGTACCCGGGGAAAACCTGCTCATGGCCATGGCCGTGATTGCCACCGGTCCCATGCTGGTGGTGTTCCCGCTGTTCCAGAAGCATTTCGTGTCCGGCCTGACGGTAGGAGCCATAAAGGGTTAGGAGGTGTGGAAAAAGAGCAGTTGAAACATACACCTGAACAGTTGAAAAGGAGGAGGGAATTATGAGGAGAAAATGGAAATCACTGATCGCTGTGCTGGCCGTTCTGGCTCTCATCAGCAGCCTGGCTGTGGGCTGCCAGAAGACAGACGCTACAACCGCAGCCCCGACAACCGCCGCAGCCAAGAAGACCGACGCACCCGAGCCGGCACCGGAGAGTGACAGCGGGAAGGCTACGGAGGCTGCGCCGGAGACAGATGCCAAACCAGCCGGGGAGATGGCTACAGTGATCTGGTACAGTGGCACCCCCGGTGAACAGACAGGTTCCGGTCCTGTCTACGCAGAGCTGAATCGGATTCTGGCTGAGAAACACAATATCCAGCTGGATTTCCGCACCTTTGACTGGGGCATGTACGATGAGAAGATGAACATGATCATCTCATCCGGTGAGGACTACGACCTGTGCTTCACCTCTCAGGCCTGGGTCAACAAGTACCCCGCCCAGGTCGGCAAGGGAGCCTTCCTGGCTCTGGACGATTATCTGCCCAACTACGCTGCCCTGAGGGACGCGCTGCCGGAATTCCTCTTCGAACAGGCCCGTATCAACGGGAAAATCTACGCGGTGCCCAACTACCAGATCACCTATTCGCAGTGGGGCTTTCTCTTCCGCAAGGACCTGATCGAAGAGAGCGGCTTCGAGTATCAGAATATCAAGGAATACTGGGAGGCCGAGCCCTTCTGGCAGTTCGTCAAGGAGAATCATCCCGAGCTCTTCCCGACCAACGCAACCTATGGCGCATTCGCCAATGTGCGCAATCAGTATATCCCCGTCGGCGTCGATGATCTCTTCTTTGACAGCGACGATCCGGACCACATGATCTCCATGTATCTGGATAAGGAAGAGTCCGAAAAGACCGGGATGGGTTTCTGGTATACGGGATTGCAGGACCGCAAGGCCTGGGAGAATGGCTATCTGCGTGAGGACATTGCCACCGTAGAGGATCAGAGTGCTGACGATGCGGCCGGCAGATTCGCCTCGATTTCCGGCGTGATCAAGCCGGGCGGCGAAGCCGAGCGGAAGAAGAAGTCGGCAAACTATGACTGGGTCCAGGTTGGCGTGCAGGAGCCCTTCACCACCTCTGTGGCCTCCCGTTCCGCCATGACCGCGGTCAACGCACTCTCGAAGCACCCGGAAGAGGCGCTGCGCATGCTCGAGATTCTCAACACCGATGCCGAGATCTTCAACATGCTCAACTTCGGTGTTGAGGGAACCAACTATGAGCTGACGGACGAAGGGAAGATTCACCTCATCGACGAGTCCGGCTACTTCTACAACGCCGCCTGGGCCATCGGCAACCAGTTCAACGCCATCCTGCTGGAGGACCAGGAAGATGGCATCTGGGAAGCCACGGACAAACTGAACCGCGAAGCCGAGATCACCCCGATCAATGGTTTCTCGTTCAACATCGAGGGCGTGACCACGGAGATCGCGAACATCTCCGCCGTGAAGAAGGAATTTGAAAACTGGCAGTACGAAGATGACTACGAAACCCGTTACGAGGAGTTCGTGGCCAAGCTGCAGCAGGCCGGCATTGACACACTGATTGCCGAGGCGCAGAAGCAGCTTGACGAATGGTGGGAGAATAACAAATCCTGAGTCCGAAGCACTGCATGTTTGATTGAAGTGGCAGGAAGCACCCTGACGGGTGCTTCCTGTGCTCGTTACGGGATGGCAGCCGGCCCAGGCTGCTTCCGCCCTGCGCCTGTGCCGGGCAGCGCGGGGACAGACACCAGGCAGCTGACAACAGTAGATTGGACAATGAAGAGAAATGACAGCTACGAGTCTAAAGGCCGAGATCGGGAACTATATCTGGAAAACAGAGGACAGGCGCTCTCTGCGGGTGGGAGTCGGCTGTGCCTACCTGGGCAGCAGTGAAAACGGCCAACTGGTCAGACAGGATGAGGATGTCGATGTCCTCCTGAAAACCTATGAAAAAGGCTTCAGATTCTATGATACATCTGCCGACTACGGACAGAGCGAGGTCATCGTCGGGCTCTTTCTGAAGCAGATCCCCCGGGACACGGTCTTTGTCGCGACGAAATCCTACTTCCCCTGGCGCACTTCCGCCGATGCCTTCTCGCAGTTCGTTTCCACGTTTGAACAGAGCTTTGAGCGTCTGGGCATTGATGTCATCGACCTCTATCAGATCCACGACACGGACCACTTTGAGAGCTGCGAACATCAGGTCATACCCTTCCTCGAAGAACAGAAGAGACGGGGACGGATTCGCTACATCGGGATCGGCACCAGATCCATCAACGCCGAGATGCTGGCGGTTCTCAGCGGACGTGTCGACTCGGTGCTGAGCTACCAGAACTACAGCATTCTGACGCGCGCCGCCGCGCCCCTGATCCGCCTGTGCCGGGAGCAGGGCTGCGCCTTTATCAACGCCTCGGTGCTGCATTTTGGCCTGGTCAAGAGCCAGGACCCGCTGCACTACCGCTCCGGCTGGAGAGAGGGTGTGCCTCTGCCCTCGCACTGGGAGCATCTGCAGCGGATCACGAAGCAGATTCAGGATCTCTGCCGGAAGGAAGGGATCAGCATACTGGATCCCGCTCTGCAGTATTCACTGCTCGATCCGGACGTTGACATTTTCCTCAATGGCATCCACCGGATCTCGAATCTGGAATCAACAATCGCCGCCATGAGCCGCGTGGTCAGGCCCGAGATATGGGCCGAGATCTTCCGGATACAGAACAGGGATCCATACTCGTTCATTCAGCGCGATCTGCAGCACTAGATCGCCTGTCCTGCCAAAGGAGTCGCAAGAATGTGGATCGACAGCCATATACATATTTACGATGTGTCGTGGCCGGGTGTCAGCTGGCCGGGCCCGGAGGAGCCGGTGCTCTACGGCAGGGTGATGCTGGATGATTTCGCAGCCGCCGTGGCCGGCACAAGCGTCACCCGGGCGGTCGTCATCGAATGCACCAGCAATGTCGCAGCGGGTCTCAGGACGATGGAGATCTGTCAGAGAGACGAACGCGCCATTGCTGTGACGGGGAATATCGATCCGCGAGCGGACACGTTCCCGCACACGCTGCAGAAATTCAAGGCATACGCCAAGTTCGCCGGCCTGCGCTTTGGCGCAGCGCTGCTGGAAGAATCTGCAGCGGTGCATGCCAGTCTGGCAACCATGCTCCGGGAGGATGTCCGGATGGCCGATCTGCTTCTGCCCTGGGACAGGCTTCCCGCTGTCTTTCCCTATATCAGAAGACATGAGGGCCTGCGCTTCGTCATCGATCACTTCGCCATTCCCTGGCTCGTAGACAATGAATTGCCGGATGGCTACTGGAAAGTCATGGAGGCGCTGTCGGAGTTTCCCAACAGCCATCTGAAACTGTCCGCCATGCTGAGCGTCAGCCGCAATCTGCCGGAGAATCAGCATATATGGGATCCGATGCTTGACAGGCTGCTCGATCTCTTTGGCCCGGAGCGCCTGCTCTATGGCTCCGACTGGCCCGTGATCAGGCTCTACGGGAACTATCTCGACAACTACAGCGTAATCGCAAGCTGGGTCCGGAAGCTTGGCGGGCGGGAGAGAAACAGAATTACACATCTAAACGCTCGACGAATCTACGCGAAGGAGGAAGGCAGCTGTGGCACTGAAGGATGAGAAAGTTCCGCTGATTACATACGAGCGACCGACCAGGGAGGTCCCGTTGTGGGCCGTTCTGCAGAGGTCGCTGATCGATGCCATGAACAGCGCGATCGACATGGTTCTCGAGAACTACCTGCGTCCCAACGGGGAATTCCTCTGGCCTGCGCAGAGTCCCGGTAGCGGAATCAGCGTGGGCAGCATGGACGATGTCTACGAGAGCTTTCACAGCTGGCCGCTCTTCTACGTTCTGGGCGGTGACGACCGCTTCCTGCAGCTCGCCAAGCAGCAGTTCCGTGTCGTCAACGAGCAGTTCTCACATTATTCGGATGGCAGAGGGAATAAAACCGTTGAAAAGGATTACTACTCGCGGGCCGACTGGATGCATCAGGGCGAGGGAAACCAGTTCTTCTATCATCTGAACCTCGCGGATCCGGATGACGAGGAGCTGCAGCAGCTGTCCTCGCGCTTTGCAGGCTTTTTCCTGAATGAAGATCCGTCCATCGCCATACCCAACTTTGACCCGGTGCACCAGGTGATGACCTCGCCGTCATCCGGCTCCATGGGCCCGGCAGAGCTGTCGAAAGAGCCCACATGGGGCTACGGGGACTGGATGGATTTCTACGGGCTCCCGTTTCAGGACATTCCCGGCGTCACCACGGTTCTGGATCTGAAGGATCCCGTGAACGCGAGGCGCATGGGAGAGGCCATACAGGAGCGCCAGTCGCGCAGCGACACCTTCGTCAATCTGCTCTCCACATCGCTGATCATGAATGCCTACCTGCATACGGGAGAGGACAAGTACAGGGACTGGGTGCTGGCCTATGCCGGGGCGTGGCAGAAACGCATAGAAGGCAATGACGGCATCATTCCGGACAACTGCGGGCCCGGCGGCGTGGTTGGCGAAAACATGGGCGGCAGATGGTGGGGAGGACACTATGGCTGGACCTGGCCACATGGTTTCAGCTTCATCGCCGAAGCGGCCGCCGTAGCGGCGGAAAACGTCTGCCTTCTGACCGGTAACAGTGACTACTTTTCCCACCTGCGCAGGCAGACGGCACATCTGCTGAGCATGGGTGTCGACATAAACAGCATGCTCTACATTCCCCAGAAGTATGCCGACGATGACTCCATCCTCGAATACAGCATCCACAACGACAATGTGATGACGCGTCCCGACCGGGTCACCAGCCGGGAGGATTTCTCGCGCAAGCGTCAGGTGAACGGCTGGTTCGAGTTCGCCCCCCTGCTGCCCCAGCCCCTGACACATGCCTGGTTCTCCGCCTGGCACCCTGATGATCTCGAGATGCTCCGGAAAGCGCGGCATCATGATGTGCCCAGCCACGAGCAGATCGACCGGAGATGCATGGAGATCTTCGGAGGTCCGGAGCAGGGCTATCAGTACTATCCGTCCGCGCTCAAGTATCTCGGCGGACAGGACCATGCCCTGATCGGCTACCATGACGGCTGCTTCCCCGACTACCCTGCCGTGATGATGCAGTACAACATCAACCAGGTGTACCGGCGCCTGAAGGAAATGCGGGAGGACAGGGTCGATCCGTCTACCTACAACGACGACTATCTGCAGCGGCGGAATCCGATCACGACAGAGGGCCTGGTGCATCTGACCATGGGCGGTCCTCTGCCGCTGTACAACGGCGGACTGCTGCTGGTCAGCGTGCGCTACTTTGACAGGATACGGCGGCGGCCGGGACTGCCTCCGGATGTTGCCGCGCTGGTGAGCATCATCGAGTCCGATTCCATCGAACTCGATCTGGTCAATCTGCATCCCATGGAGAAGCGTTCCCTGACGATACTGGCGGGAGCCTACGGCGAGCATCAGTTCAGCTCATGGCAGCTGAAGGCGACGGGACAGGAGCAAAACCGGGAAGCCGAATCGCGGACATGGGGAGATGAGCATGTCGTCGATACAAACAGGCTTCATGTTGACCTGGGTCCGGGCAGCTTACTCTCGATCAGGCTGGGCATGAAGAGGTTCGCGAACAGGCCCAGCTACCATCACGCTGTCTATGATCCTGTGTGAAGAAAGGCTGTGACGATGAAATACCTGCCCTATGACCTGAGTCCCGAGGAACTGATCCACTTCACGCCGGAGTGGCAGGGTGAGCGCTTCAGCGACGGCCGGCCGCGGGTGTCCGACGAAGTGCTGGAAGCCGTCCGGAAATACGTTTCCCTGACCTTCGCGTGGGGCGTCCTGAAGGGCCATGGCTACAGGTGGCAGTTCCTGCGGGGCTTTGAGTCCACGCTGCCGCGCGGGAAGATGGTCGGTCGTGCCGTCACAGCCCTTTATGTTCCCAAGCGACCCGACCTGCGGCAGCTGATGCTCGCCCATGGCCATGAAGCGGGCGAGATCGGCGACATGATCTCGTGGCCGATCGATCGCCTGGTCGAAGGCGACGTGTATGTGGCGGACGTGTTTGGGAAGCTGGTGGACGGCCCGATTATCGGGGAGAGACTGGCGTCATCCATCTTTGCCAACTCGTCCAATGGCGTGGTACACAACGCAGCCGTCAGAGATCTGGATGCCATTGAGCGAATCACGGGAATGAATGTCTACCACCGTGGCTTTGACCCCACACATGCTTCGCCGGAAACGATCATGCTGCTGGGGATCAACTGTCCGATGAGGATGGATGACATTACGATCATGCCGGGCGATGTGGTTCTGGCCGAGGGCGGCTGCGTCGTCTTCATACCGCCCCATCTGGCGGAATACACCGCTTTTTCAGGCATGATAGAGGTCTACCGTGATCAGTTCAGTGTGGAGCGGATGCGGACGCGCACCTATACTCCCGGTCAGATTGACGGGAAATGGTCCGACGAGATTCAAGACGACTTTTACGACTGGCTGGACCGGCAGCCCGATGTGCCCTTCAGCAGAGCAGACATGGACAGGCTCGATCAGAGTATCCGGACATGGTAAAAGGAGAGCCAGGCCGGGGCAATGCCCGACCTGGCTTCTGATATCCTATGCACGGGGCTCTATGTGACGATTTCGAAGATGGAGTAGATGTCGATCCGCTCAACCTCGAATGACAGAATGCCATCCTTGAACTCGTGCTTCAGAATGCGGTTGCCGGGTCTCTCGATCACCTGCCTGACGGCTGCGGTGGGATCGCAGCGGACCAGAACCTTTATGTCTTTGGCGGGAGGGATATGGTCGTTTGTCAGGATGTTGATATTGGCGTGGGGACCTGCCGTGTTGACGAGGTGTACATAACGGGTGCCGTTTTTCTCGGAAACCACAACATCCAGCTGCGCTTTCTGATCCGGCTTCATGTTGACAACTTCTACCGTGCGCGCCGGTACCAGCCGCGCGAATATTCCTTCCAGAAAATGCTTCAGGACGTCCGTCTGCCGCTGCATGTAGGTATAGGAGATGTCGTGGGCCAGAGCGATAACCGAGCCCGATCCGTGCCGGAGCAGCACTGCTGACGGATACGCTTCGCCGATGTCATCATTCTCGAGGTACATCGATCCCAGAACTTCACCGGGGACACTGGTCAGATCGGCCCACTGGCCATGACAGACGCCAAACCTGTCCCCGACTTTCAGCCAGACGAGCTTTTCTTCCCGTGTTTCAGCTTTCAGATTGAAGATACCGCCCAGGGTGTTGATCGTATGGGGGCCGAGAAGCAGGAGATTGCCTCCGCTTCTCACATATCTGTCAAGTCTGTCCAGAGTGGCGGGCGAAAGGTAGTGACAATCGGGGATAACGACTGCCTGATAGTGTTCGGCGAAATTGTGCTCCGACACCAGGTCCACCGTGTACTGCGCTTCAATAATAGAGGTCAGTGTTCCGCGCAGGCGTTCCTGGAGCTCACCCCCGGGGGAGTAGATGGATGGCAGCCGGCGGTAATAGTCATCCGTGGAGAAAAACAATGCCATGTCGGCTTTGGTCTCGTGTTTGTGACAGTAGGCCTGTCTCGCGCGGACGAATTCAGCAAGCCCGGAGAAGACGCTTGTCTGCCAGAGCGGAATGGATCCGTCCCGCTTCTGAGTGAAGTAGCACTGGAAGCCGCCTCCCTGTGAGAGGACAATCGCCGCTTCCTGGCTCAGCTGGACTACGGTTTTGGTTGAATGACCGTGTTCACCGTGCCGGCCGCTGAAGCCCCAGGCCATCAGATCCCAGGGTTTCCCCTGTTTGGCGAGATAGCGTGCTTCAAAACGCGCGGAGTTCACGCTGTTGTAGAGCGTATAGTCTCCGGAGAGATAATCGACGTCCAGACTGACCTCTTCCGGCATGTGGGAGCCGCTGAAAGCCCAGTTGCTGGCAATCTGAACGTCGGGACTGTGACTGTGAAGAACTTCCAGATAGTGTGCGACATACTCCTTGAACTTCCTGCGCCCATGTTCCAGATAGGCGGGGTAGTCCTCATCGTCGGGCAGCGGCACCTTGTCCGCCCCGGTTTCGGCGAGATAGCTCTCCTTCATTCTCTCGGAGTAGTCGACCCTGGTTGCCCAGCACTCGCCATCAATCCAGAAGCCGTCAACTCCGTACTCGTCAACGAGTTCCTTCAGCTGCGGAATCAACAGTTCAGCGACATAGGGGCTGACCACCGACGTGATCTGGTCATCAACGCTGCCGTCAGCATGCACCACGGCCCATTCGGGATGATGTCTGACAGCTTCAGCGTCCCATACCCCCGAATAGTGCATGTACAGTGCCACATCCTGTGCCGCCGTGCGCTCTCTCCATGTTCGGAGCTGATCGTGGACGAATCCCGGTGCCGGATGACCCACTTTCGTCATATACGATGAGAATCCGGGATGGCCTTTGCAGTCACACTGGATGAAGTCAGGTTTGGCGGCATCGATAATCGCATCGATCATGTCGGCTGTGACACGCTTACCGACTTCCGTACAATCCGGTCCGGCATGGAAGTCGAAGTGCAGACCCCAGTAGCTGTCTTTTCGTTTCAGTTTCATCGTAGTACCTGCCATAGTCTATGTACTGAGGGGATGCTGACCACACAAACTGATCGTTTGTGTAGCCTGATAGTACAGCATTTCAAACCGGGATTTGATTAGTTGACATGCTGGAAAGCAGAAATCGTCCATGGCGGTCATTCGCAAATCACAACAACGCTGGGTGATAAGCGTAGAAGGTAGACGTGATATCGAACCGTCGAACATTTTTCTTCTGACTTTGGAGCTCGTGGCGGTGACGGTAACGCCTTGACACAAAGTGAGTAAACTTGTGTCCGGCACCTTATCAAGTCGTTGCCGTGCCATTTCCCGGAGGCGACTATCTGATTTGTACGCTGACATGTGAAATAGCTGGTCCTGGGCGGGATCGAAAGAGTTCACCGAGAGAAGCCGGGAAGATACTCTCCCGATGTCGTCAAGCTGGAAATATATAGATGGCTCTCGGGTTGGATGATCACATGTCCGCGCAATCGACAGTCATTCCCACTGGAAGCAAAAGCAATCCTTGGTGTTTTTGTTCATATTGATTGACTTATTTCGATTTTATCATATGATGTTTGTTAACCTTCCGCAATTTTAAAGTATGCTTAGTATATGCATGGGTTACTGCATGAGTTGCAGGGTGTCGAGAAGACAGGCGTTTTTCACTCTGCTCTTCTTGAGGCGAAAAACTGAAAAGTTTACCTCTGGGGTTACCCGTGAGAAAGAAATGCGGCGGGTCTCTGGTGGAGGAAGACAACATGGAAGACAACATGAACGAAGCGATGACCATCAATCTGACGGATCGGGACGCCCGGCGCTGCCCGCTGACAGCTGAAACTAAGGGGCGCCTCAGGGCGCTGAACCGGGCCAAGCGTGCGCTGAATGCGAAGAAGCTCGAGGCTTTTGGCGGCAAATACAACACCGACGACCACGGCTTCATCTATATGCCGAAGTTCCGCTTCGAGGCGGAGG
>JASGUU010000061.1 GCA_030057555.1 Bacillota bacterium | reverse complement strand
CCTACAAGCAGCGCGACGAGATCCAGAACGCGTTCCAGCAGAGCGTGACCATCTCCAAATAATAGCGAAAGCCGCTATCTCAACATCACTCGGGCGGAGGCAGACCGACAGGCTTGGTTTTCCTTCGCCCTTTTTTGAGGACGTACATTATGAAAACACTTGCCGGCGCCGACCGCACCATCGAACGCCGCACCAAAACAGTACTAGGCGTTTTGCTGTTGTTGGCCGTCACCATAATTTACCTTGGAATCTATGGCATGCGGACGCTCAAACAGTCCGGCTACGACGACGCAAAGGGATTCTGGTTAATCTACGACTCCGGCCGTTTGGCCGACAGAAACTCGGATCAGGACGAAGCTCTGTTGCGTTCGCTTCCCGCCGACGCGCAGCGGGCTGTCGAAGCCGTCGTGGATACGACCATCCGCGCTTTATGGCAGCGCGTGCGCTATGCTGGGGAGACAACACAAGATTTTGCGCGCGCCGACGGTTTGAAACGTCAGAGCTTCATGCAGTCGCTCTTGCTCGAAACGCAGGACACCGATTTGCGGCAGAGCATACGCCACGCTGCGGAAGCCCTGTCGTTGATTCGCGAGGGTATGACGACGGACGGCTCTCCCGCCTTTGAAAAACTGATGCACGACGTCGTCTCGCTGTTGCCTGCATCGGAGGCGCAGTCATTCCGCGAGCGTCTTGCCGATCTTATGCGGACAGAGTCGGCCGCGGTGCAAACGGACATGCGGCAACGCTCCCGGGCCCTGTTCGAGGAGGCCGTCGCGGAGAGACGCCTGTCCCGCTTTACAAAAGGCGGGGCCGGTCTGATTCCTGTCGCCAAAGAACTGTTCAACGAGCTGCACTCCGTCGCCCCCACCGCCGATATCTCATCGGCCTTCGACCTTGTCAAGCAGGTGCCGCGGCAACGAGAAGCCTACGCCTCTCTGTTCGATTTGCCCGCGCACGTGGGCACACAGAGGATTCTCGACATGCTGGACGCCGAGGAGATCGCGGGCGCGCGGCTTGTGGCATTCAACAAGGAGATGTATGCGCTGCTCAAGCGATACCACCCCGATATCGACAGCATCGATCATCTGCCGCTTATCGCCATGCAGGCGGAAGCCATGGAGGCCGAGTTCGGCGACGCGCTCGACCATCAGGCGGATCTGTTGGCCGCCAGGGCATGGAATGACAGGCTCTCGCCCCTGCTACAAGAGGCCGTCACCACCGCCCTTCCCTCCGCGCCGCATGAGAAGCAGGCCATGCTCTCCTCCCTGATCGCAGTCATCGAGGGCGAGGACGCAGCCGCTCAGGAAGACGCGCTGGTTCGGCAGCTGATCGCGCAGCGCGATACCGAGACCGCCGGCAGCATAGATAGTTACCTGACAGAGCTGCAGGGAGAGAGAGCCCTGAAGACGAAGCTGATGCTAATGCTTCCCCTGTATGCTTTTGATGCGCCACGCCTGCCCGCTTCCGTGCAAGGGTTCGTGAGCGCCCTTCCGGCTGTGGAACGCAATAAACTCAGGCTGGATATCCTATCCCGCATATCGGGCGCGCAATTGTCCCTGCCCGAGACGGTGGAAAGCGGCCTTGCCGAAGACGGCGCCGAGCTAAACGAGCATCTCTTCCACCTCTTTTTCGTCAGCCGCACCAATCGAATGCATCTGTTCAGCGAAGAGGACGACACCGGCTTGCGCCTCGCCATCCGTCAGAACGCCTCCCGCGCGCGTGCCGCGCAAGCGGTGGCGCAGGGCGGCGGAAACCCGCTGGTTCAGATCATCAACAGCCACGGCACGACACTGACTCTGCTGGGCGCGCTGCTCTTTATCAATACTCTTCTGCTGTTTTTCCTCATGCATTCGGGGCGCGACTGGCGTTTCGACATCAAGTGGCTGCTGATCCTGTTGATCGTCGACTTTATGCTGGTCTTCCAGATTTTGCCTCTCTGCTACCTTCTGTTCAAGGCCTTTATGCCGGGGGACACCTTCACCCTGATCACCTTCAGCCGCCTGTTCAGCTACAACATGAACAGAAGCGCGCTGATCAACACAATCATAGGCGGCCTCGCCGCCATGGTCATGGGCACCCTGATCGCCTTTCCGCTCGCGTGGATGGTGGGACGCACCAACATGTACGGCAAGAAATTCTTCCGCCACATATTCGTACTCACCTACATGGTGCCGCCCTATGTGGGCGCGATGGCGTGGCTGCGACTGCTGAACCCGAACGTCGGTACCATCAACGTTATTCTGAGGAGTCTGTTCTGCATCGACTCGGCCGCCGGCCCGATCAACGTATACTCGCTGACCGGCCTTGTATGGGTGCTGACCACCTTCTACTACCCCTACGCCTTTATCACCATTTCCCGTGCAATGGAGAAGATGGACCCCTCCCTCGAGGAGGCCTCGCGCGTCTCGGGCGCTTCGCCGTTCATAACTCTGATGCGCGTCACTCTGCCGATTATGACGCCCTCGCTGATCGCGGGCGCCCTGCTGGTGTTCGTCAGCGCCGCAAGCTGCTACGGCATCCCTTCCATCATCGGCGCGCCCGGGAAAGTGCACACGGTCACCACCCGCATCATCGAGTACTACGGTCGAGGCACGCAGGGCCTCAACGATGCCACCGGCCTGGCCGTCTTTTTGATGGTCCTGGCCATTCTGTGACTCTATTTGTCAGATTTCGTGCTGGCCAAAAAACAGTACATCACCGTCTCCGGCAAGTCCACCCGTCCCAACATCGTGGATCTGCGAGGCTGGCGCTGGCCGTTGACGCTGCTGGTGGGCCTGTTCGCCGTGATGATGGTGC
>JASGUU010000060.1 GCA_030057555.1 Bacillota bacterium | reverse complement strand
GATCCCGCCACCGCAAGGAATATCAAGGCGCGAGCGAGACAATTGCGAGTAATGGTGGCTTCAATTGTTTTTACTCACAAAATTACAAAATTCAAAACTGTCCTTGACTTGGGGTACAGACCAGTTGTCATTCTCAACACGTATTTCGGAGATGGCAGAGGTGTGCTACTGAAAACCAGTGGACAAAAAATCCGCTGGTGCCCGCGTTTTGGGGCAGGAGCGGAAAAAATTGTCCATTCGTGGACAAAAAAGCCGCTGGTGCCCGCTCATCGGGGCAGGAACGGAAAATTTGACCAGGGATGGACAAAAAATCCGCTGGTGCCCGCGTTTTGGGGCACCAACGGAAAAATCGACCACGATCGAGTCCCAGCCACAGCCCCGCCTAGCCAAGATCGAGCTTGACGCGTTGTCCTGTTTCCATCGAACGATTGCAGGCGAGCGTGAACTCCAGTGATTTCAAAGCATCGGCATAGGGCGAACGGATCTTCGACCCGTCACCGCTGATGACGGCGTCGATAAAGGTGCGATCGCAGAGGATGCCGGCTCTGTTTGTCTCGCGCAGCAGGATCCCGCCATCGTCCGAGGCGAACATCGCGCCGTCGCCCTTCACCACCAGCCCGCCGCTGCCGCCGCCATCCTCAGCACCCCCGCCGCCCCCGGCCGCCCTGGCCGCCGCCGTCCCGACCAGCCGCAGATCCGTCAGGATCCGCAGCTCGGCGCGGCAGTCACGGGCGCTGAAGGTGACCTTGTTGTCGGCGGCGTCGCCGCCCGTCGCGTAGCAGCCGGTCGACAGCGTCCCGAGCGCACCGTTCCGGAAGCGCACCACAGTCGTCGTCAGGTCGTCGGTGTCATAGCCCGGCACTCCCTCGACGAAACCACGCGTGCCATAGGTAAAGACTTCGACCGGTTCATCGAAGAGATAGCGGATGATGTCAAACTGATGAATCGTCTGCTCCACGATCTGTCCGCCCGAACGCACCTTATCCGTCCACCATGGCGCCCCGGGGATGCCGCCCATGCGCAGGCAGTCAACAAACACCACCTCATTTTCGCGAATAAAGGTCCGGTTTGGCTCCACCAGACTGCTGTAGCGCACCTGGAAGCCACACGCTGTGATCAGGCCGGCCTCCTCCACCGCGGCGGCGATGCGCCGGGCGAGGTCGAGGTCCAGCGCGAGTGGCTTCTCCACGAAGAACGGGATGCGGCGACGAATGGCCTCGAACTCAATCTCCCCATGCTGGTCCGGCGGGATACCGATAAAGAGCATGTCCGGCTCCGTTTCATCGAACATCCGGCGAAAGTCGGTGCAGGCCTTCGCGCCCGGCACACGCTTGGCAAAGCTCTCTGCGCGTTCCGCAATCAGATCGCAGAAGCCCACGACCTCGATGTCGTCGAACTCGAGAAAATGCTCGAGATGGTAATTGCCTATCAGGCCACAGCCGATGAGAGCGAGTTTTTTCATGCTCCAGACTCCTCCATGCCGATGATGATGTCGAGGGCATCATTGGTAATGCTATAGAGATATTCGGGACTTGCCTCGATCAGGCCGAGCTCGGCGGTCAGAAAATCATCATAGCCCGCCGCCCCGAGCGCCCGGACGACAGCCGGCCAGTTGACATCGCCCTGCAGCAGATTGACGAAACTGCCGCCGCGGTTGTAGCCGCCCGTGCGCTTGAAATCCTTGACGTGGATCTTCACGATGCGCGACCCCAGAATTTCGATCCAGTGCTCGGCATCGGCGAAGGCGATGACATTGCCGACATCGAAGTAGGCCCCGATCGCCGGCGTCTCAAGCGCATCGATGAAGCGGCACATGTCGAAGGGCGAGACAAAAAAGCCGTTCCAGACATTCTCGACCCCGACCCGGATGCCCGAGGCCACGATCTCGCCGCGCAGGCCGGCCAGCGTCTCCAGCGAATTGGCGTGTGCGGCGGCCAGCGAGCCCGTCGTGGCAACACCCCCGGGAACGGTCAGGACCGCCGTCGCACCCAGCGCCTGGGCACAGGCGATCTGGCAGCCGAGCAGCTCCCCGAATCCGGCGCGGTCCGCCCGATCACCCGACCCCATGCGGTCACCCGTCAGCGAGGTCGAGATACTGTGCACCGGCAGCCCATGGTCTTCGGAGAGCCGGCGAATCCGGGCGAGCTCGCTGTCGCCCGTCCCCAGTGTCAGCGAGTGTTCAGAACGTCCGGGTGCATCAACATTGAGCTCCACTCCCTCGAAGCCGGCAGCGGCGAGGTCACGGAAGAGATCCTCGAAATCCACCCCGGGTGGTACGGACCAGGCATTCAGTGCTTTCTTCATGACTATCCTCTCTCTTGGAAACAACGGTGCCTGCCCCGATACTAGCCCCGCACGGAAGTGAAAACAACAACGCTCTTCTCGCCACGCTAACAGCGTGCTAAAGTGCAGGCAAAGCTCAGGCCGCCGACCGTCGGAAGGAGGCTCCCATGCCCGTCCTGATCACCATCCAGCTGCTTCTCGGGGTCGCCCTGATATTACTTGGCTATCTTATCCGTTTTCAGGGCCTCCACAGCCTGCTGGGCAGTTTCGAAGAGCAGCTGCGCCGCGGCCGCGTCGATGCCGGCTATGCCGGCCGCATCGGCCTCGTCCTCTTTGTCGGCGGCTTCCTGCTGCTCGCGACCTCTCTGGCCACCGTCCGTTTCGGCGCCGAGGTCGGCGTCGCCCTCTCTACCATCTTAATCACCGCTCTGCTCATCACTCTCTTCGCCACGCCGAAACACGACAGGCACCGTGGCTGAACAACGTCCGCGAAGGAGCGGAAGGCCGCCCCGCGAGGGGCGGCCTTCTTTGGTACTGCGGGATTGCCGCCGTATCAGTCGCCGAGCAGAATGCTGTTCAGTTCATCGAGAACCTTCTGCACATCCGGCGCCATGGAATCGGTCCAGGCACGCCACTCCGCCTCGATGTCGATGTCGGGCTGGGCGATCAGCTCGTTGAGCTTGGCCTTGGCTTCGACGTTGAAGGAGCCAAACTGATCCTTGTACTCCGAAGAGAGGAAGGATACCTGATAGTCAAAGGGCTTGATGGCGCTCTTCGGCGTACCGGAGGCAAAGGCCGCCCAGACGCGGTCGCGCTCGTCATACTGGTAGGTGACGGAGCCGGGCGGTACGATAACGCGGCTGTTCTCCGCCGGGGTGGCCTCGTTGAAGCGCGTCTCGCTGTAGGGACTGATGTAGTCTTTGGTCGCCTCGTCAAATTCCCAGAGCAGCTCGAAGCCCTGTTCGTTGTCGGCCCAGTTCCAGTCGGTGCCCTCAATGCCGAAGTTGCGCACCATACGCCCCTCATCGGTAATGAGCCAGTCCCAGAAATCGAGGACGCGATTCTTGGCTTCAGGATCGATATCCTTCGACATTGCGGTCACGGTCCAGTAGTCCTCGGTCTGGGTCATGTACCAGATGCCGTCAATGCCCGAGACGATCGCCGGACCGAAGTCCTCGCGCTTTTCGATGATACCGTCGCGCAGCATGTTGCCCGTCCAGGTGTTGAGAGCGCCGGTAACGTTGTAGGTGGCGAAGGCCTGGCCGGCCTGGATCATGTCCTGATGCTCGGAAGCCTTGAAGCTCATGTTGTCGCGCCAGATGAGGCCCGACTGGTACATGTCATAGGTCTTCTTCACACCGGCCACATAGGCATCAGTGGCGGGCGGCCAGATGTACTTGCCGGTATCGGGATCTATGATGTAGGAGCAGGTCTCGTTGCCCTCCGCCGGCGGGCCGGAGATGAAGAGGACGGCGGCGTGCGGGAAGCCAAAGGGTGGGAGCACGAGGCCCGCCTCCGCCAGACCCGCGTCGAGGACAGCGGCGATGAGCTCCTCCCATTCCTCGAAGGTGTAGATGTCATCTTCCTTGTAGAGGCCGACTTCCTGCGCCCAGTCACGGCGGTAGCAGTAGTTCGAGGTGTAGCAGTTCTGCGCCTCGGGCGGATTGTCGCGCAGGGAGGGCCAGGCATACAGGGTGCCGTCGCACCTGAGGGCGTCGATGGACTCGGCCGTCTCATAGATGTTCTTCAGCTGCGGACGATTCGCGAAATCCTCGTCGGTGAAGGGCGTAAAGGCACCCTGACGGGCCCAGCTCAGGTACTCCCAGGCGGTCGCGCCCTTGAGGTCCCACCAGATCAGGTCGGGGGTGTCGCCGGTGTTGATCCAGGTGCGGATCTTCTCGTTCCAGTCGCCCCAGGAGACGGGCAGGTAGTCGAAGGTCAGGTTGAACTTCTCCTCGATGAACTGAGGTCTCGCGTCAATGCCGTTTTTCTCGGCGTCCATCACGTTCATGGAGACCCTGATCGGGGTCTCGTAGCCGGCAGTCGGAGCCTCAGTCTCGGGTGCATCCGTTTCCGGTGCATCTGTCTCCGGTGCATCCGTCTCGGGTGCATCCGTTTCCGGCGCATCCGTCTCGGCTGCTTTCGTCGTCTCGGCAGCTTTCGTCGTCTCCGCTGCCTTCGTCGTCTCCGCCGCCTTGGTCGTTTCCGGAGTGGCCGTAGTGGCGGGCGTACCGCCGCAGGCTGCCGTCAGGGCGAGCAGGGAAGCTGCAAACAGCAGGGCCAATGTGCGTTTGAGTGCTTTCATGTGATTCATCCTTTCCTGGCTTTCATGTTCTGGTTAGTCAATAAGCAGCGAATTCAGTTCATCCAGTACTTTTTGTACATCGGGTGCCATGGAATCGGTCCAGGCCCGCCACTCGGCCTCGATGTCGATGTCGGGTTGCGCGATCAGTTCGTTGAGCTTGGCCTTTGCCTCGACGTTGAAGGAGCCAAACTGGTCCTTGTTCTCGGCGGACAGGAAGGACACCTGATAGTCGAAGGGTTTGATAGCGCTCTTCGGTGTACCGGAAGCGAAGGCCGCCCAGACGCGGTCGCGCTCGTCGTACTGGTAGGTAACGGAACCGGGCGGCACGATAACGCGGCTGTTCTCCGCCGGGGTAGCCTCGTTGAAGCGTGTTTCGGCATAGGGGCTGATATAGTCCTTGGTCGCCTCATCAAAATCCCAGAGCAGCTCGAAGCCCTGTTCGTTATCGGCCCAGTTCCAGTCGGTGCCCTCAATGCCGAAGTTGCGTACCATGCGCCCCTCATCGGTAATGATCCAGTCCCAGAAGTCGAGGACGCGATTCTTGGCCTCCGGATCGATGTCCTTCGACAGCGCGGTCACGGTCCAGTAGTCCTCGGTCTGAGTCATGTACCAGGTGCCATCAATGCCGGATACGATTGCCGGGCCGAAGTCCTCGCGCTTCTCGATGGTTCCATCCTTGATCATGTCAGCCGTCCACGTGTTGAGGCTGCCGGTGACATTGTAGGTGGCAAAAGCCTGGCCGGCCTGGATCATGTCCTGATTCTCGGAAGCCTTGAAGCTCATGTTATCGCGGTAGATGAGACCCGCCTGATACATGTCATAGGTCTTCTTCACACCGGCCACATAGGCATCGGTGGCGGGCGGCCAGATGTACTTGCCGGTATCGGGATCAATGATGTAGGAACAGGTTTCATTGCCCTCCGCCGGCGGATCCGAGATGAAGAGTACGGCGGCGTGCGGGAAGCCCCAGGGCGGCATCACCAGACCGGCCTGTGCCAGGCCGGCGTCGAGTACGGCGGCGATGAGCTCCTCCCATTCCTCGAAGGTATAGATGTCATCTTCCTTGTAGAGACCGACTTCCTGCGCCCAGTCGCGGCGGTAGCACCAGTTTGAGGTGTAGCAGTTCTGTGCCTCGGGCGGATTGTCGCGCAGGGAGGGCCAGGCATACAGGGTGCCGTCGACCCTGAGGGCGTCGATGGACTCGGCTGTCTCATAGATTTCCTGGAGCTGCGGGCGATTCGCGAAGTCCTCATCCGAGAAAGCAGTGAAGGCGCCCTGACGGGCCCAGCTCTGATATTCCCAGGCGGTCGCGCCCTTGAGGTCCCACCAGATCAGGTCAGGGGTGTCGCCGGTGTTGATCCAGGTGCGGATCTTCTCGTTCCAGTCACCCCAGGAAACAGGCAGGTAGTCGAAGGTCAGGTTGAATTTCTCCTCGACGAACTCAGCTCTTGCGTCAATGCCGTTTTTCTCGGCGTCCATCACGTTCATGGAGACCCTGATCGGGGTCTCGTAGCCGGCAGCCGGAGCCTCAGTCTCGGGTGCATCCGTCTCGGGTGCATCCGTCTCGGGTGCATCCGTCTCCGGTGCATCCGTTTCCGGTGCATCCGTTTCCGGTGCTTCCGTCTTTTCCGCTGCCTTCGTTGTCTCTGCCGCCCTGGTTGTTTCCGGAGCTGCCGTGGTAGCGGGTGTGCCACCGCAGGCCGCAGTCAGCGCGAGAAGAAAAACGGTCAGCAGAAAGGCCAGTGTCCGTTTTGCGTTCCTCATGATCATGAACCTTCCTCATTTTGATCTGTGATGCCACCCTGCGGGGACATCCGTTCCGATGACTCCTGCAAATGAACACCCGTGACCGCGGAGCTGCGGCCAGGGACAGAGGCCTATTCTTTGACGGCGCCCAGTGTCAGGCCGGACAGGAAGTAGCGCTGCAGGAAGGGATAGAGCATCATCATCGGCAGCATGCTGACGATGATCGAGCTCATCTTGATGTTGTCTGACGCGATATCCGGACGCACCTGTCCCGGGATATTCTGCGACGCCATGACGGTCACATCGTTGATGATCGTGCGCAGCACGTTCTGCAGCGGCCAGAGCGAGACAGACTTCACGAAGAGCATCGCGTTGTACCACTCGTTCCAGCGTTCGACGGCATAGTAGAGCGTGAAAGTCGCCAGCAGCGGCAGCGACAGCGGCAGGATGATCTGAAACAGGATGCGGAAGTCGCTGGCTCCGTCGATGCGCGCGCTGTCCTCGAGTGCATCCGGCAGCGAGGCGAAGTAGTTGGAAATGATCAGCAGGTACATAATGTTGACGCCGGTCGGCAGGAAGAGCACCCAGATGGTATTGATCAGTTTAAGATCCTGAATCAGCAGATAGTAGGGAATCAGGCCGCCGCTGAAGTAGAGCGGGAAGATGATAAGAAAACGGATGACACGGTTGCCGATGAAGTCCTTGGTCAGAGCATAGGCGGCGAGGATTGTCAGCGCCATGTTGTAGGCCGTACCCAGCACCGTGATGATGATGGTGTTGCGGTAGCCGCTCCAGATGAGCGAGGAGCGGAAGGTCGTTTTATAGGCGTCCCAGATGATCTTCGGCGGCCAGAGCATCATGCCGCGGTGCTGGGCATAGATGGTGGTCGGGGTGACGGAGACCAGAATGACGTTCCAGAACGGGTAGAGGATCATCAGGCCAAACAGAATAAGGAACGCCGAAAGCACGATGTCGACCACACCGAAGCGGTTGAGCCGGCTGCGCTGGGGGCGAATGAGGGAATTATCCTTTTTCATGACTGCCACCTCACCAGAGTGTGCGCTGCCCGAGCGCCCGGGTGATCGCGTTGGCCATCAACAGAAGTGCGAAGTTGACCACGTTCTTGAAGAGGCCCACCGCCGTGGTGAAGCCCATGTCCGCCCCGCGCTGAAAGGTCATGCGGTAGACGAAGGTGTCGATGATGTCTCCGGTACGGTAGACGGGCTCGTTGTAGGTATTGAAAATCTGGTCGAAGCCGCCCTCCATCATTGAGCCGATGCGCAGCACAAACTGGATCGCAATCATGCCGATGATGCCCGGCAGAAGGATGTGCCGGATACGCTGGCCGCGGCCCGCACCGTCAATCGCCGCCGCCTCGAAGAGCGCTTCATCGATGCCCGCGATCGCCGCCAGGTAGATGATGGTCCCCCAGCCGGCCTCCTTCCACATGTCGGAGAACACGACCATCCAGCGATAGGCGCCGGCGTCGTAGAGCAGATTCCAGTCGGCCGCCCAGGCCGGGTTGATGGCCTCAATGACCTTTCGCACAATACCGGCCTGCCCGAACATGTTGAGCATGATGCCGGCGAGCAGCACCCAGCTGAGAAAGTGGGGGAAGGTATAGATCGTCTGCAGCACGCGCTTCGAGCGCCGCAGCCGCACCTCGTTGATCATCAGGGCGAGAATGATGGGGAAGGGAAAGCCGATCACAATGCGCATCATGGAAATGATCAGCGTATTCTGCAGGGCCTGCATGAAGCCGGGATAGCCGAGCATGCGCTTGAAGTGCGCAAAATCGTTCCAGGGGCTCGCGGCGATGCCGGCCAGCTTGTAGTTCTTGAACGCCAGCTGCAGACCATACATTGGGATATAGCGGAAGATGAAGATGACGAGAAGTGTCGGCAGCATCATCACGTAGATCCACTTGTAGCGCCAGATGCGCTTTCCGATGCGCTTCCAGTTCAGCGGTTCGCGTGACCGGCGGCCGGGCGATGGTCCGATCGCGGCTGCGCCACCCGGAGACATGGCAGTCCCCAACTGCTGTTGTATCTCAGCCATCAAGCACCTCCTAGCGTGATCAGGGCAACGGAATTATATAGAGGGATTATTTAACAAAGGTTAACAATCGGTTCAGGCACTGTCAATATTTCATGCAGTTAAATAATAGTCGGAATGCTTCCTGATAAAAGAGCGAAAGAGCAGGACTCCGTGCACGTTGCACAGAATGTGAAGCTCTCTCCTGATCTATAAGCAGATGAAGAAGAGCGAGATCGCCATGCTGTCATTTTTCTGACGGGAAACAATCCTGAGATGTCAGACTGCTTTCGCCAGACGATTGTTGTTTTGCCAGCCGGCGTCAGGACAGGATCGATTTATCCCCGGCTTTCCTCTATACTCCAGTGCATGGACGGTGGATGGGCGGGGCCCGCCTGTCTGCTGCACGATGATGGACGGACAGGCGATGCCCGTATGCTTGGCGGGCGGAGGAGACAAAAGATGTCCCAACAGCTGGGGCAGGTATTCAGCATTCAGTCCTTCTCGATTCACGATGGCCCGGGGATCCGTACTACGGTATTCCTGCAGGGATGCAATCTGCGCTGCCTCTGGTGCCACAATCCCGAGTCGGTTCAACCGGGCGGTACGCTGCTCTACCGCGCCGAACGCTGCGTCGGCTGCGGCAACTGCGTGGCTGCCTGTCCGCATGGTGCGCACTGCCTCACGGCAGAAGGACACATCTTCGAGCGCAGTCGCTGCGAACGCTGCTGGACCTGTGTGGCGACCTGCTATGCCGGTGCGCTCGAGCGCGTCGGCCAGACGATGACGGTGGACGAATGCATGGCGATTATCCGGGCGGATGCGCCATACTTTGCCTTAAGCGGAGGAGGCGTCACGATCTCGGGCGGCGAGCCGCTGCTGCAGGCGGACTTCACCGCGGCCCTGCTGCGTGCCTGCCGGGAGGCGGGGATCCATACGGCTGTTGATACGGCGGGGGCGGTTGGCTGGGAGTGCTTTGCCAGGACTCTGCCGCTGACCGATCTCTATCTTTTCGATCTGAAGGCCTGGGATGAGGATCTGCACCGCGAACTGACCGGTGTCTCGAACGCCCGGACGCTGGCCAATTTCCGGCGGCTGGCGGACCTCGCCAGGGTTCGTGTGCGCATTCCCGTGGTGCCGGGCCTGAATGACGGGGAGATTCCGGCGCTCGCCGCTTTTCTCGCCGACTACCCCCAGGTCGAGGTGGAGCCGCTGGCCTATCACAGTCTGGGCGAGGACAAACGCAGGGCGATGGGCCTCGAGGAGCGGGTGTTTACCGTGCCGGCCGAGGAACGGATGGACGTGATCCGGGAGCGCTTTCGGGCTGTTGGGCTGACTGTCGTACAGAGCAGCCGGGAACCGGGTCGTTGAGGGAGGAAGACAACATGAACGAAGCGATGACCATCAATCTGACGGATGAGGACTCCCGGCGCTGTCCGCTGACAGCAAAGACACGTGAACGCCTCAGGGCGCTGAACCGGGCCAAGCGTGCGCTGAATGCGAAGAAGCTCGAGGCTTTTGGCGGCAAATACAACACCGACGACCACGGCTTCATCTATATGCCGAAGTTCCGCTTCGAGGCGGAGG
>JASGUU010000059.1 GCA_030057555.1 Bacillota bacterium | reverse complement strand
TGGCCATTCGGCCTCGCCATCGCAGTCCTGGCGAGTCTGCCGCAGCTCATCGCGGCGGTCGGCTGGCGCGCCCGTCTGCCGCTGGGCGCCCTCGCGCAGTCTGCCCCGCAGCTGGTGGGGCTCGGAGGGCCGACGAGCTTTGCACGCATCATCGTTCTGATCGCTCTGCTGCGGATCCTGACCACCGTTGTCCAGATCCGCCTGATGCAGGAGATCGCAGCCCGGATCGCGTCGCTGCCGCTCGCTCTCGCCGCTGCCACGATTCTGATCGCGCTGCCGCTGCTCGCGCACGGCTTCGGCGTTTCCATGATCTGGTGGCCGCTCACCAGCGGTTTCCTCGCCACGTCGAGCCTGCCGGCTGCGCAGTCGTCCGGGCTGCTGGTGCTGCTCGGCGTGCAGGTGCTCCTGCTGATCGGGATGCGGGTGTTCGGCGGCGAACGGGCCAACCACGGGCCGCTTCTTCGTTCAGATTGAACTGCGACACAAAAGGACGACAAAACGGATACAATCCTGAGTCGTCTTTTTTATGCTCTGAAACGTTGACATATCAAGGCTTCCAGAATGACTAATATTCGAAAGAGTGCAAATAGGTGTTTCGTATCGCTCGTGTAGCTTCATATTGCCTGTGTGATTATCGTGTTGCTGGTAAAAGGTACGCGTGGTTGGCTGAGAATGACATATGAATTCCCGAAATACGACTGGGTATTCTTCTTAATTAATTTTCTTGACAATAGGATAGACTGTTGGTAAATTCAAATTTGGCAATTTGCTACTGATTTAAAAATTGCCGTCTGGGAGAAGAGGAAATTACATGAGTGCAGAGAAATTATTTGTACTATTCTTTGTATATAGTGTTATGGGTTGGATAGTAGAAGTTGTTTTCGTTTTTCTTGATACCAAAGAGATAGTTAATAGAGGATTTTTAATTGGACCATACCTTCCAATCTATGGTTCAGGAGCTGTATTGATGACATTGGCCTCCATTTATATTCCTTCAATGAATGATTCAATAGGTTCGAGTTTTTTAGTTTCATTTGTTCTTTGTGGCATGTTGGAATATTTGACTAGCTATTATATGGAAAAAAGATTTGCTATCAGGTGGTGGGATTATAGTTCAAAACCGATGAACTTACATGGCAGAGTATGGATAGGCAACCTGGTATTATTTGGATTGGCTGGTTTGCTTGTTGTGAGGTTTATTAATCCAATATTATTTAGGTTGTTTGAAAGAATAACGGATTATCAATTTAGAATAGCTGCTCTTGTTATTTTAATAGTTCTTGTTACTGATTTGATATTCTCGCACTTTATTCTTAAATTGCTTAGGATAGAAGTTGCTCACAGCACTGGAGATTCTACAGAAAAGATCGCGAAAGAAATGAAAGAGCTCTTCAGCTCAAAGACGGTTTTCCATAGAAGGCTTCTGGATGCCTATCCTAATCTTGAATATAGAACAGAACGAATAAAGGCCAGATTGGATGAAGTAAAAGTAGAAACAGAACGAATAAAGCGGATGGCTCTGGAAAGAGTAGAAGATACCCAGGACAAACTGAAAGAAGGCGAGAAAATATTATTAAATTATGTGACACCTGTAGAAAAACTGCAAAAGGATCTTATTGATACTCAGGATGAACTAATAGAATATCTTTTGTCTGATGAATCTGATATGGATAGGAAAAACCAGTTGATGGAAAAACTAGCAGAAAGAAGAAAGAATCTGGATGAAAAAGAGAAATATTCCATCATATCGATTATAAAAGCAGGGAAGAACAGATGACGTACATACATCCGCTAATTCCTGTGTGTTTGCGTCGTCTCATGTGTACCATCATGGAATGGAGCGGACGGCACAACTGTAATGTTCGTCCCGATGCGTACCGGAGAGGCAGTATCTTTTCCCTCTGAATGAACGAATTCTACGGGCTATAAACTCCTTAGCAAATGGATGACGACCCGCGCTATTTCGCTTGATTTCACCTGTTCTGCGCGCTAAAGTCCAGTGAAACGGGATATTGATGCAGTATTCCGCCAAAATCATGCAGAGCAAAGCGAAGTCAAAGTGGGAAAGTGAGGCAGGCGTATGAAACGCACTCTTGGTCTGATCCTGATGCTGGTCCTTGTTGTAGTGGCGGTCGTTCCGGTCGCTGCAGCCCCGGATCCCCAAATCGGTATTAATGTCGTCCTGAATACCGACATTACCGATGCCGCTCTGGAGGACTTAAGCGCATTCGGCCGTGTCGTCGATGTGATGGAAGATCTCAATGCCCTGACCATGAAGGTCAAAAGCAGCAGGCTCGCTGACATCAGGAGTCTGTCCTTTGTTGCCGGGGCCAACCCGGACGCCACCCGCCAGGGCTCTCCGATCGATACGGTCGCCGCGACAGATTTTGCCGATGGTCTCAGTACCTGGAATCTGGACGCGATCAATGTAACTGACTTCGGCTTTGGCAATCGTCAGGTTGCACAGGACGGAACCGGCGTCTATGTCGCCGTGCTTGATACCGGCCTGATGGATTCCTGGCGCCGCTATTTCCCTGAAGAGCGCATTGCCGTAGAATACGCCAGGTCTTTTGGCGGCGGCGGAGGTGAGCGGGGAACCGTTTCAACACAGCCGAACAAGTGGGAACACGATGTCAACGGACATGGTATGCATGTGACCAGCACCATTTTGGGCTACGATCTGGGTGGAACTCCGATCAACGGTGTTGCCCCGATGGCCACGATCATTCCTGTCAAAGTGCTGAATCAGAACGGCTCTGGCTGGTCCTCTGTTATCGCCCGCGGTATCGAGTACATTGGCGATCTCAAGGCCGGACCTTTGGCTGACTGCCCGGTTGTGATCAACATGAGTCTGGGTGGCTCCGCTCTGGATGCCATCGAAAAAGCTGCTATCGATTATGCGATCGAGCAGGGCGTGATCATCGTCGCTTCGGCAGGCAACAGCGGGACCGGCGGCATGGGCTATCCCGGCGCCTATGAACCCGTTATCTCGGTCGCAGCAGCCGGCTGGGCCGGTCAATGGCTTGACGGCAGCTGGTGGTATGGCATCAATGTACCTGATCCGGGCAATCCCGCTCAGTACTACATCGTCGATTTCTCCAGCCGTCAGCTTGCTGGGCAGGATCTGGACGTCACCGCACCCGGTTCCTGGATTGTCGGTCCCTACCAGTTGAACTGCGGCATGAAGAACAGCTACTACTTCCTCAGCGGAACATCGATGGCCAGCCCGCACGTCGCCGGCACGGTTGCCCTGATGGCTCAAAAGAATCCTGCCCTCACAGCCGCAGATGCGGAATCCATTCTGGAGGCGACCGCTCTGTATATGGCGCCTGGCACGCAAACCGTTTACAGCCCTTACGGATACCCGGTCACGTACGAGTGGGGTGCTGACGCTACCGGCGCCGGTCTGGTCGATGCCGCCGCTGCTCTGGCCGCAACTCCGTAATTCTGCATTCTCCATCTATAACGAAAACAGAGCAGGCTGTCCTTCCGGGCGGCCTGTTTTGTGTTTCCCGGTGCCTGGAACAGTTCATGCAGCTTTCCGCCCGTGATCCAGCCACCGTTGTCGCTTTGTGCAGGTGTTCGGGCGATAGATGCCGGAACATCCGTTCTACCAGTTCCTTTTTCCGGGACCAGATCATACGCCATCAGGATTGTTCAGCAGAACAAGGATCTGAGCCGGTTGAGTGGGATAATCATTCACGGGACATAACAGACACGGATTCGTAAAATGGTATACCTGACTTTGGAAGAGATAAGGTGCTGGGATGCTCGGGCAAAACGGCAGGCTGAAGAACAAGGAGAGAACGATGAAAGCCTATCAACTTGGCCTTTACGAAAAGTCCATGCCGGCCTCGCTCACCTGGAAGGAAAAACTGCGGGAGACGAAGGCAGCAGGGTTTGACCACCTTGAAATCAGCATTGACGAAAAAGACGACAAGCTGGCACGTTTGGACTGGACGGAAGCTGAAAAAAAGGAACTCCGGGACGCTATCGTTGAAGTCGGTGTTCCCGTCAGTTCCCTGTGCCTCTCCGGACATAGACGTTTCCCCCTGGGCAGCCATGACCCGGCCGTACGTGCGCGCAGCCTGGACATCATGGAGAAGGCGATTGATTTTGCCGTTGACTTTGGGGTGCGCATCATCCAGCTAGCAGGCTATGACGTCTACTACGAAGAAGGCGACGAAGCGACACGCGCATTCTTCGCAGAGAATCTGCAGCAGGCTGTCGACATGGCGGCCAGAAAATCAGTGCTGCTCGGCTTTGAAACCATGGAAACCCCGTTCATGGATACCGTTGGCAAAGCGATGCATTATGTCAGGCAGATCGCCAGCCCCTATCTGGGCGTTTATCCGGATATCGGCAACCTGAAAAATGCTTCCCTGGTTCACGGTCATGACCTGATCGAGGACATCAGGACGGGCCGCGGCTCGATTTTTGCCACACATTTGAAAGAGACAATTCCCGGTCACTACCGCGAGATTCCTTTCGGTACGGGGCATACGGATTACATCCCCTGTCTGCAGGAGCTCAAGGCACAGGGCGTCAGGTATTTTACCGCAGAGTTCTGGTACATCGGTGCCGGAGACTGGCGCGGCGACCTCGCTTTCGCAGCGAAGTACCTGAGCGAAAAGCTGGATGACGTGTTTGCCTGATTACTCCGGGAGATACAGCAGAAGAAACGGAGCGAAACATGCTGGAAGCGTTAAAAGTAGAGGTTTGCCAGGCGAATCTGGACCTGGTGAAGTATGGGCTGGTGATCTTTACCTGGGGTAACGTCAGTGGCATCGACCGTGATTCCGCTTTGGTCGTCATCAAGCCGAGCGGCGTGCCCTATGAGGGCATGAGGCCGGAAGACATGGTTGTGGTGGATCTTGACGGCAATGTGGTAGAGGGCAGATATAAACCTTCTTCTGACACCCCCACGCACGTTGTGCTCTATAAAGCCTTTCCAGAGCTGGGTGGCATCGCTCATGCCCATTCGCCCTGGGCGACATCCTGGGCACAGGCCGGCCGCGATATTCCGCTTTATGGTACGACTCAGGCGGACTATTTCTACGGCAGTGTACCCTGTACGCGTAATCTGACGCAGGAAGAAATCGATGAAGGTTATGAAGCCAACACGGGCAGAGTGATTGTTGAAACATTCGCCGGTTTGGATCCAGTCCACGTGCCCTCTGTTCTGTGCCTGAACCATGCGCCTTTCTCATGGGGAAAAGACGCCAGTGAGGCGGTACATAACGCAGTGGTTCTGGAAGAGGTGGCAAAAATGGCAGCCCGGACCGAGATGCTGAATCCGGATGTCAAGCCTGCCCCCGATCGTATCAAGGACAAGCACTTTTTACGTAAACATGGCCCTGATGCCTACTACGGGCAGAATTGAGAAGGGAGTGAGACGATGAAAGCAGAAAAGAAGGTCATCGCCAGCATGCCGAAATGCTATGCCATTGCCATGCTGGAAAGCGGTGGCGAAAGAAGCTTTCTGGTTGCCACGGAAAAGGCGGGGGACTGCAGGCGCTTCACGTTGAACGGCGAGTACATCGAAACCATCTGGTCTGAACCCGGTGGCGTCATGACGATGAAGCAGCTGCCCGGCAGCAACGGCGCTTTCCTGTCGACCCACAGGTTCTTTTCGCCCAATGATTCGAAAGAAGCCTGTCTCGTCGTTGCCGAGCCGGTCAGGGAAGACGGTACTCCCGTTGTCAGTCTGCAGGAAGAGCATGGCTGGTCCATTCGCAGCTTGACACCACTGCCTTTCGTACATCGCTTTGACATTTTGACGGTGGCTGAGAAGCACTATCTTATCGCCTGCTGCCTGAAATCCGGCCACGGGTATAGAGACGACTGGACGCATCCCGGCCGTATTTATGTGGCGGAGCTGCCGGAAGATTTGAGCGCTTACGGTGAGGAGAATCCTTTGCCCCTGACCGTACTGAAAGAGGGACTGACCAAAAACCACGGCTATGGCCCCTGTGTCATGGCTGACGGCAGACCGGGCAGTCTGGTCACGGCCGAAGAAGGTGTCTTCCGAGTGGGGCCTCCTGCCGCCGCAGGCGGAGAGTGGACGGTCGAACTGCTGACGGATCAGGCGACCAGCGACTGTGTGGAGATCGATTTTGATGGAGACGGGGTGAATGAGCTTCTGACGCTCTCGCCTTTCCACGGTGAAACCCTGCGTATCCTGAAACCCGTAAACGGCGTCTATGAGACCGTTTTTGAGCACCCTGAAGCCCTGAACTTCCTGCATGCCGTCTGGGCCGGTGACATCTATGGTGTCCCGACCGCTCTGGTGGGCTACCGCCGGGACGCCATGGAACTGTTGGCAGTCAGTCATAATCATGAGAAGGACGTGTACGAGGTTCAGGTGCTCGACAGAGACAGAGGGCCCACCAATGTCGCCGTATTCGAGAACGAGGGTGTGGCCTCGATCATTGCGGCCAACCGCGAGACGGACGAGGTGGCGCTGTACCGACTGACACCCTGACTTTGCACCGGCGAAATCCGGGGCACGGAAAACAGGACAGAACACACCGGAAGATACATAATAGTCAGCAAAGTCCCGTGTCATCCATGCTCGTCGGCCTGGTTCATCGTATTTGGCCATCCGTATCTGCCTGACGCAAAACCACCAAAAATCATCGAAGAAGGAGAAACACATGCCCAGAATTGAAGACATTACCCGCGAAAGCTGGATCCTCGGTGCATTCCCCGAATGGGGCACCTGGCTGAATGAAGAGATTGAGGATGAAGTCGTTGAACCGGGCACCTTTGCCATGTGGTGGCTGGGCTGTACCGCCCTCTGGATCAAGACCGAGAACAACACCAACATTGCCATCGACCTCTGGTTCGGCAATGGCAAGCGCAGCAAAAAGACCAGGGAGATGGCGAAGTTCCATCAGATGAGAAATATGACCGGTGGCCGCCTGACCCAGCCCAACCTGCGGGCAGCGCCGGTTGTCTTCGATCCCTTTGCCGTTAAGCAGGTTGATGCGGTTCTCTCCACCCACTACCACAACGACCATATTGACCCCTTCTTCGCAGCGGCGGTCATGAAAAACTGCGCCGGTGATGTGCCTTTCATCGGACCCAAAGAAAGCGCGAACAAATGGATCAGCTATGGCGTGCCCGAAAGCCGCATCCGAGTTGTACGGCCCGGTGATGTGGTCAAAATCAAAGACAGCGAAATCGTCGTGCTCGACTCCTTCGACCGTACCTGCCTGGTGACGGCAGATGAAGACATCCGCAACACCTGCCCCAACGATATGGACGAAAAGGCGGTCAACTTCCTGATCAAGACCCCGGCAGGCAGCATTTACCACTCCGGTGACTCCCACTACTCCGTCTACTACAGGAAACATGGTAACGACCATGAAATCGACGTAGCGCTCGGATCCTACGGTGAGAACCCCGCCGGCAACCAGGACAAGATGACGTCCGTCGACATCCTGCGCATGGCTGAAGCCCTGAACACCAAGGTGGTCATTCCTTTCCACTATGATGTCTGGACCAACTTCAAGGCGGATCCCCTGGAGATTCTTCTGCTCTATGACTACAAGAAGTATGTCCTGCAGTATACGTTCAAGCCCTTCATCTGGGATGTGGGCGGGAAATTCATTTATCCGAACGACGCGGATCTGCGTCAGTATCACTATCGCCGCGGTTTTGAAGATGCATTCACCGATGAACCCAACGTGCCTTTCCGCTCCATCCTCTAGGACTGCCAGTGCATAAGACAGAAACCTCCCTGCTCTCCCGCAGGGAGGTTTTTCACAGGGAGCACCGATGAAAGCAGTTATCGTCATTGATATTGGTACAAGCAGTGTACGCGGGGTTCTGGTTTCGGCTGACGGGCAGTTCCTGCACCTCATTCAGAAGGCTTCCGAACCGGACTTTCTGCTTGATGGCCGTGTCGAACAGAATGTCTCTGTCTGGTCCGACAGTCTCACCGAGATCCTGGGGCAGATGGATGGCTTTGTGAAAGCGTCAGCGCCGAAAATAGAAGTGCAGGCGGTTTCCATAACATCGCAGCGTTCTTCCCTGATCGTTCTGGATGAGAAAGACGAGCCTCTGGGGCCGGCCATCATGTGGCAGGACAAGCGCACCATTCCCGTTATCGAGAGCCTCAGAGCCGTGGAGGAGATGGTTTTTCGAAAAACCGGTTCGCCACTCAATCCCGTCTACCTGGCACCGAAAATCCGCTGGCTTACGGAAAATTGCCCCGACATGGCGGCAAAGGCCAGTACCTATTTGTCCATAGCGGACTATGTGGCTTTCCTGCTGACGAATCGGAAGCAGACGGACTGGACCTACGCTTCGCGAACGTCCATGTTCCATATTTACAGGAAAGAGTGGGATCCTGAACTGCTGGAACTCTTTGGAGCCAGACCCGGGCAGCTCTGTGCACTGTGCCCGCCCGGCTCTGTTCTGGGCCCACTGCAAAGCGGGCGCTTCAGAGATTTGTCCTTCCATGGCGTCCCCGTCGTATCAGCCGGCGGCGACCAGCAGAATGCGGCCCTCGGCCTCGGTCTCATTGAAGTCGGCGACTGTGAAATCAACCTGGGCACCGGTGCCTACATCCTGTCGGTGGCAGCTGCTCTGCCGGAAACGTTCAACGGTGATGCAGTGATAAACTGCTACTGCCTGGCTGACAAATATGTTCTCGAGACGAATCTGATCTGCTGTGGTTCACTGATTGACTGGCTGAAGCGGGTTTTCTTCCCGGAAGCAGATGCAGCCGGCTTCTATGCGGCTCTGGATCTGGAGTTGAGCTCGAATGCCTCTCAGGTGGTGGCCCTGCCCTACTTCCAGGGGCGGGGTGCGCCGGACTGGAACAGTCATGCGACAGGCTCTTTTCTTAATCTCAATCTGGCCAGCGAACGGGCCGATCTGCTCAATGCCCTGGTGGACGGTATCTGCTTTGAAGTGAAGACGCACCTGGACATCATGGAACGTTACATGGGCCAGGCGGTGACCGCTGTCAAGGTCGCCGGTGGGCTGGGAAAGAACAGGCGCATCATGCAGAAGCTGTCCAACATTCTGGACAGGAAGCTTCTGATCTACAGCAATCCCGAGGCCAGTGCCATTGGCGCCTTCCTGCAGGCCATGCACGCTTTGGAGCCGGAGCGCCCGCTGGCCGGGCTGTATGAGGCGATTCGTGCCCGGGACAGCGTCACGTGCTTTGTTCCCGAAGCCGATCTGGAGCGCAGCCAGATCGACGCGTCGTACGAGGCGTTTAGAGAGTCGTACCGGAAGCTCTTTGCATAGGCCCTGTTGCCTGACAGGCGTTTGATGGTCTGGCAGAAGGCCTTCACACTGCTGCGCCTGGCAGGCGAGTGGCAGGCGGCGGCTGTCCGGATCAAACGTACGTGAGAGAAATGTGCAGCGGAATGGCGGCTTTTGCGCATCGTAATATACAATGAGTCCGGACGATAAAAAACCCGTCATCAGAAGGAAGCTACATATGTCATGAAGGTATTCTATGCTCCACACGGATTGCGACCGAAGAATCTTTGGCCCATGCTGGCATTGCCGGCTTTTGTCGCAGTTGTTCTGATCATGTTGTTCGACCGGGATCTTTTAGATGAGTATGACCGCCCATACACACCCATTCACCGTATATTTCTCATCATTGTAGCCGGGCTTTTTTCTTTGTTCTTCATAGCGTATTTCTTTAGCCTTTTCAAAAGACGGGTGGTCTTGAGGATTGAAAGCGGACAGATCAGCTGTTTTGAAAATGTACCGCGTCTCCAGAGAAAGCTGCCTTTCAGCTCTTTCGTCGGCTTCACGCATTTTTATGAGCACAGCATGGCGCAGGAGGTGACGGGTAAAAGGATTGATTTTCCATATCGCTACATTATCCTGCATTTCAGGCAGCCTGACTGTGCATGGATGATTCCTGAAAAGTCATTTCAAGACATCCAGGAGCTGAAAGACTTCCTTCGTTCTGTCGGTATCCCGGAAATCCCCTTTGCCCGCAGCATGTATCCGAACGATGCTTTGTATGTCCCGGTGAATTTCCTGTATGTTCCCAATGAGGCAGATTGCGGCATGATCGTGGACCGCAGACAGCATCATCAATTTTGAGCCTGGTACGATGAAGATTCCGTCCCGGGTGGAGTTCCGGCTCAACGTGTGGCGGCTCGCTCTTTACTGTCTTTCTGGACTATGATCAGGTATCGCATCTTTTCAACCGGTTGTCAGTTACAGTAGAGGTGCATGTATGGCTGCAGGAAAAATGGCAATGAAGATGATCTGCTTCCTGTGCCTGCTCTGTCTCATGGGATGTCATCAGGAAGCTGCCGGCACTGATTCCACATCAGGGCTGACCGGCACCGGAGAAAGCGAAACAGAAATGACTGAAACGGATACTGTCATTGGAAGCATCATGAGGGATGATCTTCTGGAATGTATCGACATGCTCGGCAGAACAGTCTCGGAAATTGGCATCCCGGAAGCAGCTGTCAGTATCGAAAGGAAGTACTATCCACAGACAGAGATCAGCGGGAACCTGTTTGGGGTAAAGGGTGACGCTACATTGTATTTCCATGACGCCAGAGACCGTGGTGACGACTACCTCGCGAGACGTTTATGGATAACTACCAGGCATCTTAATTTCGACGAATGCCGGAAACGGCTCTGCGAAACGTACGGCAATCCTGCGGCTGAAGGAGAGATACCCTATGCCAGAGTCAATCATGGTGCTGTGAAGTGGGCTGACTACAGGTTTCAGAATGTATGTCTGAGGCTCAGCTCTGCAAGCGAGACGAACTATATTCTGATTGAAATAGAAAAATCAGCGGACTGAATACGACTGACGGCGGGCAGGGCAGTCAGCCATGTACGGCATGCCCCTGACGGTGGTCAATGATCTTTTCCGCGGATGATGCCCGCCGACATATGGGGGGGAACATGAAAGAAATCCAGAACTACCCGGAGTTTGAAAGCTTACCAGCGGACAGGGAGACATTTATTCTTTATGCCCAGTCGGAGGACTGTGGCGTCTGCAAAGCTTTCCTGCCTGCCGTTGAGAACCTGGCCGGGCAATGCAACATCCCGCTGTACGGAGTTCAGATAGACAGGCTGCCAGTGATGCGGGGACAGCTGTCCATCTTTACCGTTCCTCTCATTTCCGTTTATTTTAAGGGCAGGGAATATCACCGTCAGGCCAGGTTTCTGCAGCTGGAGGAGGTAAAGAGAAGGCTGGAGGAAAAACATCGGCTTTGATTTACGACTTCATTTGTCGTCCGGTTCCCGCAGCTGACAGCAGCGTCGGATTCACCTCCGCAAAACCCGGTCCTGGAGAGAGGTACATTGACGTCTCAAAACAGCAGGGAGCAGAATCGTCACAGAACGCAAAGGTCGTCTGACTGATGGAATTCACACAGTTCATGATCGTTGTTTTTACAGGTTCGGCAGAGGGAGGATTGGATCAGGGAGCATGACGGAAAGAACGTATCAGACAGTCTCAGGCTGTATTCACTATTGGGTCAACATGGTTGACCCGGCAGAGCCGGGACTGGTTTTTCTGCCCGGTCTGACTGCGGACCACCGTCTGTTTGACAGGCAGATCGAGTATTTCGAAGGCCGCCGCAATGTCCTGGTATGGGATGCGCCCGGACATGGCCTGTCGTGGCCCTTCACGTTTGACTTTGATTTCATGGGCTGTGCCGGCTGGCTCCATGGCATTCTGGAACAGGAACATATCCTCCGTCCCGTGATCGTCGGCCAGTCGATCGGCGGGCTGCTGGGCCAGGCCTTCGCAGAACGTTACCCTGATCTGCTGAAGGGCTTCGTCGCCATCAACTCCGCGCCGCTCCAGCGGAAATACATGACCTCCCGGGGACTCTGGCTCCTCAGGAGAATGGAGACCATGTACCGCCTCTATCCCTGGAAGTCCATGCTACGGGCTGCCAGCAGGGGGGTTGCGGTGACCGACTATGGTCAAAAGCTCATGCGCGACATGCTGCTGACCTATGCTGCCAATCCTGCCAGAAACCACCAGGTGGCGGGCCATGGTTTCAGGATGCTGGCAGATGCCATGGAAGAGGATCTGCCCTGTGCGCTTCCGTGTCCCGCCCTGCTCATATGTGGCGAAGAGGACAGAATCCGTTCCATCAGGGCCTTTAATCGGGCCTGGCACAAGGAGACGCAAATCCCCCTCCGCTGGATCAAAAACGCCGGCCATAATGCCAATACGGATCAACCGGAAATCGTCAACAGCCTGATCGAGGCGTTCCTAAAGGATCTGGAGGGGGACGGAGATGTGTTATTGGGACTCGGCCGCGCGTAAATAGTCCAGCATGAATACCCCCTTTTTGTGGGGGAGATAGAGCACCTCCACCTCGCCTCTGGTGAGCCTGTGCATGTCTGTCAGCTGAACCACCTGCCTGAAGCTGCGCCGTTCCGTTTCGCCATAGTCCTGATGGATGCTGATCTCGAAGCGTATTTCAGGCTGTTCAATAATATAGGTACCAGTTTGGGAGTAGTTTAGGATTTCTCCACGCGCTGTCACGCCGTACAGCAGCAGCTCGCCAAAGTCGGCTTTGGAATTTACTGGGCCAAGCGAATAGCCGGGATGGATGACGTCTTCCGCGCTTTTAATCATGCGGGAGAAGAAGCCCAGCATGAAGACACCGATTGCCGGTGCCATGATCCAGGGTGAGAAGGGATGCAGAAAGCGCCAGCCATAGCCGTTGCTGTGCAGACGATAAGATGCGAGGAAAAGCCCTGTGGCATAGGCGATGTTGAAGACGAGCCAGAACCAGGCCCAGAGTCTGCTCTTCCGTTCGCAGATGGCCGCTGCGCCGGTAAAGGCCGGCTCGAAACCGTTCTGGTTCAGCCTCAAATCGACATGCTTTCCCTGCTCGAATCGGCGCTCGTGGGCCCTGCTGTCAACAATTGTCAATCTGGCCCTGACCTGACTGCCGACGAGATTGAGAAAGCTCAGCAGCAGCTGCAGCTCGGGCATCCCCTGTGTTTCGCCCACTTGCTCATGGGCCAGAATCCGGGCCTCGACCTGCCTGCCGCTCTCACGGACCCGGCGATGCTTTCTGGCCAGTTTTCGTGGTCTGGTGATGAAGGAGCCTATCTTCAGACTCTGCAGCAGCCACAGGACCGTGCCGAAGGCCAGAAGGATGGTGGCGAAAACCGGCGTCGTTCTGCTGCCGGGCTCGCTGAGGAAGAAGAGGGGGAACACATACATGAAGAAGAACGGTAAAAGTATGATAAACATGGTGTTTCTCTTTCTATTCGTCGCCGTCCGAGAGAAGGCCGTCGCGGTCAAACTCGAGATGACGGTCTTCTCTCGATGTGCGCAGTACTCCGGTAAACGTGTATGCATTGTCGTAGCGGATTCTGCCAATCAGCGAATTCAGCCCGACGGTCATATTGGTGTTGTCGAAGGGTCTCTTTTCACCGGCATCTTCCAGAAGGGCCATGGCTGTCTCCATGATCTGATCGATGCTGTCAAAAGGCATCTCGCTCAGGAGCACGGCGGCTTCCATGGGCGCGTTCGACGCATGGTTTGTCTTATAGGGTTCCGCTTTCCACACGCCAGCGTCCACCTGGTAACGATAGGTATCGATGTGTTCGGGGTTCAGTGGACTGACAATCCAGAGCCACAAAGTATTGTCGTCGATCATGGTCCAGCCGTCATAGACGTAGACATCGCCATTTCCAACCATCTCACGCAGAGCCGTGATGGCCTGCCGGCGCTGCGTCCGGTTCAGCAACAGATTGCTGGCATCAGAGAGCTGGGCAATATGCAAAATCTCATCTTCCGGCAGGTAGCCAGTTATCTCATGTTCGCGCAGATAGGTCAGAACGTCGTGCTGGAAACTGCCTGAGAACGCAAAGCCCATTCTGTCCTGGGCGTCCTCGAGAATTTCCTGAAAGGAAATATGCCTGTTGCTCTCATCCCAGAGCAGGGCGCTGATGCGTTCGCCCAGCGACTTCTCCTGCGCTTCAGGCTCGGTAGCATGCCTGGGAATACGGGTGGAGAACGTGTCCTCAAAGGCCTGCTCAACCGTCTGGCAGGCAGTGAGTGCTGCGACGATGATGATCAGCAGGGCTGATAATTTCTTTCTATGTGCATTCATTCTTCTCACCTCGTTCGAGTTTGACTATCTTTGATTATAAAAAGGGTCAGGAGAAGAAGACGAAACAAATGCTTCGAAAACGGGTGTTTCCGACCGGCGACGGTGCTGCTGGTCCAGGCGTCCGGAGCTCATTTCACGTCTGCTCAAGTGCTAAAAGCAGCGCGAAACTTCAGATGCCATGAGAAGTGAAGCCGTCTCCCGTATCTGTCACAGCGCAGCCAGGCGGCTAAGATATTCCAGGATCATCCAGGTCCAGAAAATGAGATTCAGCAGTTTGAGGACGAGGCTGTTTTCACGCCACACATGCCAGTCGTCCATGCCTTTCAGCCAGGCGGCTTCTTCCCTTTCCTGCTTTCTGGCGCGCCTGCGGGCAAGCAGCGTCCTCACGATCTCATACGAGTAGATGCCAAGCATGGCGGTGCTCAAGAGAACAGCAGCGGAGCAGACAAGGAATACGAGTGTTCTCTGCTCCGAGGGCAGGTCATCAGGGGCAGGGATACGTGAAAGCAGGATCCAGCCGAGCAGAAGGATGAGCCAGGCAGCGACTTTGACATGGCGGATGGCTTTATTTGAAGGGAGCGCATGATGGCGTTCTTCTGCAATGTGCATGGTGTCTATCGGGAAGAATTCAACAAAGGAGGAGAAAATCTCCCTGTCTGTGCGACTTTTCCGGTGAAACTCGAAGGCGGATTCCAGCATGGAACGCTTTTTCCTGTACAGGAAAAGCCAGTCATCATCAGGTGAATCGAGTAGGCGCTCTCCTAACAAATGCTGGAGAATGGTTTCGACTGCTGCGAACTTCTCCTCGACAGCCTGAGAATGGACTTCGCTCCTGTGTGCCTTTTTACCATGGTATTCCAGAGGCAGCTGGTATCTGGCGCTCTGGCCATTTGTCAGGTAAAAGTGAAAGGTGTAGTCGTAATAGCTTTCGCCGCGGTCGTCTGCTTCGTCATTTCGCAGCAGTTTCTGCACGGAAGCGAAACGAATCATGCCCAGAGGTAAAACGACAAAGTAATCCGTCCCTGGAGACTGCAGGACCAGCCAGTGTCCGGCCAGATGAATGCCGGAATTGTTGACAATCTCAAGAAAGTCCAAAGTGGCGATCTCCCTGTTGATGGTGGCAGGAGTAAAGAATGTGACCAGCGCCGCCATGCCATTTTCGGCGCGATGGGAGAAATAGGGCTTAAAAAGGCGGATATGGAAAATAAGGGCAAGAAGCGTAAAAAAGAGAGTTGCGGCGCAGCTGGAGATGAATTTGTCTTCGTTTATCTGAGTTAGTGTATAAGAGAGTTGCAGTGCCGTCAGGCAGATCAGGATCAGCCCGAGTACAATACGCCAGGGTGACAGGCGGGGACGGTAAATCCTGGATTCAATGTGGTAACGCATAGCTTTGCTCCCATGGCCGACAATATCATCTCGATTATTCCGTCATCCAGCTGCTTCAAGGTTAACAGAAGTTTAAAGCCGGGTCAGAGGAAGTTTTCGGCCGAAAGGCGGACCTGAACATGGAGGCTTGAGAGTGAAACGTATTCATGCCTGGGAGCCCTGGTTCTTTGTCTTTTTTGGCGTGTTCCACCTGCACCGGATCTGGGCCATTCTCGACAGGGAGTCCTATGCTTCCTTCTGGCTGGGAGTGATGGAGCACAGGGGGCTCTCTTTCTATCTCATCATGGGACTGCTGGCGCTGCTGTGTCTGGTCGGCATCGTGACCTTTTTCCGCGAACGCAGGCAAAACGCCTGGTGGCGCTGGATTTACCTTCTGGGTGGCTCCTATGTCCTGTTTGACCTCTTTGCCATTGCGACTGAGATGGCGCTGTGGCGGCAACTGCTGTCTGCGATGTTTGATACGGGCTCGCCCTGCTGGGATGCCATATGGATCACGTTCATCCTGTTGGGAGCCTTTTCCCTCGCTTTAGGTGTCCATCTACGGTCACTATTTGAACGGCAGGGAACAGAAGCGTAATGTCCGGCAGCCGCCTGAGGATGATCTTCTGGAGACCCGCGAAAACATCCTTCTTCCGGCAGTTTTCTTCACCGCGGCGGATCTTTTTCCTGCGGCCTGTCTGGGCAAAGAAGTCTTCCTGTGGTAAGGTATCCGTCATAAATGCCATGACTGGAAAAAGTAGTCTCAGCGCTCACTTCCAGAGATATGCCGGGTGGTGCGAGGCAGAAAGCTGACGCTGAGACGAATACAATCCACGAGCAGCGTCCCGAGACCGTGTGAGCGGAGGTAGGAGACGACGGGTGCGCCCGTGACAGCGCGGCGGTATAACCGGTTGGCAGAGAAGACCACTTTTGTCTTTGCGGAGAGATCGGCGTACCGGCAGAGGCTTGCACCGTGAGGTGAGAGCGAAGAGAGGTGGTATCACGTTGGAAGACGTCCTCTCGACACAATTGTCGGGATGGACGTTTTTTATACCGTTCGTCCCCCGGCCACCGGCTCACAGAGTACCGGACCATGCGGGAAGCCCAGGTGCACCGCAGATTACAAGGAGGAGCGAACACGTGGAAACCATCTCTTTTTTTGACGGACGAAAGATCCCGCTCGAACGCCATAAGGTGCGGATTGTCCAGCAGCTGAATCTGCTCCCGGTCGAAGAGCGGCTCGCCCGCATCCAGGAGGCCTCGAGCAATCTCTACCTTCTGCGCAACAAGGATATATTCCTCGACATGCTGACCGACAGCGGCGTCAACGCGATGAGCGACCGCCAGCAGGCGGCGATGCTCCAGGCCGACGATGCCTATGCCGGCAGCGAGTCATTTTTCCGGCTCGAGCGAACGGTGCGTGACATCTTCGGCATGGAGCATTTCCTGCCGGCTCACCAGGGCCGCGGCTGTGAAAAGATTCTCGCGGATCTGCTCGTGAAACCCGGCGACATCGTGCCGATGAACTACCACTTTACGACGACGAGGGCCCATATCGAGCGCTGCGGCGGAGAGGTCATCGAGCTGCTGATCCCGGAGGGGCTCAAGTGCCAGAGCGATTATCCCTTCAAAGGCAACCTCGACACCGATGCGCTGGCCGCGTTTCTGGCGGAGAAGGCCGACCGGGTGCCTTTTGTCCGCCTCGAAGCGGGAACGAACCTGATCGGCGGACAGCCGTTCTCCTTTGCCAATCTCAGAGAAACGGCCAGAATCTGCCGGCAGTATGATGTGCTTCTCATTCTGGATGCATCGCTGCTGCAGGACAATCTCTACTTCCTGAAGATGAAGGACGAGGACTGCCGCGATCTCTCGCTGCGGGAGATCATGCGTGCGGTTGCCGACCAGTGCGACATCATCTACTTCTCGGCGCGAAAGCTCGGCTTCGCGCGCGGCGGCGGCATCTGCATGAGGGAAAGCGAGCTGGTTGATCCGCTCAAGGAGCTGGTCGTGCTGAACGAAGGCTTCCTCACCTACGGCGGCATGTCGGTCCGTGAGATTGAGGCGATTGCGGTCGGACTCGAAGAGACGCTCGACCTCGCCGTCACTTCGCAGGGACCGGAGTTTATTGCCTACATGGTCGACGAGCTCGAAAAGCGCGGTGTCCCGGTCGTGACCCCGGCCGGCGGTCTCGGCTGCCATCTCGACGCCTCCCGCTTCGTCCCGCATATTCCGCAGGAAGAGTATCCCGCCGCCGCTCTCGCCGCCGCCCTCTACATCGCCGGCAGCATCCGCGGCATGGAACGCGGAACACTCAGCGAGAACAGAGATGCCGACGGCAACGAGACCCTGGCCGAGATGGAACTGCTGCGGCTCGCGGTCCCACGGCGCGTCTTCACGAAGAGTCAGATCGACTATGCGGTCGACCGGGTGACCTGGCTCTACGAGAACCGTGACCTGATCGGCGGCCTGCGCTTCGAGCACGAGCCGAAGATTCTGCGCTTCTTCCTCGGCAGGCTCGCCCCTCTGTCCGACTGGCAGGAGAAACTCGCGGCCAAATTTGCAGGTGACCTGCCCGGCTCACTCTGAGCCTGTCCCGGACGTTTTCCCAGCATCGAAGGCCGGCATCATGCCGGCCTTTCACATGAACGGGGAAGGCGGCCACAGAAATAAGCTTCCGTTAAGCTTCATTAACGCCCATGAAAGCCGTGGCTGTTAGGCTCCCTCCTGTCGGATATGAGAGGAGGGTTTCTTATGTCACGCATGAAAAAGTTCTGTCTGGCCCTGTCTGTCGCTCTGCCTCTGCTGCTGGGCAACACAACTTCGCTCATGGCGCTGAGCCTGCCCATGGATGCGGTCCCGCAGGCTGTCGAAGACTATATTGAGGTGCGGAAAGAGGCGACAGCGGGTCTGGCTGTTGCTGTCTTCCATGAGGATGAAACCCTTTGCCTGAAGTATTACGGCTGTGCCGATGTGGAAAACGAAATCCCGGTGGACGAGGACAGTGTCTTTGAGTGGGGTTCGGTGACCAAGGTCCTCACCTGGGTGAGCGTGATGCAGCTGGTGGAGGAGGGGAAACTGGATCTCGGCGAAGATATCGCCGGCTATCTGCCGCCCGGCTTCCTGACCAGACTGCGCTACCCGGAGCCGGTCACCATGCTGCATCTCATGAACCATCAGGCCGGTTTTCAGGAAGTTGTCTTCGGCGCTGAATATGAGTCGGCGGAGGATGTTCCCGAACTGGCGGAGGCGCTGCGCATCTGCGAGCCGCCACAGATCTATGCCCCCGGAACCGTGACAGCCTACAGCAATTATGGAGCTGCGCTCGCCGGCTACATCGTGGAGTGTGTCAGCGGCATGCCCTTCTACGAATATGTCAACAGGAATATCTTCCGCGTTCTGGATATGCGCCATACATCTGTCAAGCCTGGCTGGACGGATAAGCCCTGGCTCGCGGCCAGGCGGGAGGGGATGAAAAGCTACAGCTATTACGAGGATGAGAGAGAGTCCTACGGCCGGCAGCTGGTTCATATTGCCCTCTATCCGGCAGGCTCCTGCGCCGGAACGCCGGGTGACTTTCTGACCTTTGCCAAAGAATTCACCCGAACCAGGACGAGACTGTTCAGGGAACAGGCCACGATGGATGCGTTGACTGCACCCAGTCTTTTCTATGCCGGCACGCATGAGAGCCGCATTCACCATGGCCTCTGGACGCTGGACTACGGCAGGAAAGTCCTGGGCCATGGCGGCAATACGCAGGGATTTTCGTCCTCCTTCTGGTTTGATCCGCAAAGCAGGACGGGTCTCGTCGTGATGAGCAACGAAGTGGGCGAGATGAGCTACAACTACGGTCTGCTGGAACTCCTCTACGGGCGGCCGGAGATCGCTGTTGTCCCCGGCGGGGACATCTCCGGTATCTACTGTTCGCGGCGCGGCTTTCAGGTGGGCCTGGCCCGCATCGCCACCTATGCCTCGCAGCTGCTGCCGATTCGCAGGAGCTGCACAGAGGGGCGCTTCGAGGTCCCGCTTCTGGATTTTGACATCTACAGTCTCGGTGAGGGCGTCTACCGGCAGGACAGCCACAACGGTCTCGCGGTCAATCTCCACCAGATTCCCGGGACGGACAGCCTCGAGTCCTATACGACGGATTACCGGAAGCTCGGCCTGCTGGAGCTCGCATATTCTGTCTTCTGCATCCTCGCCGCCTTCCTGGTCTTCCTTTTCGGCGTTGCGAACAGCCTTTACGTCCTGATCGCGAGGCTGCGGGGCAGGCGTTTTTCCTGCTGTGCCGCAGGCAGCCATCTCGCCCTGCTTGGCGCCATGTTTGTCTCGGCTGTCTTCTTCTATCTCTGGCTCCTTATCGATTCCTATGTCTATGAACAGGTTCGCGTGATCTGTCTCGTCCTCATCTTTGTCATGCTGCTGGTGGCCGCGAATTTCATCTGGCAGGCCATCGCGTTGCGGCGGGGAAAGAACCGGAGGGCGGATCTGGTGAGGGCGGCCATCAGCCTGCTGCCGCTCCTGACGGCCCTGTATTTTCAAACCTACCGGTTTTGGTGATAATCAATGGGACGGCGGTGGCCGGGAACAGGGGGGGCAGGAGTGGCAGACTACGGAATTTTGCTGTGTGACGATGAAGAGAGCATCATCGACATGCTGAAGCTCTACCTGCACGATCCGGCCTGGCGCATCTACGAGGCCAGCGATGGTCTGGAGGCCCTTGAGATTCTGGACCGGGAAGCGATCGACCTGCTCCTCCTCGACATCATGATGCCCAGGCTGAACGGCCTCGATCTGATCCGGAAGATCCGTGACCGCTTCGACCGGCCGATCCTGATCATGTCGGCCCGCAGCACGCTGAGTGACCGCCTCCTGGCCTATGACATCGGGGCCGACGATTACATTGCCAAGCCTTTTGAGCCCCTGGAGGTGGTGGCGAAAGTCAGATCCAGACTGCGCGCTTCAGCGGCGGCCGGGTCCACGATCAGCGTTGGCGGGATCACCCTCGACCTGGACAGCTGCACGCTCGCTGTGGACGGAGACACGTACGACCTGAGCAGGGTGGAGTTTCAGGTCCTGCGCCTGCTGATGCAAAATCCCGGGAGAGTTTTCGCCAAGTCTCAGATCTACAGGGCCGGCTGGGACGCGGAATATTTCCACGATGACAATTCGATTCATGTCATCATCAACCGCCTGCGTGCCAAAGTCGGAGCCCGGCGCATTCAGACGATACGAGGGCTCGGCTACCGCTTCGTCAAAGATGCCGGTAAAAGCGCATGAAACAGCTGCAGAAGACGGTATTCCGCAACTTCATCGGCATCATTCTCCTGCTCTTTCTGGCCATGGCGCTGACGGATTCCCTCGCGACCATGTTTCTGGAGCCACGGCTGCGAACGCCCCTGCAGTATCTGCTGCTGGCGGCTGTGCGCCTGACGCTGGACATCGTCTTTATTGTCCTGGCGGCGCTGCTCTTCTGGCGCCTGACGCAGGCGGCCTTCGAGAAAGAAGGCAGGCGGCAGAAGGAGGCGGAGAACCTTCTCTATGCAGCCATCGTCCATGATCTGAAGACGCCCCTCACCTCTGTCAAGGGCTATGCCCATGCCCTGGCGGATGGCAGAGTGGCGCCCGGCGGGGAAGCCGGAGTTCTGCGGCTGATTGCGCAGAAGAGCGATCAGGTGACGAGGCTGGTAGACGAGCTCTTCCGGTACACGCGCGTCAGCGCCGCCGCCCCCTTCCTGAAGAAAGAAAGAACGGATCTGGTGGTTCTGGTGCAGGAGGTGGTAAGCGATGCCTATGATCTGGTGGAGGCGAATGCCGTCGAGCTGGATCTCGATCTCCCGCAGACGCCGCTCCATGCGGAAGTCGCCGAAGGCGAGATGCGGAGGCTCGTCGCCAATCTCTTTCACAACGCGATCCGTCACAACAGGCCCGGAAGCAGGATTCAGGTCCGCCTGCGGGCTGTTGGGCAGGGAATTGAGCTGGCTGTGGCGGATGACGGGGAGAGCATGGACCGGGCAGGGCGGGAGGAGCTGTTTCAACCCTTTGTGAAGCTGGATGCGGCCCGCAGCTCCTCCGGCAGCGGACTGGGTCTCGCCATCGCGGACGCCATCGCCCAGGCCCACGGCGGCAGCCTGGAGATTGTCGAACCGTATCCGGGATACACGAAGGCCTTTGTGCTGAAGCTGGAAGCAGGCTGAGGCGCAACAGGCGGAATATCTGGTGGCCATGTAGAAAAGGACTTTGCGGAGGTAGGGGCAAATGGTTGTTCTGGAAGGCCTGGCCATGTCTTTTTGGCTGCTGCTGGTCTGTGTTGTGGGCATCGCGAATGGGCCGGTTGGCCTGGTTGTTTTTACGAGCAGGATGTGAAGGATAGAGTCATCGAATTAGGCCTGACAACGGCAGAGAGAATCAGGAGGAACACCATTCTGTCGAGTCTGGCCCTGTTTATTCCCGTTTTATTTGTTGTCCCTGTCCTTGTCTATTTTGTTAATGGTGCAGGAGGGTTCCGGGACGGGTTTACGCAGATGGCCTGGATCTATTTGATCATGAATCTGTTTGACAGGTTCTTTATCGACTGGTATTGGGTTGGGCATACTAAGGCATGGGAGATAAAAGGTACTGAAGACCTGAAACCATACATTCCAAAGACGACGTTAATAAAAAAGTGGCTTGGCACTCTGGTCGTATTTCCAGCGCTGGCAGCGATCATAGCATATATATTTCACCTGTTTGGGAAATAGAGCCAGTCTATACTCAGAATAGAGCCGGCTCTACAATCCTGGTCAAAAACATCGATAGCCCCACGGTCCAGGTTGAACGTAAACCGCGGGTCAGGCTTTGTGGGGCAGTCCGCCATTCATTGTGTGACGGATCGCATGGCCTTTATACAGAGCAGACGATGAAACAGATGCTGCGCACCCTGGGCGCACATCGCGTTCATACGATCGCCGGGCAGCGGATCGTCCAGGCGACAAGCGGGCGTATGAAAGCCATCTACAGGGGTGTTCGACGTCAGGAAGCTCGCGCAGCTACAATGTCAGCGGGAATCCCGGGAGCAGAGCCTGCCGGATTTTTCCTGTGTGTCGCCGGAGCGAATCAGCCGAAGGCCAGGGCATAAAAGAGGGGTGATGGGAATATGGCGTATCACAATCTGCTGGCAATCAGCGATGACTGGCTGAAATACGCGATCCACCTTAACCTGAGGCATGAACCCAGGGATGATCTGGTAGAAATCAGACATGCAGCGTTAGCTGATCAGCGGATCAAAGGCTGCCTTTCTGATATTGCGAACTTTCATGACATTCTGGTGACAAACCACAAAAACCCTGATTTGCCGATACACAAACTGCTGTTTCTGCTTGACCTGGGATTTGATACGGGGGTCCCGGAGATTAAAGCGGCTGTTGATGCAATATTGGAGCACAGGGATGAGCACGGCGTATATCAGTCCATGACCAATGTGCCCAGGCATTTCGGCGGTACAGGCGAAGATGTGTTCAGCTGGTGTCTCTGTGATGCGCCATTGCTTCTGCTCGCTCTGCAGAAGGCGGGTCTGGATTATCACGAATACGTCAAACCCGGTGTTGACCATCTGCTGTCCCTTGGCCGAGAAAACGGATTCCCCTGTGCCGTGTCGCCTGAGCTGGGAACGTTCCGCGGTCCGGGGAAAAAAAGTGACTGTTGTCCCTATGCGACCTTGATTATGACGGATTTACTGTCGCAAATCCCGGCATACAGGGAATCCCGGGTGGCTGCTTCCTCGGCAGACGTGTTGCTGGCTCTCTGGGAAAACAGCCTCAGCCAGCACCCCTACATGTTCTACATGGGTACGGATTTCCGCAAGTTGAAAGCACCTTCGTGCTGGTATGACATAGTCAGCGTAGCCGGAGTTCTAAGCAGATACGAGTTTGTGCGGGATGACCCGCGTTTTCTTGAAATGATTCAACATATCAGAAGCAAACAGGATAAGGATGGCTTTTTCACACCGGAATCGGCATACCGGAAGCTGAAGGACTGGGATTTCGGGCAGAAGAAAGTGCCGTCTCCCTATTTGACATACCTTTGCTATCGGATTTTTGCACGTTTGGAATAGTGGGATTGTTGATATGGAAACAGCGCAGGCTGCCGGGCTTCTGAGTTACCAGACAAAATGAATGTCGGGTGGAGGAGAACATGAGAATCATCAGGATTGATGCAAATGCTGCTGACCGGCTTGCTCCACTGCTGGCTGAATTCCGTGTGACGCTGTGTGCCTATAAGAACATCCCGTCTCAAGCGGATATCGAATCGGCGAAGGAAGAGATCATGTATTTCCTGAAGTCCGGCTATCCTGTTTTTGCGGCAGAAGATGATGGCGTTTTCGTTGGCTATATCGTTTGCAGGATAGATGAGCCATGCCTATGGGTTGAACACCTCTTTGTCAGTCAGGAACACAGGAGAAAAGGCATTGCAACAATGCTGTTCAGCAGGGCCGAAGAGATAGCCGGATTGATGGGAGAAGATACCGTCTATAACTATGTGCATCCCAATAATGAGAACATGATTCGTTTCCTCCGCTCAAAAGGGTACACGGTGTTGAACATGATCGAGATACGA
>JASGUU010000058.1 GCA_030057555.1 Bacillota bacterium | reverse complement strand
AGAGGATGCCCTGCGGCGTTTCCTCTCTTTCCTGCGCTTTGTCGAGAAGGAATCAGGCTCCCTCGATGTCGATCTCAGTCAGCCCAGCCACTTTCATGTTGAAGCCGAATTCTATGCCGATGTCCATGGCCAGAGCCCCGGGCGGCTGCGCGGCCTGCGCGGCAGCGGGCGGCCGCGACGCTTCCGTCGCTCCGAGCCGAAAAGCCTGGCGGTCGAAGCCGATTTTAGGGTGGCCGACGAGGAGATAACGCCGGAACAGATGGATGAGATTCTGCCCCGGAGTTTGCTGGCGAGACTCAGGGAGGGCTGGCGGAGCAGGCGGCGCCTTTATCTGCTCGTGATCGGCTGCGTTGTTCTTTGCCTCATCATAGCTATACTGGTCTGGCTCTTTTAGCCGCAGATATCCCCGCGCAGTGTGAGCCTGAAAGCAGACCGACATACAGCCGGATTGAAGCGGTGAACAGGGCGCCAGTCAACTCCGGGAAATTTCAAACTTCCGTAATAAAAGCGTGCGGAACCTTGAAAAACTGTTCATCCTGTGGCGGCATTGCCTGCGCCGCCCGCCGAGCCGTCCGTCAGCCCTGCGGCGGTGTGCCGAGATCCGCAGTTTCTGTGAGATAGGCCGCGATCTGCTCCCGATCGAAGTCGATCAGGCCGTGCTCGCCGGCCAGCGACTCGACGTGATGGCGCAGTTCATGGCGCAGAACACGGCGCAGTTCGCTGACATAGGCGTCATGGGGCAGGTGGCCGAAGCAGCGCCTGAGCGAACCGTAGTGCAGCAGAACATAGCGTCCCAGAGAATCACGATGATAGGCGCCCAGCACATAGAGGGGACGGCCGGGCTGACTCTGTTCGTGAAGAGGGGCCCGTTCTGTCAGTGATACGCCGCCGTTGAGCCCGGAGAACAGGGCAGCCGGCAGCTCTGCGACCAGCTCTTCCAGTATGGCCTGAGTTGCTTCAATCGTATGCACAACTCATTCTCCAGGCCCGTGCGGCCTTACAGCCCCTGTTCGTTGTCGGCCACGGCCGGCACTGTCGCAGCTTCGTATGCCGGTCGCGGTTTGACGATGGCAAGTGTGCGCCAGCGTCCGCGGCGGTAGACCAGATACTGGATCAGAGCTCCGAGAGACCAGGAGACGAGAAGGGAGACGCTCAGCGAGAAGGGGTGACCGTTCGGCCAGTCGGCGGAGCGTGTCAGCGAGGCCAGGAGATAGGCTGTCGGAACGCGGACCATGACGGTCGTGACCATGGAAATCCAGAGGGCTGGCAGGGTGTCGCCGGCGCCGCGCATGACGGAGCCGAATACCTGATTCAGTGACATCATGATGTAGCCGACCGCCAGAATGCGCATCATGCCGGTTCCGAGATCAATGACGGTCCCGGTGCTCGTAAACACACGCAGCAGCTGCGGGCCAAAGATCAGTACCAGCAGGGTCAGAGTTGTCGACATGGCCAGGCCGAGGCGGACGGCGGCCTTTGTTCCCCGGTCCACGCGGTCCATGCGGCCGGCGCCGATATTCTGGCCGACAAAGGTCATGACGGCCATGCCGAGTGTGAAGTTCGGCATCATGGCGAAACCGTCGATGCGGATGACGGCGGTATTGGCGGCCACCACGTGTGAGCCCATGGAGTTGGTCAGTGCCTGAACCGTGATCATGGCGAGGGAGAAGATGGCCTGTGTCATTCCGGCAGGCAGGCCGATACGCAGCAGTCTGCCAATCTCATGGAAGTCGGGACGCAGGTTGTTGAGGCGCAGGCGGGGAAGGCCGCGCACGCGGCTGAGCTGGAAGAGGCAGAGGACGGCTGAAACCGCCTGCGAGAGGATGGTGGCCCAGGCAGCGCCCTCGACGCCCCAGTGGAGGACGGCAACGAAGTAGAGGTCGAGGACGGTGTTCATAAAGGTGGTCAAAAGCAGGATCAGAAGCGGGGTGAGCGAGTCGCCCAGGCCGCGCAGAATGCCTGAGATGATGTTGTAGAATGCCGAGCCGAGCAGGCCTATGAAGATAATGCGCATGTAGCCTGTCGCCATGGCACGGATGTTTTCCGGCGTGCGCACCAGCTGCATCAGCGGGCCGGACAGCGGGATCGCAATGGCCATGATGAGGAGGGAGGAAGCGATGATGAGGACGATGGCGTTGCCGATGACGCGGTTCAGGCGTTCATAGGCACGGGCGCCAAAGTTCTGCGAGACCAGGACGCTGGCGCCGGTTGAGATGGCCATGAACAGAACCAGCAGCATATTGATGACCGGCATGGTGGCGCCAATGGCTGCCAGGCCTCCGTCGCCGACATAGCGGCCTACGACGATGGCGTCGACTGTTGAATACATCTGCTGGGCCAGATTTCCCAGCAGGAGTGGGACGGAAAAGCGGACCAGTCTGCCGAGGGGTGAGCCGGTGGTCAGATCCTGTGCTCCGAACAAGCTTTTTAGGCGCTGCATGGGTGCTCCTGTCGTGTCGTCCTGTGAGGAAATCCGTGTCATCAGCGTAGCGGGAACTGTTGATGAACTATACCATGGAGTGCGGCGTCTCCAAAGACCGGGTGAGGGAAGCTCCATGGCAGGCAGCGTGCTGCGAACACCTGACGTGGTCGCGGAAAACAACGCAGTCTGCGCAGCAGCGGCGCCGCTGCCCGCTTCCGCTCGGGTGCACGTCATATTTGTCGGGACGGGTGAAGCCTTTTTCCGAACCTTCCTCAAAGACCTGAAACACCGTGGCGTTTTCAGCGCAGCCTGCATGCGGGCAATTGGACGATCACTTCTCCATTTTGCCTGCGTGGCGATCGCCCTCACAAACTGCCGGAATGCGAATGGGATAAGGAATAGGATTGCGAGCGACGAGGCTGACAGACACGACCTGTTACTTTTAGGGAGATTGTGAAGCGATCCAGGTTTTCCTGCTTTGCTGCCTTAAGATAAAGGCGATCCTGACAGCCAGAGCGCCGCGTAGCGGCGCGCCCCCTTGTGGTCAAGACAGCGAGTAATCCAAATCTTTTTTTGGAAAACTCCTCGTTTTGACCAGAAACGACCCCTTTGTGGTCAAGACAGCGAGAAATCCAAATCTTTTTTTGGATTACTCTTCGTTTTGACCAGAAACGGCCCCTTTGTGGTCAAGACAGCGAGAAATCCAAATCGTTTTTTGGAAAACTCCTCGTTTTGACCACCAGAAATCCACAAGCTGCTTTTCTTCCTTGCCAGCAGTGCTTCTGGTCTGCTCAACCGCTTTCCGACCTTCCTGACGTGCACTCCTCCAGCTCGAAAAGCTTGACAACTGCGCTGTTTCTTACGGATAATGGCGGGCGTGTCTGCAGAGGTATCCCTATGATTGTGGAACTGTCCCGACTTCGCCGACAGGCCGGAAGTCGCCGCGAACTGAGGTTCGTGCTGGACGGCGCCCAGCTCGCCAAACGCGATGCGGCCTGGCGCTTTCCGGAAGCACCGCTTTTTGAGGGGAGACTCGAACACACAGGCGGAGGACGCTACCTGCTTAGCGGGCGCCTCACCGGAACGGCGGAGACGGACTGTGCCCGCTGCCTGGCGGCGACACGGCTGCCCTTTGACCTCGAGGTGGAAGAGATCTACCTGCCGCAGCACAGTGTTGATGAGTTGAACCGCACGGATTTTGGCGATGACGCCGGGGCGGACGGGGAGCTGGACCAGGAGGCGGAGAGAGCCCTGCCACATGACGGACAGTACCTCGATACCGATCCGGGACTGGAAGCGGTGCTCTGGCTCGCCCTGCCGCCGGTTGTACTCTGCAGCGATGACTGCAGAGGCCTGTGTCCCATCTGCGGCTGCAACCGCAACACAGACAGCTGCGGCTGTCAGCCGGAACCGGTGGGTTCCTTCTCCGCCCTGGCGGAGCTGGGACGGCTGCTGGCGAAAACGAACGACGAATAGGCGGGGAACTCTGATGCGCCGCAGGCGCAGGCGGACGCCCGCAGAAGAAGAAGGCGCGGGAGAGCGCGGAGGAAGGTAACAACATGGCAGTTCCAAAGAGTAGATGGTCAAAGGCACGCTCGCGCCGCCAGCGGGCACAGTACAAGATCAATGCACCGAATCTCGGTGCCTGTCCGCAGTGTCATACGCTGAAGGCGCCGCATGTGGTCTGCAAAAACTGTGGCTATTACAAAGGCCGCCTGGTGGACGGAGTCGTCGCTGCGGAGTGAGTCCGTGCGCGGCTCGCGGTCGCGCCTGATGCCAGGCAGATGCGGACAGACGGGCGGTCGACGGGCGTCGGCCGTCTTTTTCCGTGTCTCGAGCCCCAAGATCCATGGATGACCCGAAACGCATCATGGCTGTTGAGCCCGGCAGCATCGCCGCCGCCCTCGGCATACAGCCCGGAAGCCGGCTGCTGGCGGTCGACGGGGAGCCGGTGCCGGATGTCTTTGCCTGGCGCCTCGCCCTGCTCGCCCCCGTCTATGTACTGACGATTGAGGAGCCCGACGGCAGCCTGGTCGAGTACGAGATCGAGGCGGATGAGGACGAGGAGATCGGCCTGGAGTTCGCCGAACCGCTCATGGATCACTGCCGCCGCTGTCAGAATCGCTGTATCTTCTGCTTCATCGACCAGCTGCCGGCCAATCTCCGCGAGACACTGTATTTTAAGGATGACGACCTGCGCCTCTCCTTTCTGACCGGGAACTATGTGACGCTGACGAATGTCAGTGACGCCGAGCTCGACCGCCTGATCCGGGCCCGGCTCTCGCCCATGAATGTTTCGGTTCATACGACTGATCCCGAACTGCGCGTCCGCATGATGCGAAATCCCGCGGCCGCCCGCATCATGGAGCAGCTCAGGCGCATTGTCGACGGCGGGATCCGCCTCAATGTCCAGCTCGTTCTCTGCCCGGGCCTGAACGACGGGCCGGCGCTCGAGCGGACGCTCGGCGATCTGGCCACGCTCGGCCCCTGTCTCCAGAGCATCGCCGCCGTGCCGGTCGGTCTGACGCGCTACCGCGAAAGCCTCGGCCTCCCGCAGCTCGAGACCTACACACCCGCCCGGGCAGCCGCCGTTATCGACAGCTGCGAGCGCTGGCAGGCGCGCTTTCTCGACAGCCACGGAAGCCGTCTCTTCTACCTCGGCGACGAATTCTATCTGCGCGCCGGCCGGCCCCTGCCGCTGCCCGAACACTACGAGGACTACCCCCAGCTCGAGAATGGCGTCGGACTCTTGACCTCCTTTGCCTCCGACCTCGAGGACATGCTCTCGGGTCTGGAGCCCCGGCCCGCCCTCCGGCCGCGGACCCTGCTGCTGCCGGTGGGGGTGGATGCGGCGCCCTTCCTGGCCTCCTGGAGCCGGCGGATTGAGGCCCGCTTTCCCGGACTCGGACTGCAGGTGCTGGCGGTGCCCAGTCTCTTCTTCGGTCCCCGGATCACGGTGACGGGCCTCGTGACGGGCGGCGACCTCCTCGCCGCGCTGGCGGAGAACGAGGTCCCGCCGGACGCCGTCCTCCTCATTCCCGACGTGATGCTGCGGGCGGGGGAGCCCCTCTTCCTCGACGATCTCAGCGTCGCCGACATCGCCCGCCGGAGCGGGCTGGAAACCCGGATCACCGGGAGCCGTGCCGCCGGCCTCGTCGACACGATCCGCGCCCTCGCGGCAGAAAGGCCAGTACCATGACCAAACCCCTCGTCGCCGTCGTCGGCCGTCCGAATGTCGGGAAATCGACCCTCTTCAACCATGTGATCGGCACGCGCCTCGCGATCGTCGACGACCGGCCGGGTGTCACCCGCGACCGCCTCTATGCGGACGGCGAGTGGCTCGGCCGCGCCTTCACCCTGATCGACACGGGAGGCATCGAGCCCGACAGTACGGATTCACTTCTGCAAAGCATGCGCCGGCAGGCCGAAATCGCCATCGAAACCGGCGATGTCATCATCTTCATCGTCGATCTGCAGATGGGCCTCGTGCCCGCCGATCTCGACATCGCCACGCTGCTGCGCCGCTCCGGAAAACCCGTCCTCGTCGCGGTGAACAAGGTCGACCGCCCCGGCGACATGCCGCCCGAGGCCTATGAGTTCTACCGCCTCGGCTTCGAGACCGTGCTGCCGGTCTCGGCCGCCCATGGACTCGGCATCGGCGACCTTCTCGACGCCGTCATAGACCTGCTGCCGCCGCCGGAAGCCGGGGAGGACCAGGACGATGCGATCCGCGTCGCCATCATCGGGAAGCCCAACAGCGGGAAGTCCTCCCTCGTTAACCGTCTGGTCGGTGAGGAGCGGGCGATCGTCTCGGACATGCCGGGCACGACGCGCGACACGCTCGACTCCGTGATTGAGCGCGACGGGCAGCGCTACATCTTTGTTGACACCGCCGGCATCCGCCGCCGCAGCCGCATCGACGACCCCCTCGAGCATTACTCCGTGCTGCGCGCCCTGGCCGCCATCAAGCGGGCCGATGTCTGTCTGCTGCTGATCGACGCCGAGGAGGGTTCGAGCGAGCAGGACGCGCGTATCGCCGGCCTCGCCCACAACGAGGGGAAGGCGACCATCATCGTGGTGAACAAGTGGGATCTGATCGAGAAGACGAACCGGACCGTGCGCGAGTTCGAGAACGACATCCGCACCCGTCTCGCCTATATGCCCTACGCACCCCTGATCTTTATTTCTGCAAAGACCGGCCAGCGCGTCGAGCGCCTCCCGCGCCTGATCCGCGAAGTCTACGAGGAGGCTTCGAAGCGCATCCCGACCGGGGTCCTCAACAGCGTGATCGGCGACATCCAGACCATGAACCCCGCGCCCTCCTACAAGGGCCGCCGCCTCAAGATCTCCTACGCCACCCAGGTGGCGGTCAGGCCGCCGCTTTTTGTCCTCTTTGTGAACGATAAGGAACTGATGCACTTCGGCTACGAGCGGCACATCGAAAACGAACTGCGCAGACAGTTTGGCTTCCGGGGCACACCGATCCACCTGAGTCTGCGTTCGCGGGGGGAGGGCCAGCGTGAAGGAGAATGAGGGCCGCCCGGCCACCGGTGCCGGCCGCCCGGCCGAGCGACGCCTGCGCAACATCGCCATCATCGCCCATGTCGATCACGGGAAGACGACGCTCGTTGACGCCATGCTGCGCCAGACCGGCACCTTCCGTGCCAACGAGGCCGTGGCGGCCCGGGTCATGGACAGCAACGATCTGGAGCGTGAGCGGGGCATCACCATTCTGGCGAAGAACACGGCCGTCAGCTACGGCGACTGGCGCATCAACATTGTCGACACGCCGGGCCATGCGGACTTTGGCGGCGAGGTCGAACGCGTGCTGCGCATGGTCGATGGAGTCCTGCTCGTCGTTGATGCCGCAGACGGGCCGATGCCGCAGACCCGCTTCGTCCTGCGCAAGGCCCTCGAGCGCCGCCTCGTCCCTGTTGTCGTCCTGAACAAGATCGACCGCCCCGACGCCCGCCCGCACGAGGTCAATGACGAGATTTTCGAGCTTTTTCTCGAGCTCGGTGCCGATGACGAGACCCTCGACTACCCGGTGCTCTATGCCTCGGCGCGCAGCGGTCTGGTTTCGGCCGATCTCGGGGAGGCGCTGGCCTTCGCCGCCGCCGACGGGCAGGCCGCTGCCGGTGCGGGCTCGATCCGCCCTTTGCTGGACGCCATCATCGCCCACGTGCCCCCGCCTGCCGGCGATCCCGACCTGCCCCTGCAGCTTCTGGTCTCGAATCTGATCTACGACAACTATGTTGGCCGCATCGCCGTCGGCCGCATCGAGCGCGGCCGCATTCAGCACGGCCAGACGCTGGCACAGGTGACGGACGGCCGGGCGGGCGTCCGGAGTGTGCGTATCGGACAGCTGATGCGCTTCGAGGGCCTCGAACGCGTGAACTGCGACACGGCCGAGGCCGGCGAAATCGTTGCCGTCTCCGGCATCGATGACATCGGCATCGGCGACACCCTGACCGCTCCCGAGGCGCCGGTTGCCCTGCCCTTCGTCGCCATCGACGAGCCGACCCTGTCGCTGACCTTCATGGTCAACGACTCGCCCTTTGCGGGCCGCGACGGCGACTATGTTACCAGTCGCCACCTGCGCGCCCGCCTGCTGCGCGAGATGGAGACGAATGTGGCCATGCGCCTCGAGGAAACGGACAGCCCCGACCGCTTCGTGGTCAAGGGCAGGGGCGAGCTGCACTTCTCCATCCTGATCGAGGCCATGCGCCGCGAGGGCTACGAGTTTCAGGTTTCAAAGCCCGAGGTCATCGTCCGCGAGCGCGACGGTGTCCGTCTCGAGCCCGTCGAGGAGCTCGTCATCGACGTCCCCGAGGACTATGTCGGCGTCGTCATCGAGAAACTCGGCCGCCGCCGTGCGGCGCTGGTCGACATGCGCCCCCCGGAGCGTGCCATGAGCCGCCTCGTGTTTCACATTCCCACGCGCGGCCTCATCGGCTATCGCTCGGAGTTCCTGACCGACACCCGCGGCAACGGCGTCATGAACAGCACCGTCGCCGGCTTTGAGCCCTGGGCCGGCGCCATTGCGATGCGCGGTCACGGTGTCCTCGTCGCCCACGAGCAGGGCGAGGCCACCACCTACGGCCTCTATCAGGCCCAGAGCCGCGGCGTTCTCCTCATCGGCCCGGCCACTCCGGTCTACGGGGGCATGATCGTCGGCACCACCCAGCAGACCGAGGACGTCGTGGTCAATGTCTGCCGGAAGAAGCACGTCACCAACATCCGTGCCGCCGGCTCCGACGAAGCCCTGCGCCTCTCGCCCCCGCTCGAGCTCTCCCTCGAGCAGTGTCTGGAGCTGATTGACGACGACGAGCTGATCGAGGTGACGCCCCACAGCATTCGTCTGCGCAAAGCCCTCCTCGACTCCGGCGAACGCGCCCGCCGCCGCTCGCGCAGCCGCCGCGGCCCGGACGGCGATTAGGGGAGGTACCCATGCAGCTTTCGGATCTGAAACAGGCGCCCGTCTGGCGCAGCGAATGGCTTACGATTGAACTGACGCCGGCGGATGCAGGCCGCTATCGCCGCGTACCGTTCACGCTTGCAGAGGGGCAGCAGCTGCTCGAGATCCGGCCCGAAGTCTGGACGGGAGAGGAGCGGATAGACGGGGAAGGCTTTGCCTATAAGAAAATCCGGCCCTATGTCGATATCACGGTCGAGAATCCCGAGGGGCGGCTGGTGGCGAATCTGATGTCGAGGACGACTCCGGTATGGATCGGGGAGGAGACGGCTTCGCCCGGCTGCCTGCCGACCAGGCTCGTGTCCGGTACCTGGCAGCTGCTGCTGGGTGTCAAGGCGCTGTCAGAGAATTTTGTCTGTCGGGTTGAGATTCGCCAGCTTGAGCGGCAGCCGCAGCTGCTGCTGGGCGAGACGCACGCGCACAGCTGCCATAGTGACGGGCAGCTGACGGTGGAGCGGCTGATGAACAAGGCGGTCGAAAATCGCCTCGACTACCTGATTCTGACGGATCACAATACGGTTTCCGGTAACCGTGAACTCGGCTCCACGCCGGAGCTGACGGCCATTCCGGGCCTCGAGCTGACCTGGTTCAGCGGGCATGCGAATCTGCTGGGGGTCGCGGAGCCCGTCACTACCGTCTTCGCGAACGGTGCAGCGGAGATGGCCGCGGTCATGGCGGAGGGACGCGCGGCCGGTGCCGTGGTGGTGATCAACCACCCGTTTGACAGGACCTTTGACCTCGCCTGGGAGCACAGTCTGACGGCGTTTCCGAACCAGCTCTACGAGATCTGGAACGGGCCGTATACCAGGCGCAACCGCGATGCCGTCGCCTGGTGGCAGGAGCAGCTGGCCCTCGGGGCGCGCTATCGTGTTATTGGTGGCTCGGACTACCACAGTGACCTCGACCTGACGCTTGGGCAGCCGGCGACGGCGGTCTGGACCTGGTCGCGGGCGCGGGCGGATATCCTCGCGGCACTGGAGGCGGGTCACAGCTTCATCATGGCGGCGGCTGACAGTCCGCGTGTTTCGCTGCAGTGCGGCGACGCGATGATGGGTGATGTCGCGCAGTCGGCTGCCGGCGGGGCGGCAGTGCGGATCGAAGCCGACCAGCTGCGGGCGGGGGATCGCATCGAGGTCTGGACGGCCGCGGGCCGGAGCCGGACCTTTGTCGTGCCGCCGGGTGCCGTGGCCTTCGCGCGCGAACTTCGTGTGCCGGTGGATGAGCGTTTTTGCCGCATTGAGGTCTGGCGCCCCGACTGGGATGGTGAGCCGCAACTGGCGACGCTGACGAATCCGCTTTTTCTGCAGGCGGGTTGAGCCGCCGGCGAAAAGCGCTGCTTTCAGTTCTGGAAAGCTGTCCGCGACGGGCAGCCTGCATACCAAGATAAACAGCGTCAAAGAGCAGTGTCCATACAGCGAAAGAACAGTCGCTGAGTTGGAACACAGGTCCAGCCAAAGCTTTAGTCACAGCTGGAAAGCTGCCGGAGCTGGATCTTGTCTGTGATTCATACATGACGGAATGGCGAGGTCCGGTTGACGTTGAGGTCCCAAGGAATCAGACCACGTTCGTCAGGTGAAGCAGCCTCGAGAGAAATCGTGCTGTCCAAAATCAGCTTGAGCAGGTCAGAATAGTAAAAGAACTACGATATCGATATCTCTGTGGATGCTTCTGCCCGTAAGCGGTATTTTTAACTTAACTGGCTGGAAAAGCCTCATCTCGATGGCGGCAGAGGCATCGGAAATGTGATCGAAGAACACGATCTCAACCCGTTGGCGGAGTTCGTGTTTGACGAATCATGTAGCGCAGGCTCCCGAATCAGCATTTATGCGGATCATCAGAGCCTGCAGATGGTGAAGGAGCAGATACATGCTTGAGCTGGCCGGAATGACCGTCACGGGTCCGGTTCGGGAGAAGAACGAAGACAGGCTGCTGATCAACCGGCAGGTCATTCGGACAGGCAGCCTGAGTCTGAGTCTGGACGACTCGTGTCTGGCAGCCGTGTTCGACGGGGTCGGGGGTGAAGCATATGGTGCTGAAGCAGCCGAACTCGCTGCTTTGTTCCTTTCTGTCATGGATCCGGCGGACACGACAGCGGAGCGGCTGGTGGACTGGCTGCACAAAACAAATCAATTCCTCTGCAACAGACAACTACTGGACCATTCTCACCGCTACATGTCAACAACCACGGCGGGTGTTGTTGTTCGGGGGGATGATGTCTTTGCCTTCAATATTGGCGATTCCCGAATTTATCGATATAGACATCCCTGCCTGCTGCAGCTTTCAGAGGACCACACCATGGCCAGGAGCCTTCAGGGTCTGGGCCTGGTGGTTGGCAGGGCATTTGGCAATGTTGTCACCCGCTATCTGGGCGGCAATAGTGCCAGCCCTCATCTCTTTGGCGGAACAGGCCAGTGCCTTGATGGAGATCTCTACCTGCTCTGTTCGGACGGGCTCTGGTCGTTTGTCAAAGAACACGAGCTGCAGGCTACCCTTGCAGAAACAGATGATCTGGCTCTCGGCTGTACCAATCTGGTGCAAAAAGCGCTTGACAACGGATCTGATGACAACATTAGCATCATCATGATAAGGAAAACGAGTAGTGGATAGGATACTCCCTTTGGCAGCAGGCAAAACCCGGTTGCAGGCAGGACCTTCTCCAGGTGAGCAGAAACGCTTTCAGCTGTGGCCGCCTGGGTGCATGTCAGGAATGTCGGGAAGCGGGTGAGCATGCCAGGAGGACGGCTGACAGGGGAGAAAAGCAGCGTGAGGATTTCTGGTGGTCAAAACGAAGAGTTTTCCAAAAAATCATTTGGATTACTCGCGATCTTGACCACAAAGGGACCGTTTCTGGTCAAAACGAGGAGTTTTCCAAAAAATGATTTGGCATACTCGCGATCTTGACCACAAAGAGGCCGTTTCTGGTCAAAACGAAGAGTATTCCAAAAAATGATTTGGATTACTCGCTATCTTGACCACGAGGGGCGCGCACGCCACTGCGCGGCGTGCTGCTTGTCGGGATCACATTAATCTTATGACATCAGAGCAAGAGAGCCTGGATCGCGCCACCATCTCCTGGAACGTGCCTGGTCGTGCCTGTCAGCTTCGTCGCTTCCTATCCTGTCGCATACCATTCACATCCCGGCCGTTTGTGAGGCTGATCGCTACGCAGGCAATGGGAGAATGGATCTTCCATACAAGACTATGGTGCCCGGGAAGCCATCACCGCTATTGCGAAGAAAAGTGAACAGCTGACTCAGGAGCGCTTAAAGGGCGGCAGGCAGATCGCTGAGCGGGGCTTCCCTGCAATGGTGCAGGGACTGCCTGAGCCTGGAGCATCTTCTGTCAATGATGAAAGCCATGCACAGTGACTGGACCATATGGCCCCGGTCGTTCGTGTCCGTCTGACCTGCGCGCCGGGCCGGTACGATATTCCACCGCGAGGGAGTTATGACAGCCTTTGGAGACCCCCACAAAGGCAGTGCAACTTGGCTGCGCTTCTTTGATGACGGTCAAAGACGTCATGGGGCAGGCGAACACGAATGATACTTCAGGAGGAAGCCGACAGCTTCTAGGCGTTTGAACAGACCTGACCCGGCGGTCAGCAGAAATGCGCTGTAAACGCACCATTCCGCCACAGCAGTGGCGGGTGGCTGGTATAATCGCTCCATGGTCTCGAAGAAAGTCAGCCGCACAGCAGGCGTTCTGCTCGTATTCCTGCTTCTGGTCGCCGCCCTCGGCGCCGGCCTGGTGCTCGGCTATACCTATATCCTGAAGCAGACCGACCGCTTCGCCGCCTACGACGCCGCGATCGAGGCGCGTGACAACCCCACGCCCACGCCCACGCCGCTGCCGACAAACGAGGCGGGCGAGACCGAAGCCCCACCCGTCGACATTCTGGCGCCGACACCGGCGCCGACCTATGACGCGGATCAGGCGGACGTGCTGGTTGATGAGCACACGCCGGGTGCCATCATGCTGTTCATCGAACGCGGCGACAGTCCGGATGACATCGCCGAGCGCCTATACAACCTCGGTGTCATTGAGAACCGCGCACTGTTCAAACTGTTGTCGAAGTTCAACGGCTTTGACGCCCTCTATCAGGCGGGCACGCACTATGTCAAACGCGGCATGACCTATGACGCCGTCATGTACACGCTGACGCAGAAGCCGCAGCGCCTGCGCGTGCGCTTTGCGGAGGATCTGACCTATCCGGAGTTTAAGGAGACGCTGCAGAAGAACAACATCGTCTTTGACGAGGCGGAGATGGATCGCCTGGTCGAGGATCCGCGCACCTTCCTCGACTACAGCTTCGTCCAGGGCCTGCCGACCATGAATCCCGAGCTGGTTGCAGCCTATCCCTCGCTCCAGCAGCGCACCTGGCCGCTGCAGGGCTATCTCTTCCCGGACACCTACGATTTTGACCTGAATACGGACGCCGAGGAGATTCTGCGTACGCTGCTCGACAACTTCGACCGCAAGATCACCCAGAAACACTACGATCGCGCCGAGGAAATGGGCCGTTCCTTTGACACCATCATGACCATCGCCTCCATCATCCAGATGGAAAGCGGCGTCTACGAGGATATGGCGAAGGTCTCGCGCGTCTTCCACAACCGCCTGAACAACGAGGATTACCTGCAGTCCTGCGCCACCATCAACTACCTGCGCAAACTGAACGGGCAGCAGCCGGTCTTCATCGTCTCGCATGCCGACATGGCGATCGAGTCGCGCTACAACACCTATCTCGGCCCCTGGCTGCCGCCGGGCCCCATCTGCTCGCCCTCGCTGAATGCCATCATGGCGGCGCTCTACCCCGACATTGATTCGCCGAACCTCTACTATTTCGCGGCGAAGGGAGATGGGACGAACGCCTTTGCCACCACGCTCGAGGAGCATGAGGCCAACATCGCCCGGTATCTCGAGCCCCTGCAGCAGCAGGCGGAGGCCGAAGGGCAGGCGAGCTATGCTCCGCTGCCGACCGCCGCGGACGGAGAGCCCCTGCAGGGCGATGGTGACGAGGGAGCCATCGGCGGTGCCTGATTCAGGCAAAGCTCCCCGGCTCCCCGAAATCCTCGCTCCCGCCGGCGACCTCGTCAAACTCGAGGCCGCGCTCGCCTGGGGTGCAGATGCCGTCTATCTCGCTGCCGGCGACTATGGCCTGCGGGCTGCCCATACCGCCTTCTCCCCTGAGGAACTGGCCCGGGCCGTGCAGCATGCGCATGAGGCCGGGGCCGCCGTCCGTGTGACCCTGAACATTCTGGCCCGCCCCGGCGACCTCGCCCCGCGTCTGGATGCCGCGATCGAGGCGATCCGCGACGCCGGCGCCGACGCGGTTATCGTCGCCGACCCCGCCCTGCTGCTGCGGGTACGCCGACGCGCTCCGGAGCTGGCGATTCACATCTCGACGCAGATGTCGGTATCAAACGCCGAGACGGCGCGCTTCTGGGCCGATCAGGGGGCGGAGCGCATCGTGCTGGCCCGCGAGCTGACGCTGGACGAGATCGCAGTGATCCATCGTGAAGTCGGCGATGATGTGGAGCTCGAGGCCTTTGTCCACGGCTCCATGTGCGTCGCCTGGTCCGGCCGCTGTCTGCTCTCGGATGCGATGACCGGCCGCGGGGCGAACCGCGGTGCCTGTGCCGGATCCTGCCGCTGGTCCTATGCCCTGGTCGAGGAGAAACGCCCGGGCGAGGCCTGGCCCATCGAGGAGGACGGCCACGGCAGCTATCTGCTGAGCTCGCGCGATCTTTGCCTCATCGAGCATGTACCGCGGCTGATCGAGGCGGGGATCGCGGCATTCAAGATTGAGGGGCGGGCACGCAGCGCCGCCTATGCGGCCGTGACGACGGGCGCCTATCGCCGTGCCGTGGATCTGTGGGCGGACGTGGGCTCGGACGGCTGGCATGCCGATCCCGACTGGCTGCGGGATCTCGAGAGCCTCCCGCACCGCCCCTATGACACGGGCTTTTACTTCACGCGGCCGGAACAGGAGGCCAGACTCAGCCCCGCCGTGCGCCAGCTGCAGCCGGCGGTCTGGTATGGGCGGGTGCTGGCGGATGATGCCTTCGCGGGACAGGGAACGGGACTCGCCTGCCTGCAGACGAGCCGGCTCCGACTCGGGGAAGAGGTCACGCTGCTGCGGCCGGACGGGAGCCGGGAGAGCTTTGCGGTAACGCGCATTCTGGACGAGGAGGGGAGGGAGATCCCCGCGACGCCGCACCCGATGATGCGCTTTCGGCTGCCGGATGCCCCGGCGGCGCCGGAGCATTCGCTGCTGCGCTCCGCAGCCGGAGCGGCGCTATAGAAGCAGGAGTGGCAGCAGGGCTACCAGAATCAGAATGAGAAAGGCAACCATGAAGAGCGGGCCGGGCCAGCTCTCCTCGATGCGGCGTTCGTCGCCGTAGGGTGAGCGCTGGCGGCGGGCGCGCCTGCGCTCGATGCGCTCTCCGGGATCGTCCAGGGTGAACCAGTAGCGCTGCTTCTCGGGCAGGGCGGCGATGATGCGTGCCTCCTCATCTTCGAAGGGCAGCTCAAAGGCGGCATAGCGCGAGGCTACCCGCAGACCGAGGGGCAGGCTGACGATGAGGCCGACGACGAGCAGCAGGACGGCCGCCAGGAGGCCGGGGGCCAGCGGGCCCGCCACGGTTCCCGAGAGCAGGCGGACAACCGCGGACCAGGCCGGCGTGGCGGCGAAGTGCCAGGCAACGTTGATCATGATATGGCAGCCGATGGCCGGATAAAGTGAATTGCTGCGGCCGCGCAGCCAGCCGAGCAGCAGGGCGATTGCGAGCGCGGTCAGGATGTGGCCGATATCACCGCGATAGAGCACATAGGCGAGGGCCTGCAGGATGACAGCCAGGCCGGCGTTGCCCCCGCGGCGCAGATCCGACTGCAGGAGGCCGCGGAAGAGAAATTCCTCGCTGCTGGATTTCACGATGCAGATGACAAAGAGTATCAGGAGAATGTCGAGGATGCCGCCCGGTTTGGGAACCGTCGGCAGCAGGGGCGCGATGTCCTCAATGCCAACCATGGCCTGCAGTTCCAGAATCAGGCGGTCGAGACCGAAGATCGCGAGACCGGCCGGCAGGCCGAGCAGGCTCGCCGCCAGCATGGTGCGGCCGCTGCCGCTGCCCGCGGCGCCGATGAGGCGGCCAGGCAGATGGAAAATTTTCAGTGTCAGCAGACCCGGCAGGAGCAGGGCCAGCAGGGAGACGGCGATGCCGCTTACGAGCCAGCTGTAGCTGCCCAGGAAACCCTCGAGGCGGGCGCCGCTGAAGCGGTCCCACCAGAGGAGATGGATGCCAAGAAGCGCGACGGAGGAGAGAAGCAGGGCAAAGCCGCCATAATGGCGGTAGGGGGAGACGAGGCGCAGCAGTGCGAGGGTGAGCGGGCGGTAGCGCCGCTCGGGTGTCTGCTCGTCGTTTTCCTCGAGCCCGGGATCAAAACCGTCGCTGTCATCGTCGGCTTCAGCATCTGCTTCGTGTTCGGGCCCGTCTTCAGATTCCGGCTCGGCGGCGCCTCCGGCTGCATCCACCTGGCTGTCGTCCGGACTGGCGTCCTCCGCGGCATCCCCGGGAGAGGCGGAGGCTGTGACGGCGGGCGCAGCCGTTGTCTGCGCTTCCGCAGCAGCTACTTCAGGCACTGTCTCAACAACAGTGGCAGCGGAGCCCGTAGCGCCATCTGTTTCCTGGACCGCCTCTTTTTTGGCCGTGGCCGTTTCCGTCGCTGTCTCTGCCGCCGTGCCCATGGTCGCTGCCGTCTCCGCCGCCGTTTCCGTGGCGGTGGGGCCGGCTGTCACCTCCGAGACCGGTCCGATGGGCCGGGTCGATCGGGTCGTGATGGCCACGGGCGGGCTGCCGGCTGTCGTACGGGCAGCACGACGCTCCGCGGCCGCGTGCTGTTTGGCTCGCTCCTCGAGGCGGGCTATGTCCTGCGCGATGCGGCGCTGCCGTTCGCGCTCCTCCTCGGCAGCGCGGCTCCTGCCCGTCTCGGGCGGCATTTCCGCCTCGTAGGTCGCAAAGAGCGACTCAAATTCGATGGGGTTATAGTGCGGCTGTACAGGGACCGTGCGCAGCTCGCCGCTGCGGGCGCGCTGACGCCGCAGTTCGCTTCGCGTCGGCGTTGCCGGGGCCTGAACTTTGCTGCCGATTTCGCCATGGCTCAGCGGATTGACCTGACGCGCGCCGCGCAGTACCCGGGCCACGGGCGGATTGACACGGGCCCTGCGGCCGCCTTCGGAGCCCATCGTCTGCGGATCGCGGGGTCTGCCGGCTGTATCGCGCGGCAGGCGGGCGGTAGCTCTGCGGCGGCGCTCTTCGCTCAGAGAGCGGTTGGCCTCGCCCTCCGTCAGTGAGGTGTTGCGCAGAAAGTCCGGGATCTCATCCGGGCTGCGATCGTAGTAGTCGGCGGAAAAAATGGGGTCCAGTTCCCGCCGGCGCCGCCGCTGATCCTCAGGGACCGGGATCAGGGTCAGTTTCCGTGTGATGCGCGGAGCGGGAATGCGTGAAGATGACGGATCACTGCTGATGCTCTGACGAATCTGGGGCAGCTCGCGCAGAGCCCGAATGCCGGAACGGTTTTCGCCGAGTTCACGCGGCGTAATGGGCAGCGAAGGGGCTCTGACATCCGCAGTAACCTGACGGTGTCGGTCACTGCCGGACGTATCCCGGGGCTCACGGCGCGGCTGCGGCACGTCCGGTGCCGGGGGCGGTGCCTGGGCCCGGGCCGGGGCGGGGGGAGTGCCGTCCACAAAGGGCGGCGTTGCGGCCGGTGGCGCAGGCGGCGCTGCGGCCGGTGGCACAGGCGGCGCTGCCTGCCGGGCCAGCCGCTCCGAGCGGCGGCGGGGCCGGGCGATCTCCTCTTCGAATTCGATGCCGCTGCCAGTTGGCGGAAACGGTCCGGCGGTGCCTGTAGAAGGCGAAGGCATCTCGATTTCGGCAGCGGAAGTCGAGGCCTGATCCAGCCCACGGGCTTCGAACTCCGCCTGGCGCCGGGCTTCGGCGCTGCGGCGCTGTTCCGCGGCGGCAGCCTGCCTTTCGGCTTCGCGACGGGCAGCCGCTGCCTCGGCTTCCCGCTCTGCCGCCAGGCGCGCGGCTTCCCGCTCGGCCGCTTCCCGCTCTGCCGCCAGGCGTGCGGCTTCACGTTCGGCCGCTTCTCGCTCAGCCGCCAGACGTGCGGCTTCACGTTCGGCCGCTTCGCGCTCCCTGGCTTCCTCAGCATCGCGGCGGCGGCGGTCCTCGTCCGCGGCACGCTGCAGGCGGGTCAGCCAGTCGGCATCGGGATCGCTGTCGTCAAGATACTCGATGGGTTCGAGATCTTCAGAGACTTCGAGATTCTCAGGGCTTTCAGGGACCTGGGCCGGTTCGGCGGCCTCTGCGGCTGGAGCAGCGGGGGCAGCTGCGACGGTCTCCGCTTCGGCTGTTTCCGACTCGGAAGCCTGGGGCTGTATCAGCGGCTCCGGATAGCGCGCATAAACACGGCGGATGGTGCCGGGGGCTCTGCGGCGTGCCTCACGCTCGGCTGCGCGTCGAGCCGCGGCTGCGGCTGCCTCGGCATCGGTGGCGCTGTCGGCGGGATCGGGAGACGGCAGATCCCTGTCGTCTCTGGGCTGCAGTGTAAGCGGGCGAACGGGGCGCACGGAATCAGGACGCTGCTCGTCGCCGGCATGCTTCTGCTGCCTGCGATTGGAGTCCGACGGTTTGACTCTATCAATGTTTCGGCCTGTCCGCCTCATTTACGTGCTTGGATGTCCTCTCTACACTGCGGCAGTGTCGAGAAAACGGACCGAACCTGACGGAACGGTACCAGCACGACCCAAGCCAGAAGAGTGTTTACAGTATGATGATCATTATACACAGAAGCAGAAGAGGTTAAATGCCCGCGGTGAAGAATCAGATCCGCCGGTAAGCGAAACATGAAAGAGCGGCCTGCAGTGGGCAACTTTGCGGAATGTATATTATATTACGAGATGACGACAGAAGGATGTGACGTTGTGAATACTATAGATTCACCTATATGCTGCGAAGGGAAAACGGTACTTGTTATCTTCGGCGGCAGTGGAGATCTGACATTCAGGAAGCTCATACCGGCTCTCTACAATCTCCATGTTCTGGGCGCTGTGACGACCGGTTTCGAGGTCGTCGCCATCGGACGCCGCCCGTGGACGACGGCCGGGTACCATGAGAAGGCGAGGAATTGGGCCAGAGAGCAGGTACGGGTGCCCTTTGACGAGGCGAGCTGGAGCGATTTTGCCGGGCGTCTCTACTATCACCGCATGGATCTGGGCGATCTGGAGGCCTATCAGGAGCTCGATCGTCTGCTGGAGGCCGGCTGCCCGGACAGTCGCCGTGTCTTCTATTACGCCGTGGCCCCGTCCTGGTTCCGCGCCGTGACCCGTGGGGTGGTGCGGGCTGGCCTGAATCGCAGCGGTTCCAGGATCATTCTCGAGAAGCCCTTCGGTGATACGCTCGAAGAGGCACGTGAGCTCCATGCCGAGCTGGTCAGCGCCTACGGCGAGGCCGAACTTTATCATATCGACCATTATCTCGGCAAAGAGATGGTCCGCAACATTCTCTGGCTGCGCTTTCGCAACGCCATCTTCCGCCATGTCTGGGGACGCCATGCGATATCCGATATTCAGATCAATGCCTTTGAGGCGGAGGGGGTTGGCAGCCGCGGCGGCTACTATGACGAGGCGGGGGCATTTCGTGACATGGTGCAGAATCATCTCTTTCAGGTGCTCTCGGTTCTCGCGATCGAGCCGCCTGCTGATGGGACGGCAGCCGCCCTTCACGACGAACAGCGGAGGGTGCTGGAGGCGCTGCGGCCTGTCGAGCGGAGGGCCCTGGGCCAGCATCTGGTAATGGGGCAGTATGAGGGTTACCGCAGGGAAGAAAGGGTGGATCCGGAGAGTGCTGCTCCGACCTATGTCGCTCTGCGTCTCTTTGTCGATACGCCGCGCTGGCATGGAGTGCCCTTTTATATCCGCACGGGCAAAAGCCTGCATACACGTGATATGGAGATTGTGATCCGCTTCCGTGCCACGGACCCCGCGGCGGCGCCGGATCTGCTGGTCATCAAGGTACAGCCGGATGAGGGTGTTTTCCTGCGCTTCAATGTCAAGCAGCCGGGCCGTGGTGAGGAGCTGACGCGGGTCTATATGGACTACTGCCAGTCCTGCCATCTGGAGAACTATCGCAATACGCCGGAGGCATATGAGCGTCTGCTGATGGCGGCCGTCAACGGGGACCAGAGCCTGTTCTCGCGCTGGGATCAGATAGAGGCATCGTGGCGTTTCGCGAATGAGGTCATCGCAGCCTGGGAGGCGGACGGGGCGCCGCTTGCGAGCTATGAACAGGGCAGCCGGGGACCAGTCGAAGCTGAGCGGCTGCCGGCCATCGACGGCCTTGACTGGGTGGTCTCGAATCTGCCGGAAACCTCACTGCGCGCCTTCGCTTGAGGATAGTCAGCCCGGCGTGACAGGTGCAGTACCCGGACGGCGCTGCCCGCTGCCGGTGTCCAGACTCGCCGTCGGGACTTTCCGGGCTGTGGAACATGAACGGCCGGGACGACTGAGGGTCAAGCGTTTCGTCGCTCTCACCGAGGTCTGGAACAAAGCTCCGGCTGATCTGTTGCCGTCACCTGTTGAGGCCGTTTTCACACTGCCTGCTCTTTTGTTGTAGAAAACGGCATTTTGCGACCTGGGTACAGTATGCAGTGAGCAAAAAAGCGACCTGTACACGTTCCGGCGCGCATAACCTGGATTATTGCAACAAAATCCACTGCGAGTGGTGCTTATTGACTCAGAAACTCGACTTATACACGAATGTCCGAGCATAAGTCGATTTTTCGCTCGCGGGCCTCTTATGCATCCGGCAATGCACCCGGCCGGCCAGGCCATACCTGACGCCCAGCCTGAATGTAGCCTGAATGTGGCCTGAATGTGGCCTGTTTTCCCTGCCTTCCTTTCCTTTGCCGGCAGCTCACTTCTCTTTCGCCCCGAGATTCGTTGAAGCAGGGCAGGCAGCGCCCGCAATCAGTCGTTTTCAGCCATGTTCCTGCCAGATCTGCAGGCAGGCATCCCAGGCCAGTCCCGGGAGCCCCGGGTTCACCACCTGGCAGAAGCTTACAGGCATCCTCAATCATGTACTCTGAAAGTCCCGCCAGAGGCGAAGAAGGGCATTGATACTGTCAGCATCCCCGATCTCAAAAGGAACCGGGATTTCAGCCCATGCTGGCCGTGACATCCATTCGCGTGTACCGAACCGACGTTTTGGACATTCGCGTTTGCGGCTGAATCCGCTATGATAGAAAATAGGCTTTACTGAAACAGGCGAACCAGAGCGAGGAGGCACACTACGGTGAACATCATCGACATCTCCCGTCCGCTGACTGAAGAGACTGCAGTCTATAAAAACTACCCCGTCAAGCGGGTGAAGATCGAGACCATCGCCGACCACGGGGCGAACGGCTATCGCGAATCCAATCTGCACACCAACCTCCACACAGGTACGCACATTGATGCCCCGCTGCACATGATTGCTGGTGCCGAGCCCATGTCAACCTGGAGCCTCGATCATTTTCTAGGCTCCTGTCTGGTACTCGACTGCGGGCATGTGGCCGATCGCATCGCCCGCGCCGATCTCGAAGGGCGCGGTATCCGCGCTGGAGACATCGTTCTGCTGCGCACGCGCAATTCGCTGGTTGATGCTTTCGAGTTTGACTTTGTTGCCCTCTCGCCGGACGGCGCCCGCTGTCTGGTGGAGCAGGGTGTGCGCACGGTCGGGATCGACGCCATGAGCATCGAGCGCGACGACCCCACACACGAAACACACCGGATCCTGCTCGGCGCCGGCATCGCCATCATCGAGGATCTCCGCCTCGCCGCCGTCGCGGAGGGCCGCTATCAGCTGAGCTGTCTGCCGCTCTCCCTGCCCGGCTGCGAGGCCGCACCCGCGCGCGCCGTGCTCTGGGACGGACCACGTCCGGACGCGGCACTGCCGGTCGAAAGCTGCAGTGAAATCAACACCATCAGGTGTCAATAAATATCAGAAACAGTCCAGTTCGGAACGAAAAGGAGAAGAAGCATGTCAGAAACAGCTAAGCAGACGGCAGGAACACTGGCGGATATCGGCCTGATCGGTCTCGCGGTGATGGGTGAGAACCTCGCCCTCAACATGCAGTCGAAGGGCTTTCAGGTGGTGGTCTACAACCGCACCTACGCGCGCACCGAGGGCTTCATCAACGGCCGCGGCGGCGAAGCCGGCATCTGGGGCTGCCAGAATCTTAAGGACTTTGTTGCCCGGATCAAAAAACCGCGCCGCATCATCATGATGGTCCGCGCCGGCCAGCCGGTCGATGACCTCATCGGGCAGCTGGTGCCGCTTCTTGAAGCCGGCGACATCCTGATCGACGGCGGCAACTCGCAGTTCACCGACACCGCCCGCCGCGTCGAGTATGTCGAGTCGCAGGGTCTGCTCTATGTGGGCTCGGGCGTCTCCGGCGGGGAAGAGGGCGCCCTGCACGGCCCCTCGCTGATGCCCGGCGGTTCACCGGCTGCCTGGCCCCTGATCAGGGATGTCTTCCAGGCCATCGCCGCCAAGGTCGACGGCGATGAGCCCTGCTGCGACTGGGTCGGCGAAGGCGGCGCCGGTCACTTTGTCAAGATGGTCCACAACGGCATCGAGTACGGCGACATGCAGCTCATCGCCGAGACCTACCAGTTCATGCGCCTCTACCTGGGCATGACGGCCGATGAAATGGCCGCCGTCTTCCGCGAGTGGAACAAGGGCGAGCTTGACTCCTACCTCATCGAGATCACCGGCGATATCCTCTCCTATCGTGAGGAGGACGGCTCGATTCTGCTCGATAAGATCCTGGACGCCGCGGGACAGAAGGGAACCGGCAAGTGGACCTCGATCGTGGCCCTGGACGAAGGCGTCGCCCTGACCCTGATCGCCGAGGCCGTCTTCGCCCGCGCCCTGTCCTCCTTCAAGGACGATCGTGTCGCCGCCAGCCAGGTTCTCGAGGGCCCGCACGGCCGCTTTGAGGGCACGGCGGAAGAGCGCCAGGAGCTCATCGACGCCCTCGGCGACGCCCTCTATGCCGCCAAGCTCGTCTCCTACGCCCAGGGCTTCGACCTGATGCGCGTGGCCGCCCAGACCTACGGCTGGCACCTCAATTTCGGCGGCGTCGCCATGATGTGGCGCGGCGGCTGCATTATCCGCTCGGCCTTCCTGGGCGACATCTGGAGCGCCTTCGAGCGCAATCCGGAGCTCGGGAATCTGCTGCTGGATGAGTTCTTTGCAAAGACCATCGCCGCCAGGCAGTCCAGCTGGCGCCGCGTGCTGGCGACCGCGATCGAGGCCGGCGTCGCCGTGCCGGCCATGGCCGCCGCCCTGACCTACTACGACGGCCTGCGCACCGCGAACGGCCCCGCCAACATGATCCAGGCGCAGCGCGACTATTTTGGCGCCCACACCTATGAGCGCACCGACGCCCCGCGCGGCGAATGGTTCCACACCGACTGGACTGGCGAAGGCGGCGCGACGGCCTCCTCGACCTACAACGCCTGAGTGGGCGGCCCGGAGCGGGGGACAGAAGCCGGCATCGAGGTCTGGCTCGACTTCGTCTGCCCCTGGTGCTATATCGCCGAGTCTGCCCTGCTTTCCGTCCTGATGGAGCGCCGCAGACGTGGACTTCATGTCCCCCGGCTGCGCTTCCGCAGCTATCTGCTCGAGCCCGGTGCCGTGGTCGACCCGCGCCCGGCGCTCGAGCGCTACCTCGCGGGCGGCGTGCCCCGGGAAAAGGCGGAGCGTGCTCTCGCCCGCATCGCGGACGCAGGCAGGGCTGAGGGCATCCGCTTTGACTTTGACCGCGGCGTCTCGGGTCCGACCCTCGCGGGCCACCGCCTGCTGCATGCCATCCAGGTCCGTGGCCTTGACGCGGCAGACTTTGTCATGGCTGTCTTTCGCGGTTATTTCGAAGCAGGCAAAGCTGTCTCAGATCCCGATGAACTGGTTGGCGCCGCCAGCGCTGTTCTGGACCCCGCGACCGCCCGGGCCGCCCTCGACGATACCGCCCATGACGCCGCCATCGCCGCCGATCAGGCGGAGGCTGATGCCGCAGGACTCCGCTGGATCCCCTATCTGCGTTTCGCCGACGGCCGCCGCCTCGAGGGACGGCTCGGCCGCGATGAACTGCGGCAGGAGATGGAGAAATGACAATCAACTGTGACTATCGCGATCTCGACGCCCTGCGTGCGGCCCTCGCCGAACTCAAACTCGATCTGCCCCTGAACGAAGACCTTTCCATACTGGCCACGCCGCTTGCCGTCGGCAGCCGCGGGGCGGCCAACCGTCTTGCCGTCCAGCCGATGGAGGGCTGCGACGGCACGGAGGACGGACGTCCCGGTGAACTCACCGTCCGCCGCTATCGCCGCTTTGCCGCCGGCGGCGCCGGCCTCATCTGGTTCGAGGCTACCGCCGTACGTGAGGACGGCCGTGCCAACGCCCGCCAGCTGCTGCTGACACAGGAGACGCTGGACTCCTTCCGCGCTCTCGTTGACGGGATCCGGCGCAGCGCGCGCGAGGCGGGCTGTCCCGATCCCCTCGTCATCCTGCAGGCAACCCACTCGGGGCGCTACTCGAGGCCCGGCGGCGTCGCGGCCCCGCGCATCGCCTATCACCATCCGATCTTCGAGGCCGAAAAGCGCCTCCCCGATGCCGCCGTCATGAGTGACGGCGAGCTCGACGACCTGCTGCCCTTCTATGGTGAAGCGACGCGGCTGGCGGCTGAGGCGGGCTTCGACGGCATCGATATCAAGGCCTGCCACCGCTACCTCATCTCCGAGCTCCTGTCGGCCTTTGAACGGCCCGGCCGCTACGGCGGCAGCTTCGAAAACCGCACCCGTTTCCTGTGCGAGGCCATCCGCCTGGCGAATGCCGCCGCGCCCGCGGACTTTCTGGTTTCGAGCCGCATCAATCTCTACGACGGCTATCCCTGGCCCTGCGGCTGGGGTGTCGCCCCCGAGCCTGCCGGTTCGGTGGATCCCGATCTCACGGAGCCAAACAGGCTCATTCGCGAACTCTATGATGATTTCGGCGTGCGCCTGCTCAACCTGACCATCGGGAATCCCTACTCGAATCCCCATGTCAACCGCCCCTTCAGCGGCGGCCCCTACGACCCGCCCGAGCATCCCCTCGCCGGCATCCGCCGCCATGTCAGCTGCGCCCAGGCCCTGCGCCGGGCCGTTCCGGAGATGCGCACGGTTCTCTCCGGCATTTCCTGGCTGCGCGGCTTCGCACCCCAGCTCGCCGCCGGAGTTGTCGCGGACGGCATTGTCGACTTTGCCGGCTTCGGCCGCCTCGCCCTGGCCAATCCTTCTTTCGCACGCGAAATCCTGAACGAGGGGCGGATCGACCGCCGCCGCGTCTGTATCACCTGCTCCCGCTGCTCACAGCTGATGCGCGCCGGCTCGGTTGCCGGCTGCCCCATCCACGACCGGGAGGTCTACGGCCCCATCTACCGCCGCGATGTCCTGGAATCGGAGCGCGATATCGCAGGGATGGTGTCGAATGACTAGGCCAGGCCTCATCGCCCTGGTGACCGGCTCCCGCCGCGGCATCGGCCTCGGCATCGCCCGCCGCCTCGCCTCCGAGGGCTGGCACGTGGTTCTCTCCGCCCGTTCACCGGAAGCGGATCAGGTGCTCGCCGAATTTCACGGGGCCGGCTGGAGCGCCGAGTACATCCCCTGTGACATCGCCGACGCCGGCATGCGCGAAGCCCTGCTTGCCGCGATTTCAGAGCGCCACGGCCGCCTCGACCTCCTGGTCAACAACGCCGGCATCGCTCCACGCGTGCGCGCCGACCTCCTTGACCTCAGTCCTGAAAGCTTCGACGAGCTGATCCGGGTCAACACCCGCGGACCCCTTTTCCTGACCCAGGCCGCGGCCCGCGCCATGCTCGCCTGGAAGCGGGCGGGTCTTGAGAACTATCAGCCGCGCATTGTCTTTATCACCAGCGTCTCTGCCGACGTCGTCTCGACCAGCCGCGGCGACTACTGCATCTCGAAATCCGGCCTCTCCATGGTCGCCCGCCTCTTCGCCGTGCGCCTCGCGTCCGAGGGCATTCCGGTCTTCGAGCTGCGCCCCGGCATCATCGACACGGACATGACCGCCGCTGTCCACGACCGCTACCAGACCCTGATCGACGACGGCCTCACGCCCGTGCCGCGCTTCGGCCAGCCCGGCGATGTTGCCGCTGCCGTCTCGGCCCTCGCCTCGGGCGCCTTTGACTTTGCCACCGGCCAGATCATCAACATCGACGGCGGCCTCACGATCGGACGGCTCTAGACATGACGACCATCGCTCTCCCGGACGGGCGCGAGCTCCCGCTGCTCGAGCCGTCCGCCGTCGTGGTCGGCTCCGGCGCGGCCGGCTACAACGCCGTCAATCAGCTGGCGCGGCTCGGCGTGCCCGATCCGTTCCTCGTGACCGAAGGCCGCGAATGGGGCACGAGCCGCAACACCGGCTCGGACAAGCAGACCTATTACAAGCTCTCGCTGGCCGGCTCCGAACCCGACAACGTCCGCGCCCTCGCCCGCGATCTCGAGGCCGGCGGGGCGGTCCACGGCGACAGCGCCCTCGTCGAGGCGGCCGGTTCCGCGGCCGCCTTTCTGCGTCTCGTCGAGCTTGGCGTTCCCTTTCCGACGAACACGGCCGGCGAATTTGTCGGCTACCGCACCGACCACGACACCCGTGGACGTGCGACCTCGGCCGGCCCACTGACTTCCCGCTACATGGTCGAGGCCCTGGAGGCGGAGTCGCGGCGCCTCGGCATAAGCGTCCTGGACGGCTGCACCGTCGTCGATCTCGTCCGCGACGCCGACGGACATCTCGCCGGCCTTCTCGCTCTCGAGCGGGGCCGCATTCATGAGCCTCATCGCGGCCTCCTCCTGATCGCCTGTCGTCAGGTCATCCTGGCAACTGGAGGGCCCGCTGCCTGCTACCGCGACTCCGTTTATCCCGTCTCACAGACCGGGATGAGCGGCTTCGCCCTCGCTGCCGGCGCCCTCGGTAACAACCTCGACCAGTGGCAGTACGGCCTCGCCTCCAGCGCCTTCCGCTGGAATCTCTCGGGCAGCTACCAGCAGGTGCTGCCGCGCTACGTCTCGGTCGACAGCGACGGCTGCGGACATGACTTCCTCCTGGATGCCCTCGGCGATCCTGAAACCGTCCTGCGCCTGACCTTTCTCAAGGGCTATGAGTGGCCCTTCGACAGCCGGAAAATCGATGCTTCTTCACAGATCGATCTCCTCGTCCTGAACGAGACGCTTCTGGGCCGCCGCGTATATCTCGACTACCGCCGGAACCCGACCGACCTCAGCGCCATCCCGCCCGAGGCCCGCCGCTATCTCGAAAACTCCGGTGCCACCCAGGAAACGCCCTTTCTCCGCCTCGCCGCCATGAACCCCGCCGCCATCGCCCTCTACCGTGATCACGGTATTGACCTGGAGACCGAAGCGCTGGAAATCCACGTCGCCGCCCAGCACCATAACGGCGGTCTCGCCGTGGACGCCGACGGCCGCACCACGATTCCCGGCCTCTACGCCGCCGGCGAGGCAGCCGGCAGTTTCGGGCTGTACCGACCCGGCGGCTCGGCGCTCAACCAGACGCAGGTCCTCTCGGCGCGCGCCGCCGCCGCCCTGGCCCTGGATCCCGCCCCCGCCACCGATCCCGCTCTGCTGCTGCCGGCCGCGGCCTGTCTCCTCGACCGCCTCGCTGCCCGGCCCTTTGATTGCGCCTACGAGACGGCGCTCGCCGACAGGCAACGCTACTATGCCGGCCGTATGTCGGAAATAGCCGCCATTCTCCGCGATCCTGCCGCGATGGAGGCTCTGGCAGAGGAAATCGCTCATGAAGATCTGGGCAAAATCCCCCTCGCCCGTCCCGAGCAGCTCATCGACCTGCTCAAATTCGGCGACAGCCTCCGTACGATGCGGGCGCTTTTGTCGGCGATGCTCGCCTCCGCCCGCCGCTGCGGCAGCCGCGGCGCCGCCCTCGTGCTCTGCCCGCCGGGAACACCCGGCGCTCTCGCCGTGCCCGGTCTCGCCGGCCGCTGGCACCGTGGTACGGTCGATGAGTGCGGCGAACTCTGCCTCGAGACCAGCGCGACGAGCGGCAGCGCTCCCGTTTCCCGCTGGTGCCCCCTGCGGCCGCAACCCGATCCCGATACCTGGTTTGAATCCGTCTGGCGCGAGGACCGCGCCCGTCGCCGCCGCCTCGCCGAATGGCGAGGCGGGCGCCTCGCTGCGCGCGAAAGGGAGGACCTGTAGATGACTGTGAAGCCCCGCGCCTGTTTCCTGACAGCCGCCGGTGAGGCCGGCATCCGGGCCGCCTACAGCGACGAGAGCCGGGCGCGCCTCGCCGCCGCCTTTGCCCTGGATGCCCCGTTCTACACCAGCCTTGAAGACATCCCCGGCTATGATGCCGTGGCGCTCTTTTCGACCTGGGGCATGCCGGCCCCTGATGCAGCGACACTCACCCGACGCCTGCCGCGCCTCGAGGCCGTGTTCTATGCGGCGGGCTCCGTGCAGAGCTTTGCCTGCCCCTTCCTCGAACGCGGTATCCGCGTCTATTCCGCCGCCCGCGCCAACGCCGTGCCCGTCGCCGAGTACACAGTGGCCGCGATTCTGCTTTCGAACAAGGGCTTCTGGCAGTCAGCCCGACACAATCTCGCCGGCCGGCGCGGGGAGGCCGTCCGTCTCTCCCGCGCGCAGCCGGGCAACTACGCTGCCCGCATCGGCATCATCGGCGCCGGCGCCGTCGGCCGTCTCGTGATTGAGAAGCTCACGGCTCTGGATGCCGAACTTGAGATCTGGGTCTTCGATCCTTTCCTGCCCGCGGCCGAAGCCCGCCGTCTTGGTGTCCGCCTCGTCGACGGTCTGCCCGAACTTTTCGCCTCCTGCCAGGTGATCTCGAACCATCTCGCGAACAATGCCGAGACCCGGGGCATGCTCGATGCCGCCTGTTTCGGGCGCATGAGCCCGACGGCGACCTTTATCAACACCGGGCGCGGGGCGCAGGTGGTCGAGGCGGATCTTGTCGCGGCTCTGCGCGAGGAGCCCGGACGCTTCGCGATTCTCGATGTGACCTGGCCCGAGCCCTCCGATCCTGAGGGGCCGCTGCATAAGCTGGACAACATCATCCTGACGCCGCACATCGCCGGCTCGCAGGCCAACGAGATCTGGCGCATGGGCGCCCTGATGACCCGTGCCGCCGAGGACTGGTGCGCCGGCCGTCCCTCGCCGTACGAGGTCAGCCTCGAGATGCTGAGGACGATGGCCTGAGCGGCTGTCACGCAGTTGTCCAGTGCGGCGGTCTTCAGAGCGGGAGCAGCTGCCGGGCGGCTGGCAGCCACCGCTCCTCCAGTATGGTATGTTCCGAGGGAGATCTCCGGGTGAGCAAAACTTGCGCTCTGGACGGGTTTTGCCGCTTCCTGTTCACCAGTGGCTGTCCAGAGCGTAAAAAATGCACAGAAAAGGACCACGGGTGAGCAAAATTTGCGTTCTGGACGGGTTTTGCCGCTTCCTGTTCGCCAGTGGTTGTCCAGAGCGTGGTTTTTGCACAACTGAAAGCGGTTCCTCACCGTCAAATCGCATCCCGGAACCAGTCTCCGGCCGTCTTTCGGAAAAATCATTCATGAACACGCTTCCTTGAAGCCAAATTTCGCTGCGTACTTGTCAGCTGCTCTCAGTTGTGCAATCATGCCAATACTTTGATTATCAAAGTAAATTGCGTGGGCACCGCATCTCAACTTCCGCTGCCGGGCTTTCGGCAGATCGACCAGATACAGCGGAAGCAAAGTCAGCAGATATGCCCGTACGATCGCGACAGCAGAAAACTGTTCTGCCCGACAGGCCAGCGCCCCGGCCAGAAACGAGGATTGGAAGTCAATTCATGGAATCATTGCACTTGAAATATATCGAAGAAGAGCGTGACGCCACCGGCCGGATCATCGATTTCCACGTGCGCCTGCCGGAACACTTCAACTTCGCGACGGACTGCGTCGACCGCATCGCCGCCGCCGAACCCGAGCGCCGCGCCATGCTCTGGTGCGGCCAGGACGAAACCCGCCGCACCTTCACCTTTGGCGAGATGTCGCAGCTTGGCCGGCAGGCGGCCTCCTTCTTTCGCTCCATCGGCATCTGTCATGGCGACCGTGTCCTCCTGATCCTCAAGCGCCACCACCAGTTCTGGTCGGCGATGCTCGGCCTCGCCCACATTGGCGCCGTCGCCGTGCCTGCCACCTGCCAGCTGAAGGCCATGGACCTTGCCTACCGCATCGATTGCGCGGATATTCAGGCTGTCATCGCTACGATGGAGGGTGAGACGGCGGCAGAGCTGGAGCAGGCCGAACACGATCTCGGCTACAGCATCCCGATCCGCCTGGCCGTCCATGGCAGCCGCCCCGGCTGGACGGACTACGACACGGGCCTCGCGGGTGCTGCGCCCTGGACTGCTCCAGCACCCGCAGAACAGCCCGCCCTTCACGATGAGATGGTGATCTACTTCACTTCCGGCACCACCGGTCTCGCGAAGATGGTCAGCCTCAACTACGCTTATCCACTGGCGCACATTGCCACGGCAAAATACTGGCAGAATGTCAATCCCAGAGGCCTCCATCTGACCGTCTCAGAAAGCGGCTGGGCGAAAACGCTTTGGGGGAAGCTCTATGGCCAGTGGCTTCTCGGTGGCGGTATCTATGTCTATGATTTCGACCGCTTTGACCCCGCAGCCCTTCTCGAACACATCGCCGCTGATGGTATCACCACCTTCTGCGCCGCCCCGACCATCTATCGTTTCCTGATCCATGAGGACCTCTCAAAGTACGACCTCTCCGCACTCGAACACAGCACGGTTGCCGGCGAGGCGGTAAACCCCGAAGTCTTTAACGCCTGGAAGCGTGCCACAGGCCTTGAGATGCGCGAAGGTTTCGGACAGACCGAGACCACACTGACAGTAGCCACCTTCTACTGGATGGAGGCCAGGGCCGGCTCGATGGGCCGTCCAAACCCCATCTACGATGTTGTCCTGTTGGACGAAGATGGTGTGGAGCAGGGTCCTGGCGGGAGCGGGGAGATCTGTCTGTGTCCGCCCGGCCTGCCCGGAGATCCAGCCAATATCGGCATGTTCTCCGGCTATGCCGAAGACCCCGAACTCACCGCGTCATACTGGCATGATGGCTACTACCACACCAACGACCTCGCTGCCATGGATGAGGACGGCTATCTCTGGTACGAAGGCCGCAGCGATGACATGATCAAAAGCTCCGGCTACAAGATCTCGCCCTTCGAGGTCGAAAACGTCGTCATGACCCATCCGGCTGTGCTCGAATGCGCCGTGACAGGTGTTCCCGACGAGATCCGCGGTCAGGTAGTCCGTGCCAGCATCCGCCTCGTGCCCGGCTACAGCCCCAGTGCCGCCCTCGCCCGCGAAATCCAGAACCATGTCAAAAGCGTCTCCGCGCCCTACAAATATCCCCGTGTTGTGGACTTCGTCGCCGAGCTGCCGAAGACTGTTTCAGGCAAAATCCGCCGCGCCGTCCTGCGGGGGGAGCAGCACTAGCGGGTTGCCTCATACCTGATCCGGCCCCGCACTCGGTTGGCTGTGACCGCAGCACTGTCATCGAAACGACTCAAAAAGGGACGATGCCACCGGCCTCGCCCCTTTGCTCAGTTCTTTCGCTGCTGTCCTCTCCGCCGCAACTGCATCAGCGCCTGCAGCTGCCATGCGTCAGGTATTCAACTGCCACGCGTCAGCTATTCAGCTGACGCTTCAGGAAATCAACCGCCAGACGGATATCCGCCTCAGGATTATCGCCAACTTCACGTTCGATCGTCAGGAAGCCACGGAAACCGATCTCCTCCAGCGCCGCCAGATAATTCGGCCAGTCCACCGAACCCTCACCGAGCGGCACCTCAAGGAAGTACTCATCGTAGGCCACCACGTGATCGACCATATGGTAGATCTCCATCGGATCGCCGGGCTTCACCATCACGCCATCCTTGGCATGGGTATGGTGGATGTAATCGCCCAGCAGCCTGACGCCGGCCACGGGGTCGTCGCCGGTCACCATCACCAGATTTGCCGGGTCGAAATTGACGCCAACGCCACGGTTATCCAGGCTGTCCAGGAACTGCTTCAGCGTCGCACAGGTCTCGGGCCCCGTCTCAATTGCGAAATGCGCCCCGATTGATTCCCCATAGGCGCCGAGCTCATTACAGGCATCCTGATAGATCTTGAAGTATTCCGCCGCCGGATCGTCCGGAATCACACCGATGTGCGTCGTAACGACATCGCAGCCCAGATCCTTCGCGAGATCCATGATGCGCTTGGAGCGCTCAATCTGCGAGGGGTTGCGCTCGATCTTCGCGAAACCGCCGATGTCGCCGCACAGCGCCGCAATTGTCAGTCCATGGTCAGCCGCCATGCGCACGAATTCGGCACGGTCTGCGGCACTCATATTCTCGGGTGCCATCTCGCCGGCGGTCGCATAGACCTGCAGGCCGGCAGCGCCGACCTCCCGCGCCTTCACGAGCGCTTCGCGGATGGGCAGGCGGAAGCTGTCAAGCATCACACCGATCGGGAACTGAAACATAGAGGAACCTCCTGCATCGGAAACGGCCCGCATCAGGAACGGGCGGCGAATGATGATCCCATTATAGGCAAAATCCGGGCTCCCGGCCGTCTCCCCGCAGGATGGCATAGTGCGCCGCATTTCCGAGACCGGCCATGGACATGACCGACTGCCGCGAGATCCCTTCGAGGCGCATGCCCGCCTTGGCCATCACCGCACCCGAATGCGGGTTGCGCGTGTCGTGCACAGCCCCGATCCTGTTGATGGAGCTGTTCGCGAAAATGTGGTCGATCAGGCCGCCGAGCGCTTCCGTCATAATCCCCTGATGCCACCAGCGGCTGCCGATGCAGTAGCCAACTTCAACCGCCGCGACGCTGTCATCGCGGCGTACGATGCTGATCGAGCCGATGACCTCGCCCAGACTGCTGAGCTCGATGCCCCAGCAGGGAAAGTCACCCGTTTCATAGGCGGCGATCCAGTTGGCGAGGACTTCGCGTGATGTCTCGACATCCGCATGGACCGGCCAGGTCAGGAAACGCACGACCTCGGGATCCGAGGCCCAGTTGCGGTACATCGCCGGGGCATCATCCATGGTGAAGCGGCGCAGCAGCAGGCGCGGCGTGTGAATGTCAATGACGGGAACGCGAAGATTCATGGACGGCTCCGATCCGCCTCCGGGGCTGTTTTTATGATGGTCTGCCAACTCTCCGGGCCGTCCGGTTCCCGATCCCGGACACCCGTAGTTTCTCTGCAGCCGGATCCCGGAGAACGCCATTCTTCCGGCCGGCGGCAGGACAGGGGGGAGGGCATGCATATCAACCTGCAACCCATCAGAATTTGTGGTACGTGCAGGAACATACTGATTTTTCTTTGCCGTCCCTGCCTGATAACGTTATAATTATAGCTGAACGCATTTTCAAACGCGTCAATCAGACACCACCCGTCAGTCTGACGTTTTTATCCGTGTGCTGCGTGGCGGGCGCAGCGATCTCGGCCAGGAGGTTAGAATGGCTATTAAAGTTGGAATCAACGGTTTTGGACGCATCGGCAGGCTCGTCTACCGCGCGATGGTTGATCAGGGCCTTTTGGGCTCGGTCTTTGATGTCGTAGCAGTCACGGATATCACGACCGATGCTAAGTACTTCGCCTATCAGCTGAAGTACGATTCGGCTCAGGGGCGCTTCGCTCACGAAGTTACGTCGAAGAAGAGCTCTCCCGATGTTGCCGATGATGACATTATCGTCACGAACGGCTATGAGACCCGCTGCATCATGGCCGCCCGCAACCCGGCCGATCTGCCCTGGGGCGAGCTCGGCGTCGACTACGTCATCGAGTCCACCGGTATCTTCACCTCAAAGGAAGCTGCCGAGGGCCACATCGCTGCAGGCGCGAAGCGCGTCATCATCTCCGCTCCTGGTAAGGGCGGCGTGAAGACCATCGTTCTCGGCGTCAACGAGGAAGAGTACGATCCTGCGGTCCATACGGTTGTTTCGAACGCCTCCTGCACCACGAACTGCCTGGCCCCGCTGGTCCATGTTCTGCTCAAAGAGGGCATCGGCATCGAGACCGGCCTGATGACCACGATCCACGCCTACACCGCGACACAGAAGACCGTTGACGGCCCCTCGAAGAAGGACTGGCGCGGCGGCCGCGCGGCAGCGGTCAACATCATCCCCTCAACCACCGGTGCGGCGCGTGCCGTCGGCGAAGTGCTCCCCTCGACGAAGGGCAAGCTGACCGGCATGTCCTTCCGCGTTCCGGTCGTCACCACCTCCGTGGTCGATCTGACCTTCCGCTCTGAGCGGGATACCTCAATCGAGGAGATCGACAGCCTGATGAAGAAGGCCGCCGACACCTACCTCAAGGGCCGTCTCGCCTACTGCCAGGACGAAGTCGTTTCGACGGACATCATTCAGGACACCCACTCTTCGGTCTATGACTCCCTCGCCACCCTGCAGAACAACCTGCCGGGCGAGAAGCGCTTCTTCAAGGTCGTCTCCTGGTACGACAACGAGTGGGGCTACTCCAACCGCATCGTTGAGCTGCTGCAGTACGTTGCCGAGCGCGACTAAGCTGCCTTAGCGGAAGCGGCCGGTCCTGCCGGCCGACGCTTCATGACACGCACGAAAGCCCGCCTCCCATCGGTATGATCGGGAAGCGGGCTTTTCCATGCGCGGGCATGACTCCCAGGGCCTGGCCGGCCGTGAATTCCCTGATGCATAAAGGTGTCGAGAGCAAAAAAACAACTTATACACGAAAACCCGTGTATAAGCTGAAATTTTGAGAAAAAACCGTAAGCGCTCAAAGACCCGCACATCAAAAGACCCCGTTCGAGCCTGTTCAGGTTCCGTGCGGGGTCTTTGTCATTCGCGTTCTGTGTGGGTGGTTTTCGTCCTGCGTTTCGGTCGGCCCTGTCGTT
>JASGUU010000057.1 GCA_030057555.1 Bacillota bacterium | reverse complement strand
TCTTCCTGGCATGCACCCCCGCTTCCCGTCCGGGTGTGCCTCCTGCTGTTCTCTGTAGTGGCCGAAAGGAGCAGCGCATGAAGCAAAGCGCCAGGGCTGATATTCCACTGCCTGGAATCCCAGTGAAAATATTGATCTACCAGTCGGGCAAAGACGATTTCGTCCCAAACCCGGTTCGTAACCGGCATCGGGAGGGGAAGTTTCTTCGGTCGGCGGCGGGCGGCTTGACATGTTGGGTACACAGCACACCTCAAAACGTGTTCCTTCCATTTCCGGTGTGCGGTCCATGTCGTGGTCTCAGACATGTTGTCTAATTCCTGCAGTCTCATCTCAGGGGTGCCGGACGTGTAATAAACAGAGAAGACTACTCATTTTTGCGGATATGTATGCAGAAACATTCAGATTTCACGCAATCCTGAGCACCCGGAACCAGCCCCTGCCTCCCCCGCCACCTTCCGGCATGTTTCCCGTGAACCGTACTCCGTCAGTCCGGATCAGCCGCCTCACTGCCCGGAACCGCAGCCTCGCGCGCCCGGCGATTGAGAAAGTCCTGCAGAATGATCTCGGCCGCCACCTGGTCGATGACTCGGCGGCGGTCTCCACGCCAATCCAGCTCGCTGAGGAGACGGTGGGCAAGCACCGTCGTAAAGCGTTCGTCAACTCGCACAACGGGCAGCGGACAGCGGGCCGTGAGAGCGGCGGCAAAGCTTTCGGCTTCGGCCTCTGAGGCCGAGGCACGGCCGTCGGTACGCCGCGGCTGACCCAGCACGATGCCCACGACCCCATGTTCGCGCAGCAGCTCCTCGAGACGCAAAAGCGCCGGTTCGGCGTCGCGGCCGTTCCAGCGCAGTGTTTCAATCCCGCGGGCGGTGATCCCCAGCGGATCAGAAAGTGCCACTCCGATGCGGGCCAGGCCGAAATCCAGCCCCAGCCAGCGCCCCGGTTGTTTCGTCACGCTTCGTCGAGCGATTCGACGTAGAGGCGGATGATGACTTCGAGAATCTCGTCGCGCTCCATACGCCGGATGACGCCGCGTGCACCCTTATGATTGGTGATGTAGGTCGGGTCGCCCGAGAGAAAATAGCCGACCAGCTGGCTGATCGGGTTGTAGCCCTTCTCCCGCAGGGCGATCAGGACCTCACTCATGATGTCGCGAACATCGTCGGTCTTATCGATGTTCATCTCGAAGCGGGCGGTTTCGAATCTGTCCACGCTTTCGTCCTCCTTCACGACGCAACATTGACGAGCAGCCTCTGTCCTGGTCAGAATACTTTATCAGTTTACCACAGGAAGCGGAGCAAAATGCGAACAAATGCTCTTTTTACCGCATCACAACACGGGCACGTCCCGGCTCCCGACCCGGCATCCCTTCATGACGCACCGCCAGCGTCTGCCCCGGCGCCAGGCCTTCGGCACCGGCGGCTTCGAGCTCCAGCGCATCATAGCCCAGCCCGTAGCCGAGCCAGAAACCATCCGCACTTCGCTCCTCGAGCAGCAGCAGGTCCTCCCTGCCCGCGAGCCGGTTTACGCGACAGCGCCAGAGCTCACCGCCGAGCGTCTGCATGTCCCCGGCCCGCCGGATCTTCAGGGGCTCAGGCACGGCGTCAGGAAACGTAGCGGCTGCCGTCCCCGGCCGCGCCGAATAGCGAAAGACATGGAGGCGGGCAAAGCCCAGCTCACGGCAGAAGGCCAGTGACGCCTCGTGTTCGGCCTCTGTCTCGCCGGGAAAGCCCACAATGACATCGGTCGTCAGGCTCACATCCCCGGAGCGGCAGGCCCTGAGACGCGCCGCCGCCTCGCGGTAGGCCGCAGGCGTGTAGGGGCGGCGCATGCGGGCGAGGACGGTACCGGAGCCGGACTGCAGAGAGAGGTGAAAATGCGGGCAAAGCGTTTCCAGCGAACCGAGTGCGGCAGCGAAGTGGGCATCCACGGCCGCCGGGTCGAGCGAGCCGAGGCGCAGGCGCTCGAGTCCCGGCAGGCGGTCGACTGCAGCGAGCAGTTCTCCGAGTCCGGTGCCGCCCTCGCGCCCGTAGGAATTCAGGTGGATGCCGGTCAGGACGAGCTCGCGGTGGCCGGCGGCGAGCAGGCGCCGGGCCTCGTCCAGCACCGCCTCCGCCGGGCGCGAGCGGGCCGGGCCGCGTACCAGCGGGATGATGCAGTAGGAGCAGAAGCGGTCGCAGCCGTCCTGGATCTTGACGACGGCACGCGTATCACTCTGTTCGGCAAAGGGCGCGAAATCCTGAAAACAGGAGGCCGCGGCGGCAGGCGGCAGAGGCCACTCATCCCGGCCCGTGGCGAGGCGGGCGAGACAGCGGTCGACGAGCTCTGTTTTGCCTCGATTGCCAATCCAGAGATCCGCGACAGCGGGCCTCTCGCCGACCTCGACATGGCAGCCGACGGCAACCACCAGGGCATCACGATTCCTCCGCCGGGCACGGCGGATCATCTGGGCTGACTTCCGTCCCGCTTCTGAGGTGACGGTGCAGGTATTGATGAGGTAGATGTCGGCCTCTTCTGCAAAGGGCACGACCCGGCAGCCGCGCCGGCGAAATGCGGCCAGCAGGGCATCCGTCTCGTAATGGTTGACCTTGCAGCCCAGTGTCAGGGCAGCAACGCGCCACGTTGTCATGGGTACTTACCTTCTCCCGTTTCTTCCCCTACACTGACACATATTTAAACACGCGTGTTTCGGAGGCAATTCATCATGACCACATTATCCATACTGCTGCAGTCCATCGACGATGTGAAGAACTTCGTCCGCATCGTCAACGACTACAATTATGATGTCGACCTCATCTCCGGCCGCTATGTAGTCGACGGAAAATCGATCATGGGTATTTTCAGCCTCGATCTGGCGAGCCCGATTGAGGTTCAGATCCATGCGGAAGAGGCTTCTGATCTGACCGCGGACCTGCGGCCCTTCGTCATCGCAGACTAGACCTGGCGCCGTCTGCGCTCGTCCCGTTCCGGTGCGCGGTCATCCGGCAGGATGAAGTCGACCTGTCGCCTCTCGAGGTTGGCGGCGGCTACCTCTACGGTCACCTGATCGCCGACCCTGTATGTCCGGCCGCGGCGCTCGCCGCGGGCCGAGAGTGTATCCGGGTCATAGACATAGTAGTCACCCATGGTCCGGAAGGGCACCATGCCTTCGGCCATGTTCTCGAGACGGACAAAGAGGCCGGCGGTGATGATGCCGGTAATCATGCCGGGGTAGCGTTCGCCGATGCGCTCGGCCATATATTCGGCAACCTTCTGGGCGATACTGTCAAACTCGGCCTGCATCGCGGCGCGCTCGGTGTCCGAGACGTGCTCCGCGACCTCCTCCGCCAGCCGGCGGCCGCCCTCCTCCGGCGGCAGTCCGGCCAGCTGGCGTTTGATCTCACGGTGAACGAAGAGATCGGCATAGCGGCGGATCGGCGCCGTGAAATGGCAGTAGTCATAGAGGGCGAGGCCATAGTGGCCCAGCGGGCTGGCATCATAGCGGGCCTTCGCGAGCGACTGCAGCAGCAGCTGACTGAGAACGGGGGCAAATGTCGTCTGGCACACATGGCGCAGGACTGCGGCGACGTCGACGGGCTGCGGCCGGCGGCCGAGACGGACACGAAAGCCCAGCAGTCTCGCCGTCCGGTTGAAGCGCTCGAGCTTCTCGAGATCAGGCTCCTCGTGAACACGGTAGATGAAGGGGCGCCGCAGCTCGGTATAGCGGCGCGCCACAAAGATATTGGCGGAAATCATGAAGGCCTCGATGATGTCATTGGCCTCGTTCGTCTCCGCCGCTGCGATGGCTACAGGACGGCCCTCGGCATCCAGCGTCACGACAGTCTCGGGCATGTCGAATTCCAGCGTGCCCGCCTGCCCTCTCTTTTTCGCGAGAACGCCGGCGAGGCGACGCATCATGAGGAGTTCATCGTAGACGAAGCGGTAGTGATGGGGGAAGCTCCTCCCGTCCAGCACGGCAAAGACATCGCGGTAGTTCGCGCGCAGATCGGAGCGGATCACACTCTCGAAGACCTCACCGCCCAGTTCTTCGCCGTCGCCGTCAAATTCGATCATGCAGGTCATCGCGAAACGGTCGACGTGGGGATTGAGGCTGCAGATGCCGTTCGAGAGGCGCGGCGGCAGCATCGGCAGCACGCGGTCGACGAGGTAGACCGAGTTGCCGCGCCTGGCGGCCTCGCGGTCGAGGGCCGAGCCGGCCGGCACATAGTGGGCGACGTCGGCGATATGGACCCAGAGGCGCCAGCCGCCCCCGTCACGCTCCTCAATTGAAATGGCGTCGTCGATATCCTTCGCGTCCTCGCCGTCAATCGTGATCGTGCGCAGCCGGCGCAGATCGCGGCGTCCGCGCGCGAGCTCCGCCGCGATGTCCTCTTCCGTCAGCTCCGTCGGCAGCTCCCGGGCCTCATCGAGAACCTCTGCCGAAAAGCGGTCCGCCAGTCCGTGGGCCCGGATGATGCCGAGGATGGCGACATCCGGTCTGCCGGGGTCGCCCAGCACTTCCACCACACGACCGAGGACGCGCGAGGCGTCGGCGGGCGTCGTGAGCTCCACGACGACCAGCATGCCAAAGGGCGCGCCGCCGAGATCCGCCGGCGGGATGGCAATCGTGCCGATGCGGTCCCTGCCGGTTGTCTCCAGCTCCCCGCCAAAGTCCGACTGGCGCAGAATGCCGACATAGCGGCCTGCGCCCGTTTCCTGCCCGCCGTCGTGGCGGGCCTTCTGTCTATTCTCCATATTCATTCCCGTATTGTACCTTCCCGCCGCCTCCACCGTCGTGCAGGCCGTGATAAATTCCGGTTCTGCTAACCTCGGGTTAACGGCAGCTGACCCTAAACGATGAACCCGTCCCAGGCTACAAAAAATACCAAAAAACCCCGACTCCTCGGGAGCCGGGGTCAGCTGCCGTCAGGCGTTCCGCCGTGGCCTAGATGGATGTCAGGGCGTAGAGAGCGATGTTCAGGACAACAAAGACAACCGCCAGAATCGTGGTCAGGCGTTTCAGGGTCTGATCCATGGCACGGCCGCGATGCTGGCCAAAGAAGGTTTCCGCTGAACCGCCGATCGAACCCAGCCCGCGGGAGTTGCCCTCCTGCAGGATGACGAGGCCGACCAGAGCGATGCAGACGATGACATCAATGATGGCGATGGCGATAGGCATCCTTATCTCCTCCGTTCGTGAAAACGCAAACTGCATTCTAGCACGTGAACTTCCTCTCTGACAAGGCTCGCGGAGAATCAGGGTATAATATCTGTCGAGCGATCCGACTTTTGTCGACCGCAGTGATATCTGCAGACGGCCGACCACGAGAGGAAGCCCATGGCCTATATCAATGAGCGACCCCCGAGCCGGGGCATACGCGACCACGAATCCACCAGGCTGATCCGCATTCTGATCGGCCTCATCGTCGTCATCTCCCTCGCCATTGCCGTCCTGCTGATCAAGCCCCTGCCTGAACTGCGGCAGAGCATCAGCGACGGCTGGCGCCAGATACGCGGTCTCTTCGCCGGCGAGGGGCAGAAACCCGACGAGCTCGCGGCCGCCGGCCGCGGCCGCCTGATTCGCCCCGAGGCAGACGCCACCGTAACCCCGAACGAGCCTTTCCTGACCGAGGCCGTTATCCGCGAGCCCGAGGCCACAGCCCTCAGCGACGCCGAGCTTGAGGCTCTGCGGGAGCGCATGGGAGACTTCTATGTTCCCCTGCCCGATGGCCGCATCCGCGAGAAGACACCACTGGTGCCCGTGAAGGGGCTCTTTGTCAGTGCCAAGACACTGGAAGAGGGCTTCAGCGTTGCCGATATCGACCGTTATATTGACTATGTCGAAGCGCGTCGTGCCGGACAGGCGGTCGAGGAGCCCAAGGTGCCCACGCTCAGCCGTGTTCTGGCCCTCTGCCGGACGACCGAGGCCAACGCCGTTGTCATTGACATCAAAAGCGACTACGGCTACATCACCTGGGAGACCGAGGTCAAGGGAGCCGTCGACATCGGAGCCAACAGCTATTCCCCTTTCAGCTACTGGCAGGAAGCCCTTGACTACATGCACGAGCACGATATCTACTCCATCGCGCGCATTGTCACCTTCAAGGATCCCAACATCGCCCGCAACAGACCCGAACACGCCATCCAGCTGATCTCGGGCGGCAGCTATGTGGATCCCAACGGCGAGTACTGGGTCAACCCCTTTGACACCTGGCTGTGGACCTACAACATCGGCATCGCCCAGGAGGCCGCGGTGCGCGGCTTCGACGAGATCAACTTTGACTACGTCCGCTTCCCGGATGGCGCCGCCCGCTACAACCCGATCACGGAATTCCCCTACCGCGAGGGCCGTGACAAAACGGTCGCCATTAACGGTTTTCTGGATCTCGCCCGCGCCGAGCTCAATGACTACGGCGTCCATATCTCCGCCGACGTTTTCGGCGTCACCACCCATACCTGGGACAGCCAGCCCGAAGACATAGGCCAGGTCTGGCGCCATGTCGCCAACCGCAGCGATGCCATCTGCCCGATGATCTATCCCTCGCACTACGGGACCGAATGGTACGGTTTCACCATTCCCGACCAGAATCCCTACGGCGTCACCATCGGCGCCCTGCGCGAGGCTCTCGAGCGCAACGCCGCCCAGAACAGCCCCGGCGTCATCCGCCCCTGGCTGCAGGCCTTCACGGCCACCTGGGTCTCGGGCCACATCGAATATACGCCCGAGGTCATCGCCGAGCAGATCCGTGCGGTGAAGGAAATGGGCATCGACGAGTACCTGCTCTGGAACTCCCGTGGCAACTATCCCCTGGACATCTTCCTGCTTTCGGAGAGCATGCCCCTGCTGGACGGCAACAGTCCGCGCCAGAACGAAACGGGCCAGCCGGTGGATCTGCTGGGACGCAGCGAGCTCGAGGTGATGACCCGCTACTTCACCGGCCTGACCACGAAGAACTACCCGCGAGCCTATCTCCTGACCTACCGCTCAGATCGCCCGGCCAGCTACGAAGACTATGTCGCCCCGCTCATGGAACACGATTTCAGTGTCGACGCCCACGTCATGCTGACGGTCAGGCGCGACGAGGAGGGCATTCTGCTGGTCGACGTCCAGCTCACCTTCAACATCGACGGCGAGACCCAGCCGCTGCAGAACGTGCCCGTGCGCATCATCCTCGAGGACGGTGTCTATAAGGTCTCCCTGCCCGACGGCCTGATCGAGAATGCCATCCAGAAGCGCGGCCAGTCGGGCGCCACCGAGCCGCCCCCATCGACCAGACGGCCGCGCGGTTGATGGCGTTTCGGGCCGGGCTCAGTTGAGATCCGGGTAGCGCCCTGGTGGCCTGTAGACCGCCTGCACGGCGAGCTGCCCGCGCTCGCGGAAGCTCCAGTCGTCGATGCGGTTCACACGGATGAAGCGGCCAACGGAATTGATGACGATGCCGACGCCATAGTAGATCGCGATATGTACATCCCTGCGACCCGTCGCCGGCTCATGGAAAATAATGATGTCCCCGGGCTCCCAGGCCGACATATCGTCCAGCGGCCGCGCATATTCGGGGTGCAGCTGCCGGTACCAGTCATTCACCGTCTGCACATGGTCGCTCATGCTGACACCGAGGGTAAAATCCATGACCGCCTTCACATAGGAGGAACAGTCTGAACCGTAGGCGTAGCGGCCGTCGGGATCGGGGTTTTGCCTGGCCTGCATCAGAAGGCGATAGTCCGCCGTATAGGTTGCGTCCGGAGCCCAGTAGGTCTCGCCGATCCGGGGCGCGTAAAGATAGGGCAGCCCGAGCACATAGAGGGCGTTGCGTACGATATCCATGCGCACGGCGTTGGTGATCCAGACATCTCCAAACTGGTCCTCCGCCCGCTGCGGATAGCGCGGTGCAGGATAACCACTGGGCGTGTAGCCACTGAGATCCAGCGGCGAGTCACTGTAGTTGTTCAGCGTTACCTGCTCCATGACGAGCGGTGCCTCGGCTGCCGGTGTCGGAGTTGGTGTCGGCGTCGGGGCTGGCGTCGGTGTCGGGGTTGGCGTCGGAGTCGGCGTCGGGGTTGGCGTCGGCGTCGGGGTCGGTGTGGGCGTCGGTGTCGGGCTTGGCGTCGGCGTGGGAGTCGGCTCCGCCGTTGTCGCCGCTTCAGGGATGCTTGTCGGCTCCGGAACGGTGACCTCTTTTGTCACGGTGGTGCTGTCGAGCGTAACACGGATGCGCAGCTCCTCACTCGGCTGAGGCAGACAGGAAGATAAAAACAGGGACAAAGCGGAGAGAATTGTCACACAGAGGCGAAGCGGAGTGTTTCGTACCGGTGAAGCCAAGGCAATCATCTCCTTCAATTCATATCCCGCAGCCGGGCTGCGGAACAAACATCGGACAGGCTGCCAGTCATTCTAGCGGAGAAGGACGCGGCTTGCCGTCAGTGATGGGCAGGAAGCTTTCCACCCATCGTTAGTACTCAGAGATGCGCGCTTTGGTTGCGCGCTTTGGCGGCCATTTTAGTCCAGAACAGAGCCGTGCGGGGCGGAAGAGCGTGAAGATATGTTTTCACGCTGCATGGAGGGGGATGTCATGATCAGGGATTTTCTCGAATTGGTTGAACGCAGCCAGCACGGGCCAACGATCGCCCGTGATGACTGGGATATCGACGGTGTCAGCTTGCCGATCGCCGAGTGTGCTGAACGCCATGAACTCGCCCGCCCGGAGGGCCAGCTCGTCGCCAGCTATGACGCGCTGCTGGACCGCCGTTGCCGGTGCCGTCGCCTCCCTCTTCGGCTTCATCCACTCGGAAGCGCCGGGCTTCTGCCCGACCTCGCCCTGGTTCCTCGGCCGGCTGCTCGCGGCCGCCATCTTCTTCATCCGGCATCAGGGAAACAACTCCTGGTTCAAGGCTGACAAGGACTTCGAATACGTGTAGCCGATTCACGGTGAACGCGGACTCACATCACCCGCTTCAACGACTGTCCGCTCCCTGCGGACAGTCGTTTTCAGGCCGTTGGGAAGGAAACAGCGAATGCCTGTGAGGTGGCAGGCGGAGCGGGCCTGTTCAGGAACAAAAAGGATGCAACTGTGCTCCATGTTGGCAGGATATTGGGCGATCCTCAGTACCACCGGCAGGATAGACAGACAGCTTGTTGAACACAGGCCGGAGCAACATTCTTAAAGGATCTTAATTTATTAACGGTAATTTGGAGAATATGTCCAAAGAGACGGCTTTCCTTTTCGGGTCAATCGGCGATTTTTTACTTTACTTGTCAAAATCTATTTACATTCTGTATACTTCGATGTCACAGGCCCTGTCTGTTTCCTAACAGTTCACCAAAACAACCTGACGACGTCTCCGGAGACCAGATTCGGCACCATAATCGTGTGGGAGGTTGATTCGATGAGCAACAGTCCATTGATGGCAAAGCGCAGTGTGGGAGAGCGCTTCAGGCACGCTCTGGTGCATGCCTGGCGAAACCGCACACTGCTGCTGATGTTTCTGCCTATCCTGATCTTCTACCTTCTCTTCAGCTATGCGCCCATGTTCAACCCACGTACGGGCGGTATCCTGATGGCCTTCAAAAAGAGCCGTCTGAACCAGCCTTTCAGCAGCTGGGACTGGGTTGGACTGCAGTATTTCCGCATGCTCTTCTCGAAGCCTGATTTCTGGGTCGCGATGAAGAACACGCTGCTGCTGAGCTTCCTGCGCCTGCTGGTCGAGTTCCCGGTTCCGATCATCCTGGCCCTGCTGCTGAACGAGGTTCGTGTCAGCAAGGCCAAGCGTGTTTTTCAGACGGTCTATACCTTCCCCCATTTTCTCAGCTGGGTTCTCGTCGTGGGCATCATGAAGGATCTGCTTCAGATGGATGGCATCCTGAACGGCATCAAGGTCATGCTCGGCGGGGAAGCCTTCAACTTTCTGGCCAACGGCAGCCGGGCCAGCAACTATGCCATGCTGATCATCAGCTCCATGCTCAAGGGTATGGGCTGGTCCGCGATTATCTATCTCTCCACCATAGCCGGCATCGATCCGACGCTCTATGAGGCGGCGGCCATTGACGGTGCAACCCGCTTCCAGCGCATGCAGTACATTACCTGGCCCTCCATCAAGCCAACGGTCATCATCCTGCTGATTCTGGCCGTCGGCGGTATTCTGGACGGTTCCTTCGACCAGATCTTCAACCTGGTCAACGGCATCAACCGCAATGTTATTGAAACAATCGATGTCTACATCTACCGCTACGCCTTCCAGCAGTCGATCAACCAGAGTTTCTCGGCCGCCAGCGGCCTCTTCAAATCCGTTGTCAGCTTCGCGATGCTGATCACAGCCAACATCATCACCCGCCGTCTCAGCGACGACGGTGAAGCGGCATTCTGAGCAGGGAGGTTAGACCATGTCTGTTTTCACAGCCAAATCCAGCCTGAAAATACAGCGCTCCTGGGGAGAAAAGCTGGCCGATATCATCATTTACACGGTTCTGATCCTGCTGCTCGTGGCGATACTGCTGCCGTTCTACAACATGCTTCTGATCTCGTTCGCGAAGTATGAGGATATCGTACAGACGAAGCTCTATCTCTACCCGAAATCGCTTGACTTCTCCAACTACCGTCGTGCCTTCGAGGCGGAGAATTTCGCCAATTCATTCGGTCTGTCGGTCTTTGTCACCATCACGGGCACGGCACTTGGCCTGCTGATGCAGTCGACGGCAGCCTACTGCCTGTCGCGGCCGCACATGCCTTTCAGGCGCTTCTTCTTCTATCTGATTCTCTTCACGATGTTCTTCGGCGCGGGCCTGATTCCCTGGTACACAGTGATGCTCGCTCTCGGATTCAAGGACAGTATCTGGGTCATGATCATCCCGCAGGCCGTCAACGCCTACAACATCATTCTGCTGCGCAACTATTTCCGTTCCATTCCCGGCGAGCTGATCGAGTCGGCCAAGATCGACGGGGCCGGCGAGCTCCGCACGATGTTCCAGATCGTACTGCCGGTCTCGCTGCCGATCCTCGCGACCGTCGCCCTTTTCATCGCGGTGGGCCGCTGGAACGAATGGTACAGTGCGATGATCTTCATCCAGGATCCGAAGAAGATTCCCCTGCAGCTCTTCCTGCGCCGCATGATCGTCGACGCCACCAGCGATCTCGGCAATGACATGAAGAACGCCATGCGCGATGCCAATATCAAGATTCACGGCCGCTCGCTGCAGATGGCGGCCGTCACCATCACCACGGTTCCCATCCTGCTCGTCTACCCCTTCCTGCAGCGCTATTTCACCACCGGTATCATGATCGGCGCCGTCAAAGCCTGAGTGAACGGCTCACTCTCATAACAGTATGCCGTCGTCACGCAGCCGTTCACTGTGTGCGACAGACGGGTTCGGAAAGAACCGGTCAAAAAGCCGATAGCAGCCAAAGCAGAGGCCGCATCGGCATACGGAGGAGGCTATATGCACAAAAGAAGAAGATGGCTGCTGTCGCTTCTGGCGCTGTTGATCACGGCGGCCATGATGGCCGGCTGTGGTGGCAGCGGCAGCACGACAAAGGCTCCGGCCAAGACCGAAGCCGGGAAGACCGAAGCCGGGAAGACCGAAGCCGAGAAGACTGAAGCCAAAAAGACCGAAGCGCCCGAGGCGGATGAGGACGAAACGGAAGCTCCGGCAACGGAGGCCCCGGATGCGGAAGACGATGAGGGCGATGAGGACGATGAGCCGGAGAACGGTGTTGAGAGCGATTTCGATGAGCACATGACCATCACCGCCAGTTTCTGGGATATCGCCAACATGTTCCCCAGTGAGGACGCTTTCGACGGCGTGGATGACGTCAAGGCCTATATCGAGAGCAAGTTCAACCTCACCATTGAGCCGGTCAACGTCGGCTGGGGTGATGCGGACGAGAAGTATACCACCTGGGCACAGAGCGGTCAGCTGCCGGACATCGTCGGCGCCGCCGCCTTTGTTGGCGGCTCCCGCTACTATCAGTGGGTCGAGGATGGTGTCGTCCGCGCTCTGCCGGCTGACATGGACAAATATCCGCTGTCGAAGGAACGGCTCGCAGCTCCCGAAGTCACAGCCTACAATGTGGATGACCAGCACTGGTTCTACCCGCGCTACACCTATCAGGACGTTGCGGACTGGTCGATGGATCGCGGCTTGCTCATCCGCAGGGACTGGCTCGATGCTCTCGGCCTCGACATGCCTGAGACCGAGGAGGAGTACATCGACACGATGGTCGCCTTCGCCCAGAACGATCCCGATGGGAACGGCCAGGACGACACCGTCGGCTATCTGCCCGCTCAGACCTGGCTGCTGACCAGTCAGGCCTGGACCGGCTACGGCTTCACCGACGGCCGCTGGATCTTCAATGAGGATGGCGATGCCCGCATGGCCATCGCCGAGAAGTCGACATTGCCGCTGATGAGCTTCCTGCGCCGTATGTTCAAGGCCGGCGGCATGGACCCCGACTTCGCCACCATCGCGAACGAGGATGCCATCGAAAAGTTTGCCCAGGGCCGCGTCGGCATGTTCTCCCGTCAGGTTTCGCCCAAGCACCTCGATGCCATCTATCAGAAGTGGGTCATCCTGCAGCCGGACGTCGACTTCTTCGAAGCCGTCGAATTCGCACACGGCCCCCTGGTGGTCGACAACAATGTCCGCTTCGCCGAGAAGATCTACTGGTCCGAGTCCTATTTCGAGGCCAATGTCGACGACGAAAAGATGGACCGCATCCTCTCCCTCTATGAGTGGATCATCAGCGACGAGGGCATGGCCATGTGCGCCTACGGTATCGAAGGCAAGCACTACGAGGTCGAGGCTGACGGCAGCATCAAGCTCCTGCTGGACAAGGATCCCGAGACCGGCCAGTTCTTCCCGCTGAGCAACTACGCTCCCATGTCCGGCATCGGCCATCTGGCTACCTGGGTTGGTGACAATCTGCAGTACCAGAACCCCAGCCTCGATCCCAGACTCATCGAGATGGCCACCGTCGAACGCGACTACCGCAAGACCGAGTGGGATGATCCCCAGGTTAACTGGCCCCTGCAGGGCATCAATGTCCCGGAGAAGGAGGAGATGGCCGCCATCCGCTTTGGTGATGACTGGTCGCGTTTCATCATGGATGAGAGCGATGCCAGCGATGAGGAGCTCTATGAGGAGCTGCTCTCCAACTGGAACGCCAACGGCTATGAACGCGCCTGCGAGTCCATCACCGCAGAAGCACAGAACATGGGCATCATCGACTAGTATCGGACTCTCCGGCGCCATTAGCGGCGCTGACAGAACCCCGGCCTCCCCCTGTGGGAGACCGGGGTTTTCCTTTTCGGGTCCCGTTCACGGCAGGCTCTCGGGCTGCCAGAGACATGCCGAGATCCGGCAGCGTGGGATGCGGCATGCCCTGATCTGATGCAGAATTGTGTGGCGTCTCCCGGCTCAGCTCCGCCGGGCCCGGCGCCGCCTCAGATCGCGGTGGTAGATCAGCTTGAAGAGTTCGCCCGCCACGAAGGGCAGCAGGGCCAGCGGCAGGATGATGGCCCAGTCGGCGGGGCCCAGCGGAATGGTGTGGAAGAGAGGATTCAGGAAGGGCAGGTAGACGACGGCCAGCGTGAGGCCGATCGCGAGCAGAATGGAGCGGTTCATGGTCGGATTGCTGAACATGCCCTGGCGGAAGACCGAGTAGTGCTCGGAGCGATTGGAGAAGGCCCGAAGGAGTTCGGCAGCGATCAGGGTCACAAAGGCAAAGGTCAGCGCGCCCTGGGACGGAAGCTCGCGACCATCCGTGTTGATCATGGTGCCGTAGCGCGCGAGGCCTGCTCTGAAAGCGACGAAGACGGCTCCAAAGATGGCCACGGCCTGCACCACGATGGAGGCGATCATCTCGCGGTTCAGAATCTTATCCGTGCGCCGTCGCGGCGGCTGTTCCATGACATCCGGTTCCGCCTCCTCGCGCCCGAGGGCGAGGGCCGGGAAGGAGTCGGTAATAAGGTTGAGCCAGAGCAGCTGAATGGGCAGCAGCGGCGTCATGTCGGGCCCCATCACCATGATGGTGATAAAGATGACCAGGATCTCGCCGACGTTGCAGGAGAGCAGGAAGCCGACGAACTTCCGGATATTGGCATAGATGACGCGGCCCTGTTCGACGGCGCTGACGATCGTCGCGAAGTTGTCGTCCATCAGGATCATGTCGGCGGCCGACTTCGCCACCTCCGTCCCCGTAATCCCCATCGCGACACCGATGTCGGCGCGCTTGAGGGCCGGTGCGTCATTGACGCCGTCACCCGTCATGGAGCTGATGTGCCCGTGTGACTGCAGGGCTTCGACGATGCGGACCTTGTGCTCCGGTGAAACGCGGGCATAGACGGATGTGTGCTCACAGGCCACGGCGAGCTCCGCATCCGACATGGCCTCCAGTTCGCTGCCGACGAGCACACCATCGCCCTCGCGCATCAGACCGAGGTCCCGGGCGATCGCCACCGCCGTGTCGCGGTAGTCGCCCGTGATCATGACGGGACGGATGCCGGCCTGGCCACAGACCGCGATGGCATCGCGGGCCTCGGGACGGGCCGGATCGATCATGCCTGTCAGGCCGACGAAGGTCATCCCCTCTTCGGCTCCCTCATGATCCCCGTCAGGATGGACACGATAGGCAAAGGCCAGCACGCGCAGCGCCGTGCGGGCGAAGGCGGAGTTGGCGGCGAGGATGGCTTCGCGACGTGCCGCGGTCAACGGCTCGACACCATCCGCAGTCAGAATACTGGTGCAGCGGTCGGCAATGATGTCCGGCGCTCCCTTGGTCAGCGAGAGCTCTCCCTCCGGCAGGCCGTCGTGGAAGACCGTCATCATCTTCCGCTCGGAATCAAAGGGCAGATCGCCGCGGCGGGGATAGCGGGCCTCGAGATCCGCACGCAGAAAGCCGTGCTTCGCGGCCGCACTGAGCAGGGCGCCCTCGGTCGGGTCGCCGATCATTTCCCAGCCATTTTCTCCCTCGCGCAGCACGGCCTCGTTGCAGAGGGTCGCGATCAGGAGCAGGCGATCGAGCACCTGTCCATCCTTCTCGCCGCTCCCGCCGTCCAGCACGGAAATCGTTCCCTCCGGCGCGTAGCCGGAACCCGTGACCTGATACACACGGTCGCCGGCATAGAGTCGGGTGACGGTCATCTCGTTCTGGGTCAGCGTACCGGTCTTGTCGGAGCAGATGACATTAACCGAACCCAGGGTTTCAACCGCGAGGAGGCGTTTGACGATGGCATTGTTCTCCGCCATGCGGTTCATGCCCAGGGCGAGGACGATGGTGACCACCGCGGCCAGACCCTCGGGAATGGCCGCCACGGCCAGTGAGACCGAGGTCATGAACATGGAAAAGATGTCGCCGCCGCGCAGTATGCCAACGACAAAGGTCAGCGCCACCACCAGCAGGCAGAAGACGGCGAGGTAGCGGCCCAGCTGGTTGAGGCCGACCTGCAGCGGGGTCAGCTCCTGCTTGATGGCGGTCAGGCGGCCGGCGATGCGGCCCATCTCGCTGCTGGGGCCCGTGCGCAGGGCGAGGGCCCGGCCGCGTCCATAGGTCAGCGAGGTCGAGCTGAAGAGCATGTTGACACGGTCGCCGATGCCGAGCACTTCCTCGGTGACGAATTCGGCGTCCTTCTCCACTGGTACCGATTCTCCGGTCAGGGCAGATTCGTCGGCCTTCAGATTGGAGGATTCCAGCAGGCGGGCATCGGCCGGGACGATATCGCCGGCTTCGAGGATCAGGATGTCGCCCGGGACGATCTCTTCGGAGGGCAGCACCTCCTGACGGCCGTCACGCAGGACACGTGCGGTCGGCGAGGACATGTTTTGCAGAGCTGCCACCGCCTCCTCCGCCCTGCCCTCCTGCACCACGCCGAGGATCGCGTTGACCACGACAATGGCGAGGATGATCAGAGCCTCGATCCAGTCGCCCAGAAAGCCTGAGATGATGGCCGCTATGATCAGAATGATGACCATGACGTCGCGGAACTGCTCCAGAATGCGCCGCCAGAGAGGGGTCTTCGCCTCCGTCTCGAGACGGTTGGGGCCGTAGCGTTCGAGGCGCGCACTGGCTTCGCCGGCCGAGAGCCCCACTGCGGGGTCGACACCCAGATGGGTCAGCAGGGCCGTGCGTGTGCCCTCGTAGCTGCGTTCAGCTGGTGCCACGGAATCAGGGCTGCTTGCATTCATGAGATACACCTCGTGCGCTCCATCGCCCGACGGCAACGGAGGCGTTTTATATTTGGAAAAGATCATACACCCTCTGCGGGCTCCCGGGCAGAAGGCGCATGAGACTGCCTGCCTACAGGATTTATTTTCCGGAAAGAGCCAGACCACAGCACACCTGCTCTGTCGGCCACAGGCTGCGGGAGGTGGCAGGAGCTTTGCCGATCATGAAATGGTATGACGGCTCTGCCGTATACCGTTAACTCCGTCTGCTATGGAGGATTTCCAGATCTCCATCCACAAAGCCGGCACCGACACCTTCTCTGGACATCAGTACGGCTGCATATTTCCCGTTCTTCAGATATTCCTTCAATACAGAAATGGCTTTTTCCAACACCTGATCCCACCTTTGGGCGTCATTCCATCTAAACGGCGCGGCTCTGGTGCCGAAGTCCGTCATCTCGTCACAGGGCCAGTCCGTGTCAGCCGGATCGAAGGACCTTGTTCCGACCAGCTCCATGGACCAGTTGCCGTTGCCATCGTCATACAGGTTGAACGCAAATGCCTTCACATCTCCCGGTATGTCCCGCTGTAACACCCCATCGAGCCAGTTTGTCAGTCCATGTGTGCCGGATTCTTCTTTGCTACGATCGTTTTTCTTCATGAAGCCAAACAAGGCCATGGAACATCATCCTCCATTCGCACCATGTTCGTATCTGTCATCTTTCTGAGCTTCGGACAGAATCATACACCCCGCCGGGTCCACCAGCGAGCAGAACCTGTGAAATGGCGGCAGGCTGTCACTCAGATATCCAGTTTCCGGAATTTCCAGATCGCAGTTGTACCGGACAGCAAAAGCCAGGATCCGAGAACGAGGAATGCCGCCATCACGCCTGTGTATTCGAGGCTGCCCTTCTCCGCTGTGCCGGAAAGCGTATGAATGGCCGAGGCGGGCAAAGCCGGGATCGTGGTGGCCTGCAGCATGTCGGGAAAAAACCTGGCCAGCTCCGGCAGGAACAGCACGAACACGGGAGCAGCGATTCCCCCCGCTGTGTTTCTGGCGGAAAAGGGCGCACAAACGGTCAGCAGTGCATAAAAGACCGGCATGACGATCACGCCGGCGGTGAATTGCCAGAGCTCTGCGGAGGGGGGCATCTGCTTATGAACGGATGCCACGAAAAAGCGCCCGCTCAGCTGTGTAGAGAGGGCCACAACCACGCCTGTCACCAGGGCAATCAGGAAGAAAACGGCTGTCTTCGCAAAGAAATAGCGGACTCGGGCCGGGGTCGCAGAGAGATACGACTGGATCGTTTTCTCCTGAAACTCCCGTCCGATCTGCATGGCAATAAACAGCAGGAGAAAAATGCTGGCAACATCGACGCCGAGCATGTTGACCGAAACGATCTGCATGGGCTCAAATTCCGCCAATGGCCGTCCCTGAGTAACCCGTATTGTCAGGGAGAACAACACCCCGGCCAGTATGCCCGCCAGGAGCGTAGCTGCGAGATAGATACGGGAAGATCTGACAGACCAGATCTTCTGCCATTCTGCATGGATCATTCTCATGGTGCCACCCTGCCTTTATCCGTGCGCAGTTCTGAACCGCGGTATTCGGTTTTTCCTTCTACCAGCTCCGCAAACAGCTGTTCCAGGGAGGGATGATGGGTCATCAGCTCATAGATGCCAAGGCCATGTCTAAATGCGGTTTCGCCTATTTGTTTCTGGCTCATTTTTCTGACCCGCAGCTTTTCATCCTGCAGCACATCGACCTGGGCGCCTTCGGCTTTCAGGATTTCATACAGCTTCGCAGCATCGTCCGTCTGTACCTGTACATAGGAACTGAGGCTCATTTCCAGCAGTTCTTCCATGCTCATATCCGCTATCAGTTCACCCTGGGCAAGCATGATGATGCGATCGGCAACCGCCTGTACTTCGCTTAAAAGATGACTGGAAACCAGGACCGCCCTGCCCTGTTTCGCCAGATCACGCAGCATGTCACGAAGCCAGTGGATACCATCGACATCGAGGCCATTGAACGGCTCGTCCAGAATGATGGTTTCCGGATCACCGATCAGGGCCGCTGCCAGTCCAACACGCTGCCTCATGCCAAGGGAAAACGTGCCGATCCTTTTGCCTGCGACAGCCTGCAGACCAGCACGGGAAAGCACGTCCCCGGGCCTTCCTCTATCAAGCCCGGCGGCCGTTGCCAGAATTCGCAGATACTGCTCAGGCGTCAGGCGGGAGTCGATCATGTTTGTGTCCACCATGGCGCCGACTTTTGCCAATGGCCTGTCCAGCGATTGAAAGGCTCTGCCGTCCACCGTCACGCTTCCTGCTGTAGGCACGGCCAGATTCAGGATCATGCGTATCGTCGTGGATTTCCCCGCTCCGTTGGGACCGAGAAACCCGGTTACCACACCCGGATGTATCTGAAAGCTGACATTGTTGACCGCTGTTTTACCCCCGTACTTTTTCGTCAGGCTGGTCAGTTGAATCATGCCTGCCCCCTCCTTTCGTGACGTCTGCGCCCATATCTGAGGTCAGGCCGTTTCGGGCGGCAAAGATCTCAAAGGCGGCTTCCATAAACTCTTTCGCAGACATCAGCATGTCCCTGTTCCTGGTGATCAGCTGTTCTTCCAGGTTCAGTTCAGACAATTCTCTTACCAGCTCCATATCTCCGCAGGCAAAGGCAACGATGCCCTCCCACCAGCGTTCTATCAGTCCCTGCGCTTCAGTACCTGCCGGGGACAGTCCTTCATGCTGCAGTATCATCGCTTCGATCAGGATCTCTTTGGAGCTGTGATAAAACTGCTTCACCGACTCAAAACCCTGCAGCTGCGCGGAAAGCATCTCGTGCTGCTCCTGGGTCAGCAGCTGTGGTGCTTTGGAAAACACATCATCTTCGGGCAGGGCGCTGAGAATCTGGAGCAGAAGCGTCAGAGGAATTTCCTTTCCGGCCTCGACCATATCTGCCATGATTCCGAGGGCCGTAAAAGACGTGTGTAAATGCTCCATTTTCTGCAGCAGAAGCAGGCGCTGGCTGTTGAACATCTCCAGCAGTTCGTTCCGGTCCGGCTGAAACAGCAGCTGGTCTTTGATCTGGTCCAGCGAAAAGTCAAGTGACCTGTAGAGCACGATCTGCTCCAGCCGGATCAGGTCATCCTGCGTATAGTACCGGCGACCTCCCTCCGTCCGTCCGGCAGACCGCAGCAGGCCGATATTGTCATAGTGCTGGACGGTCCGGATCGTGAGGCCGGCGGCAGAGGCAATTTCGCCGCTTGTGTATCTTTTCTCCTGCATGCTGTCGCCTCCTTTGCTTCGTTATAATTCATTACGTTACGTCATGAGCAAGGGCTTTTTGCGACGATTCGCATGCTTTTTCACGCGAGGGTTCCGGATAAAACTCGAAAGACAAACAGGACGTCCCGAACCCGGGTCCGGGGCGTTCCGGGCAGGCGTACATGACGGCAGCCGCAGGAGAAACAAGGCGCTGTTTCAGAACCCTGTCTCAGCCCGCAGCTGCATTTCGTATTTTTCCCGTTGTCGATCTCGCAGCTGTCTGCTGCGAGATGCTTCTTCAGCTGGCGCGTTTCGTCAAACTCATTGGTTATGCGAATCAGAGCTGCCGGTCAGCTTTTTCAAGCAGTTAGAACATGTGTTTAACTCCCTGCTCCCGTCTCCATCTTCCGACAGCCTGTACGCCTCGAAACATGCGCAGCAAAGGGCGGCCAGCCAGGCTGGAACTGCATCGAAGGCTGCGTACCACCTGCCCGGAACCGCTTCCCCGTCAGTGAGAGGTTCCGTCACGGACCGGAAGGGAGTGCTTCGCCTCATATGAACGGATTCCTGCTTTCGTGTCCGGCCTCAGAATCAGGTGTCTGAACAGCCAGTTCCCCGGCAGAATGTCATCGCCGTGGAAACGAATATCCTTCACCCGCCGCTTCGGGACCAGCCTGACATCTGCAGCGATGGCTTCCGGAATCTCCACGGGTATCGGAACCGCAGCAGGAGCGTAGATTCTGCTCATGCCGTTCATCCGGAAGCCGTGCCGCTTCATCAGCGCGCCCATTTTTCCCGGCATGTATTCCAGGCTGCCCCTGCTGTTCACATACACAACCGGGATGCCAAAGGCATCTACATACTTCAGGCAGCGGGCATCATTCTCCCGGCGCTCTTTTTCGGGTTTTTTTGGGTCTGCAGGTGATCCGTGTGGAAACAGGATCAGCGACAGCGTTTCGTCTTTCACATTCTCGTAAAAATGCCTGCGTCTGGAATCAAAACAGATGCCCACACCGACATTGCCAAAAGGTGTCGCAATCACGCTGGTGAAGTTGCCACGCCTGAATACGGCCGATTCCCCTTCTGATTTGGATACGAAGCCATAAACCCCATCCACACCGGCAATCATGTAGCGGTTGTAGTAGTCCCCGTTTTCCTTATCTACATAGCCTGCAGCAATGCAGGTCCCATATCTCCGTGCCGTCTCTACGGCCCACTCCGCCGTTTTCCGTCCCTGGTCATCTGCATATTGCCACGCCTTCTGACTCGCCATATAACCGCACAGTGCCAGTTCGGGAAGAACGACAAGCTCCGGGGATGGCAGCTCTTCAATCAGCTTTTCAATATAGCCCTTCCTCTGAGCGATTCCTTTGATGTCATTATTCAGTTCCAGAGCAAAAATACGCATGCTGCTGTTCTCTCCGACAATCCCTTCATGATGTCTCATCTTCGGTCGTGTCACGTCACTGCAAACCGGTTTCATGTGACCCTGCGGCGATACAGATGCCTGGCACCCCTGCACATGTTCTACCACTCTTCGAAGCTCCTGGCTGGTCAGCGCCTGCATGGCTGGCGACTTCTCACAACATGATAAAAACCACGGCTCACGCCGTGGTCTTCCGTTAGCCCGGCCGAACCGCCTGCAGCCAGAAAGGCTCATCCGGCCACTACTCACTTACCAGTATTTTCCGATACTTCACGACAAACAGCACCGAAATTCCCACCACACAAAGCGCCAGCACCAGCACCTGCGAAATCTCCAGGCGAAACTCCAGTCCCTCGCTGTAACGGTTCAGCATGGTAGTCACAATTCCTGTATAGAGGTAATTCGATATACGTCCCAGCGTCTCATTCAGGGTACTAAGCGTCGGCACCAGCGACAGAACCATTACAAACGGCATCATCAGGTTATTCGCATTCACCTGCGACTTCGCATAGATCCCGAGCAGCAGACCCAGCTTGCCGCTGATCAGCGACGACACGACCGTCAGGAGCGAAAACATCACCATGTTAATGCGGCTGCTATCGACACCGCTCACGAAAATCACGATGTAATTTACGCCCACAGTGATCACAAAGGGCCAGAAAATACTGCCGATGAAAAACTGCAGACCATTCACCGATGATGTCATCAGAGATCTCAGTGTGTGCTTCTCCTTGTCCTCGGCGAGCGGCAGGGCGGACATCATCACGGCTCCCAGACCCAGATTAAACGAAATACCAAAGTTCAACACATACGTCAGGATCGCGCTGTTGTCCCCCTCCAGCATCCCGGCGTAAAGAATTTTCAACAGCACGGTCGCGGCAATGCTCATCAGCGGTCCGGTCAAAGCTGCTGTATTCCCCAGCAGCATCTTTGCCTTCAGCTTGATCACGGCAAGTGTTTTGCGCCAGAAATGGCTCTTCATCCTGTCCTCCTATCGGGTCAACGAATTCCCGGTCACCTTGACAAACACGTCTTCCAGTGTCGGCTCGCAGGAATGGATCGTCTCAACCTCATGCCTCATCAGCAGCCGGCAGAGCCTGTCATATTCGTCCGCAGTGCTGCCAAACTCCAGCTCGTCACCCGCTGTCGTCATCAACCTGAAGCGCTTCTCCGTGTTGTGACGCAGGCAGATCTCCCGGGGACTGCCCTGCTCGATAATGGTCCCCCTGTCCAGAAGGGCCAGCCGATCGCAGAGCTTCGTCGCTTCCTCCATGTTGTGCGTCGTGAGGAAAATCGATGTCCCCTGAGCCTTCAGTTCCAGAAACAGCTCATGTATTTCCCGGACCGTCGTCGGGTCCAGACCGCTCGTTGGCTCATCCAGAAAAAGCAGTTTCGGCTTATGCAGGATGGCTCTCGCCAGAATCAGGCGCTGCTTCTGGCCCTTTGAAAGCTTCCCGGCGGGCTGCTTCTTCCGATCCGCCAGACCTACCTTCGCGAGGTAATAATCGATCCTGTCCTTTGGGACCTTCAGAATTTCGGCAAAGACGACGAGATTATCGTAGACATTCAGGCGCTCATACACCCCGCTGCGATCCGACACGATCCCGATCTGCTCATAGATCTGCTGATCAATACTCTGCGAATCCCTGCCCAGTACATAGCTCACCCCGGAGCTCGGTTTCAGCTGCCCCGTCACGATATTGATCGTGGTGGTTTTCCCGGATCCGCTTGGCCCGAGGAAGCCGAAGATCTCGCCCTCGCCCACGGTAAAGCTGATGCCATTGAGCGCAGTGATATTCCCAAAGCGCCTGCTGACATGTTTCAGCTCCAACAACATGAAGAACCCTCCTTATTGCTGCTTGCTGCTGATTTGCTTTGAGTATAGTGAGCAAAAACAGGTTTTCTAAAAAGTGAAACTATGCTTTCGAGGCTTGTGCCAAAACCTGCCAAAACAGCGGCTGCCAGGGAAAAGTGAAACTATAGTTTCTCTTCTCGCGCTCAAACACCGTTCTGCTTCTGTACAATGCTTCCGAGGTGAGCGTATGGACAATCAGTTCGGCAGGGTTTTCAAGGAAATCCGTCAAAAGAAGGGCTTCAAGGCCAGGGATGTCGCCGAGGGAATCGTCTCCGTACAGTTCCTGCGACGTTTTGAAAAGGACGAGGCAGACATTCGTCTGAGCAATTTCTATGAACTACTGAAGAAGATCAATCTCAGTTTCGAGGATTACATGTACCTCTGCCACGAGAATACTCTGGACAGGGCCTTGAACGAACTGGACGCCAATCTGGACCGCGCGATTCTGACCGGGGACAGCATCCTGCTGGTCAATCTTATGAAGGAGTACGAGCGGAACTATAAGGAGACGGGGGAAATCCGCTTTCTTCACTTCAACATCATCTGCAGGATCTACTACAATCGCCTCTTTCACCCCAGTTTCGAGATCGATCGCAGCATCATCCTAAGCTACCTCGACCGCTGCGAGACCTGGACAAAGTATGAATTTTTCATCGCGAACCATGCGATCCATACCTTTGACATGGAGGCCCTGTGCAATCTCACGATCATGGCACTGAACAATAAACATGGGAGCCGCAAACTGCATCATTTCGCACTTGATTTCTGCTTTCATGCCGCAGCGGCCCTGATCTCAAACAACCGGGACGATGACGCTCGCAACGTGCTGCACCATTACTACAACAACACCAGCGTGAAGAAGATTCTGCCGCAGCTGAGCTTTAATATCGCAATGCGTTTTCTGGAAGGGATTCTGCTGGTCAAAAAGGGCGAGGATGAAGGCCACAGGATCTGTAACGAGATCATCGATTTCTATATGAATACGATCGGCTACGAGGAGTACGCGAACAGCATCCACAGGTACTATGTGTCGATGAGCACGCGGAGCTGAATGACATCAGGACGACAGCATATGTCATGATCACCACTATGAAGACAGCAGTGAGATAGTAGTATACGCACCGAAACGGCAAGGACAAAACTGATGGTTTTGTCTTAACCGTTTAAAAATTCCACATTTTTAATGTGTTTATTTTTGAGCCACCAGTTAAATATGTCATTTGGGTATGTTTCTGATTCGTAATCGAGCGGTAAAGGAAGCAGATCCTCTACTTCGAAACCAACATTAAAAAGGCGCAACTGCCCCTTTACAGGGATCGGTTCGATGACGTGAATACGATCAAGAATCCAAGAGTAACCTGAAAAGCTTTCATCAAATAAACAGGCTGGCTCATGGTCTGTTTCGTCAACATAAGGACGGACATCACTCAAATAAGCGACAGCTATTGCCTTTCCGATTACCATGGATTGACGTTCAAATTTATTAGCTGCACGTGATGAGCAGATAAGTATCCAGCCTCGGTAATCTGTTTTCCAGGAGCGCAGTTCAATACTCTTTTCACCTAAAGCAATCAATGTTGCATAAAACGGCCGTATACTTAAAGCTTTCATCGCATTTGTCCTTAAAAATTACTTCAATACATTCATACCATCAACCACATAATCGAAAACAATAACCTTGAAGAGACTAGACGAATTAAAAACTCAGCGGCTGATTGTATCAACCACTGAGTTCCAGCCTGGCTAAGGACTGAGTGGTTGATACAATTTACTCTAGAAATAAAAAACGAGCGACGCATAAATGCATCGCCCGCAAAACTTTCGTTTTCAATTCGTACTATTATTCTAACCATGGGCAATCACCGTGTCAAGCACCTTTTTACAGAACTCATATGTTTGGCCTATAGCTGGAGCTGATTTATACAGATGAGCCTCTCTTAGCATTCTATCGTTAAATAATATGGCAAACTCTTTCAAAAGCTTTGTTTTAACTTCCTCACTCAAGACTACTATATCCAATGCAATCAAGATTGAAACAAAGTCCTGCACTGACCGATTCTTTAATCTATCTCGTATTGTTCTCAATCTCAGTTCTGGTACAAGAACTTGTACTTTAGATACTACTTCGTTTTTATAATACCCACTCTTATCACCAAGATTATGAATAATACAGTTATTATGGGCAGCAGCATTTCGAATATCTCGAACACTATATAGAATTTTATAATCTAAAGAACCACAGTTATATGTCTCACAATAGTATCTATAAAAATTAACGAATTCTCCGAAAGAAATTACTTCGAGAAATACCCAAATAGGATAATCTGGATGTGGATATTTAGATAATAAATTCTTCACATAGCTACTATTCCGTCTTTCATTTAGTTCATTCAAAACCCTGTCAAACCGAGACAAATAATCATGAACTAGCTGAAACTCATCTATGTTTCTTTCCTGAATATCCTTAAGCATATTCACTTTTAGAGAATGTTCAATACCTAGAGTAGCCTTCAAAATAAGGTGCTTTAAATGCATATCAATAGTAGATAGATCTTTCAAAGCCAGAAAGTCTAAACCCACGTATTGATTATCATGTTTACTGAAATTCGATCTATAAGCTGTTAGCTTTACATAATAGTTGTGGTAATTAATAAAATCAATTGCATCCTCTTCTGAACACAATTCAAATTTTACACCTTTACTTTTGAGTTTATCTATTAACTGTTCTGGTAAGAGTATTTTTATCACCCCATCCTTAGCCATAATTATAATTCTTTCAGTACTTCAGCAAAAGTATAGCATTCCTTGTCATCACAACAAAGTCCAGGTAATAATTCCTATTTCAGAAAGATAGTATTTAGACAAAAAGAAAGCAGTTACCGATACGGTAATTTGTATCAATAACTGCTTTTTATTTTGGTGCCCAGAGCAGGAATCGAACCAGCGACACACGGATTTTCAGTCCGTTGCTCTACCTACTGAGCTATCTGGGCATTGAAACACCGACTCGCAATGAATCGGTGTTCAATGTTGGCGACGCAGAAGGGGCTCGAACCCTCGACCTCCAGCGTGACAGGCTGGCATTCTAACCAACTGAACTACTGCGCCGTGTTATATGGTGGGAACTACAGGGCTCGAACCTGTGACCCTCTGCTTG
>JASGUU010000056.1 GCA_030057555.1 Bacillota bacterium | reverse complement strand
CGACGTAGAGCAGGAAGCGCCCGAGTTCGATGTCGCCGTGGATGATGCGGTCAGCGAGGTAGCCGACCGCCCAGGCCGGGATGACGCCGAGGGCGGCGTTCGCCAGCATGAAGAGGATGGAGATGGTATAGGGGGCGCGGTATTCCAGCAGAAACCAGCGCATGCGGCGGTAGAGTTCACGCATAAAAGACTACTTTCAAACTGAAGCCGTCCGGCGGGATAAGTCTGTCCCGTGCAGGCACAGTGGGCCACGTTTGAATGGCGCCACAGCGACAGGCACCGCCTGGATTTGGGGCGGCCGGCAGCAGGCTGGTATGAGAATGAAGATGAAGCAGAAGCGGCGACGGGCAGGGGGATCAGGCGGCGGTGCGGTAAATCGGACCGGCACCGGACATCGCCGGCTTCAGTTCATGCGCGTAATACGCAGTCTCCGTCTAAGGCTCATGGGCTCCCCTCCGTCTTCTGAAACGAATCGTCAGTCGCTTGTCTGGAATCTGTATCCAGGTGGCCCTGGACATACCGCGAAGAGGATAGCACGCCGCGGCCGGCAGCACCAGAGGGCAGATGTTACGGGAAGCCAGACAGCCGGACAGCCGCATTTTAGTGCACGTCTTATTTGTCGGGACGAGCACAGCCTTTTTCCCAGCCGTTCCTCAAAGACCTGAAACACCGAAGTTTAAGCGTAGCTGGCATGCAGGTATATGGAAGATCCCTTCTCCATTTGCCAGTGTAACGGCCAGTTCACAAACTGCCGGAATGTGATTGGCATGCGATAGGATAGCTGGCAGCGAGACTGACAGGCACGACCTGGCACGTGCCAGGAGATTGCGAAGCGATCCAGGTTCTGTTTCCCTGATGCCGTGTGATAAAGGGGATCCCGATAAGCAGCGCGCCGTGCCGCGGCGCGCCCTTCTTTGTGGTCAAGATGGGGACTTTTCCAAATCTTTTTTTGGATTACTCTTCGTTTTGACCAGAAATGGCCCTTTTTTGGTCAAGACAGCGAGTAATCCAAATCTTTTTTTGGATTACTCTTCGTTTTGACCAGAAACGCCCCCTTCATGGTCAAGATGGCGAGTAATCCAAATCTTTTTTTGGATTACTCTTCGTTTTGACCACCAGAAGTACGCAAGTTGCTATTTTCCCCTTGCCAGCCGTTCTCCTGGCATGCTAACCGGCTTCCCGACATTTCTGACGTGCATCCTCCAGGCAGCAGCGGCACCGGAATGGCGGCCTTTCTCTGCTATGATGAAGTGGTTCGAGGGCGCTTTCGCGATCGTGTGCCGCTCGCAGCCGCCCCGACGGAAAGAGGAGAAGTATGAAACAAAGAGCGATACGCCATCTGGACACGGGACTCAGTGTTCTCGGTCACGGCTGCTGGCCTCTGGGCGGTTCCGCATACTGGGGACCGCGTGAACAGGCCGATACCGACCGCATCATCGCCCGCGCCATTGAACTTGGCGTCAATTTCTTCGACACAGCCGAGGCCTACAATGACGGGGCCAGCGAGGTTTCGCTCGCCCGTGCCCTCGCCGGCCGCCGCCATGAGGTACTCATCGGCTCGAAGGTGCAGCCGGGGAACGCCGAGGAGGGACGCACCCGGGCCTCGCTCGAGGCCAGCCTCAGGCGCCTCGAGACCGACTACATCGATGTCTACATGCTGCACTGGCCGTTGACGGCGATGTGGAACGGGCCACGGGGCGAGGAGGCGAGGCGCCGGACTGCCGCCGGCGAACTGCGGACCCTCGAGGAGGTCTGCACGGAGCTCGAAAACGCCCGCCAGGAAGGTCTCATCCGCACCTGGGGCGTGTCAAACTTCGGCATCGAGCAGCTGCGGGAACTGGACGCCCTCGGCTTCACGCCCAGTGTCAATCAGGTCGCGTACAGCCTCGTCACCCGCGGGGCTGAGATCGATGTTATGCCCTGGTGCCGCGAGCACGGCATCCGGATCATCAGCTACATGTCCCTGATGCAGGGCCTCTTCAGCGATCGTCTCAAGCGCATCGAGGATCTGCCGCCGCAGCGGCGCCGCACCCGCCAGTACGCCTCAGGCAGCGGCAACGATCTGGTCACCCATGGCGGCCCCGGCGCCGAAGACGAGGTCTATGTCGTCCTCGGCACGCTGCGTGAACTCGCGGGCGAGCTCGGCGTCACGATGGCTCAGCTCGCCATCGCCTGGTCCATGCAGAATGAAGTCGTAGCCTCGACCCTCGTTGGTGCCAGCAGTCTGGCCCAGATCGAGGCCAACGCCGCCGCGGCCGACCTCGTCATCCCGGCCGCTGCAATGGAGCGCCTCGACTGTGCCTCGAAACCCGTGCTGGATGCCATCGGGCCCAACATCGACTACTTCCAGAGCGCGGCGACCAGCCGCAGTCGCTAGAACCATGTCGGATCGATATCAGAGCCCCTTTGGCAGCCGTTATGGCTCCCGGGAGATGCAGCAGATCTTCTCGCCGCGAAACCGCTTCACCACCTGGCGCCGTCTCTGGCTGGCCCTGGCTGAGGCCCAGGCCGAGCTTGGCCTCGAAATCAGCGAAGCACAGCTGGACGAGCTGCACGCCCATGTCGACGATCTCAATCTCGAGGTCGCAGAGGCCTATGAACGCGAACTGCGCCATGATGTCATGGCCCACATCCGCGCCTGGGCCGACCAGTGCCCGCTCGCCGGCCCGATTCTGCACCTCGGCGCCACCTCCTGCTATGTCGGTGACAACACCGAACTCATCCTGATGCGCGACGCCCTCGATCTGCTCGGGGCCAAACTGCTGCGGATCATCGGGGTGCTGGCAGACTTTGCAGAAACATACAGCGATCTCGCCTGCCTCGGCTACACCCACTTCCAGGCGGCCCAGCCGACGACGGTTGGCAAGCGCGCGACGCTCTGGCTGCAGGACTTCATCCTCGACTACGAGGAGCTCCGGCGCTTCAGGGACTGGCTGCCGCTGCTCGGTTCGAAGGGCACCACCGGCACTCAGGCCTCCTTCCTCGAACTCTTTGACGGTGACGCCGAACGTGTGCTCGAGCTCGACCGCCAGATCGCCAGGCGCATGGGCTTCCCCCGCGTCATCGATGTCAGCGGCCAGACCTATACGCGGAAGATCGACAGCCGCCTGCTCGATCTGCTCTCCGGCATTGCCCAGTCGGCGGCGAAGTTTTCGAATGACATCCGCCTGCTGCAGCATCTGCACGAGGTCGAGGAGCCCTTCGGCCGGCAGCAGGTCGGTTCTTCGGCGATGGCCTACAAGCGTAATCCCATGCGCTCCGAGCGCATCGCCGGCATCGCCCGCTATGTCATGTCGCTGCCCCAGAACGCGGCCCTGACGGTTGCCGGGCAGTGGTTCGAGCGCACACTTGACGATTCCTCGAACCGCCGCGTGACAATTCCCGAGGGCTGCCTCGCCACCGACGCCGTTCTGGACCTTGTTATCAACGTCGCCGGGGGCCTCGTCGTCCACGAGCAGGTGATCCGCCGCAACCTCGACGCCGAGCTGCCATTCATGGCGACCGAGGCCCTGCTGATGGACGGCGTGCGCGCCGGCGGCGACCGCCAGCTGCTGCACGAGCGCATCCGCGTCCACTCGATGGCGGCGGCCGGGCGCGTCCGCACGGGCGACGGCACGAACGATCTCCTGGAACGGCTGGAGGCGGATCCCGACTTCCCGATGACGGCCACAGGACTCGCTGCCGCTCTCGACCCGCAGCGTTTCGTCGGTCTCGCCCCGCAGCAGACCCGTGACTACCTGGCCCGGGTGGTCCGGCCCCTGCTCGACGCAGCCGGCCCGGCCGACATCGGGTCCTCCGATATCACAATCTAGCGGCCGCAGCAGACAGCGCCCGCCAGCCACAAATACAAGCAAGCGAAACTAAGGAGAAAAAGCATGGTCAGAGCCATTGTAGGAGCCAACTGGGGCGATGAAGGGAAGGGGAAGCTGACCGACGCCCTGGCTGCCACCGCCGACGTCGTCGTCCGCTATCAGGGCGGCGCCAATGCCGGTCACACCATCATCAACGAATTTGGCAAGTTTGCCCTCCACACCCTGCCGAGCGGCATTTTCCACCCCGATGTCACCAACATCATCGGTCCCGGTGTCGCCCTCGACATCCCCAAATTCATGGCCGAGCTCGCCGCGGTGCGGGCACAGGACGTTGTCCTGCCCCACATTCTGGTATCCGACCGCGCCCAGATGGTCATGCCCTATCACATCGACCTGGACCGCTATCAGGAGGAGCACCTGGGTGGCCGCAGCTATGGTTCGACGAAGTCCGGCATCTCGCCCTTCTATGCCGACAAGTATGCGAAGAAGGGTTTTCAGGTCTCCGAGCTCTTCCTGCCCGAAGAGAAGCTCCGTGCCCGCCTCGAGACGGTGCTGGAGGAGAAGAACATTATTCTCAAGCATCTCTATGGCAAAGACCCCATCGACCCCGACACCATCTTCGACACCCTGATGGACTGGCGCGACCAGATCGCCCCCCATGTCACGGACGTCGGGGTCTTCCTCGACCGTGCCTGGCGCGACGGCCAGGAAATCCTCCTGGAGGGCCAGCTCGGCGCCCTGAAGGATCCCGACCACGGCATCTACCCGATGGTCACCTCGTCCTCCACGCTGGCGGCCTTCGGCGCCATCGGTGCCGGCCTGCCGCCCTACGCCATCCAGCAGATCACCGCTGTGGTCAAGGCCTACTCCTCAGCCGTCGGTGCCGGCGCCTTCGTCTCCGAAATCTTCGGCGAGGAAGCGGACGAGCTGCGCCGTCGTGGCGGGGATGCCGGTGAGTTCGGCGCCACCACCGGGCGCCCACGCCGCATGGGCTGGTTCGACTGCGTCGCGTCACGCTATGGCTGCCGTATCCAGGGTGCCACCGATGTCGTGTTGACCATTGTCGACGCCCTCGGCTACCTCGATGAGATACCGGTCTGTGTTGCCTATGAGATCGATGGCGAGATTGTCCGCAACTTCCCCGTCACCACCCGCCTCGAGCGCGCGAAACCCGTCCTGCAGAATTTCCCCGGCTGGCGCTGTGACATCCGCAGCATCCGGCGCTACGAGGATCTGCCCGAGGCCTGCCGGAACTATGTTGACTTCATCGAGCAGGAACTCGGCGTGCCGATCACGCTGGTGGGCAACGGCCCCGGCCGCGAACAGCTGATCCCGCGCACGAGCCGTCTCTAGACGCGGGCGCGGGCCCGGCGCTGGCGATCCCCAGCCCGGTACCACAGAGAAGCTCCTGTCCCGTAGTCTGGACAGGGGCTTCTCTGTGGGAGCACAGCTGGCCGAAAAACCTGTTTCTGCCCCGCAAATCGAGCAGCAGCGGTAAAATTGTCCAGCCTGATGAACGCTCCAGACGCAATCTCTTCACTGGGACTCTGGCCTCACCCTTTTTAGGGATATAATGTTAGCCTGTGCTAACCAACGGTGCTTTACCGTTTTCACAGGGTTGAGGGAGGAAAAAGTTGGACGCCTGTATTCAGAATCACTATGACGTCGGTGGCATGACCTGTTCTGCCTGTCAGGCGCGCGTCGACCGCGCGGTTCGCAGCCTCGAAGGCGTCGATGAAGTCAGCATCAATCTGCTGACCGGGCGCATGCTCGTCAGCGGCAGCGCAGCACCGGAGGCGGTCATCGCCGCAGTTGAAAAAGCCGGCTATACGGGCACGCTGCGCACTCCCGCGGAAAACACCACGTCTTCAGCACAAAGCCCACAGACGAAACCAAAAGATCCGCTCAGCGCTGTCCACGAAGCCGCCAACGCCCTCAGGCGCCGCTTCTTCCTCTCCCTCATCTTCATGCTGCCGCTGGCCTGCCTCGCGATGGGCCCGATGCTCGGCCTCCCCCTGCCCGCCGCCCTCGACGGCCCCGCCAACAGCGTCAGCTATGCCCTGGCCCAGTTCCTCCTTGCCCTCCCCGTCCTCTACCTCAATCGCAGCTTCTTCATAAACGGCTACCGCGCCCTCTGGCATCGCGGCCCCAACATGGACTCCCTGATCGCGATCGGCTCCACCGCCGCCCTCCTCTACGGCATCTGGCTCCTCTTCCAGGCCAGCCATGCCCTCGGCGCGGGCGACCTCGCCACCGCAGGCCAGATCCGTCACCAGCTCTACTTCGAAAGCTCCGCCATGATCCTCACCCTGATCACCCTCGGCAAGTGGCTCGAAGCCCGCTCGAAAGCCGGCACCGGCCAGGCGATGCAAAAGCTCCTCGACCTGACCCCGCGCACCGCCCTGCGCGAACGCCCGGACGGCGGCTGCGATGAAATTCCCAGCGCAGCCCTTGAACTCGGCGACATCGTCCAGGTCCGCCCCGGCTCGGCCATCCCCGCCGACGGCATCGTCGTCTCCGGCGACAGCGGCGTCGACGAATCCGCCATCACCGGCGAAAGCCTGCCCGTCGACAAGCTCCCCGGCGATACCGTCATCGGCGGCACCATGAACACCCACGGTCAGCTCCGTGTCCGCGTTACCCGCCTCGGCGAAGACAGCACCCTCGCCGGTATCCTCCGCCTGATGGAGGAGGCCGGCTCGAGCCGTGCCCCCATCGCCCGCCTCGCCGACCGCATCTCCGGCATCTTCGTCCCCATCGTCCTCGCGATAGCCCTCGTCACCCTCCTCGCCTGGCTCGCGAGCGGCGCCGGCCCCGGCTTTGCCCTCCAGATGGCGATCAGCGTCCTGGTCATTTCCTGCCCCTGCGCTCTCGGCCTCGCCACCCCGGTCGCCATCATGGCCGGCACGGGCCGCGGCGCCGGCCACGGCATCCTGATCCGCTCCGGCGAAGCCCTGGAAAGCCTCGCCGGCGTCAACACGATCGTCCTCGACAAAACCGGCACCCTCACCAGCGGCGATATCGAAGTTACTCAAATCCACCCTCTGAGCGACGATGACCCCGCCAGCCTTCTCGCTGCCGCGGCCGCCCTCGAATCCGGCTCCGAGCATCTCCTTGCCGCCGCCATTGTCCGCTATGCCGACCGCGAAGTCCCCGACACCAGGCGCCCCGATGTCACCCGATTCACCGCCCTTGCTGGTCTCGGCGTCTCCGGCCATATCGACGGCAGTCTCTGGCTCGCCGGCAATGCCCGCTTTCTGGAAGAACAGGGCATCAACATCGCCCATCTCGCCACGCAAAGCCGACAGCTCTCCTCCGCCGGCCAGACCATCGCCTACTTCACCCGCGCCGGCCAGACAGTCCTTCTCATCGCCCTCGCCGACCAGCTGCGCCCGGAATCCCCCACCGCCGTTCAGGAACTGAAAGCCCTCGGCCGCGAAGTTGTGATGCTGACCGGCGACCATGCCCCGACCGCCCGTGCTATCGCTGCCTCTGCCGGCATCGAGCATTACATCGCCGACGTACTGCCCGGCGACAAGGAAGCCGAAATCCGCCGCCTCCAGAACAGCGGCCGCCGTGTCGCCATGGTCGGCGATGGCATCAACGATGCTCCTGCCCTCATGCGTGCCGATGTCGGCATCGCGATTGGTGCCGGCACCGACATAGCGATTGAAGCTGCCGATGTCATACTGATGCGTTCGGATCCCCGGGACATCGCCCGCGCCATCCGCCTCAGCCAGGCCACTTTACGCAACATTCGCCAGAACCTGTTCTGGGCTTTTTTCTATAACAGCCTCGGCATCCCGCTGGCCGCAGGTGTCTTCTATCCCGCCTTTGGCTGGCAGCTGAACCCGATGATCGCTGCGGCCGCGATGAGCCTGAGCTCCATCTTCGTCGTCACCAATGCCCTGCGGCTACGCCATCAGTCACTCGAGGTAGACGCGCGGCTACGCCATCAGTCACTCGAGGTAGACGCGCGGCTACGCCATCAGTCACTCGAGGTAGACGCGCGGCTACGCCACCAGTCACTCGAGGTAGACGCGCGGCTACGCCACCAGTCACTCGAGGCAGACGCGCGGCCGGATCTCCACCGACCCGATATCACTGCAACACAGGCACCAGCCAATAGCCAGACAAAGGAGGCAGTCAGCATGAAAACGTATACCATCCACATTACCGGGATGAGCTGCCCGCACTGCGAACGCGCCGTCCGGCTGGCTCTTGAGGCCGTTTCCGGAACCGTGGACGTTGTAGTCGACCATGTCAGCGGCAGCGCCAGACTCAAAGCCGCAGACGGCATCAGCGAAAATGATCTCAAAATCGCGATCACGGATGCTGGCTACTCCGTCACTGCCATTCTCGCAGAGAACAACTAAGCGGTCGTTCAGCTGCTGCTCCTGTCCATCGGAACGCTGAAGGCGCAGCCTGTCAGCCACAGCCATCAGGCTCTGCCCGGTGGCGACGGCGAAGCGGGCCCAAAATCATGCCGACAGCGCTATGATGATATGAGCACTGCAGAAATGAGAAGACCATGACTCCAGATACCAATACAGAACTCAAACAGGAACTGACGACCCTTATCGAGATTGTCGAAACCACTGCCGCCTGGCTGCCCGGGGTCAGCGCCCCGCATCAGGGCCTGCACGAGAAGTCGGGTGTCGCCGACTTCGTAACCAGCCACGACCTCGAGATGCAGCGGCAGCTCGAAGCGGCTCTGTCCGCAGCCTTCCCGGCCGCCTCTTTTCTCGGGGAAGAGGGTGTAAAGAACGCCCCCGCCGCCATCCGTCAGGCGATGGACGGCACCGCTGGCCTCTTCATTGTCGACCCCATCGACGGCACCTCGAACTTCGTCTACGGTTATAAGCACAGCTCCGTGTCCGTCGCCCTCATCCGCGGGGGCGAACCCGTTCTGGCTGTCGTGTATAACCCCTGGCTTTCAGAAACCTTTGCGGCGGCACGGGGTCAGGGTTCCTTCTGCCGAGACCGCGTCGGCACCCGCCCCTGCCGTCCGAGCAGCGTTCCGCTCGACCGCGCCATCATCCTCTACGGCTCAACCCCATACTACCGCGACCTGATCGTCCCCGGCTACCGCCTGCTCCAGACCCTGCACCTGCAGGGCCGTGACATGCGCCGCAGCGGTTCGGCCGCCCTTGATTTATGCTACATTGCCTCCGGCCGCGGCGACCTTTTCTTTGAACTGCGCCTGCAGGCCTGGGACTACGCCGCCGGTCTGCTGATCTGCCGCGAAGCCGGTGCCGTCGTTACCGACGCCTTCGGAGGCAGTCCCGTCCTGCCGCACGCGAGCTCCATCATCGCCGGCAACCCGCTGGTACAGCCCGCTGCCATCAAGGTGATACGGGAACTGGGCATCGACGAGGCGGTTCGCATTTCGGAGCAGTCGTCCAGATGAACATCGCCAGAGGAAGCAACAGCTGGTAAACTGGCATTCTGGAGGAGAGCCATCAATGAAAAAACTATACCTGCTGAGGCACGCCAAGAGCAGCTGGGACAACCCTGACCTTGGAGACTATAACAGGCCCCTCAATAAGCGCGGAAAGAGACAGGCCAGAGCCATGGGTCGCTTCTTCCAGGAACAGGGCTTCGAGATTGATCTCATACTGTGCTCCGGCGCTCAGCGAACCAGACAGACTCTGGAGCTGATACTGGAATTTTATGACTACCAGGGAGAAATAGAGTACAGGGATGAGCTCTATGAGTCGTCCGTGTCCATTCTCCAGAATCTGATCCGGCGGGCGAAATCCGACACTCTGCTTCTGATTGGCCATAATCCGGAGATGGAGACTCTGGCCGGTGTTCTGGCCGGACAGGTTCTGATCATGCCAACCTGCCAGCTCGCGGTGATTGACATGGAAAAGGAGTGCCTGGAGCTCTTTACCAGACCTGAAGATACGTGAAATCTGTGGTGAAATGTGCAGCTTGTCTGCTTTTTCGCTCCGGCAGATACCGGGAATCGCCACTCCGGCAGGTGTCTGAGCTGCTCCGCACTCTTTCGCGAAAACAGGTCAGCTGTCACGAAGTGCAGCCGGCGGCGTGTGTAGCCTGATGCATAAAGGGATCAGGAGCGAAAAATCGACTTATCCACGGAAAGCTGTGTATATGTCGGTTATTTGAAGCGAAAAATCACCACTCGCCGGTCAGAACATCAGAGCGGCAGATCAGCCTGTTTTGCTCTTCGCCCGAAGATCGCGAAGAAGAACGATGAGAGCGAAACACGAGGCTGCGCCCAGCAGAATTTTGCCCAGCAGACGATCGTCACCGAGGCTGAAGAGGAAGTTCAAAAAAACCAGAACAAAGGTAATGAGTGACAACAGGACATCTTTTTTATTCTGATCCATAAACGAAGCCTTCCTTTCTGTCGCCATGAAAATCGCTTGTCAATACAGCTGTCATTTCAAGCTTCGCCGGGCTGAAATGCAGATGAACGGTGAAAATCCGCCCATGTGGCCGGCTTAGATCTCCGATCCAAGTCACGCCGCGTGTACAGCTGAGTTCGCAGAGCCTGCAGCTGTCTGTCAATGCGATGAATAGCATATGTCTGCCAGGCAAGCCAGCATAACAATGTAAATGCTCTATGAGAATATGGATGAGGACTTTGTTTCCGGTGTAAAGAAGGCATATGGGCTGCCTGATGACGGAAAACCGGGGGAATCAAATGACAGGCCACAGCGTGTTTTAGACTGGGTACAGTATGCAATGTGCAGGTATTCGAGTAGTACATGCATCAGCGTGCGCAACTCGAATTACTGGGACATAATTCGCTGCGAGTGGTGGTTTGGGGCTCAATTATTCGATTTATACGCGAGTGCCCGTGCATAAATTGAATGATCGCTCACGACCCCTCCATGCAGCAGGCAAAGCGCTCAGTCGCCCGGGCTGGCCGGCACACCAAAAACGAGGCGGCCCCGCGGGGTCGCCTCGTCGTGGTTGAAGGCTGGACGCTTCCTGGAAGCCTACTCGACGACGGTGATGCGGCCGTCCACGGCGACATCCAGTGCGCCGCCTTCCGCAATCAGCTCCACGACATAGTCGCGGAGAATGTCGACCATCAGACCTTCGAGCAGCAGCAGAGGCTTCTGGGCGAACATCTCGTAGCCGTCGCCGCCCTCGGCCATGAAGTCGTTGGTGGCGAGCTTATAGGTTGCCGCATCGTCGAGATCGGCATCGCCGACCTTGATGTTCTCGACGGTGTAGCCGTCATCGGCCTTATGCAGTTCATAGCTCATGCCGGCGACGTGGGGGAACTTGCCCGCCGTCTCGGGGTAGCTGTCCGTACCGAACTCCAGGGCCGCCCGGATATCAGCGCCCGTGACCTCGATCACGGTGACCATGTTGCCGAAGGGCAGGACCGTCAGCAGGTCGCCCATCGTGATCGTGCCGGCCTCGATCGAAGCGCGGATGCCGCCGCCGTTGGTGATGACCACGTCCGCACCGGTCGCGGCGAGCATGGCGTCTGTGATCAGGTCGCCGAGGTTTGTCTCACGCGTTCTGACATCCTCGCGCTCGCCGTCCAGTTTGGTCGCCAGCTCGCCCACCTCGACCGAGGTGATGCGCTGGTTCTCTTCTTCGATCGCTGCGATCGCCGCGTCGACATCCTCGTCCGGAGCGTACTGCTGGGCTTCGAGGAAGCTGATCAGGCGGGCCGTGGTCTCCGTCAGCTCACCGTCGGTGAAGGTCAGCGTTACGAGCCCGACATTCTCGAGGTAGTTGCCGGTCTGGCAGATCAGGGTCTCGCTGTGGAGCTCGCCCTCGGGCAGGCTGTGGTGGCTGTGGCCGTCGATGATGACATCGATGCCGTCGACCTGGTCGACCACATAGGTGGAAGTGTATTCGGATTCGGCATCCATACCCAGATGTGCGAGCATGACGATGGCATCCGTCTCCTCCTCGAGGGCCGCAACCTGCTCGGCGGCGGTGATGGCGGGATCGATAAAGTCGAGCCCCTCGGTATGCTTCGGGCTGGCCTTGACCTTGGTTTCCGGCGTCGAGACGCCGAAGATGCCGATCTTGATGCCGTCCACTTCGAGGATCAGCTGCTCGTCATAGGGGCACTTGCCATCCTCCGTGCGCACGATGTTCGCCGCCAGGAAGGGGAAGTCGGCCTCGTTGGCCAGGTCCTCGATGCCCTTCTGGCCATAGTTGAACTCGTGGTTGCCGAGCGCCATCGCCGACACGCCGAGATCGTTCATCAGACGGATGATGCTCTGTCCTTTGGAGAGCGAGGCAAAGTTCGTCCCGTGCGTCGTATCGCCCGCATCCAGCACGAGGACACGGTCCTCATTGACTTCGCGCAGGGTCTCGATCAGGGTCTTGTAACGGGAGTAGCCGATGGAGCCGTTCGTGACCGGCAGACCGTCCTTGCCCGGACCGTTGTCGCCGATGGCGCGGCCGTGCATGTCATTCGTGTGCAGAATGTAGATCTGCTTGATGTCCGGCTCGTCCGCCGCCAGGATCACCGCGGTCGGGATCAGACCACAGAAGAGTCCGAGTGCCAGGATGAAGCCCAGAACGCGGGTCAGATGTTTGCGCATGAGAGTACCTCCCTTGTTCGCATGGTTGGATGAATGCTTCCCTGTCACCTTACACTTTTCTGACTGCCGGCAGGCGGACCCGCATGTAATTTAAGCCGCCTGTCACAGTTTCTTCACCAGACTTCATCATCGCGAAATCCGAGTCTGCCAGCAGCGCTTCCGGAGCTCCGCCTGCTCTACCCGGCCGCTGGAACGGGGCGATGGGGAGCGTGAAAGTTTCGTCCGGAAATAATCGCCAGATAACAATTGCGTTTCATGATGCGGCAAGTGGCATGTGAAACGGCAAAACAATAGAGAGCCGCAGCAGGGCTATTATATTTATCATCAAGCATTATGTTATTTCATTGTTTATGCACTGCGTTTTCGTAAAGGGCCACATACTGTGTCTGCCTGCCCGGCCACTACTGCATCCTGCATGCGCTCGACACCCGCTTCCACCGTCCCGCGCTGCCCGGCATGCAGGTGCGCGTTCATGGTGTGGTGAAGGAAAAACACGATGCCGTCAGGCAGCCGGGGATCCTCGCGACGATCCGCAAAGTCCACCCTCATTACCGGTGCCGCCTCCGACATCGTGCCCGCCCTTCACTTTCTAATGTCCGACGCCGCCAACTTTCTGCATGGTGTCAATCTCCATGTCAGCAACGGCGAGATGTTTTAAACTGCAGGCGGAACATCCGGTGCATCACGCGGGCCAGCCGGCTCCGTCCGGCTGCGGAACAGAGAGGAGAGGCGATGACAGGGAAAAGGAAGATTCTGAAACGGCTTGGCATCACGCTTCTCGCCGGCCTGGCTCTGCTTCCCGCCGCCCTCGTCGTCATCGTGCACCTCAGCGTGACAGGCTATTTCAAGCGGGGCGACTATAAGGACTACGCAACCACGAAATACGGCTACGAGCACTACCGCGACGCCTATCCGCGCGAAGAACTCTCGTTTTCCGTCGGAAAGAACGAGCTTCGCGCCTATCTCTACGGCGGCGGGGAGGCGGAGCGCCTGCTCGTCTTCTGCCATGGCATGGGCTCGGGACATGAAGAATATCTGAATGAAATCATTCACATGGTGGACAGAGGCTACGCCGTCTTCGCCCATGACGGGACGGGTTCCGGGACGAGCGGGGGCGATTCCGTCAGGGGCCTGCTGCAGTCCGCCATCGATCTGGAGACGGCGCTCGCCTTTATCGATACACTGCCCGAGCTCGGGCGGCTGCCCAAATATCTCATGGGCCACAGCTGGGGCGCCTTCGCCGTCGCCGAGGCGGCAGGCTGTCGTGATGATCTGGTCGCCGTCGCGTCCATCGCCGGCTACGCCTATCCCGGCGAACTGCTGAGCGAGCAGGCTTCGGAGATGCTGGGGCTGGATCTGTCGTGCCTGGGCTTTTTCTTTGACACGAGCCAGCTGCTGAGCTTCGGCCCGCAGAACTACCGGCGCAACGCCGTTGACAGCATCAACCGCTCGACTACGCCGATCCTCCTGATTCATGGCAGCGATGACGAGATGATTCCCGCGGACAGCAGCGCCATTGTGGCGCACCGGGACGAGCTGACCAACCCGAATGTCGAGATCCTGATTCTCGACCGCGAGGGTCAGAACGGCCACAATACCATTTTTCGGCCGACGGAGGCACTGTCATACATCGCCCGCAAAAACCGCGAGTACGCCGCTCTCTGCAGCGGGTACGACGGGCCGCTGCCGTCCGCTGTGCGCGAGAACTACATCCGCGGCGTCGATCTGGACCTGGTCAACCAGGTGAACGGGGAGCTTTTCGGGCAGATCGAGGCTTTCTTCGACCAGGCGGCTTCGCGGCCCTGAAGCCCGGTGGCGGAGATGAGAAAAGTCCGGGTCGTCCTGCCGGTCATCGTTGCGCTCCTGCTTCTCTCTGGTGCCCGGCGTTCTCTACCCGTATGGCCGGCATCAGCCGCGGCAGCTGCCCGGACTCGGCTTCCGTGAAGCGCTCGTCCAAACAACACGGGACAGGGCCGATGTCAGGATCAGCGTGGGGGTGAGCGAAGACGGGCGGAGCTCCTGGAAGGTCTGCAGTGAAAACGGTCGGGAGCCGGACGCCGGACTGTACCGCTATGAGATCGGCTCGACAGGCAAAACCTTCAACGCCGCCCTGGTCCAGCGGGCCGTCCGGGATGGGAAACTGGGCCTCGACCAGACGATAGACAGGTATCTGGAGCTGCTGGCGCACAGGTGCTACCCGACGATGGCAGAGCTTCTGACACATACGTCAGGCTATAAGGGCTGCTGTTTTGAAAGTCCCATGATCGTCAGCTTCCTGGGCGGCAGAAACGTCTTTTGCGGCATCTCGAGCGAGCTGGTGCCGGACAGGCTCGGCCGCCTGAAACTGCAGCGCGAAGACCATGCATTCAACTACTCCAACTTCGGCTACGCGGTTCCGGGTCTGGTGCTGGAGGCGGTCCATGGCTGTGACAATACCGATCTGCTGCGGGATTTCGTCCATCACGATCTGGGCCTCACGGACACGGAGCCTTCCCCAAAGGACAGTGGGCTCGAACATGCCCGGGACTGGCGGGCGCTCTCAGCTTCAACAAGGAGGATATGCTTTCCTGCGCCGCGATACAGCTGGACGGGCACGAACTGTTTACAGCCTGTCATGGGAGCCTGCAGAAAATGGACGCTTTTCGTGAAGATTATGAGCTGCTGGGCATTCGCATGGATGAAATTGGCATGGTCTGGATTCACGATCTCGAACACGGTGTGATCTGGCATAGGGGCGCGACGGGGAGCTGCAACAGCTATCTGGCCTTCAGCCCCGAACGCGGGAGGGCCGTGGTTGTTCTGTCCAGTCTCTCGCCCCGCAGCGGCATTCCCGCCACCATTCCGGGCCTCAAGCTGCTGTCCGGGCCGGCCGGTTCCGCAGCGGAGGAAACCCGGGATGACGGCAGGACGACCGGTATGAGGGTTACGCTTTTGCCGGAAAACCCGTATGATGAGTCCTGACCCGATATTTCAGTACTATGATTCGGAGTGCGGCTGAGGCTCTGCCGTCATGATGCGCGAAACGGGGTGACGCGCGATGGATCGAACCAGCATCAGGAGTCAGATCCAGCTCCCGGCCATTCCGGCCAAGAGCCTCTTTAGCGAGCGCATTCGTCAGCTCGAGATCGCCGCGAACCGGCTGTCCATTCTGGTGGCGCCGGCCGGCTTCGGAAAAACCACGGCCGTTCTGCTGTCGCTGCAGAAGTATCGTGAACGGACATGGTGGTATCGCGTTGAGGAGGAAGATACCTTTCTCCATGTCTTTTATCGCCGCCTGATCGACAGCCTCTTCCGGGATTCGCCCGAAACCGCCGCAGAGCAGCACAGAACTCTGCGCAGCCTGAAAAATCTCGAGGAGGAGCATGCCATCCTCGGCGCCCAGATCTGCCAGGAACTCTCGCATCTCTACGAGCGTGACCGGCAGCCCCGCTTTCTGGTTTTTGACGACTATCAGTGGCTCGCCGGACGTCCGGAGTTTCAGAGGATTCTGACCTATTTCATCCGCAATCTGCCGCCGGTCATCCGCATTGTCATCACCACCCGTCAGGATCCCGAGCTGCTCACCGGGAGACTGTATCTCGACCACCGCTGTCGCCAGTACACCGCGCAGGATCTGCTCTTCACCCCGCAGGAAACCCGCCAGCTGGTAGAGGAGGTCTACCGGCTCCAGCTGACGGAGGAGCAGTTTACTCTCGTCATAGAACGCTGCCAGGGCTGGGTGGCCGGCATCTATGTGCTCTGCCATGCACTCGAAAACCAGATCCCGGCCCGCCGCGACAGCCTGCCGTTTCCCGAGGTGGAGTCGCTCTTTGCGCTCTTTTTTCAGGAGTACCTGCTGGGCGTTGATGCTGGACGCCGCGAACAGCTGCTGCAGCTCGCCCTGCTCGATGACTTCAGTGTGGACGAGCTCAGCCGGCTCTTTGAGCAGCCCGACCCGTCGGCGTTTCTGCAGTGGCTCGCCTCGAACCAGCTCTGCTACCGGATGGAAGGGGAGGAGCCGCCACGCTATTACCTGCACACGCTGCTGCGCGATGAGCTGGGCCGCCTGTACCGGAGCACCCACAGCCGCGAGGAGCAGGAGCGGCTCTATGGCCATATCGCCGCCTACTACCGCACGCAGGATCCCCGGAAGGCCATCGCCTACTGTCTCCGGGGCCGTGATCTGGCCGGCGCCATCGCTCTGGGCGAGGAGCTCGCACGGGAAGCCTTCAACGCCGGCGTGCCGGAGAGCTTTTTCCCGGTTCTGGCGCTGTTTGATGCTCAGACGGTTGCAGACAGCCCCTACCTGCAGCTGATGAGCGGCATGCGTGCCCTGAATCTCGACCGCCTGCAGGCGCAGAATGCCTTCGCCCAGGCACTGGAGGGCTTCCGGCAGCGGCGCGACGATCTGTTTGTCATGAACTGCTTCGGCATGCTGCTTGTCGTGTCCTACCAGCACAACGACTTCGTCGCGCTTCTCGCCGCCGCCAAACGCCTGCCGGCCATCGGGATTCTGCTGCGTGGCGGCCAGGCCCGGACCCACCTGATCATCAGCATCTTTATCTCCCTCGTGGGGCGCGACCGGCTGCGCCTGGCCGGTCTCCTGTCCGCCTATCTGGACCGCCGCCTCATCCGCTCGGAACTGTGGCAGTTCAGCTATCTGATGATCCGGGGCATCTACCACTATCGCCGCGGTGACCTGACCGCGAGCCGCATCAATCTCGAACGCATTCTGAACCATCCGGTTATGCAGGCCGACGACCAGTGGCGCACCATCGGACTCGTGTCCTGCTGCAACGTCCCGTTCCTGCAGGGCGATCTGCCGCTGATAGAGTTCTTTGTCCACGAGTTTTCGCTCGTCGCCGAGCGCCTGCAGTCCGACTTCGCTCAGGGCTATGCCGACTACCTGCGCGGCTTCTACCATCATCTCCGTGGCGACTTCGCCGCGGCGCAGGCGGCCATGGAGAACGCGCAAGAGTCCTATGCGGCTTACGGCAGCCATGTTTTGCAGATGGAGGCCGAATGCTTCGCCCTGTTCATGTCGGGGGAGAGCGGGCCGGAGCAGATCGAGCGTGTCCGCAGGATTGCCGCCCGCCTGCGGAAAGAGGATCCGGGCCACGGACTCTCCGAGCTGGCCCGGGCCACACTCGGCATTCTGCTCCTGCGCGCCGGCGAGACGGACGAGGCCAGACGGGAACTCGTCGCGAGCCTGCGCGTGTCCCGGCGCAAGGGTGCCAGACAGGCCGTCTACGCGCTTTGTCTGCTGCTGGCCGACTGCCATGCCCGGAGCGGGGATGCCGACAGCGCACGCCGCTATGCGGAGAAGTGGCTGCGGCTGGGCCGGGACTATGCCTATCGCTATGGAGTGCCCTTCAGCCGGCAGGCTCTGGAGCGGGTGCTGAACGAAACGGTGCCCGAACTGTCTCAGGATCCCTACTGCCAGACGCTCAGAGAATATTTCGAGGAGAACGAGCAGCGGCATGAGAGAGAGCCCGATCTCGAGGTGCAGTTCTTCGGCCCCTTCACTCTGCGCGTCGGTTCACGGACGGTAACAGAGGCCGATTTCAAGACGCGCAAGGTCAGCGGCCTGCTGAAATACATCCTGCTGCGTGACCGGCCGCTCACCCGTGAACGTCTCGCCGGCATCTTCTGGCCCGAGTCCGACCGCAAATCGGCCGGGACCTCGCTGCGCGTCGCCCTGTATGAGCTGCGCAAGCTGCTCACGGAACTCGGCATCGGCTTCGACGGCGAATCGGCCCTGCTGCAGGAGAACAAGGAGGGCTTTTCCGTCTGCTCCGGCCAGAGGCTGCAGTTCGATGTGCGGCGGATGGACAGCCTCTATGATGAATGGCGGCGCGGCGACAGGGCCGGGGAGCGGCGGCTGCTGCTCGAGATCTGCCGGCTGTACCATGGTCCTCTGCTCGAAGACGGCGACTATGACGACTGGATCACGATTCAGCGCGAATATTACGGCGGCATCTACAGTGAAGCACTGCATGCTCTGGGTGATCTGGCGGTCGCGGATGGCGATCTCGGGGTGGTGGACGATCTGCTTCGCGGCCTCGTTATCGACCCGCTTGACGAGGTCTGCTGCCGCCACCTGCTTGCCCTCTACGAGCGCGGCGGAGAACAGGATCGCGCCGCCGTCGTGCGGCGCCAGTTCCGGAAGCGCTTCCGACGCGAGATGGGCTTTGACAGCAGCATCTAGCCGCCCTGCGGGAGGGTGCCGCAGCTGCAGGCTCAGCAGCTGTTCTTCTTTGCCACTCGGATTGCCCGCCGTATCGTGCTAGTATGAAACCACTTCTTTAAGGGGGTTTTGTAATTGTGGTGGACAAAGAAAACATGACAACAGGCTTCCGGCTGCTGCCGGAACGGGGCTACTTCCAGAACCGCGGCGTCGATATCATGGCCTTCGACGACATCTATCCTGAGGGACATCAGTCCGGGGTGAGCATCATCATGCACGGGCATCGTGTGGCGACAAACGGCGACATCCGCCTGGAGCAGACGCCGGGGCAGTGGCAGCCGGTGCCGAAGCAGCTCGAGCGCAGACTGGATCTCGAGGCCGGCCGGATCACGACGCGGCTCGCCTGGCCCGACCGCGATCGCCATCTGCGCGGCTTCAACCCGATGATCTATCCCGACTTCGAGTGTGAATATCAGGTGCGGGTCGAGGCGGACGGAGATGCGGTTCAGGTGACGGTGGATCTCGACCGGGAGGTGCCGGACTTCCTGCTGGGGAAGCTCTCGTTCAATCTCGAGCTCTTCCCGGGCGCTCTCGTTGGTACGCCGTGGCTGATGGATGAACAGCAGGGTTTCTTTCCGGAGCAGCCGAACGGGCCGGTGCTGACGCTGCCGACTAACTACGAGCACACGGGGGACTTTGCCAGGCCGGATGCGCGGGCTGACCGCGGGATTCTGGCGGACGGCGGCCGCGGCTACAGCCCGATCATCGCGGATGACCAGATCGCCGTGCCATATGCGACGGGCCGGCGCTTCGTCTGCCGTCCGGACGAGGCGTCGCGGCGCTTTGCCGTAGAAAGCCATGGTACAGAGCTCAAGCTCTATGACGGCCGCATGAACCACAACAACGGCTGGTTCGTGCTCAGCAGTGAGGTGCCGGCGGGAGCTACGGAGGGGGCTGTGCGCTGGACCATCACCCCGACCGTGATTCCGGACTGGCTCCATGCACCGGTCATTCAGGTCTCGCAGGTGGGCTACCATCCGGGGCAGACGAAGCGGGCGGTGATTGAGCTCGACGCGCGCGATGAGGCGCGGCCGGAGCCGGAGCTGGTGCGCCTGGATGAGGCGGGCGAGACCGTTGTGCTGCGGGCGGCGGCCCGGGAGTGGGGCGACTTCCTGCGCTATCGCTATCTACACGTTGACTTCACGCAGGTGACGGAGCCCGGGCTCTATCAGCTGCGCTATGGGGCGTCGCGCTCGGCCTGGTTCCGGATCGCGTCCGATGTCTATGAGCGCGGCGTCTGGCAGCCGGTGCTCGAATACTTCCTGCCGGTGCAGATGTGCCACATGCGTGTGAACGAGAAGTACCGCGTCTGGCACGGTGCCTGCCATCTCGATGACGCCCGCATGGCGCCGGTGGACTTCAACCACATCGACGGCTACGTGCAGGGGCCCTCGACGCTGTGCCCGTATCAGCCGGGCGATCCGGTGCCGGGGCTCAATGTCGGCGGCTGGCACGATGCCGGCGACTTCGATCTGCGGGTCGAGTCGCAGGCGGGCGAGGCCTATATCCTGACGCTGGCCTATGAGGCCTTCGGGGTCGACTATGATGTGACGACGATCGACCAGAAGCGGCGGCTGGTCGAGATCCATCAGCCGGACGGGAAGAACGACATCCTGCAGCAGATCGAGCACGGCGTGCTCACGGTGGTCGGCGGCTGGAAGGCGCTCGGCCGCCTCTACCGCGGCATCATCACGGGTCGGCTGCGCGACTATGTGCTGCTCGGCGACAGCGCCGCCATGACGGCGGGGATTGCCGGCGACGGGGACGATCGCTGGGTCTTCACCGAGGACAACCCGCCCCGGGAGCTCGTGACGGCCGGTCAGCTGGCAGCGGCGGCCCGGGCGCTCGCGGGCTTCAACGATGAGCTGGCGGCGGAGGCGCTGGCGGCGGCCGAGGAGCTCTTCCGCATGACGGCGGTCGAGAGCGAAGCGGCGCGGCGGGCCAGGCTCTTCGCGGCCTCCGAGCTCTTCCTGACGACGGAGGCGGCGCTCTATCGGGAGCAGCTGCTGGCGGAGACGGACTACGTCGCCGGCGCGCTCGAGAAGGTCGGCTGGTTTGTTGCGCGGGTGGAGTCGAAGCTCGGGGATCCCGGATTCACGGCGGCGGTGCGGGCGGGACTGCCGGCCCTGAAGGCAACGCTGGCCAGACAGAGTGCAGCCACGCCCTACGGCATCCCCTACGAGCCCTACATCTGGGGCGCCGGCTGGGGCATACAGCGCCTGGGCTTCGAGTACTACTTCCTGCATCGGGCCTACCCGGATGTGTTTGATGCTGAGCTGCTGTTTAATGCGCTGAACTTTGTGCTCGGCTGCCATCCGGGCTCAAATACGATGTCCTTCGCATCCGGCATCGGTACCAGCTCGGCCACGGTCGGCTACGGCCTGAACCGCGCCGACTGGTCCTATATCCCCGGCGGCGTCATTTCAGGCACCGCCCTGATCCGCCCCGACTTCCCGGAGCTGCTGGTCTTCCCCTATCTCTGGCAGCAGGTCGAGTACGTTCTGGGCGGAGGTTCGTCGCACTTCATGTTCCTGGCGCTGGCGGCCGGGCAGCTGCTGGCGAAGGGCTGACGGGACGTTCCGGGCCGGAAACGCTGAGACGGCCGCAGTAACTGAGATATGTGTGCTTTGGCCGTCTTCCATGGGGCGTAGAGCTCAATTCTCGGCGCCCTCTCTGGCTAAGGAGCAGGCAGTTTTTCATGCCGCCTGCTTCTTTTCTGCCCGTCCGCTCCTTTTGCCGGCCCCGCGCCCCTGGCTTCGGAAGCCCTCCGGACCTCGTTGGGCAGGGAAAGCGGCGCTCTTTGGCCTGGGTACATTATGCAGTGCACAGGAATTCGACTTGGGGTGCGCAGAAGTCGAGATTTTGAACAAAATATGGTGCGAGTGGTGGTTTTGCGCTCAAAAACCCGAGATATACACGCAAAAGTGTGTAGAAGTTGAATTCGTGCTCACGACCCTCTTATGCAACCGGGAACGCGCGCGCCCGGCAGGCCCTGTCACCGCCGGGCAGGAAGTTCGCCGGCTGCTTCATGTGAGGTCTTTGCCGCCGGGTCAGCTGTAGCTGCCGTATTCCTTCGCCGTCCGGATGATGGCCGCCATTTCCTCGAGGCTGACGGTGTTCGGCACCGAGTGGTCGGAGCTGAAGATATAGCCGCCGTTCTGCTTCATGACGGGCAGCAGCCGCCGGATTTCGGCGATGGTGGCCTCCGTATCCGCGAAGAGCACGGCGTTGAGGCCGCCGTGAAGGACGAGGCGGTCGCCGTATTGGGCCTTAAGTGCATGGGGGTCCATGCCGGCTTTCACCTCGAGGGGGTTGAGGGCGTCGAGTCCGGCAGCGACGAGGAGGGGGACGAAGGGGCGGATGTCGCCGCAGGAGTGCAGGCGCGCCCGGATGCCGTGGCTGTGCGCCCAGTCGATGGCGCGCTTCTGAACCGGCAGCAGGAGGTCCTGATACATGCGCCGGGAAAAGAACTGGTTCTGCTTGTAGCCCATGTCATCAGGCCAGTTGATCTCGTCGAGGCAGTAGCCGGCCGCGAGGATCTGTTCGAAGAGGGCAATGTTCATGTCGAGGAAATGCTCGAACATCTCGCGGCACCAGTCGGGCTCCTCGGCGAGGGCGATGAGCAGGGTTTCGGTGCCGACGAACCAGGAGTGGGTGACATCGAAGCCGAACCAGAAGTCGCCCGTGATCCAGTGGCCTTCCCGTTCCCAGACAGGATAGAGGCGCTCGAGGCGGGCCCAGTCGATGCGGTCGGAGGTAGGGGTCATGCGGACTTTGGCGGCGCGCCAGCTGTCGGGGTCGGTGACGGTGAAGGCGACATATTCGGGCGTGGAGTCGGGGACGCGCAGCTGCTTGAGCGTGACGCCGTAGGGGGTGGTGTAGGTGTGGAAGCGCTCGTCGAGGGAGACGGTGGCCGCCGGGTAGCGGGGGGAGGAGTCGACGCCGATGTGGGCGACGCGGTCGATGTCGAAGTATTCGACCCAGTCGCGCCCACCGAGACCTTCGGAGCGCCAGCGCAGCAGCGTGCCCTCCCAGGGGGAGTCGATGATCGGGACGCGGTCGGCGTCGCGGTGCTCGTACATGCGCCGGAAGCGTTCGCGGCTCGTAAGTTTCGCTGTCATGGGAACCTCTTCTGCGGATGGTGAGCGGCGGGTGGCGGTCGCTGTCTGCGGCTTCTGCGGTCATTATGCCGGGCTTTGCCTCTGAACGCCATGACTTTGACTCGCAGCGATACACTGACCTGGTTGCCGAGCTGGGCGGTGGAATGTGACTGAGAATATGACTGCAGGGTGGCTCCGAAACAGAAGTGTGCCACGAATCGTGACATAACTGTGATTTTTGAGCGGAGGGTGGCCCAAAATGACGCTGGTGCCCCAAATCGGGGCAGGAACGGAAAATCTGGCCGGAAAGTGGCCAAAAACGACGCTGGTGCCCCAAATCGGGGCAGGAACGGAAAATCTGGCCGGAAAGTGGTCAAAAATGACGCTGGTGCCCCAAATCGGGGCAGGAGCGGAAAATCTGGCCGGAAAGTGGTCAAAAATGACGCTGGTGCCCCAAATCGGGGCAGGAGCGGAAAATTTGGCCGGAAAGTGGTCAAAAATGACGCTGGTGCCCCAAATCGGGGCAGGAGCGGAAAATTTGGCCACTCCCTTTGTCGCCAACTGGCAGTCTGTGCCGCCGCCATCTCTTTGTGATCACTAAATAGCGGCATTGACAGGAGGCAGCCAGCTGTACGGACAGCACTTGCAGTGGTGCTCCGAAACCTGGACAGAACTGCGCTTTTCCACAGACGCGGTCAGGCTGCTCTCGGGTGCTGTGTCCAGCTCCAATCTCCTGGTATTTGAGCTGCAATTTTCCATTAGAGTGGTATTGCCCAGGGAAAAGCAATCTGCTAATTTTGTTAGCGGAGGATAACCAGTTGACACTACAGGGGGCAGGCCTTCTGCCACAGGCTGTGAAGGCAGTGCATACAGGAGCGACGGGCGATCCTGGAGGAGAGAGGGAAGCGGGTCTGGAATCGTTACGGCTTTGTCTATGAACGGGCGCTGCGCTCGAGCCGCGGATTGTATGGCGATATCGCCGATACGCTGCATGTGATGCCGGATGCCGGGCTAGCGCTGCAGGAGATCCGGCGCGTACTGAAGGATGACGGTCTCCTCATTGCCTCGAACTATATTCAGGAAAGCCCAAGTCTGCGGCGAAGCTGCGCTGTGTGCTTTACCAGGGACAGGGATCGACTTCGATCGCTTCTGGAGAGGCGGAGAGTATCTCGGCTTTCTGGAACAACAGGGCTTTGTGATCGAGTCCAGTGAACCGTTGCCGGCCATAATTCCTGTAATGTATGTGGAAGCGAAGAAAGCCGACATCATGGGAGATGATTCCAGCATTGCAGGCGAAGCACAGGAAACAAAGCACAGCCGACATAGCACTGCGAGGCTTGACTGATGAAAGAGAAACGCATCGTCCGCAGCTCCATATTCCCCGCCGGCAGGGAGCGGGTCTTTCGCCAGCTGCTGAGACTTGAGCTGCTGCAGACGGTCGCCGCTCCTCTCGCGAGTTTCACTCCCGTCGCTGCCGGTCAGCCCGGGGAATGGGTCGCGGGGAAATCCTACCGGTTTCGTCTGCGCATCTTTATGCTGTTGCCCGTCGGCATCCATCACATTCACATTCTGTCCCTCAGCGAGGACGGGGGCATTCACAGCCGTGAGCACAACCGCCTGGTACAGAACTGGGAACACTGGATACGGCTGGAGGAGATCGATGCCGACAGCTGTCGCTACACGGATGTGGTCACGATCTCTGCGGGCTGGAAGACAGCCCTGATCGCCCTGTGGGCCAGGCTGTTTTATGCCCACCGCCAGCGCCGCTGGCAGAAACTGCTCAGGCGGCAGCAGTAGTCATCAGGATGCCGCCGCAGCCGGGCCGTTTGTCCGTTTGCACGCGCACAACGCCCCATCCTCCGCGATAATGGAGCGGCCGGAGCGGCAGTCCGCCAGGAGGTGAACAGAGATGAAACACAAGCGTATCGGCATCATCGGCACGGAGAACTCGCACGCACTCGCATTTGCGCGCCTCTTTAACGGCGACGGCGAACGGGCGCCTCTCGATCCCGACTGGCGGGTGACGCTGGTCCACGGCGAGGACCCGACGACGGCCGAGAAGCTGGTGGAGCAGGTGGCGGGCATCCGCGCCGTCCCCGCGGTCGAGGACATGCTGGACGAGATCGACGCCGTCATGGTGACCTGCCGCGCCGGCTCGAAACACGCCGCCGCCGCCCGCCCTTTTATCGAGCGCGGCCTGCCGGCCTTTATCGACAAGCCCCTGACGAGCGACTACGGCGAGGCGCGGGAGCTGCTGGCGCTCGCTCAGGCAACGGGCAGCCCGATCAACTCCGGTTCGGGCGTCAAGTATGCCTGGGATGTCGAGATTCTGGCGCGCGAGGCAAAGAAGCTGCGGGCTGCAGGGAAGCTGCTCTCGGCCGCTCTGGGCTTTGCGGCTGACTTCGAGAGCCCCTATGATGGCTTCTTCTTCTACTCGCCGCACCTCGTCGAGATGCTGCTCACCATCCTCGGCCCCGACATCCGCACCGTGCAGGCGAGCCGTTCCGGCCCCGCCATCGTCGTCAGCGTGGTCTACGACGACCTCGTTGCGGCGCTGCTCTTCACCGCCGGCAGCAGTGAGTACTTCGGCACGCTGGTCTCCAGTGAGCGCATCATCACACGGACGATCGACCTCTCGATGATCTATGAGGTCGAGGCGCGGAAGTTTCTGACGCTGCTGGAAACCGGCGAGATGGCCCAGAGCTATGACACCCAGCTGACCTCCATCGCCCTGATCGAGGCCATCCTGCGCTCGCTCGCATCCGGGCGGGCGGAGGCGCTGGAGCGCTGAGCGGGTTCGCGTTTCACGCGGTACGCCCGCTCAAACCGCCATCCTGCGGTCCGAACTGCTTGACAGCCGGCAGGCGATAACGTATTGTCAGGAATGATTTTTTGAATCACATAATCCAAGATAAAGACTGTGAACGGAAGAGTAGGCGGTTTGGACGGTTCAGCGAGTCGATGATGGTGGGAGTTCGACACGGAAGAGCAGCTGAAGAACATCCGGGAGTCTCCAACCGAAAGCTGACGCATGCTGTCGAGGGGTTTCGAAAGCCATGAGCCATGCCGGTAGGCCTGGAAGTTGTTGCCGCTTTAAGGCATGAAAGAGTGGGCAGATCCTTCGAGGATCTGTCAATTTGGGTGGTACCGCGAACTTGAACCTTCGTCCCTTGGGGAGCGAAGGTTTTTTTATTTGAAGGAGTGAAATGGAATGAGGGACTTTTCCAGAAGCCACTATTGCGGAAGAGTCAGGGAAGCCGACATCAATAACAGGGCTACCGTCATGGGCTGGGTACAGACCAGCAGGGATATGGGCGGCGTGATTTTTATCGACCTGAGAGACAGGACAGGAGTCCTGCAGGTTGTCTTTGACCTTCGATATTTCACGGAAGAGCAGTTTCGCTCCGTCGAACGCCTGCGCTCCGAGTATGTGATAGCCGTCAGAGGCACGGTGAGAGAGAGGGACGAGGAGACATACAACCCGAAGATTCCCACGGGAACCGTGGAGCTGAAGGCCGAAGAATTCGCCGTCTATTCCGAGGCCAGAGCCCTGCCGTTTCCGATCGATGATCATGTCAGTGTAAGAGAAGATTTGCGGATCAAATTCCGATACCTGGATTTAAGGCGTCCGAAAATGTATCAGAATTTTCTCCTGAGAAACAAAACCGTAAAAAGCATCCGCAACTATCTGGAAGACCACGAATTTATGGAGGTGGAAACTCCGATTCTGACCAAAAGCACACCGGAAGGCGCCAGGGACTATCTGGTACCCAGCCGCATACATCCGGGTGAGTTTTATGCCCTGCCCCAGTCGCCTCAGGTGTTTAAGCAGCTGCTTATGGTGGGGGGATTCGACCGCTACTATCAGATTGCCAGATGCTTCAGGGATGAAGATCTGCGGGCGGACAGACAGCCGGAATTCACGCAGGTCGACATGGAGACTTCCTTTTTGAGCAAGGAAGAAATACTGGACCTGCTGGAAGACATGTTCAAAACGATCTTCAAGGAAGCCCTGGGCATCGAATTCCGGGAGCCCTTCCCCAGAATGACATATCAGGAGGCCATGGATTCCTACGGCACTGACAAGCCGGATATGCGTTTCGGCATGAAGATTGTGGATGTGACAGAAGAAGTCAGACATTCCCGTTTCAAGGTCTTTGCCGATGCCATCAAGTCCGGCGGTGCGGTACGTTCCATCAACATCAAGGGCGGCAATGCCCTGAGCAGAACCGAAATAGATGAGCTGACGGAAAAGGCCATTTCCTATGGGGCCAGGGGCATGGCCTGGATAGGCATCGATGCAGACAGGAATCTGAGAACCATCCTGACCAAGTATTTTTCCGGGGAAGACATGGAGGCCCTGCTCCGGAAAATGGCCGTGGAGCCGGGGGATTTTCTGATCTTCTGTGCCGACAGGCTGGACGTCATCTGCAGGACGCTGGGTTCGCTGCGGCTCGATATCGGAGACATGCTCGGCCTGCGCAAAAAGGATGACTTCAAGTTCCTGATGGTGGTGGACTTCCCGCAGTTTGAATATTCGGCAGAGGAAAACAGGTATGTCGCCATGCACCATCCCTTTACCATGCCGCTGGCCGAAGACCTGGAAAAGATGGAGTCCGACCCTCTGAGTGTCAAGGCCGAATCCTATGATGTGGTCCTGAACGGTGTCGAGCTGGGTTCCGGCTCTCTGAGAATCTATCGTCCGGATATCCAGGAAAGGATGTTCAGGCTGCTGGGCATCAGCGAAGAAGAGATTGACAGCCGCTTCGGCCATATTATTCAGGCCTTCCAGTATGGGACGCCGCCGCACGGGGGCTTTGCCTTCGGTCTCGACCGCCTGATCATGCTGATGGCCCAGGAGGACAGCATCCGGGAGGTGATTGCCTTTCCGAAGAACAAGGAGGCCGAGTGTCTCCTGACCAATGCACCAAGCCCGGTGGATGACCGGCAGCTGCAGGACCTGGGCATTGCCGTGGCTCTGGCGGACGGAAGTATAAAGGGCGCGGTGCCTGCTGCACAGGTCGAGCAGGAAGAGACTCGAGAGCTCGAGACGTATGCCGAGATGTCCATGCTGTATCTGGACGATCGTTCGCGCTCGAGTTTTCAGAAGCACCTGGATCATTTCATGGATCTGACAGCAGACCTGAGGGCTCTCGACCTCGGTCAATACCAGCCCACGGTAAATGTCCGGCCCAGAATGAATGCCACCAGAAGAGATGAAGTCAGGGTGGAGTTTACGGCGGAAGAGCTGTTCGCAGGTACCGACAGGACGGAAGAGGGCTACATACTCGTGCCTGGAATCATGGAAGAAGAGTAGAAGGGAGGAAAGCATGATGGCTGCCAGACAGAAATACGCGGCGTATTTCGACAGGATAGAAAAAGACAATGCCGAAATCAAAGCCTACAGAACCATAAGCCGGGAGCAGGCCCTGGAAGCGCTGGTGGATAACAAATCTCCGTTTCCCGTCGTTTTTTCCGATCTGATTTCCACCAGAGGCATCAGAACTACGGCGAATTCCAGGATGCTGGATAACTATATTCCTCCGTTTGACGCTACTGTTGTCGAAAGGGTCAGGAAGGCCGGGGGAGTCATACTGGGAAAGACCATAACCAGAGAATTTGGTGTGGGTGAGACCGAGAATCCATACGGCACCTGTGCCGCGGTAGCCCACGGCGAAGGCATCCTGGGCTTTGCAGCCGATCACCGGGGCGATATCCATGCAGGCGCCCGGGAATACGGACTTTTTGCCTATTCGCCCAGCTACGGCATCGTTTCAAGATACGGGGTCATTCCCGTGGCCTCATCCATGGATCGGGTGGGTATCCTGGCAGGAAGCTTTGCCAAGATTCCCGTAGCCATGGACATGGTGGCCGGCCAGGATGAGAGAGACGGCACGACGTTTCCCGGTGATGCGGATTTTCAAACGCTGGAGGATATGGATTTACAGAGCGTCAGACCCGCCGTTATCAACGGGACGGCAGGATTCTCCGAACGACTGAACCTGCCCATGGCTGAGGTCCTGCTGGAGTCTCTGCCATATGCCCTGCCAGCCCACGAAATTCTTTCCAGTGGTGAATTTGCGACCAATATGGAGAGATATGACGGTATCGGTTTCGGTTACCGCGCCGGGGAGTATGACAGTGTTGAGGAGTTGTATAAAAAATCCAGGACCGCAGGACTGGGCCGGGAGGTTCAGAAAAAAATCATCAGCGGCAACTTTTGTTTAAGTGAAGGGAAATACGAACCTTACTATGTCCAGGCCATGAAGGCCAGAACCATGGTCAAGGAAGAAATCGAAAAGCGGCTCGAGAGCCATGAATTTTTGCTTGCTCCGGTAGATCTGCGTTATACGGCCGCCCTGTATCTGGCCGGGCTGCCCGTCATATCAATGCCCTTTGGAGAAGTGGGTCTGCTGATTACCAGCAGAGCCTTTAACGACAGGCGGCTGCTGGCGTTTGCCTGGCAGATCGTTTCCCGACTGGAAAGTGAAGAATGATGGCAAAGAACTATGAAACGGTCATGGGTTTGGAAGTTCACGTAGAACTGAAGACAAACACCAAGATGTTCTGCAACTGCTCCACGGCTTTCGGCGGGAAACCGAACGAACACACCTGCCCTGTCTGTCTGGGCCTTCCGGGTGCCACACCGGTCCTGAACGAAAAGGCTCTGGACCTGGCCGTAACGGCGGGCCTGGCCACCAATTGCCAGATACGCAGAGTGGGCAGGCAGGACCGGAAGAACTACTTCTATCCCGATCTGGCCAAGGGCTTTCAAACCTCCCAGGGCGATGGCCCCATCTGCTACGGCGGCTATCTGGACATAGAGACCGCCGAGGGCAAAAAGCGAATACGCATCAACAGGATACATATTGAGGAGGATGCCGGTAAGCTGGTCCATGAAGAGGGACTCGGCAGCCTGGTTGACAATAACAGAGCCGGGGTGCCCCTGGTCGAGATCGTGTCCGAGGCGGACCTGAGGTCGGCGGAAGAGGTCCTGGCCTATCTGCATAAGCTGCGGGCCATTCTGACCTATACGGGTGTTTCGGATGCCAGGATGAACGAAGGTTCCTTCCGATGTGATGTCAACCTGTCCATCAGAGAAGCGGGTGAAGAACGTTTCGGTACCCGTGTCGAGATGAAGAACCTCAATTCCTTCCGCTCCATTCAGAGGGCAATCGAGTATGAGGCCGCGCGCCAGATAAGAACTGTCGAGGAAGGGGGGGAACTGTTCCAGGAAACCAGAGGCTTTTCTCAGGACAGCGGGAAGACCTATTCCATGAGGACAAAGGAAGACGCGGCCGACTACAGGTTTATGCCCGAACCGGATCTGATGCCCATTGTCATAACGGAAGAGAAAATCAGGGAGCTGACGGACGGCCTGCCCGAGCTGCCGGATGCCAGAAAGGACAGGTATATAGAAGAGTACGGCCTGGGCCACTACGATGCCGAGCAGCTGATCTCTTCTATCGAACTGGCCACCTTTTTTGAGGCAGCCGTGAGTGCGGGAGCGGATCCCAAGGCGGCGGCGAATCTCATCATCACCGATCTGTTCAGACTGACAGGTGCCGAGGAATTTCAGGTGGACATGGCGCCGGAGGACCTGGCGAAGATCATCGAGATGGTGGATACCGGCAGAATCAACCTCGGCAGTGCCAGGAAAGTCCTGGAAATCATGTTTGCGAATCCTGCCAGGACTCCTGAAAACATCGTCGTGGAAGAGAATCTGGAACAGATCAATGACAGGGAGCTTCTGTCGCCCATCATTGACGAGGTCCTGGCCAGGAGTGCAAAGGCCGTCAGGGAATACCAGGCCGGGAAGGAAAAGGCCCTGCAGGCCATCATCGGACAGGTGATGGGACAAACCCGAGGCAGGGCCAATCCCCAGCTGACCATCGACCTGCTAAGGGAGAAGATCGGCTGGCCGATGGGGCCGGTGTGTGTAAGAGCTGAAAACTGAGTTGTTAACAGAAACACATATAGCCTGCAGTCCAGTGCTGCCCTTTTCCGGTTGCGCGCAAACATGGCCGCTCCAGCATGGCGAAGCTCGGCAATGTGATGAAAACCTGAATCCCTAATGGTCTGCCGGGTCGTCATTCAAGCAGTGCTTATGCCGCCCGCTTCCTGGAGATCTGCCTGGGCCCGGTGAAGTGGCATTTTTCGATCTGGGTACTGTGGCTCCGGAAATGTCAAAAATGCGGGTTGTGGCAGGAACAAGTGCCACAACTAGAAAAGTTGGCAAACGCGGCTCCGGAAATGTCAAAAATGCGAGTTGTGACAGGAACATGTGCCAGCCCGGAGAGCCATGCTAGAGCCAGGCGACGTGGAGCCATGGATCCTGGAGCAGGCGGCCGGCGTCGCGCTCCGGGTCGACGAGGAAGAGCTCGCTCGTATAGCGGATGCCACGGCGGCCGGCGAGGAGGCGGTCTTCGGGCGAATCCTCCATTGCGCCGATGCCCAGCATGGTGGCGCCGCAGCCGGCGGCGAAGTTGGAGGCCGCCTCGAGCAGCCGGGTGAGGATGGCATTCGCGACATCTGCGTGCAGCACAGTGTTTCGGTCCAGAAGAAGGGCGCCGCTGAGCAGGGGCACGGTGCTGCCAGGCTCAGGGAAGGGCGGCAGTCCGAGGCCGCGCATAAGCGGTGCGGGTACATTCTGCAGCCAGGCCGCCGCGCCGTTGTAGCGCAGAACCCGGTACTGCTTGAGGGCGCGCTGGTCGACGACATGGAGACAGGCGGCGGGCCTCCCCGGGGCATCCATGAGCGCGAAGAGCCCCCCGGGCGGGAACGCGACATCGGCGAGGTCGCGCCCGGCGGCCAGGGCGGCCGCGGCAACACAGGCTTCGTTCCTCGTGACGAGCGTCCAGCCGGCAGGCAGCTCCGACCGCCGCCCCGGCAGCAGGCGGCGCCCTGCCCCGGCCGGCAGCAGGTGGACACGGTAGCGCCCCTGGTGCACATAGAGCGGGATGCTCGGGCGCGGGCGGGCGAGGAGGCGCAGGGCCGCCTCGTTCTCGCTCAGGATTGTGGTGTACCAGAGGTCGACCAGAGGGCGGGTCGTCTCGATCATCCAGCGGTAGAGGGCGGCGATGAAGCGGATCCTGCCGCGCCACTCCGGCAGCAGCTTCAGGCCGGCGAGATAGCCGACCCGCCGCCGCTCGCCCCCGACCCAGACCTCGCGCACGACGCAGGTGCCGCAGCCGAGCACATGTTCGGGGCTCGCCGTCTCCGACAGCACGAAGACCCGCAGCGCCACGCCCTCCGCCGCCCAGGAGCGGATGGGGTCGGGGTCGCGCAGATAGGCGAGCTCGATCTGGCCCGGGAAGGCCTCGGCATGAAAGAGCGGGGCGAGGGCGCGCCCGTCCGCCGTTTCATCGAGAACACGGACGGTAAAGCGGTCCTGGTCGAAGCGCTTTGCATCAATCATCATCCACACTCATTTCGGCAGCTCGTCGAGATTCACACCCAGCGGGATCGCGTACTTCTGCGTCACCTCACCGCCGATATTGAGGTTCATGGCCCAGAAGAGATACCAGAGCCCCGGCGTGCCGCGCCGGAGCGCCGCCCAGGCCCGCTGCCAGAAGATCCCCGGCCGCCCGAAGGCCCGCCTGGCCTCGAGGCAGAGTGCGCTGAGCTTTTCCGCTGAGATTCGTTTCGGCTCGAAGGCGAAATCGCCGTAGCGGTAGTCGTCTGCCAGCCACCAGCGCTCGTAGCGCAGCCGCCCTTCGGCCTCGAGGCGCTGGTATAGCGGCGTTCCCGGCCAGGGCAGCAGGTGGTTGAAGGCGGCGGTGTAGAAGCGGTGGCGGCGGGCGAAGTCGAGGGTGCGGGCGACACTCGCCTCGTCGTCGTGGTCATAGCCGAAGACAAAGGTCGCATAGATCCCGAGCCCCGCCTCATGAATATGCCGCACCAACTGGTCGCGCTCGTCGGGCAGGAGGTTGACCTCCTTCTTCATCTGGCGCAGATTCTCGCTCTCGAGACTCTCGAAGCCGATCAGGATGAACTCGCAGCCGGCCGCCCGCAGGGCCGCGAGCAGCTCCGGATCGCGGGCCATCGAGAGCGTTCCCTGTCCGGCCCACTTGAACTTCTCTTTACGCAAAGCCCCCAGCAGCTCTCCGAGGTAGCGTCGGTTCGCCACCAGATTGTCGTCGACCAGAAAGTGCAGGCGCCGTCCCGAGTCATGGAGGTCGCGGATGACATCCTCGACCGGACGGGGGTGGTAGTGCGAGCCGTAGTAGGAGGCGATGGCGCAGAAGTCACAGTGATGCGGGCAGCCGCGCCCGGTTTCCTCGAGGCCGACGGGCACATAGCGCTTGCCGGCATAGATGCTGCGGTCAGGCCTGACCGGTAGTACGCCGCTCCCGCCCTCATAGCGGGGGGCGAGACAGCCGCGGGCGGCATCGTCCAGCAGACGGCTCCAGACCGCCTCGGCATTCCCGATGACGAGGGCGTCGGCGTGCAGGGCGGCCTCGTCCGGCAGCAGGGTCGGGTGATAGCCCCCGAGGACGACCGGCAGCCCCCGGGCGCGGAAGCGGTCGGCCAGCTGGTAGCTGCGCTTCGCGGTATAGGTCTCGACCGCGATGGCGACGAGGTCGACATCGGGAGCCTCGGGCACGAGCTCGAGGCGGTCATCGGCGAGGGCGGCCTCCCAGCCCCCGTGCGCCCGCGTCAACGCAGCCAGCACGGCGATGGCGAGCGGCTCCATCTTCCAGGTGGCGATGTAGCGCTCTCCGGGCTTCTTCCCGATGGCGGGGACGACGAAGAGAATGCGGCGCGTCACGGCCCGGCCTGCACTTTGGAGTCGAAAATCCTGGTCTCCAGCATCGCGCAGAGACAGTGGTAGACGGGCAGGTGATATTCCTGGATCTCGTCCGTGTTGGTGCCGGGGGCGATGATGGCGGCGTCAGAGAGCGGGGCGAGACGGCCGCCGCCCTGGCCCAGCAGCCCGAGCACGCGGATGCCGCGGCGCCGCGCCGTGCGGGCGGCCTGGACGAGGTTCCCGGAATTGCCGGAGGTGGACAGCAGCAGGAGGCTGTCGCCGGCTTTGCCCAGACCATGCACCATCTGTGCAAAGGTCCATTCTCCGTCTACATCATTCTGCCAGGCAGTGGCCAGAGCCGGATGGCCGGTCAGCGAGAGGGCCGGCAGGGCCCCCTGAAGTTTCTCCTCGCCGGCGACCGGGCGCGGGAGGCAAAAGGACTTCATCAGCTCGCCGACGATGTGTTCGGCGTCGGCTGCCGAGCCGCCGTTGCCGGCCGTAAGCAGCTTCCCGCCACCGAGGTACGTATCCAGAACCGTGCGGTAGACGGCGAGGATGTCGCTACGGCAGGGGACGAGGGCGGGGTGGCGTGCCGTGAGGCGGTCGAGATGGGCCAGAACCGGGGCCTCGTCCGCAGCCGGCAGGGGGGCGAGCTCGATGCCGAGGGCGGTGGCCGCGGTCAGGCAGGCGGCGAGGTCGCCGATCGCCTCGCCGCTGGCGGCGGGGACGATGCGGCAGGCGGCGCGGGCTGCGGGCAGGGCTTCGGCGGCGATGGCGGCCTCCATGGAGGGGCGCAGCAGGTCTTCGGCACGGACGAAGATGCTGCCGAGGACGATGCACTCGGGGTTCAGGAGGTCGATGAGGTTCGCGAGGCACTGGCCGAGGTGCCGGCCGACTTCGCTGTAGAGGCGGCGGGCGTGGGGGTCGCCGGTCCGGGCCAGGGCGGCGAGGCGGCCGGCATCGGGGGCTTCGCCTGCGGCCAGCCAGGCAGGCGGATCGCCCGCTTCCTGCCACTCGATTTCACGGAGGGCACGCAGTTTCGCGATGCCGGAGCCGGAGATGAAACCCTCGACCGAGCCGGCCTTCCCGAAGCCTGTGGGGCCGTCATCGTGGAGACGGACATGGCCGATTTCGCCGGCCGTGAAGGTCGGCCCCTGCAGCAGGCGGCCATCCAGAATGAGCCCTGAGCCAAAGCCCGTGCCCATCGTGGCAAAGATCAGCGAGCGGCAGCCGACACCGGCGCCGAGCTTCCATTCGACGAGGGCGCCGGCCTTGGCGTCATTCTCGAGGAAGGCCGGGATACCGAAGGCCTCTTCAGCCAGCCGCACCAGCGGGATGTCGACCCAGCCGGGGAGGTGGGGCGGATTGAGGATGACGCCCTCCGCGGAATTGAGCGGACCGCCGCAGGCGATGCCGACCGCCTCCGGCCAGCGTCCGCCACGGCGGCAGCCCTGCGCGGCGAGCAGCTCCTCCGCCGCGGCCGTGATTCGTTTCCAGGCGGCGGTGAAGCCGGCCTTGGGCTCGGTGGCAAAGGGCGTCCGGCCGAGAATTTGGACCCGCGGCTCGCGGTAGCGGTCGCAGGCCGAGAGAGAGACAGCCGTTTTCGTGCCGCCGATGTCCAGTCCCAGGATCAGGCGTTCGGGCATGGGCATGTACCTCGCTTCGTCAGACAAGTTGCCTCAGTTTAGCATCGCCGCCCGGCCCGGAGGGAAGAACAGGGATAGAATGCAGCCTGAAGCGGCGGGCGCTGCCGCGGGAACGGGAGGGAGAGAAGCATGAACGAACGCCAGACCATCAACGACCGGCTGGTCGAGTGGATTCGGGAGACCGTCGCGTGCGAGTACCGCGACGACATCGACCTCGTCATTATTTACGGATCCTATCTCGACGGCACGGCGAACCCGCAGTCGGATGTGGACTGTTATTTCGTCCCGCGAACCCCGCGTGGTCATGACTTCTCCCGAACCTTCATCCTCGCCGGCGTCGGCTACGACATCTATCCCCGGTCCTGGGAGAACCTCGAAGCGATCGCCCGGCTGCAGGGCATCATGCAGCCGCTGGTCGGTGATGCCCGGGTGCTGTACGCCCGGGATGATGCCGCAGCAGAACGCTTTCGCTCTCTGCGGCAGACCCTGAACGACTCCCTCGCCGACACAGACCTGGTGCAGCAGGCTGCCCGGAACATGTGGCAGGAAGCGGCCAGGGTCGCGGCCGGGCTGGGTCCAGGCATGCCTGCTGCTGAAATATGGAGGCGGGTCGGTCTCGTTATCATGATCCTGGCGGAGGCTGTGGCGGTCAGCCATCAGGGCTACTTCCACTCGGGGCTGAAGCGGCAGTACGAGGATCTCGGTCGCATCCCCGGTCTGCCCCCGGCGATTCCGGACGGCTACCGCGCCGTGGTGGAGGCCGCGGGCCCCGAGGCAGCGGCCCAGACGGCTGCCCGTCTGCTCGAGGAGGTCCGCATCCATCTCGGGCTCTCCTGCACCGTGCAGGAAGCGGCAGAGAGCAAAGGCTCCAATGTGGGAGATGTCAACGCGGCCGCTCTCGCCGGCCTCTATGAGGAGATATCATCGACCTTTATCAAGGTCCGGCGCAGCTGTGCCGCTCGTAATCACATTCTGGCTTTTCTCAGTGCTGTCTGTCTGCAGGATGTGCTGGACGAAGCGACTGCGCTCGGTGCTCCCGCCTATGGGCTGCTGGAGGGTTTTCACTACGAGGCGCTCGATCGTCTGGCGGACAGGGCGGAGCAGATCGAGGCGGATCTGCGGCGTTTTATCGTGACGCATGGTGGTACGATCAAAGAATATGACAGCTGGGCAGATTTTGAGACGGAACAGGGCTCTGTCTGACCGGCACGTTCCCGTGCTGCAGGTACGGCTCACTCAAATCAACTGGCTGAAGCAGAAACGAGGCGCTTTTGAAAAACAACATTTTTGATACGGCTCTTGTTTTTGAAGGCGGCGGCATGCGCGTCGCGCACTCGGCGGGTGTCATCAACGCCATGCTCGAGCACGAACTCTTTTTCAACTATGTCAGCGCCGTCTCCGCCGGCTCGAGCAACGCGGTCAACTATCTCTCTCGCGACAGAGAGCGCGCGAAACGCAGCTTTGTCGACCTCGCCGACATGGAGGGCGTGATTGGCATGCGCCACTGGCTCAGGGGAGAAGGCTATTTCGCCGCCGAATATCTTTATGGAGCAGCGTCGCTGCCCGGTGGCCCTCTGCCTCTCGACTTTGCCCGCTTTCAGGCCAATCCCGCCGAACTGCGCATCGGCGCGTTCGACTGCGAGACCGGTGAGACCGTTTACTGGAAGCGCGGGGACATCGATACGGTCAATGATCTTCTGCGCATGGTGCGCTGTTCGTCGACCATCCCTCTGCTGATGCCGCGGACAGAGTTTCGCGGCAGGACCTACATCGACGGCGGCATCGAGGCGGGTGTGCCTCTCGACGTCGCCCGGCGCGACGGCTTTGACAGGTTTTTCATCGTCCTGACGCGCGCAAAGGGATATCGGAAAAAGCCGATGAAAATTCAGGGGCTGCTGGAGCGCAAATTCCGGGACGAGCCTCTGCTGATCGAGAAGCTCCGCCGGCGCTGGGAACGCTACAACGAGCAGATGGAGGAGATAGAGCGGCTGGAGGCCCGGGGCAGGGCCATTGTCGTTCGTCCTGTGCGGATGCAGATCCACAGCACGACCGCCGACCGCGTCAGACTGGAGGAGAGCTACCGCGACGGCTATCGTCTCGCCGCGGAGCAGATGGCTGCGTGGAAGAAGTTCCTGTTTACCTGACAAAGCCCGGCCTGGTAACCTGTCGGGGGAAGGAGGTCTGGCACGCCGGGTTCGATGGGTGACGCAACGAACACATGAAGATCAGCGATTCATGGTGCTGGCAGCGACTTTTCGGATTATGGCACATGATACGGCTGAAACATGTTGCTGGCAGGCATTGCGCTCATTCGCCAGACTGAGAAGTTGCGGCAGCAACAAAATGGTTTGACGGCTTTAACGGGGATGAAATCATGACGGACGGCGAATGTGAAATCAATCTTGACGAATATCCCGGTGTCACATTCCACCGTGACTACGGCAAGTTCGAAGCTGTCACCGACAAGGAAACAATTACTCTGTACACTGGTATGCCGATTTGGGGTGTGTACTTCTGTGACTTGAACGGTGACGGAAATTGACGATGTTCATGAAATGCTGTTCAAATAACAGAACATCATGTGCGGCTGTGCTACGGTATTCCCTTCGGAATACGCCGTATGTTTGTGTGGCTCATTCCGCATGGGTACGACATAGCCGGAACGGTGGGTATCGTCGCCCTGAACTACATTGAGGGCGGCTTGATCGGCGGCGTCATCTGATAATCTATCGTCTGATTACACAAGTGGAGTGAAGCTATTACACTGCGGTTTTTTCTTTTGCCGTCGTGCTGCAGATGTTTGAAGCTTCAATTCAAAGCAGCCTGATATCCCCAGGTCATAAGTTTCCATTGCCCTCTATCCAAACGGGCAAGGTACCAGGACCATGTGTATTCTTCTGTTAGATTCCCATGTTCCACCGCCACTTTTAGGAGAACGGAAACTGCTCTCAAATATAATGCCCGCTATCTATGATCAATTCAAAAAATCTCCGGCTATCATGTAGTGATTTCGCCTGAAACCGTAGTATATAGGTGAAAGGAAGTATTTTCAGTGGATGACGAAAAAATCATTGAAATGTTCTTTGAGCGCTCAGAGCAGGCCATAAAAGAGCTTGATATTAAATATGGCAAACTGTGTCATAAGCTCGCATACAATATACTTGGCAATCATTTCGATGCAGAAGAATGTGTGAATGACGCATATCTTGGCGCCTGGAACGCAATCCCTCCGGCGAAGCCGAATCCCCTGCAAGCCTATATTTGCAAAATTGTTCGGAACATCTCTTTGAATCTCTATTACAAACGAGAAGCAGCAAAGAGAAGCAGTGCATACGAGATTGCAATGTCAGAAATGGAAGAACGCCTTCCATCGCCGAATACCGTTGAGGACGAAATCGAAGTACGAGAATTAGCCCGTATCATTGAAGATTTCCTGGAAACCATGACTGCGGAAAACCGCGTTATCTTTATGCTTCGTTATGCGTACTCGGATACGTATGCCGATATAGCGAAGAGTGGAAAACGCGGCGTTTTAGAACCACCTGCTCGGAGCAAACGGAGCCACCTGCTCGGCCTTTTGGAGCCACTCAGCCAGAGCATTTTGAACCTTTGAATTTCGTCTAAACTTCATTTGCGACACA
>JASGUU010000055.1 GCA_030057555.1 Bacillota bacterium | reverse complement strand
ACCTCCAAGATCATACTGTCTGGTGTCGACGCACCTGCGGTTACACCGATTCGCCTGTCGGCGAAAGCACCCGCGGACAGCAGCCCCCGGACAGCATCAGCATCCTCGATCAGATATGTCGCCCTGCACGCGCTTCTACAGACCTCCGCAAGCTTCATCGTATTGGAGCTGGTACGGCTTCCGATGACGAGCATGACATCGTTCCGTTCCGCCATACGCTCAGCTTCCAGCTGTCTGTTTTCAGTCGCTTCACATATTGTATCAAAGATCTCAAGCATTGCAATTTGTCCGGCGAGTATTGTGGCAATCTCACGGAAAGTCGCGACAGAAAAGGTCGTTTGACTGACGAGAACCGCCTCTCCCGGCCAGGGCACGAGTTCTTCGCACTCGGCGACCGAACTCAATACCGTGGCCGCCCCCCCTGCCGCGCCGACGATGCCCTGTACTTCCGGGTGCCGGGGATCGCCGGTGACGAAGACGCGCCTGCCGGCGGCTGCCGCGGCAGAGACGAGATCATGGATCTTCAGAACAAAGGGGCAGCTGGCATCGACAATCCGGCAGCCGCGCTCCTGAATGGCGCGCCGCAGGGCGGGAGAGATGCCGTGCGCGCGGATGAGCACCGTCTCCCCTCCCCGGAGTTCAGCGAGATCTTCGACAACCCGCATGCCGCCCTGTTCGAGTTCCGAAACCACCCGGGCGTTATGGATCAGGGCGCCCCACATGACGAGTTCGCCGGGCGGATCCTGAATCAGCTTCTGCGCCATGCCGACGGCCCGGCGCACACCGGCACAGAAGCCGGCGCGGGAGGCGCGCTCCACACTGCGGGGGCGCATCAGTTCTCACCCTGCCAGGCGGGATAGGGGCGGTCGATCAGCGCGTAGGTGGCGCTCATGACATGGTGGGCGGCGGCGGCGTCGGAGAGCGGTTGGCCTTTTGCATCTTTAAGGTGTTCCAGGGAAATGGGAGCGCCGAGCACAATGCGGACCCGGCGGCGGAAGCCGTAGCGGCCGCCGATGGCCAGCGGCAGGATGGCGGCCCCGGTGCGGCGGGCGAAGCTGATCACGCCGGCATGCGGCGGGTACTGGGCCAGATCCGCGTCTCCGGGAACGCGGGTGCCCTCGGGGAAGATGGAGAGGATCTTCTTTTTACGCAGAAGTCCGATAATATCGCGGACGGTTGAGAGCCCGACTCGCTCGCGGTTGATCGGTATCGCCCCCCACCAGGAGAGGAAGCGCTTTCCGAACCAGGAGCTGTAGAGCTCCTCTTTGGCGATGAAATAGATCCAGGGTCTGACAAAGACATGGACGGCGGGAATGTCCCAGAAGCTGCGGTGATTCGAAACGAGGAGGACGGGGCCGGACGCGGGAAAGCGCTCGAGGCCCTCTGTCTGAATGCGAAAGATCAGTCGCATCGCTGCGGCCACGACGACGCGGATCAGCCGGCGTCCGCCGCGGTGCATGTCGTCGGGCAGCTCGAGCCGCGAGGGAATGTCAACCGCCATCCTGATCCACCGCCTTCGTTCTGTCCGCGATGAGTTCGGGGAACTGGCTGTAGATCCAGGCGAGAACCGTCGCCGTCGTCTCGTCGACGCTGTTTCCCGTGGAGTCGATGCGGTGATGCGCCGGCGTGCACACGAGCGGGGCGAGTTCGCGCTCGCTGTCCTGGCGGTCGCGCCAGGCGAGGTCGCGGGCCACCGACTCCACCGTGGCCGCGGGGTCGCGCTCGCGCTCCTGCTTGAGACGGCGGCGGGCGCGTTCCTCGAGCGAAGCGTCGAGGTAGATCTTGATCTCGGCATCCGGAAGCACATAGGATCCGATATCGCGGCCGTCCAGCACGAGGTCCTGTCCCGCAGCGAGGCGGCGCTGCAGGGCGACCATCATGTGCCGGCAGGCCGGCAGGCGTGAGATATCCGAAGCCCAGCGCGAGGCCTCCGGAGTCCGGATCTGGTCGCCGAGGCGTTCGCCGTCGAGACAGATGTCCTGTCCGTTCTCGTCAAAGACAACAGCGAGATCCAGCGTCTCCAGCAGGGCTTCGATTTTGCTCACCTCTTCGGCTTTCAGCCCATGCCTGGCGGCTGCCAGACCCGCGGCGCGATACATGGCCCCGGTATCGAGATAGGCAATGCCGAGCGCTTCGGCAACACGGCGGGCGATGGTGCTTTTGCCTGCACCGCCCGGACCGTCGATGGCGATACGAAGTCGCTTCATGCTCTCCCCGCTCCTTCCCTAAACATCAGACGCGCACCACTGTGGGCGCGCGCCTGTAGTCAACAGATGTCCGAGGCAAAGCCCGGCTGTCTAGACCGGCTGAACCCGACCGGCCACCGATCCAACGGTGTTGTCGAGCTTGTGCTTCTGCTGCAGGCGCCACTGGAAGTAGGTCTCGGCAACCTTCGGGAACATCGCCCAGGTCAGGACATCCTCTTCCGATTCAATGTACTGGGCGGCCTCCTGGCGCACCTTCTCGAGCTCCGGCGGGATACGGTCGGCCGGCCGCTCCTCGTAGGCCTCCTCGTCACCGAGGATGGAGCGGCGGAAGTCGGGATCAATCGGCGCCGGGGTCTTCCCGTACATGCCGCGCAGCAGATCCTTTGACTCGTTCGGGACCAGCTTATAGCGCTCACCGGCGATGACGTTCATGACGGCCTGAGTGCCGACGATCTGGCTCGTCGGGGTGACAAGGGGCGGATAGCCGAAGTCTTCGCGGACGCGCGGAACCTCGTCGAGAACCGCCTGCAGATCGCCCTCGCGGCCGGCCTGCTGGAGCTGCGAAACCAGATTCGAGAGCATGCCGCCCGGCACCTGATAGCGCAGGGCCTGAATGTCCACGCCGAGAACCTTCGGTGAGATCTGGCCAATTTCGATCCAGTGGCTGCGCACGCGCTGGAAGATCTCAACCGCCGGAATGATTTTCGCTATGTCGAGCCCGGTATCGTATTCCGTGCCCTGAAGGGCGGCGATCATGACTTCGGTTGAGGGCTGCGAGGTACCCATGGCCAGGGGGCTGAGGGCGGTGTCGATGATGTCGCAACCGGCCTCGATGGCCTTCAGATAGGTCATCGAGCCCATGCCGGTCGTGTAGTGGGTATGCAGCTCGAGCGGGATGGAGACACTCTGCTTGATCGCCTTTGTCAGCTCATAGGCGGGCTGGGGCAGCAGGAGACCTGCCATGTCCTTGATGCAGACGGAATCGCAGCCCATCTCCTCCAGGCGGCGGCAGTCACTCGCGAACTGCTCCAGTGAGTGGAAAGGGCTCGTGGTGTAGGAGATGCAGCCCTGGACATGGGCGCCGGCACGCTTCGCCGCATCCACCGAGCGCTGGATGTTGCGGAAGTCGTTCAGGGCGTCAAAGATGCGGATGATGTCGATGCCGTTTTCGACGGACTTCTGCACGAATGCATCCACGACATCGTCGGCATAGTGCTTGTAGCCGAGCAGGTTCTGGCCGCGCAGGAGCATCTGCAGCGGGGTCTTCGGACAGGCGGCCTTGATTTTGCGCAGGCGCTCCCAGGGGTCTTCGTTCAGAAAACGGACGCAGGAGTCGAAGGTCGCTCCGCCCCACATTTCCAGTGCGTGGTAGCCGAAATCGTCCAGGATCGGCAGGGCTTCCTGCATCATATCCCAGCTCATTCTGGTGGCGGCAGGGACTGGTGAGCATCACGCAGGATCGTATCGGTGATCTGTACTTTGGCCATCTTGGCTCCTTTCGTAGGCGTCGGTCTTCAGAGTGACTCTGCCATCAGGCCAGGAAGAGGAGATTGTCGCCGGCGTTGACGGGGGTTCCAGCCGAGGTGATGATCTGGGTCACCGTCGCGTCGTGGGCGGCCATGATCTCGTTTTCCATCTTCATCGCCTCGAGGATGCACAGCACCTGGCCGCGTGTGACCCGGTCGCCGACTTTGACATTGACGGCGAGAATGGTGCCGGGCATCGGCGCTTTCACGGGCTCGCCGGAAGCGGGGGCGGCGGGAGCCGGAGCCGGGGTTTCGTCGGCGACGGGCGCGGCCGGGGCCGGAGCGGCCGCGGGAGCCGGGGCAGCCGCGGGAGCCGGGGCGGGTGCCGGTGCGGGGGCGGGGGCGGCCGCCATGGGCGCGGGAGCCGGGGCTGCGAGGCCGTCGGCAGCTTCCACCTGAACGTTGTAGGTCTGGCCGTTAACCGTGATCCGATACTGTTTCATCCTTAACCTCCCTGTGATGGGGTCTGTCTTTTCGTGCTTTCGATGTTTTGAAGAGGACTGCTGTCAGCGCAAACCGGCTATGGTCTGCAGGGCGCTGTACAGGCGTGGTCTGGTGGCCGAGGGCAGGATGACCTCGTCGACGAGTCCGGCGGCGACAGCGTTGGCGGCACCCATCTCGTTCGCGGAATACTCCGCCTCGAGTTCGGGGCGCTTCGCAATCGGATCGCTGCTCGCGGCGAGCTCGTCTGCGCGGTAGAGGGCAACGGCGGCATCCGGACGCAGGAGACCGATCTCAGCCGTGGGCCAGGCGAAGACAAAGTCGGCGCCGTTGAGCCTGCTGTTGAAGGCGAGCAGAGCAGCGCCGATCTGGCGGCCGCAGACAACTGCTACACGGGGTACGGCTTCCATCTCGCCGAAGAGGGCCAGCATGCGGGCGGCGGCGGCGCTGATGCCCTCGGCATCGGCATCCGCGCCGGCGGCGAAGCCGTCAAAGTGCGCGAAGGTCACGAGCGGATAACTGAAGCGCTCGGCAAGGGCAACAATCTTCTCGAGCTTCGCCGCTGCCTGTGTGCCGAGCTCGGGACCCGCCGTGGCGACGGCAAGAACGGGAGCACCGCCCAGCGTCGTGAGGCGGCAGTCGAGCTCGGGCGCGTAATCGGACCAGAGCGACAGCGCGGGCGTGGCGTCAAAGACGGCATCCATGACGGCCGCCGTGTCGAAGCCGCTGTCGAGAGCGGCGGCGAGTTCGTCGAGGCACGCGTCGGAGCGGTTCGGGTCGTCATCGCCGACGACAGTGGCGAAACCGGTGAAGTCATCCGGCAGCAGGGCGAAGGTCTGACGGGCGAGCGCCAGAGCTGCCGCGGCATCGGGAGCTGTCATGGTCGCGAGGCCGCTTGTGGCCGCATGGACCCGGGCACCGCCAATGTCGGACGGGCTGCGGCCTTTGCCTTCTTCAGCGCCCGTGATACCAGGGCCCTGAAGATAGATGCCGCCTCTGTCCTCGGCGACAATGACGATGTCGCTCTGGGCGGGCAGGAAGCTGAGCGAACCGGGGCAGGGACCGAGGACGACGGCAACCGTCGGTACGATCTCGCGCGCCGCGGAGAAGTCCTGATAGAGCCCGGCGAGCGCCGTGAGCAGTGGCAGCCCTTCGTCAACCAGCAGGCCGCCGGCATCCAGAAGAGATATGAGAGGGGCGCCGGACTGCAGTGCCAGCTCCAGGCTGCGGGCAAAGCGACCTACATGAGAGAGACCGACACCACCCTGTTTCGCGGAGGCATCCTGGGCGCAGACGACAACCATGCGGCCGTCTATCTGGCCGTAGCCTGTGACGAGACCATCAGCGGCGGACTGGGCCTGTGAACTGCCAAGTTCTACGAAGCTGTCTGGATCGAGCAGTTCCGCCAGCCAGCGACGGGCATCCGAAGCTGCGGCAGCCTCTTTGCCGGCGAGGGCTGTGGAGCGGAAGCGATCCATTTTCTCACGGGATCCCATGTGCGTGGCACCTCTCAGTTCTAGAAATGTGTAGGGAAAACTCCCAACGCGCGAAAACAATCACAGAGAATTATACGGGAGCTCAAATACAGGCGCAAGATCATGATGCTGGCTGGGCGCATGTCTAAATGACTGGAAGCGGACTATCATATCAAGAGGACGGCTGGAAAAGGGAGAAAAGCAGCTTGCGGATTTCTGGTGGTCAAAAGCCCAAATAACGATTTGGATTGCTCGCTGCCTTGACTATGATGAAGGGCGCGTACGCCGCTGCGCGGCACGTTGTTAGTCTGGATCGCCTTTATCATACGGTTTCAGAGCAACAGAACCTGGATCGCTTCACAATCTTCTGGCAAGTATGAGGCCGTGCCTGTCATCCTCGTCGCTCGCCATCCTGGCACATCCCATTCACATTCCAGCCGTTTGTGAGGCTAATCACTACGCAGGTAACTGGAGAAGGGATCTTTCATATGCCTGCCTGCAAGCTGCGCTGGAACTTCGGTGTTTAAGGTGTTTGCGTATGGTTCGCATAAACGTTTTACTCGTCCCGACAAATATGACGTGCACCCATGTTGGCTCGAAAACCTTCCAGGCAATTGGGATTTCCGCTTCAATACAGTTGAAGCGGTACGGCTGATCCACGGATGGACAAAAATGACGCTGGTGCCCCTGATTGCGGGCAGGAACGGAAAATTTGGCCACGGATGGACAAAAATGACGCTGGTGCCTCCGATTGCGGGCAGGAGCGGAAAATTTGGCCAGGAATGGACAAAAATGACGCTGGTGCCCCCGATTGCGGGCAGGAACGGAAAATTTGGCCACGGATGGACAAAAATGACGCTGGTGCCCCCGATTCAGGATCACACGATCGTAATCTGGAGCCATTTGTGGATGCCAGAAGGAGTAGTGAGCCGATTCGCGGACTCTTCTCAACGTTACAGCCAGAGGATGTCTGCCATCTCTAGCGTTGTCACCCTGCTTGACATGACTCTTTCCGAAGAAGAATGGCAGTCAGCCCTATAAACAGTCAGATACCTCTGCTTCAGGCACAGGCTCAAACCCCGACACCCAGATGTCGGGCGCTGCCTGCCGAGTCCTCAGGATTCCTCGCCCTCCGGATCCGGCCCGCCGTTCTCCCTCCGCTCGAATTCGTGTTCAAAGGACTGCAGTGTGTCGTACATCAGCATCTCCATGGGCGGCAGCTCCTCGGGCCCCGAAAGCCCTGTCTCGAGCAGGAAGCGCTCCGTCGTGGCGAAGAGAGAGGGACGGCCGGGCGTCTCGAGCTGCCCGACGACCTCGATATAGCCTCGCTCCTCGAGACGACTGACGATGCTGTCTGAGTTGACCCCGCGGACAAACTCGATCTGTGCCCGCGTAACAGGCTGGTTGTAGGCGACTATGGCCAGCGTCTCATAGGCCGCCGGAGTCAGGCGCGGACGGTGCCGCGGCTCAAAGAGGCGCGCCACCCAGGATGAGGCACCTGGCTTCGTGGCCAGGCAGTAGCGCGACCCCGTGCGTCGCAGCTCGATGCCGCGGCCGGTATCTGTCGCCGCTTCACGGCGCTGACGTTCGAGGACGGACTCGATGACATCGGGGGCGTGTCCCGTCAGATCAGCGAGTTCGGTCAGGTCCAGAGGATCACCCGAGGCGAAGAGCAGGGCTTCGAGGACTGCTGCGAGCTCATGTCCGGCTACCGGCTCCGTGGGCAGGACCTCGCTGAGTTCAGCTTCCTGGTCTTCAGGTCGCAGGGCGCGACTGTCTTCATCCGACATCACGAGACCCCTCCTCCTTCTTCTCATTATTCTCATTGCTCTGCCCGCCCGGCAGCACAGGCTCGGCAGACGCCGGAGACGCACTGTCATAGGCAGCATCCAGACCGTCGAGATCACCAAGTTCGAGCGACGCGTCCGGATCCGCACTCAGCTGGATCGGCCCCAGCGCAACAGCCTGCTCGGCATGGATGCGGTTGAGCCGCAGCAGCTCCAGAATGGCGAGAAAACCGGTCACCCGCTCCGTGCGGCTGGCACGCCGCGGCCAGATTTCGTCGAAAAGCAGCCGTGCCTGGCGCTTTAGTCTCATCCAGACGGAGCGTATGGCACCCGTCAGCGAAACACGCTCACGGCGCAGCACCTGCTCGAGACGCTCCCGCAGCGAGGCATAGCGAATCTGATTGCGCTCAGCCAGCCTGCGGGCCGCGCGCTCGAAGCGCTCCGGACTGAGCCGGGGCTGAGGCAGCTCGGCAGCCTCAAGCGGGATGCCGAGGCTCCTGGCCGTCGCAGGCAGGCGCAGTCGGCAGCCGCGGTAGCGTTCATGGCGCTCCCGCAGCACACCGGCCAGCAGGCGGGCGCGGCGATAGGCCAGCAGCCGCAGCACCAGGTCCTCACGGGGATCTGCCTCTCCCTCCTCCCCCTCCTCACGGCGGCCGGGCAGGAGCAGGCGCGACTTGATCTGGAGCAGCGTCGCCGCCATGACCAGAAACTCGCTCGCGAGCTCCATGTCGAGCTCTGTATCACGGGCGAGGATCTCGAGGTACTGGTCGGTGATGCGGGCGATCGGGATATCATGAATGTCGATGCGGTCACGCTCTATGAGATGCAAAAGCAGATCCAGCGGCCCGCTGAAGGAGCCGGCACGGATCTCCGGCCGGTTCCGGCCCTCCCGGCTCAGCGTGTCACCCATCGCTTCAGGAGAGGATGAGCCTCGCCAGCTGCCGCAGCAGCCAGACTGCCGGCGTATCCAGAATCCAGATGAGCGGCGTTGCCAGTGTATGCAGAACCGTCGAGAGAGCGCCGCGTGCAAAGATCACGATGCCGATAAAGATCATGCCAATAATCCGCTCGCGCTGCATCAGCCAGTAATAGACACGATTCGGCAGCAGCGTGCCGAAGAACTTGAAGCCATCGAGCGGCGGGATGGGCAGGAGGTTGAAGACACAGAGGTAGAGATTGATATAGAAGAGCGAGAACAGAAACTGATAGCTGATGTCGAGGATATTGTGCAGCAGCACCACATCCGTCTGCAGCAGCAGAAGCAGCAGCTGCACGCCGACCAGCAGCAGTCGACTCACTGCGGCCAGCAGGACGTTTGCCGTCACCCCGGCGATGGAGACCAGGGCAATGCCCTGTTTAACCGTGTAGCGCCGCTCGAAACGATTGGGGTTGAAGGGCACGGGTTTGGCCCAGCCCACCGGGGCGCCGAGCAGAATGAAGATGGTACCCGCCGGATCCAGATGGGCCAGGGGATTCAGTGTCAGGCGGCCGGCCTCACGGGCCGTGGAGTCGCCGAGGCGGTTCGCCATCCAGGCATGGGCGGCCTCATGCAGCGAGAGGGCGAGCAGAACCGCCAGGATCTGGATCAGCCAGCTCTGCAGCGAGATGCCGCGCAGCAGGGCGAGAGCGGCGGTCGGCAGGTTGTTCACGGTCATCATGGCTCGATCACCAGACGGCAGGGATGGCCGTTGATCTCCCAGTCCGTCCCGCCCTCGAGACCCGGGCGCTGCTCGAGCTCACGGGTGAGGGTCGCCGCCTGAACAGCGGCGGCATGACGCGTGATGACGGAGGTCAGGTCGGATCCGGCGTCATAGAGGACCCGGATGCGGTCGGTAACCTCGAAGTCGCTGTCACGGCGCATGGTCTGGATCTTCGAGACCAGCTCGCGCACGAGCCCCTCTTCGATCAGCTCCCGGCTGAGGCGCAGGTTGAGAGCCACGGTGCGCTCGCCGGAGCCCGTCGTGGCGAAGTCCGCGAGCGGGACAGTGTCGATGAGGAGGTCGTCCGCCTCGAGGCGGACCGATGCACCCTCAATATCCAGCTCCAGCGCACCCGTCTCATCGAGGCGACGCTTCGCCGCGCGGCCATCAAGGGCGGCGAGGGCGGCCTGTACCTTCGGCACCAGGGCACCGAGGCGACGGCCCAGCGTGCGCAGCTGCGGCCTGAAGCGGTAGTCCACGAGCTCGGCGGCGGAATCCACATAGCGCAGCTGTTTGACATTGAGCTCGGCCAGCAGCAGGTCGCGGTCCTCGTCCTCGAGACGCACGGGTGAGACGACCAGCATCTCGGCGAGGGGCTGGCGGGTCTTCACCTGGCGCTCCTGGCGGGCGGCGCGGCCGAGGCCGACCAGCTCCAGCACTTCGTCGATGCCCGCCTCGAGCTTCTCGTCGATCCACTTCGGATCGCTCGTCGGGAAATCGGTCATATGCACCGATGGCACGGCCCCGGGGTTCACCTGACACACGAGGTTCTGATAGATCTGTTCGGTGATGTAGGGGACATAGGGGGCGGCGAGGCGGCAGACCGTCTCGAGCACCGTGTAGAGCGTCAGGAAGGCCGCCCGCTTGTCGGCGGTCATGTCAGGACCCCAGAAGCGTTCGCGGCCACTGCGCACATACCAGTTCGAGAGCTCCTCCACGAAGGCCTGGATTCTGCGCCCTGAGCCCGTGATGTCGTAGCTGTCGAGCCCCCTGTCGACCACAGCCACCAGGCGGTTGAGACGCGAGAGGATCCAGCGGTCCATGCGGGTCAGCTCCTGATCCTCAAGGCGGAGGCCCGTGGGATTGAACTGGTCGATCTCGGCATACATGATATAGAAAGCATAGGTATTCCAGAGCGTGCCCATGAACTTCCGCTGCCCCTCCTCCACCGCCTCCATGGTAAAGCGTGCGGAGAGCCAGAGCTGGGTTCCGCTCAGGAAGTACCAGCGCGTGGCGTCGGCACCATAGCGGTCGAGCACTTCCCAGGGGTCGACAACGTTGCCCTTGTGCTTGGACATTTTCTGGCCGTCGCGGTCCTGCACCAGTCCCATGACGATGACATTTTCATAGGGCGAGCGGCCGAAGATCGCCGTCGAAATCGCCTGCAGTGAATAGAACCAGCCACGCGTCTGATCCAGGGCCTCGGAGATAAACTGGGCGGGGAAGTTCTTCTCGAACAGCTCCTGATTCTCGAAGGGATAGTGATACTGGGCGAAAGGCATGGCGCCAGAGTCAAACCAGCAGTCGATCACCTCCGGCACGCGCCTCATCTCCCCGGAGCATTCGGGGCAGCGGATGGTGACGGCGTCGATCCAGGGCCGGTGCAGCTCGATGTCGGGCGGGCAGTTATCCGACATTTCACGCAGCTCCGCGATGGAGCCGACGACATGGACGTGTCCCTCGGCGCAGCGCCAGACCGGCAGCGGCGTGCCCCAGTAGCGCTCACGCGAGAGAGCCCAGTCGATGACACCCTCGAGGAAGTTGCCCATGCGGCCGTCGCGGATTGTCGGCGGCAGCCAGTTTACGCTGCGGTTGTTGGCCACCAGCTGATCGCGCAGGGTGGTCATACGGATGAACCAGCCATGGCGGGCGTAGTAGATCAGGGCGGTGTCACAGCGCCAGCAGAAGGGATAGCTGTGCTCGACCGTCTCCATTCCGAGCAGCAGGCCGTCGGCTTCGAGCTTCGCAACGATGTCGGGATCGGCATCCTTTACGAAGCGCCCGGCAAAGTCCGTCACCTCGTCCGTCAGGGTGCCATCCTCCGCCACGAACTGGATGTGCGGCAGCTCGAACTCGCGGCCCAGGCGCGCGTCGTCCTCACCGAAGGCTGGGGCGATATGGACGATTCCCGTGCCGTCCCCGGTTGTGACATAGTCGTCGGCGATGACGTACCAGGCGCGGCGCCCACTCTTCGCCACCAGATCGCGGGCATAGGGAAACAGCGGCTCGTAGTCGATACCGACGAGCTCGCTGCCAACGAAGGTGTCGAGCACCTCATAGTCCTGGCCCAGCACGGCTTCTGCCCGATCGGCGGCGACGTAGTAGCGGTCCTGGCCGCGGCGGGCGAGTACGTAGCGGGCTTCCGGATTGACGCAGAGGGCGGCATTCGACGGCAGCGTCCAGGGCGTCGTGGTCCAGGCGGTCAGCCAGGTACCGGGCTCGCCGCAGACGGCGAAGCGCAGATAGACCGTGTCTTCGCTGACATCACGATAACCCTGGGCTACCTCATGGCTCGACAACGAGGTGCCACAGCGCGGGCAGTAGGGGATGATCTTGTGGCCCTCATAGAGCAGGCCAAGCTCATGGATCTTCTTCAGCGCCCACCACTCTGACTCAATGTAACTGTTGTCATAGGTGACATAGGCGTTTTCCATGTCGGCCCAGAAGGCAATGCGCTCGGAGATTCGTTCCCACTCGTCCTTATATGTCCAGACACTGTGTTTGCAGCATTCGATAAAGGGCTCGACGCCATAGGCCTCGATCTCAGGCTTGCCGTTGATGCCCAGATCCTTCTCAACCTCGAGCTCGACAGGCAGGCCATGGGTGTCCCAGCCGGCCTTGAACTCGACATCGCGCCCCTTCATCGTGTGGTAGCGCGGGATGATGTCCTTTACGACACGCGTCAACACATGGCCGATATGGGGACGCCCGTTCGCCGTCGGCGGCCCGTCATAGATGGTGAAGCGTTGGCCACCCGCCCTTGCCGCGCGCGAACGTTCCTGGATGCTCTCCCGCTTCCAGAACTCAGCCACCTGGGCCTCACGGCTGCCAAAATCCATGCCTGTCGGAACTTTCTGGTACATTACCGTCTATCTCCCCGTTTGTTTGTGTCATGCAAAAAAGACGACCCGCTCCCGGGACGTCTCCTAATGAACGTTCTACCACCCAGTCCGTGCTCGTGCCACGGTTCGCGTGTCAGGTACTGCGACCTGCCAGGTTTTCCAGCGACGGTGATCCGTCAGAACCGAACCGGATGCACTCGCAGCATCTGTGCACTCTCTGTACCGGCTGCCATGGCTCTGACCGTCCGCCACCATTTGCTCCGACAGATTATAGGAGGCGGGAGCGCGGCCTGTCAAACCGTTCAGCCGGCTGAGGTGCACGTCAGGAATGTCGTGAATCGGGTTGAGCATGTCAGGAGGACGGCTGACAGGAGGACGTTTCTGGTCAAAACGAAGAGTAATCCAAAAAGAGATTTGGAAAAGTCCCCATCTTGACCACAAAGGGGCTGTTTCTGGTCAAAACGAAGAGTAATCCAAAAAAAGATTTGGAAAAGTCCCCATCTTGACCACAAAGGGGCCGTTTCTGGTCAAAACGAAGAGTAATCCAAAAAAAGATTTGGAAAAGTCCCCATCTTGACCATAGAGAGACGACAGGGCCGGGGAATGTCGGGATCGCCTTAAACTTACGGCATCAGAGCAAGGGAACCTGTCCCTTCATAATTCCTTGAACGCACATGGTCGTGCCTGTTAGCCTGGCGGCCCGCTATCCTGTCGCATGTCATTCACATTCGGCAATGTGTGTGGCTTCTCGCTGCGCAGGCAATTGGAGAAAGCTCTTCCATCTGCCCTCATGCAAGCTACGCTGAAACGTCGGAGTTTCCGGAGTTTGAGAAAGGCTCGGAAAAAGATTTTACCAAGTCCCGATATATACGCGTACCCCTATGCAAATGGAATATCGTTCATGTTTCTCCTATACAACAGGCAGCAGCATGCAACGAGTCTGGCCTTCGTGGTGCGCGGGTTCGCGCTCTCGAATCATCTGCCCCGCCCTGCAGCTGCCGCCTCAGTCAGCGCCGAAGCCCTCAAGCAGAGCCTCGAGATTCCTCTCCATCACCGTGAAGTAATCATCACCGGCCTTCTCCTGTTCCACCGTGACACCCTCGTAGGGATCGAGTATCAGAGTCCGGCCACCGATCTCGGCGGCCAGGGCCTCGGCCGTGCGCGGCGATGCCAGCGGTTCAACATAGACCACCCGGATTGACTCCTCGGCAGCCAGCCGGACGAGCTCCGCCATGCGGGCCGGCGAGGGTTCGCTTTCCGAGAACACCCCTTCGAGCGCAATCTGACGCAGACCGTAGGCATCGCAGAGATAGCCAAAGGCTGCATGAGAGAGCAGGATCGCGCGACCCGCATGGGGCTCCAGTTTTCGGCGGCAGGTGCTGTCCAGTTCTTCGAGTCGTTCGACGAGCTCGGCAGCACGGGTTTCATAAGCTTCGCGCCGGACTGGATCGGCATGACCCAGCAGGTCGGCAATTCCGCGGGCCATTTCGATTCCGCGCTGAGGATCCAGCCAGATATGTGGATCGTAGGCACCGTGACTGTGGCCCGTGTGGGCATCGTGATCATGCTCATCATGATGCTCTTCGTGCCCGTCAGCTTCGCCGTGCCCGTCAGCTTCGCCGTGCCCGTGATCAGCATCTCCCGGCAGCAGTGTCACGAGACGGGCCAGCTCCAGCCGGATCAGATCTTCGCCGCGCGTCGCGGCGAGTGTCTCGGACCAGGCGTCCATGCCTGCGCCGATAGAGATCAGAACATCGGCCCCGCTCAGGGCCACCATGTCCTTCGGACCGGGTTCCCAGCCGTGGGCAGCGACACCCGCCGGAATGATGACGGACACCTCAGCATCGTCACCAGCGATCTTGGCAGTGAAATCATATGCCGGACGAATGGTGGTCAGGATCTTCAGCTTTTCGCTGCGCGTGCTCTCAGGGACGGTCGTTTCAGCAGGCACGGCATATGGCTCCGTCACCCCCTCCGGCACCGGAACGCGGGTCGCAGGCGTTTCGGCGACTCTGCCCCCGCAGCCCGCGAGCAGCGCCGCAGAGACTAAGATCAGCAGCAGAACAATGGCGCCCCGGGGGCGCCGCCAAGCAAAATAAAGCATACATACCTCCGTCGATTGACGGAATTCAGATTATCATGTTTGCGAATGATTCGCAATCATCAGATTCAGCTCCCTTTCGCCTTCTGTTTCACGGTGGCCGGCCTGCGGCGCCGGCTGGCCACATAGACCAGCAGCCAGCTGCCCAGCAGCAGCAGCAGCACGAGGATTGCGCGCAGATAGTGACCGGCGGCGACGTGGAGCGCCGTGCGGTAGCCGAAGAAGGCGATGACCCAGGCATAGGCTGTCTGGAAGATGATGATCAGCGGCAGCGAGAAGCGGATGCGGATCTCGCGGGCCATGGCGGCGACAGCAGCCGAACAGGGCGTATAGAGGAGAACAAAGACCAGCAGCGAGAAGGCGGCCGGTACGCTGAGCAGGGTCTGCAGCTGCGCCTCAAAGCTCCCCGCCAGGCCGCCCGCCGCGACGCGGAGAGCAGATATGACGGCCTCCTTCGCCGAGAAACCGCTGATGACGGCGCTGACAACACGCCAGTCTCCGAAGCCCAGAGGGGCAAATAGCGGAGCGGCGAGACGTCCCAGGGAAGCCAGAATGGACTCTCCATCCCCCGCCACGTTGAGACGGGGATCAAAGGTTTCGAGGAACCAGATCGCGAGGGTTACGACGAAGATCACCGTAAAGGCCCGCGTCATGAAATCCTTTGCCCGCTGCCTCACGTCGCGCCAGACCGACAGCGGCGAGGGAAAACGATAGGGCGGCAGTTCGAGGACAAAGGGGATGGATTCTCCCAGAAAGACCGTGTTGCGCAGGATAAGGCCATTTGCCACTGCCAGCAGCATCCCCAGGATATAGAGCCCGACTATGATCAGGGTCTGGCAGTGCGGGAAGAAGACCGAGGCCAGCAGTGCGTAGACCGGTACCTTTGCGGAGCAGGACATAAAGGGTACGAGCAGAACCGTCATCAGGCGGTCGCGCCGCGAAGGCAGAGTCCGCGTCGCCATCACCGCCGGCACGGTACAGCCGAAGCCCAGCAGCATCGGCACAAAAGAGGAGCCTGACAGCCCGATGTGCTGCAGCAGGCGGTCCATGAAAAAGGCAATGCGGGCCATGTATCCCGAGTCCTCAAGCATGCCCAGCAGTGTGAACAGCAGAAGAATCATGGGCAGGAAGCCCAGTACCGAACCGACACCGCCGAAAACGCCGTCTTCCACGAGGGAGACGACAACCGGGTTCACGTCGGCCGCTGTGAGAGCCTCAGCGGTTCTCGCGCCCAGAGCAGCAATTGCGTCGGCGAAGCAGTCGCTAAGGGTGAGGCCAATGGGGCCGAAACTGATCCAGAATATCAGCGCCATGATAAGGAGGAAGAGCGGCAGCGCCAGGATGCGGTGTGTAAGCACCCGATCGATACGGGCGGTCCGGTCGCTCATCTGGGAGCGATCGGCATGCAGCTGCGTAACCTGGGCCACCATGGGCTGGATGAAGCTGTAGCGCATGTCGGCGAGAGCCGCGAGACGGTCGGTGCCCAGTTCGCGCTCCATCTCAGTGATGATGTGCTCACAGGCATCCAGCTCATTCTCGTTGAGGCCCAGACGCGGCAGCAGAAGCTCGTCACCCTCGATCACCTTGGTCGCGGCATAGCGCGGTGTCAACTGGCAGCGCTCGGCGTGATCCTCAATCAGCGCAGCGATGGCGTGCAGAGCGCGGTGCACCGGTCCCGAGCAGAGGTCCGGCCGCAGCGGCCGCCGCTGCTCCAGCGTCGTCTCATATGCGGTGCGCATCAGCTCGGTAACCCCACGGCCACTGTTCGCCACAATCGGCACCACCGGAATCCCGAGACTCTCTTCGAGTGCCGCGACATCGATGCTGCGGCCCTGCTGCTCCACTTCATCCATCATGTTGAGGGCCAGTGTCATCGGCAGGCCAAGATCGATCAGCTGCAGGGTGAGATAGAGATTGCGCTCGAGATTGGTGGCATCGACGATGTTCAGTATGCCGTCGCATCTGCCGCTCATCAGGGCGTCACGGCTGATGCGCTCCTCGCTGGAATAGGGTGACAGCGAGTAGATACCGGGCAGGTCGAGAATCTCAACATCGGCATAGCGGCGACTGCGCCCCAGTGCCTGGTCCACAGTCACACCGGGGAAGTTGCCGACCTGACGGCGGGCGCCGGTGAGACGATTAAACAGCGTGGTTTTTCCGGAATTCTGATTGCCTACCAGAGCGAGAATCATGGCAGAGCCTCGACCTCGATGTCCCTGGCCGCGCCCAGACGCAGTGAGAGATGATAGCCACGCAGGCAAAGTTCGAGCGGATCCCCGAGCGGGGCGAAACGGTCTATCTCGACAACCGTTCCCGGTGTCAGGCCCATGTCAAGCAGGCGCCGTCTCAGTGCGGTATCGCCACCGACGTTGACAATGCGCGCGGGCTTCCCCTGCTCCAGCTGATCCAGTGTCATCTCCACTTCCCCGTTGTTCAAAGGCAATTGAAGTCCCGGGGATAATACGTTATCGACGCCTAACCGTCAACGGTGGAGGCAGGAAAGGCTCAGCCTGATGTCGGGCGGTCGCCGAAATAGGCGAAGGAAGCGGGCTCCGGCTCCCTCTGCTCCTGTTCGGCGCGCAGCTCCTCCTCGCGCTGCCTGAGACTCTCACGGTAGGCGGCAAGCACGGCGTCCGACATGGTCTGGCGGAACTCGGAATTGATCGGATGGACGATATCGATGAAATTGTTGTTCGGCGTCCGCCGGCTCGGCATGGCGATGAAGAGGCCATTCATGGATTCGATGACCTTGACATCATGAACAACGAAGCAGTTGTCGAAGGTGACCGAAACAACAGCCTTGAGCTTCCCTGTCTCCTGCAGCTGGCGAACGATGATATCTGTAATCTCCATAAACTCACACCACTTTCTTTGATACGTCAGAATTGGTATTACGTCAGAACTGGTGGATGAGCCAGGTTGCGAGAGCTGTCGACGGTTATGTGCTCAAATCGGACTCTATGGTAACGAAAAGAGACAGTTCCTGTCAAACAACAGGGGTAAATTTGACCAAAAAAAGACAAGCATTTCAATCCGGACATGAAGCATGTGTCCAAGTTATGATTTTCTCGCAAATACTTTCTGTTAAGCCGAGTGCACGCGCCATGAACGAATGCAACGGTATCGCTATGTGACGTTGAGCTGTACCCCATTTTCCGGAGCGTGCCTTGTGACGCCTAGAGAACGTGCCTGGGTGACTTTCTCAGCGGGACAGCGAATATGTCAGCTGTCTTTGTCTCGACGATGAACAGATCGCCGGCGGACTGGACATCGTTGCCAACGATTTTCATGAGAGAAAGGATCTATCCCCAAACAGCAGCTCCGTCTACACTAAAAAGGGCATAGATCCCGGTGCATTGCGGGTCAGCTTCCGGACATGGCGCTCGAAGACATGAGAGCCAGGGGCCTTTCAACCCTCTATCTGGTCACGGATCATGTTGGTTTCTATGAGAAATACGGCTGGAGCTGTTCTGCCTGGTGCAGTGCGACGGAGCGGACCGGCTCTCCAGACTGTACATCCAGCGCTGGCTTCTCCCGCCGACACCGACAGCGCAGCCGTCTGTCAGAGACAGTACTCCGCCCGGCACGGGAGTCTACAGAGTCAAATAGAGGGACATGAAGATATGTCCGGGGCGGCAGCGCTGGAATCTGACAGCAGGGGCAGAAGCCGGTTCGGGTGATTGCTGAGGATGGAGTCTATGCCAAGTGCGAAATAGTCCCGCGCCTCTTCTATGTCATCGGCGTAGAACAAATTACAGATCATGCCGGCCGCATGGGCCTGCTCAACCATCCTGCGGTTGACATGGGTCCTGCCAAACTGCAGCCGCTGGCAGTCGTACTTCAGTGCATGTGTCAAAATGGAACCGTCCCCCTGTCCCTCGAGGCAGCAGCGATCAATATCCGGAGCCAGTCTGAGCGCCCACTCCAGAACATCGGCTTCACCGGCGATATAGACATGGTCTCTGACGCCGGCTGCCTCGACCAGATCGCGGACACGTTCGACTACCCAGCCATCCTCTCCAGGAGCCTTGATATGAATATTCATGATCGTCTGTCCGGCAAATCTCGCCAGAACATCGTCCAGACGGCAGAATCTGACACCCGCCCAGTCCTCCTGGAACCAGGCACCGGCGTCCGCCACCTTGATTTCCGGCCAGGTCATTTTTTCGATCCGGCCGGACCGATCGGATGTGCGGTCGATGGTCGGGTCATGGCAGACAATCAGTTCGCGGTCACGCGAACCCCACAGGTCCAGCTCAATCTCCTGAATGCCGAGTGCCAGTGCCGCCCCAAAGGCCGGTAGTGTGTTTTCCGGGGCGATGCCGCTCCAGCCACGATGTGCCACCACCCGGGGGTAACGGTCCCTGTCGTGATCGGAGAGCGCTGCAGTTGTTGGACGGTACAGTTTCGGGCAGCGGTTACGCTCAACGATATTTCGTGAAGTATCCCTCGCCAGGCCGTGGGCAGCCGGCCTGATCCGTTTCAGATCCGGCTCGATGTCGCAGACAAAGAGCCCGCACGCATTTCCGGCATCCAGCAGCACCCTGCCCAACGGATCGACCACCATGGAGCAGCCACCTGTGGTGGCTTTCTCGCCCATGCTGTACGAAGCGCGCAATACATGGGCCTCGAGGTCCACTGCGCGGCTTCTGGTCTGCAATCGGATAATCTCCTGATCTTCCGAGCGCTGGTACGAGGGGAACAGCAGCAGATCGGGCTGCATGGCGGCGAGACGCTCGAAATACTCGGCGAAATAGATGTCAAAGCAGGTCGCAAATGTGATTCTGGCTCCCTCAAGCCGGCACATAACCGGCCTTTCGCCCGCAACGACTCCCCATTCCTTTTCTGTCGGCGTCAGATGTATTTTTTCATAACGTGCTATTTCGTTGCCATCCCGTCCGATCAGCAGCGTCGAGTTCCGAAACACCGGCTTTCTCCCAGATACGGGTGGCTCCTCAAGGAGTGCGTTGAGGGCGATGTTGGTCCGTTTCTCTCTGGCCAGACGCTGTAATGCGGCGAGAAAGGAATCTGAGTATCTGTTAACAAAGGCAATGAGCTCGTCGTGATCGGAGATCCCGGGACAGTTCGCATACTCCGGCAGCACTAAAAGCTCGAGCGTCTCTGTCATATTTTCAATGCTGTCCTGAATGAAGGAACAAGTATCGTACGATGAGGTTTCATGATCTGGATAAGGTGCCTGGATAATACCGATTCTCATCTTCGTGCGCCTCCCCTGCCTGTCCTGTGCCGGACCATGAGCACGACACTCCCTGCAGGAATCATACAGCAAACGACTGCGGTACTACAGATCATCCGGCTACTTTGCGCTATAGAAATATGTCCCGATGGTGCGGGGATAATCCTGTCTTTGGTGTTCTTGGCATCGCAATCGTGACTCCCCTGTGCACGCCGGCAGCGGGCCATAAAGGTCCGACAGACACCAGACAGATCAAAAGCAGCTGTTGCCGGCTGATATCTGCCGCAACAGCTGCTTATCATGGTCGGAGTGAGAAGACTTGAACTTCCGGCCTCCTGGTCCCGAACCAGGCGCTCTACCACCTGAGCCACACCCCGAATGCACCGAGCATTTTAGCACACGGCAGAAAACTGTCAACGCGGCAGCGCGTGAGGCTCCTCCTGGCAGCTGATCTCATAGTGGTAGCCGAGGCGGCTCGCACGGTCGAGATAGGCGGGAGAGCGCCAGACAGTCCGCCAGCCCAGCTGCGGGATGTCCAGGTAATGCGTCGCGCCGGGCAGCCGGGCGTCAATGTGCGTCAGCCAGGCCTGATGGCAGTAGGGCAGCAGCTGGCGATAGACCTGTGCACCGCCGAGGATCCAGATGCGGCCGCTGCGCCGGGCGATGGCGTCGAGCAGTGCGGGCAGGTCCGGGCAGATCTCCGTGCCCTCCCAGGCGGAGGGGCCGGCTGCAGCGAGGCTGCCGCTGAGCACGAGGTGGGGACGCCCGGCCAGCGGCTTCGCACCCGGGAAGGATTCGAGTGTGCGGCGGCCGACGACCACCGTGTCCCCCATCGTCAGGCGGCGCAGCCGTCTCAGGTCCTGACGCAGCGGGAGAAGCAGTGCATCACCGCGCCCGATGCCGCCGGCGCGGTCGACGGAGGCCAGCAGCAGCAGCCGGCGCTCGCCGGGGGCGATTGCGCGGAAGCGGTCTTCGGCGCGGGGGCCGGCGGGGAGTTTCAGATCCGGCAGAGAAAGGGTCGACACTAGATGGCCACCTCGAAGCGGGGAATGTCCGGACCGTGAACATAATCGCGGAGGGCGAAGTGCTCGGGCCGGTAGGCAAAAAAGTCCGTAACCGCGGGATCGATCTCCAGAGTCGGGGCGCTGAAGCCGGGCCGCTCGATGAGCTCGCGGACGATATCCTCGTGACGGTCATAAATGTGGGCGTCGGCGATGACGTGGACAAGTTCACCCGCCTTGAGCCCTGACACGCGGGCGAACATGTGCACCAGGACGGCATACTGGGCGACATTGAAGGCATTCGCCGCGAGCATGTCCTGGGAGCGCTGATTCAGGATCGCGTTGAGGCGATCGCCGGTGACATTCAGGGTCAGCGACCAGGCACAGGGATACAGTTGCATCTGATGCAGGTCGTGATGATTATAGATGCTCGTCAGGATGCGGCGGCTGTAGCGGTTGTGCCGGAGATCGTAGAGGACGCGCTCGACCTGATCGAATTCGCCCTCGGGATATTTGTGGCGGACACCCAGCTGATAACCGTAGGCACGGCCGATCGTCCCCTCCTCATCGGCCCAGGCATCCCAGATTTTGGCGCCGAGATCAGAGACGCGGTTGGAGCGCTGCACCCAGATCCAGAGGATCTCACGCAGCAGAGTGATAAAGGGGACACGCCGCAGCGTCAGCATCGGAAACTCCTCGTCCAGCCGATAGCGGTTGACGATGCCGAAGGCCTTCTTCGTATGGGCCGGCGTGCCGTCGGGCCAGCGCGTACGGACTTCGACATCGCGGTCACTCCAGCCGTGTTCCAGAATCTCGCGGCAGGTATCGATAAAGCAGCGGTCGGCCTGTGTCATGTGGGATCCTCCCTCGTTCTGTATTGCTTTCATTATACGTTGGCCAGGCAGAGGACGTGACAGAACTTCCTCTCCTGTGGTATAAACGCAACTAGTTAGCGTCATCTAACCGTGTTCGGACAGCAGAGGGCGCTATTATTTCCACCCGCAGTTAGATCCGGCTAACCGCAACGGTCTACACCACACGAGAGGATAAGAAGCACGCATGATCCACAGGCGCCTGATCGGTTCGATCAAAGAAGCGAGACAGTACATCGCCGCCAACGCCGGTGTTCAATGGCTCTCGCTGCTGGCCAACATTCTCCTGATGGGGGCGATCTCGCGACTCCTGGCCGCGCTCTACCGACATGAGCTCGACAGGCGGCTGCTCTCCCTGACGGCACTCTGCACCGCTTTCGCACTTTTCATGCGCTTCATCTGTACTCTGCTGTCAAGTCACTTCAGCTATCTCAGCTCAAAATCGGTCAAGGGGAAGCTGCGGACGGCCATCTACAGCAAACTGCTCAGACTCGGCTCCGCCTACGATGAGCAGGTTCATACCGCCGAGGTCGTCCAGCTCGCCGTTGAGGGCGTGGATCAGCTGGAGACCTATTTCGGCGCCTACCTGCCACAGTTCTTCTACGCCCTGCTCGCACCGCTGACGCTCTTTACCGTTCTGAGTTTCGTCAGCCTCGAGACAGCGGCCGTCCTGCTCCTGCTGGTCCCTCTCATCCCTGCTGGCATCGTGGCCGTACAGCGCTGGGCCAGAAAACTGCTGGGCAAATACTGGGAGCAGTACAGCAGCCTCGGCGACAGTTTTCTCGAAAACCTGCAGGGACTGACCACAACAAAAATCTACCAGTCGGATGCCTGGAAGCACGCAAGAATGAATGAAGAAAGCGAGCGTTTTCGCCGCATCACCATGAAGGTCCTCGCGATGCAGCTCAACTCCATCAGCATCATGGATCTCATCGCCTATGGCGGCGCCGCCATCGGGGTCATTCTGGCCAGCCGCAACCTCCACTCAGGTCGTATCGATCTGGCCGGCTGTCTGCTGATCATCCTGCTGGCGGCCGACTTCTTCCTGCCGCTGCGCCTGCTGGGCTCCTTTTTTCACGTCAGCATGAACGGCATGGCCGCCGCGGACAGAATCTTTCATCTGCTGGATCTACCGGAAGAACAGCGCCCCGAGACCGCGGTTCCCGCCGATTTTTCTCTGCAGCTGCGCGAGCTCCATTTCGCCTATGAAGCCGGGCGCGATATTCTCCGGGGCATCAACATGGACTTTCCGGTCGGCAGCTTCAGCGCCATCGTGGGCGAAAGCGGCTGCGGAAAGTCCACCGTCGCCTCCCTCCTCATGGGTCGGCGCACAAACTACCGTGGTTCTCTCAGCGTCGGAGGCATACCCCTCGCCCGGATCAGCGAGGAAGCGCTGCACACAGGCATAACCCTGGTCAGCCATCAGAGTTATCTGTTTAAGGGCAGTGTTCGCGATAATCTCCTGATCGCCCGGGCTGACACCCCTGATGAGCGTCTCTGGGAGCTTCTCGAACAGGTCAGGCTGGCCGATTTCCTCCGCAGCCGAAACGGTCTCGAGACCCGGCTCGAGGAGCGCGCAGCCAATCTCTCCGGCGGCCAGCGTCAGCGCCTGGCTCTGGCCCGTGCACTGCTCCACGACAGTCCCGTCTACATCTTTGACGAGGCTACCTCCAACATTGATGTTGAGAGCGAACGCGACATCATGGCCCAGATTCATCTGCTCGCTCGGACGAAAACCGTCATCCTGATTACCCACCGACTGGCCAATGTGACGACGGCAGACCGGATTTATGTGCTCCACGACGGTGTCGTTGTGGAAACAGGCAGTCATCCCGAGCTGCTGTGCCGGGCGGGCGTCTACGCCGCCCTCTGGGAGACACAGCAGGAACTCGAGGGCTTTGTCAGAGGAGATCTGGCTGTATGAAAGCCGGCGGCTTTCAGGTCATGGTGCGGCTCATGGGCCTCGTACGGCCCCTTACCGGCTACATGCTGCTGGCCATTGTCATGGGCCTGCTGGGCCATCTCTGTGCGAGCGGAATCACGGTTGTCGGGGGACGCATCCTGCTGGCTGTTCTGTATCCCGACTGGTCGTCGGGCCTGGAGTTTTTCCTGATACTTGTCTTCGTCTTTGCGCTGCTGCGGGGAATTCTGCGCTATGCGGAGCAGACGGCCAACCACTATATCGCCTTCAAACTCCTGGCCCTGCTGCGCGACCGGGTCTTCGCGGCGCTGCGCCGCCTCAGCCCGGCAAAACTCGAGGGCAGGGACCGGGGCAACCTCATCAGTCTCATCACCTCCGATATTGAACTTCTTGAGGTCTTCTACGCACACACCATCTCCCCCATCGCCATCGCCGTGCTGTTCGGGCTGGTAGTGGTTTTCGTCTGCGCTTCCTGTCATGTCCTGCTGGGGCTGCTGGCCGCCCTGGCCCATCTCATGGTCGGCGCCCTGATTCCCATCGTGACCTCGCGGCTCTCGGGGGACGACGGCCTCCACCTGCGCCGGCAGTCCGGCGAGCTCGCCTCCTATGTTCTCGACTCGCTGCGTGGTCTCAGCGAGGTCCTGCAGTACGGCCAGGGAGCGGCGCGGCTCGCTACGATCCAGCGCCGGACCGCCACCCTCTCCGCCTGTGAGAGGCGCATGAAAATCCGTGGCGGGCTGAACCAGGCTGTGAACAGCACCGTCATCCTCGCCTTTGACTTTGCCATGCTGCTGCTGGCCTCGAGCCTCTGTGACTTTCCCGGCGCCCTGATCGCAACGCTTACCCTGATGAGCTCCTTCGGGCCCGCGCTGGCCCTCGCCGACCTCGGTTCCACACTGCAGCGCACTTTCGCTGCCGCCAGGCGCGTCCTCGATATCCTCGACGAAGAACCGGTGGTCACGGACATTCACGGCCGGGAAGCCGTCCCTTTTCACGGCGCCGCGGCCGAGGCCGTCAGCTTTGCCTACTCAGGAGAGGACATCCTGCAGGATCTCTCCCTCGAAGTCCCCGAGGGGGAGATCATCGGAATCAGCGGCCGCTCCGGCTCGGGCAAATCCACCCTCCTCAAGCTCTTCATGCGCTTCTGGCAGGTGCAGAAGGGCCGCATCCTGATTTCAGGCCGCAGTGTCGAGGATATTAACACGGATCATCTGCGTAGCCTCGAGAGCTATATGACCCAGGAAACCCATCTGTTCCGCGACTCCATCAGGAATAATCTTTGCATCGCAAAACTGGACGCGAGTCAGGAGGAACTGGAATCCGCCTGCCGCCAGGCGGCCATCCACGATTTCATCCAGAGCCTGCCACAGGGCTATGACACCGAGGTCGGTGAACTCGGCGACACGCTCTCTGGCGGCGAACGCCAGCGTCTCGGCCTCGCCCGTGCCTTCCTGCACAACGCCCCCTTCCTGCTCCTCGACGAGCCGACCTCGAATCTCGACAGTCTGAACGAGGCCCTCATTCTGAAATCCCTGCATACGGGGCGCCGGGGAAAGACGGTGCTGCTCGTCTCGCATCGTCAGTCGACCCTGGGGATCTGCGACCGCAGCTATTCGCTCGAGCACGGGAGGATGAGTTGATGCGTCCGGAAAGCAGGCTGAAACATGGACAAAGACCCGTCGCACGGGGCTCGTCATTCATCAGCTGTGGACATGGATACAAAGACAGGAGAATACGGAGGCAAAGACATGAAACTGCGAAAAACACTCTATGTACTGCTCGGTCTCGTCGGCCTGCTTCTCGGCGCGATCGGAGCCGTTCTCCCCATGATGCCGGCCTTCCCCTTCCTGATGCTGGCAGCCTTCTGTTTCGCGCGCAGCTCGAAGAGGCTTGAGCGCTGGTTCCGGGGCACCGGCCTCTACAAAAGACATCTGGAAGACTACGTCGCCGGACGCGGCATGACCTGGCGGACAAAGATCCGCGTGATGCTTCTGGTCACCCTGCTGATGAGCATCGGTTTCGTCATGATGGGACGACGGGGCATCGTCGTCGGCTGCATTGTTCTCGCCTGTATCTGGATCTTTCACATTCTCTATTTCTGCTTTGGCGTGAAGACCATCCGGGCGGAGCTGCGTTCGGACTAGCAGAACCCGGCGCTCTTCGCCATGGGTAGAGTATGCCGTGAGCAGTCAATGGACTTATGTGCATTCAGCCGTGTATCAATCGAACTATTGCACATACATGATGCTGTTCTGCTCATTATCTGGACTCATGTACGGATTCTCGTGAATAAACCCGCTAGGGAGCGACAGTAACCAGTGGGCGCAGGGCCTCGAGACGGCGTTCGCCGATACCCGGTACGAGCAGCAGATCCTCCACCGACGCGAAGCCGCCCAGCTCCTCACGCTGACGCAGAATCGCCTGCGCGATCTGCGGCCCCACTCCCGGCAGCGTTTCAAGCATGCCCTGATCCGCCGTGTTGAGGTTGACCGGTGCGGCCTGCGCCGTAGCTGCCGGATCGGCGCCCGTTGCAGAGCGGGGCTCGGAGCCGGCCGGCAGCGGCGAAACGGCGTAGAGCGGCGGCTCCCTCTCATCCACCTCCTCCCTGCTCGGTATGCGCACCAGGGCATGATCCGGGACCAGGGCGGCGAGGTTCACATGCTCCCTGGCGGCCGTCGCCGTCAGGCCACCCGCCGCCGTCACCGCGTCGATCAATGTCGCACCAGCAGGCAGGCGGTAGACACCGGGCATACGGACAGCCCCGGTCAGGTGAACAGTGATGAGGACAGTTGTCTCCGTAGCGGTGTCCGACCCTCCGGCAGCATGCTCACGGCTGTCAGCCGACGGCTCCGCCGCTTCCGCCGTACCGGATGTCTCCGCCGTCCCCTCCTCCTGTGCCACCGGAGTCCAGAACCAGCTGCCGTCAAAGGGCGGGCCCAGACCCGCCAGACCGGCGAGGGCCACAAGCAGCAGGAGCGCCGTTCCGAGTAGCAACAGAAGCAGGCGCCTGGCCGGGCGCCAATTCGCCATGCCTTCTCCTCCTTCCGGGCGGGAGAATTCCTCTCCCGCCTGAACTTCGGAGGCTCATTCTAGCTGGTCAGCCAGTTTGACGGGCCGGCTCCAATCCGCCCCGAATTGTCCCTGTATGACCTCAGCCGCGGCTCCAGCCGTGCAGCCAGAGCTTCTCGAGATCGTAGTACTCGCGCTCCTCGGGATGCAGGATGTGGACGACTACATCGCCATAGTCAAGCAGAACCCAGCGCTGCGCATCGGCACCCTCAATAGAGCGGGGACGAACGCCCTCCTCGCCGAGCTCCTTCTCCACATAGTCGACGAGGCTGCGCACATGAATCTGCGAGGTACCGCTCGCGATGACGAAATAGTCGGCGAGGCTCGTGCGCTCACGGACATCAATCGTCTCAATGTCGATTCCCTTGTGTGTGGCCAGTATGGCCGCCGCCGTCTCTGCGAGTTTCTGGCTGGTCAATCTACCTGTCCTTCTTTCTCTTTTTCTTTTTTCTGCGGGCCGACAGGTCCGCAGCTCCGGGTCTCTCACGCATCAGCTCGCTCATGGCGGCGAGGCTCGCGGGATGTATTTTCAGTTTCTCACGAATCAGATGCTGGCGCACTCCCTCCAGCGTCGCCAGCACGGCGGCGTCGAGATCCTGTTCGGCCAGTGCGCGGATCGGCCCCAGATCGCCGAAGGTGCGCGAGGGCTCGATCTTGTCGGCGAGGAAAATGATCTTGTCAAGCTGCGTGGCCCCCTCGCGCAGCGTGGTATGCCAGGTCACCGCAGACGCGATGGCGGGGTCGCTGATGCCGAAGACCGGCTCCAGCAGCAGGCCCGCGGCAGGTCCGTGAAGGGTGGCATTGCTGTCACCGTATTCGGATGTCAAACCGGGGGCGAGGGAAAGCATCTCGGAGACGGTGAGTTCTTTGGCAAAGTCATGCAGCAGCGCCGCCAGGGCCGCCCGGTTGACATCGCCCCCGAAACGCTGGGCGAGGCGGACAGCCTCGAACATGGTACTCATGGAGTGCGCCAGGCGCTTCAGGCTGATGAGGTCGAAGAGCTTGGATTCGAGTTCGACAACCTGCCGCCTCGTCTCCGGCTGCAGCCAGACGAGAGGATTGGGCTCGCGGTAGAGTCCATAGCGGCGGATGATGCGCATCACGCCCGGCGGCAGGTCGGACGGCGGGCGTCCGGGTTCCGCCTCGAGCTGCCCGCGGATCGCGGTCGATGAAACGGGCAGCATCGGTGTATCGTAAAGAACCACCTCGGCCCCGTAGCGCTGCCGCAGCTCCCGCGCCTGTTTCTCGAGACTGGAGCGCTTTTCGCCGGGGCGGATCGCCACCGCGAGAATGAGTTCCGCCAGCAGTTCCTCGAAATGGTACCAGTGCTGAATCGAATCCAGTATGTCGGAGCCGCAGATGAGGTAGAAGCGGTCTTCGGGCAGGAAATCCCGCTTGAGATCATGCACGGTGTCGATGGTGTATGAGGGACCGCGGCGGCGTATTTCCGCCGCCGAGAGCACCACCTCCGGGCGGCGGCTGAGGGCACGCCGGCACATCATGTAGCGAAAGCAGGCCGGACTGACCGAAAGCAGATCCTTATGGTAGGGCATGCCGGCCGGCATGACGATCACGAGGTCGAGAGCAAACTTTTCCGTGGCCGCGTCCAGCATGTGGAGGTGGCCGTTATGCATGGGATCGAAAGTCCCGCCAAAGTAGCCGACATTCACGGATCGTGGCCCCTCTTTGCCTAGTGGCGGAAATGGCGCCGCCCGCTGAAGAGCATGACGAGGCCCAGTTCATCGGCCGCCCGGATGGAGTCCTCGTCACGCAGTGAGCCCCCGGGCTGGACAATCGCACGAATGCCGGCCGCCGCCGCCACCCGCACGCAGTCGTCAAAGGGGAAGAACGCATCCGAGGCGAGAACCGCTCCCTGCGCCTTCTCGCCTGCCTGGGCGAGGGCGATTTCGACGGCCCCGACACGGTTGGTCTGTCCCGGCCCTATGCCGAGCGTCGCCCGGTCGCGGACGACCACGATGCCGTTGGACTTGACGAAGCGGACCACCTGCATGCCAAAACGCGCGTCGGCGAGGATGCTGTCATCGGCCTCAAGCTGTGTGACCGTGCGCCAGTCGTCTGTCAGCTCCTGGCCCTCGTCCTCCTCCTGCAGCAGCAGTCCCGAGCGTACCGAGCGCAAAAGGAGACTCCTGTCGGCGGCTTTCTCAATGCCGGGGACGACAAGGAGACGCAGGTTCTTCTTCCGGCCCAGAATCTCAAGCGCTTCGTCCTCATAGGCCGGGGCGAGAACAACCTCGAGGAAAATGGCATGCATCTGTCTCGCCACCTCTGCCGTGACGGGGCGGTTCAGGGCGACTATACCGCCGAAAATCGAGACGGGATCTGATTCGTAGCAGGCCTCCCAGGCGGCCAGGATGTTGTCGCGCTCGGCGATGCCGCAGGGGTTCTGGTGCTTGACCGCCACGACGGCGGGCGAGCGAAAGGCGCGTACCATGTCGAGGGCGGCGTCGGCATCGGCGATGTTGTTATAGGAGAGTTCCTTCCCGTGGAGCTGGGTCGCGGCTGCCAGAGAGCCGGGCTCGGGCTCGGCATCAACATACCAGGCCGCCAGCTGCTGAGGATTCTCACCGTAGCGCAGCAGCTGACGCCGCTGCCAGCTGCGCTCCATCCGTTCGGGGAAGAGCCGCTCCGCCACAGCTGCCTCCGCCTCTCCGATGCGGGCACGCGGATCGGTGGCGAAGAAGTCGGCGATGGCGCGGTCGTAGTCGGCCGTGTGGCGGTAGACCCGGGCGGCGAGTTCGCGCCGCAGAGCTTCCGTCACCGCATCCGTCTCAACCGCCGTGGCTACGCGGTCATAGTCGTCCGGATTACAGACCACGAGGACGGAACTGTGATTCTTGGCAGCCGCCCGCAGCAGCGAGGGGCCGCCGATGTCGATCTGCTCGATGCAGTCGGCGAAAGCGGCCTCGGGCCGGGACGCTGTCGCGGCGAAGGGATAGAGATTGACCGCCACCAGATTGATGGGATCTATGCCTTCGGATGCGAGAAAATCCATGTCTCCGGCCACCTCACGGCGCGCCAGAATCCCCGCGTGAATAACGGGATGCAGCGTCTTCACCCGCCCCCCGAGGCACTCGGGGAAACCCGTCAGCTCGCTGACGTCCCGCACCTCGAGCCCCGCCCCGCGCAGGGCGCCAGCCGTGCCGCCGGAGGATACGAGGCCGAAGCCCGCCCCCGCCAGGCGGCGGGCGAAGTCCACGAGCCCGCGCTTGTCCGATACTGACAGCAGGGCCAGTCCGGCCGGATGGCGCCTCGCCCCTGCTTCCTGTCTATCCGTCATATGGCCGCCTCCTCATTTTGTCTGGTGCCGGCTTTCATCGCCAGCCAGCTCTGGATAAAGGGATCGATCTCACCGTCCATGACGGCATCGACATCGCCTTCCTTGTGTCCGGTGCGGTGGTCGGAAACCAACGTGTAGGGACAGAACACATAGGAGCGAATCTGGCTGCCCCAGGCGATCTCCATCTGATTTCCCTTGAGGTCCTCGATGCGATCCATCTGGGCCGCCTCGGCGATGGCGAAGAGCTTGGCCTTCAGCATCTCCATGGCCTTGTCACGGTTCTGAAACTGGCTGCGCTCGGCCTGACAGGCGACGACCACACCGGTCGGCAGATGTGTCAGGCGCACGGCAGAGGAGGTCTTGTTAACATGCTGGCCGCCGGCCCCCGAGGCGCGGTAGACATCCATCTTGATATCTTCGGGGCGTATCTCGATCTGGATGCTGTCATCGAGTTCGGGCATCACCTCCACGGAGGCAAAGCTCGTGTGCCGCCGCCCGGCCGAGTCAAAGGGCGAAATGCGCACCAGGCGGTGCACGCCGCCCTCCGAGCGCAGATAGCCGTAGGCGTGTTCCCCGCTGACGCTGAAGGAGACCGATTTCAGCCCCGCTTCATCGCCGTCCAGATAGTCGAGCTCGGACAGGGTGAAGCCGTGCTTTTCCGCCCAGCGCGTGTACATGCGATAGAGCATCTCGGCCCAGTCCTGAGCCTCGGTGCCGCCGGCACCGGCATGGAGACTGACGATGGCGTTGTTCTCATCATGCTCGCCGATGAACAGCGTCTCGAGCCGCAGCGCCTCGTAGTCCGCCTTCAGCGTTTCCAGCTCGCTCTCGGCCTCGGCGAGGAGATCCGCATCCTCGGCCTCGTCACCCAGTTCAATCAGGACCGCGAGATTCTCGAGGCGCTCCACCAGAGCGCTGAAATCCGTAACGCGGCGGCGCAGATGGGCGATGCGCGTCTGCACCTTCCCCGCCTCCTGCGGGTCATCCCAGAAACCGGGTTCCTGCGAACGGGCCTCGAGCTCGTCCGCCTCATCTTCGGTCTGCCGGATGTGGAGGGCTTCGCGCAGATCGGCGAGCGGCTCCTCCATCGCTTCGGTCTCATGGCGCAGGGCTTCAAATTCGATCATCGTATCTCGTCTCTCTGACAGGCTGCCCGTTGTCTCCCCTCTCAGGCATCGACCGCGGGTCTCGTGAGGTCGGGTGCGGGCTTCCCGAGGAAGCGGGCGATGCGCCGCAGGGCTTCTTCTATGTTCTCCAGGGCCGCCGCATAGCTGATGCGGATGAAGCCTTCACCGCAGCTTCCGAAGGCCCCGCCGGGAATGACGGCGACATACTCCTCCTGGAGCAGGCGCTCACAGAACTCGCCCGAACCGAGCCCCGTCTGACGGATATCGGGGAAGGCGTAGAAGGCGCCCAGGGGCTCGAAGCAGGGCAGTCCGAGCTGCCTGAGGCCGTGCAGCAGAACACGGCGGCGGCGGTTGTACTCGCTGCGCATCGGGGCGATATGGGTCTCGGCATCCTCGAGGGCGGCAATGGCTGCATACTGCGCGGTTGTCGGTGCACACATGATAACGTACTGATGGATCTTGTTCATCGCGGCGATGATGGCCGCCGGCCCCAGCGCGTAGCCGATGCGCCAGCCGGTCATGGCAAAGGCCTTCGAAAAACCGCCGATGACGACCGTACGCTCCTGCATGCCGGGATAGGACGCGATCGAGCGGAAGACGGCCGGCCTGTAGGTGAGCTCGGCGTAGAGCTCATCCGAGACCACGGTCACCTCGGGATGCCGCTCGAGCACCGCGGCAATCGCCTCGAGATCGTGATCCTCAAGCACCGCCCCGGTGGGATTGTTGGGATAGGCCATGATGAGGAGGCGTGTCCGCTCCGTGATCGCAGCCTCGAGTTCGGTGGCTGTCAGGCGGAAGTCCGTCGCCGGGCTGAGGCTGATCGGCACCGGCACGGCACCGGCCAGCTGCGCACATGCCTTATAGGCCACGAAGGCGGGCTCGGGAATCAGGACCTCGTCGCCGGGGTTGACGAGGGCGCGGATCGAGGCATCGATGGCCTCCGAGCCGCCGACGGTGACCACCACCTCGTCGCGGGCCGAATAGACGAGGCCGAAGCGCCGCTCGATATAGGCGGAGATGGCCTCGCGCAGCTCGATCACGCCGGTGTTGGCGGAATAGTGCGTGCGCCCCTGTTCGAGGGAATAGATTCCCTGCTCGCTGATCGGCCAGGGGGTAACGAAGTCGGGCTCGCCGATCGAAAGCGAGATCACCTGACCGCGCATTTCATTGGCCAGATCGAAAAAGCGGCGGATGGCGCTGGGCCTGATCCCGGAGACGGCCCGTGACAGCCTGTCCTCGGGCCTGATGACGGCTTTGCCTTCGCTCATAGGACCATAACCTCGCGCTGATCCTCGTCGGAATCGAAGAGTATGCGGCCCGATTCCTTATAGGTCTTCAGGATGAAGTGGGTCCGGGTCGACAGCACGCTCTCGCTCGAGGCGATGCGCTCCGAGACGAACTCGGCGACCTCGCGCAGCGTCCGCCCCTCGACGGTAATCAGGAGGTCGTAGTCGCCTGACATCAGATAGCACGACTGCACCTGGGGGAAGCGATAAATGCGCTGGGCGATGCGGTCAAAGCCACGGTCCCGCTGCGGCTGGACGCGCAGCTCGATGAGACCGGTGACGGTCTCCCCGTTGAGACGGGTCTCGTCAACAGTGGCACCGTAGCCCAAGATGATGCCTTCGGCCTCGAGGCGCTCGAGCTCGGCTTTGACCTCGCTCTCCGGGGTCCCCAGCAGCAGGGCCAGGCGGGCCGTGTCGGGGCGCAGTTCGCGGCGCAGCAGGTCGAGCAGTTCGGTGCGCAGGGCATCTTGTTCCGGGCTGGCATTCTGGTTTTCGATCATCGTTATAACTCCTTTATCAGTCATCATCATCGTAATCGGCATCCCGTTCACCAGGTCCGCGGCCGGTGATATTCCGGATCACGGTGAGGGCATCCTCGGGACTCGTGCTGCGGGCCGGCATGCCGATCGGATAGACAATGGCAAAGCGGTGGATAAGGCCGAGCAGGCGGCCGTTCATCAGGGTCTGCAGGGTCGTGACGAAGGCCATCGTCACGGGCAGGGCCGCACCCAGGCGTCCAACGAGCCCGCCCAGAAGCGAACGCGAGCCCGAGACCAGAACGGCGAGGAGGGCGAAACTGAGAAAGATGAGGCCGCGCTTGCCGCGGGTCCGATCGATGGAGGTCTCGAGAGCGGCAGCGAGCTTCAGGCCGTCGTCAACCATCAGCATGGGAGCGAGGGCGATCGCGAGGAGCAAAAACAAAAGCGGCAGCAGCAGCAGGAAGGAGCTCAGGATGGTGGGGACAATGAGCAGTCCGAACAGGGCCAGAATGCGCGGCAGGCGGCGGAAGAAACGGGCCAGGCCCTGTTCCGCGCTCAAACCCTCGCGTTCCGCGGAGTAGCAGCTGGCATAGGCCACGCTCGCGATCCAGTTGAGTCCGGAAAGGAACAGGCTCGCGCCCAGATAGATGAGATTGCCCACGCTGAGAGCCGGCGGGCCGGCCGCGCCGATGGCCGGCGCCAGAGGCTGCGAAAGCAGGCGCTCGCTCCAGGCGACGAGTGCCGTAAAGTCCTGACTGCCGGGCGGCAGCAGGGCAAACAGCAGATTAAGCAGCAGAACGGCGGCAAAAAGGAAGCGCAGCAAACGTTCCGCCCGAACCCGATAAAACTTCAGGGCTTCGATCGCAAATACCAAGCTCAAAGTCGTCTCCTAGAGTAATCAAGCACAGCAGAAAGGATTATACCACCCTCTCCCGCGCTGTGTTACAATCCAGCGCAACGGATATGTCTGTCATTCAGAACTTGTCTTAGCCTGCCCTCCGTTGGCGCGGAACTCGGACAATCGAACCAGAACCGATCCGATTCCAACAGGAGGTATTACTTCATGCCGGACAAAACCCTGCAGTGCAGAGACTGCGGCGCGGAGTTCGTGTTCACCGAAGGTGAGCAGAATTTCTACCGCGAGAAGGGCTTCGAGAACGATCCCGTTCGCTGCCCCGACTGCCGCCGAGCGCGCAAAAACGCCCGCCGCCAGCAGAATAACCAGAACAGCCGCTACTGATCTCTGAACGCAGATTTGGAATCACGCATCACGCCTGTCACGCCTTTACAGCCATGACAGCGAACAGAGCCCCCGGTCACCGGAACCGGGGGCTTTTGCTACACATCCGGCATCCCTGAGATGAGACTGCAGAAATTAGACAACATGTCTGAAACCACGACATGGACCGCACACCGGAAATGGAAGGAACACATTTCGAGGTGTGCTGTGTACCCAACATGTCAACCGCCCGCCGCCGACCGAAGAAACTTTCCCTCCCGATGCCGGTTACGAACCGGATTGGGGACGAAATCGCCTTTGCCCGACTGGTAGATCAATATATTCACTGGGATTCCAGGCAGTGGAATATCAGCCCTGGCGCTTTGCTTCATGCGCTGCTCCTTTCGGCCACTACAGAGAACAGCAGGAGGCACACCCGGACGGGAAGCGGGGGTGCATGCCAGGAAGA
>JASGUU010000054.1 GCA_030057555.1 Bacillota bacterium | reverse complement strand
TTCCTGTCCCGGAACAGGTCAAGCAGCTTCTCCATGCCCGTGAGCTTCAAGGCACGACGCATGTTATAGGCGAGAAAGCTTAAGGCGTATTCCCCCGCCACCCTGCTGCGACCTTTTAGCAGGGCATAGTGTGCACCGTGATGCCATTTAATCGTACCGAAGGGATGCTCAACGGTACACATGCGCGTGCGCAGCTTGTCCCTGTCCTGGGCCATGCGGATGATGACGAGCTTGTCATCAAGATCCTGGCGGTGAAAACTGTTATGGGGAACAAAACCGTCCGGCAGCGCCTGCAGAGGCTGTTGCGGCTGACCTTTCACACGGACGGCAACACAGTTCGTATCCGCGGCGAAATAGACTTCCTTCGATCTCCCTGTTGTGCATTTCGTCTGGCACTGGCGGCAGGCATCGTGACTGCGATAGGCCCTGCCCCCATTCCTTTTACACCGAATCAGCGGAAGAATGTGGCCGGTCGGGCATGTCACGCTGCCATCCGGATGGCGTAGAAAACAGGAAAGCTGCGAGTTCGTCTGTACCTCAATCGTTATGCCTCTCTTCTCATAGGCCAAAGGCAGCAATCCTGCATAAAGGCAGCTGCGGATATCTCCGGCATCTGTGCTGGCGAGCATCTCCTCCGTTATGTCTGCCGCTTCATAGGGAAGGCTGAACACACGGGCATCCCTGTCATATTTCAGTGCGACATGCGGGATGCTGCCGTGCAGAAGACAGTTCATGATATCGGCCCGGCTTTCGTAGCCCTTGTCCGCGACGACCTCGAGGACAGCTGTTTCAAGCGCCGCCTTTGTCTCTTCACACAGGCCGTGCAGCAGGCCCTGATCCGTATTATGGTTCGTTACCTGATAGGAACAGATCAGATGACTCTCACTGTCCACTGCCGTCTGGATGTTATAGCTACAGTGGAAACCATCTTTTGAGTGCATGCGGCGGGCTTCCGGGTCTGTCGTCAACAACTGCTTCTCACCGCTTTCTTCGAGGGTCTCAACATAGCCCTCATACTTCTCTTTTCGACTCTGGAACCCGTCAAGAATCTCCTGCAGACGTTCGCGTGTACAGCCTTCGTCCACTTCCGAATCGTCCAGCTCGTCCATCGCCTGCAGGTAGCTGCTGATATGTGCATCAATGTTCGCAATCTTCTTAAGCAGCACATCCGTCGTGTAGCAGTTTGCCTTGGCATTCACAGCCCGGATTTTCGTCCCATCCACCGCAACGAGTACCTGTTTGTACAGCTGCAATTCCACGCATACCTTCGTGAAAACCTGAAACAGCTTCTTTAAGGCGACAGCATTCTCTTTGCGGAAATCCGCGATCGTGCGAAAGTCCGGTCGCAGGCCGCACAGTAAATAGATCAGTTCCAGATTGCGCGTGCACTCACGCATCAGGCGGCGGCTGCTGCGAATCTGATTCGCATACCCATAGACATAGAGCTTCAGAAGATCACGCGGATTATAGCCGGGACGTCCTGTCACGGCCGGCTGTGTGCGTGTGAATCCGAGCGCTTCCAAATCCAGACTGTCAACAAACGCGTCGATGACGCGAACAGGATTCGAATCGTCAACATATTCTTCCAGGGAGGGAGGCAGTAAAAACGTCTGGCGCCGATCTTCACCCTGAATATAGGCCATGACAGCACACCTCTTTCGTTCTTCTTCCTCCATTTTACTGCTATCGCAGCAGACCGCCTCCCAAAATATCACTGGGCATGAGGTTTTCGGACACTCTGACCAGAAAAGCCTGTAACCCTTGCGGTTACGGGCTTTTGCTTTTCGTTGCTACTAAAAACCTGCTATAAATAATACTGATTCAGGCCCTGGACGCTTCGGAAAGCTTTTGAACGAGCTGGTCTTTGGCTGACGGCCACAGATGAGCGGCAGATATCCGCACCAGCCGTCATGATCTCGACCTTTGCACCGTCGACAAAGTGTATTTCGGGGGCGTGGAGCTCTTCGGCCTGAGTGTCAGAATCAGGAGTGTCACGATATGCTCAGCATGCCGACATCGTCATCCGGCGTTTCGCGATGGGTGGCCCTCGTTATGTACGCGTCCCCGTTGGACCCTTCAGCTCGATGACCTCATCACAGGCTTCAACCGCGTACGGATCGTGAGTTGCCAGGACGACGCAGCTGCCCGCATCAGCGAACCCGCGCATGTACTTCAGAATTCGCTCCGCGTTGCTCCGATCGAGGGCGCCGGTGGGCTCGTCCGCGAGAATCAGCGGCTTTGGTTTGAGGAGGAGCCGGGCCAGCGCGAGGCGTTGGCGTTCGCCGCCGGAAAGAATTGCGACGCTGGTTTTCAGCGGAATATCCAGGCCAACCCTGGTGAGCGCCTGGCCCATCTGCTCGCGGGAGGCCTTCCTCGCGAAGACAGAGGTCCTGGTCGCGATCTGCAGATTGTCTTCAACAGTGGAGTCTTCGACGAGCGCGTAGTTTTGGAACAGGAAGCCGATGTGCTCCGCGCGGATCTGTCGTTGCCGGCCCCACTCGTGCGGCGAGAAGCTCCCGTCGAGCAGGATTTTGCCGGTACTCGGCGAGATGAACCCGGCTATGCAGTTGAGAAGCGTGGATTTTCCAGAGCCGCTCGATCCGGTCAGAGCATACATCTTTCCCTTTGCGAAGGTGAACGAAAGATCGTGCCACAGAATACGAGAACCGAAACGCATCGTGAGATTCTGTGCGTCGACTGCTGTCATTGTATGGCTCCTTTTCTGACCAGGTGACGATGAACGAAAGTCGTGCCAAGTACGAAAACGATGAACGATATGGCAAAAGCCAGCAATGCGCCCGGCACTGCGTAGAACGGGCTGGCAGATCCGGCTGTCCCCACCAGAAGATAGGATTCCTGCTCGGCGCGAAAGGCGCGCAATCTGCCGAAAAACCACACGCCGAGAGCTGCGGCGGCGAGTGCCTCCAGGATGATGAACCACAGGTACATCGAGCCGGGTCGCCAGCCAAAGAGATATTGAATCGCGAGGCGCCTGCGGGCGTACTGGCCGTAGGAGACGACTCCGGTCAGCGTCACAATAAGCAGTGCGAAGACCCCTGCGATGAATGCGGAGACGCGGGCCGCGAGGTCTCCCGACGTGCTCGCGATGATCTGATCGGCGATTGTGCTCAGTGGTGTGATGCTCCGCAGATACCGATTGATCCCGGGATTCTCCGCCGCATCGGACAGCACCTGATCTCCATCGGAGACGAAGAAACCATCACCGCTCAGGGCGAAGGCCGTGGCCGCAGCTGAACCCTGAGGCAGCACGACGACAACCGGATCGCTTACCGATGTCACGGACATGCCTGCTGCGGGTGACGGCATGCTGTAGGTGGGGTATGTCCCCGTTCGATTGACGTCGTGAACAGCGATTGCTTCCTCTGCACTGTCGTTTTGGAACGCTACTTCTTCGAGGAGCTTTTCAAAGACAGCGTCTGAGACGTTGCCGGGCCGGTAGACGTGCACCGAATTCAGCTTGTTCGTCTGAAGTGCCATCTCGCCAGGATTGCGGTCCAGGTAGGCGTTGTTGACATAGAGGACATCGACGGGCATCAGGCCATCCATGAGCGTGGCATGGTGCGCCACGAGACCATTCCCACGCAGATCCACCTCGGTGATCCACGCGTCGGCAAGCTGGCCAACCTCGGCTTCCTGTTCCGGGGTGTACACGCCGCCAAACTGCACTACGCTCAGATTTTCGTCTCTGATCTGCTCCGCGTAGGCACGAAAGCTGTCAAAACGGTGGGCTGCACCGAGCGCAGTGGTTCCCAGACTCGCAACAACAATGAGGAGGAGGCCATGAAGCAGCCACGACATGAGCAGCAGGGAGCGTCCGGGAGTAGCACCCTGCAGTGCCGGCAGCGGATCGATTCTGTGATAGAGGAAGGCAGCAAGCGCGATACCTGCAAGCAGAAATACGATCAGAACGCCCGCCAGCAGAACTGTCTGCCCCACGAACTCTCGCAGGTAAGCGCCGTCATATACGGCGAAACAATAGAGGGCTTCTACGATACCGATGATTATCGTAGCTGCAGCGAAAACCGTGGCGGGCGCGGCAAGCGTGTGCCAGAGCTTCACCACAAAGCTGACGCCGTGGAGCTGCTGGACGGCCAATGTGTGCTGGGCAGAGACTACCTGGGCGATGCCCATACCGATGATAAGGAGGACAAGGCAGGCGTAGATCTGGAGGAACGAGATTGGCAGCGAGGTCAAACCAGGAAGCTGGATCGGCCTGCTGATGATTTCGCCCGCGATTCCGTCCACGGAAAGCCTGCCGATGAAATCCTGGAAGGATGATTCGGAGCCCCAGCCGCTCCACTCCCCGATGGGAGAGAGGCCAGGGGGCGCGCCATCGACGACCTTTGTGGTCATGAGATGTCCGAATTCCGGCGGGATATCGAGCCCGGTCGCTGGCGATGGCGAGGTGGTGGCGCTTCCCGGGCCGGTGGTATACAGGATGCGGGAGGCTCGCGGATCGGCAGGATCCTGGACAATCTGAGCAGCCTGGACGCAGCTCTGACGGGCAAGTTTGCTTATGGTGTTCCGAATTTCTGAACCGGACCGCCCGTCACTCCAATCCATAATGCGAAATACCACCGTAGCCTGCGGTGGTGCGTTAAGCGATCTTTCCTCAAGCACCTGATACGCGATCACGGCACAGAGCAAGGCAACAAATGCAAGAAGAGGTGAGGTGACTTTCCTAAACATCGTCCTGTCCGATATGGTTGAGGGTGTCGTTGGCAGATGGGAGTCCCGCATGCCGAGGCCACCAGGAATACTGAAGTCGTGTTGTTGATTCTCTGGACGCCGCAACGGTTCTTCGTCCAGTACAAGCTGTCGACGGCTCCATGTCTGACCCGCCAGTTTCGTCACCCGGCGGGCACGGTTTGCCGAGTTGCAATTATACTCTCCCCAGGCGTTGGTGGTGCCAGCCCGGTGAGTGACCGTTATCAAAGGTACAAAGGCACGGCTGAACGATTTTCCGAAACCTGAGCCGCTGGGAAGAACCTTCCGGGCATTGCATTTCAGGCCGGCTCGCGCCAAAGTGTATGCTGATATCCGTGTACTAACCTGACAAGGGGTGACAACAACATGATAATCAGAACGCTGGTGGAAAATACCAGCATATCGGAGGACTTTGCCTGCGAACACGGCCTCAGTCTGTATGTGGAGACGAAGACGGCGAAACTGCTCTTTGATGTGGGTGCCAGCGATCTGTTTCGACGGAATGCCAAAAAGCTCGATGTCGATATTGCCGATGTCGATGCCCTCGTCATTTCTCATGGCCATTTCGACCATGGCGGAGGTCTGGCGACTTTCCTCAAAAAGAACCAGAAGGCGAAGGTCTATCTGCACCCGCTCGCGTTCGGGAAATACTATGCCAGACGGCCAAATGATCGCCTGGACTATATAGGCCTGGATACGGAGCTCGGTGATCATGAGCGAATCGTCCATACCTCAGACCGTTTCCCCATTGGCGAGAAGACCTATGTGTTCTCCAATGTTGTTCAAAGAGAGGCGCTTCCGAAGTCGAATGGCGGCCTCTATGTGGAGGATCAGGGACTGAAAGTTGCGGACACATTCGCCCACGAACAGAACCTCGTGGTCGAGGAGGATGGCAGGTTCCTGTTAATCACGGGCTGTGCTCATAACGGCATCCTCAACATCCTCTGGCATTTCCAGTCGCTTGAGGGGCGCATGCCCGATTTTGTGATCGGAGGCTTTCATCTTTCCAGCCGTTCAGGTGGTCAGGAGAATCCAGAAGAGATCGATCGAATTGCCTGTGCCCTCATCGGCACGGGAGCGAAGTTCTTCACCTGTCACTGTACGGGTCTGGATGTGTATAAAAGGATGAAAAGCAGAATGGGTGCCCAGATCGAGTACCTGTCAGCCGGCAGCGAAGTGACCCTCAAAGGCATATATTCAAAGGATCCGTGAAGCGAAGAGCGAGGAGGACAAACAGATGCAGTCATGGAATCTCATTTACCCGGAGGCCCGGCAGGTGGAACTGCGCCGCGAAACAGTCGGCGATCCGGCGCCGGATCAGGTGCTGGTGGCAATGACCCGTTCGCTGGTCAGTCCCGGTACCGAGCTGACCTGCTATCGTGGTGTCTTCGATCCCGACACCAACTGGGCAGGCTGGGTACAGTATCCCTTCTATCCGGGCTACAGCAGCGCAGGGCGGGTTGTTGCCGTCGGCTCCGAAGTCACGGAATTCGAGGTGGGAGACCGCGTCTCTTCTGCCATGAGCCATCAGCAGTTCTACGCACTGCCCGCCTCCATGGTGGAGAAAATCCCGGCTGAGATCAGTGATGAGGAGGCCGTCTGGCTCTCACTTTTGAAGGTGACGCAGAATGTCGTGCGCAAGTGCGAGGTCAGGCTCGGCGACACCGTTGCCGTGATCGGGCTGGGACCGGTCGGCCAGCTGGTGGCCCAGCTCGCCCGCCTCAGTGGTGCCGGCCAGGTGATCGGCATCGATCCGCTGGGCTATCGCTGTGAGGCAGCCCGGCGCTGCGGCGCGACCGTCACCCTGACGCTGGAGGCTCTGGCCGCGGAGGAGCCGCTGCTTAAGCTCACGGGAGGAACACTGGCTGACATCGTCTTCGATGCGACGGGTATCGCTGATGTCCTCGCTGCCGCCTGTAAGCTGGCCCGGGACTACGGCCGGATTGGTCTCGTGGGCGACTCCCCGACGCCGTCGCAGCAGCATCTCGGGCCCGGTGTCGTCAGCCGCTACCTCAGCATTCTGGGTGCCCACGGAAATATGACGGCGCCGGGTGACGGCCCCTTCTATCCCTGGACCGAGAAGCGGGTGAATGATATCTCCCGTCTTCTGATCCGCCAGCGGCGACTGGAGCTTGACAGCCTTGTTACCCATCGCATTTCACCCCATGAGGCACCGGAGCTCTATCGACAGCTCGAGTGCCGCGGGGTCGAGAGTATCGGGGTCATTCTCGACTGGGAGTGTCTTGACTAAAGGCAGCAGGTGCTGACGTTTATTTGCCTGACGGGAAAGCCGGCTACTGCCTGGGAGCGGGAGCCGGCTTTTGCTTTGTGCTGTCAAAACGGGAAGGTGCATCCGGGTGAGTGCTTAACAGGTATGCGGGCCCTCAGTTTATGATGGTTTTCGCTGAGAGCTGGAACTGAGAGGTAGAGGGCCTCGACAGCCTTTTGGAGCAGGCATTCACTTCGATTGTGATGAAAATCCTCAATCGAAGCGTTTTCTGTGCAGTTTATATTCTTTTCTTCGGACACATGCCCTCACCGCTTCGAGTGATCACCAGGTCGGAGACCTCAGGTGTCAATTCCAGGAGGTGGGTGCTATTTGCTGCCACAACTCGGTTGTATTTCATAATCAGGGCCTTTGGTGAACCCCCCTGATGGTCAGGGTGAGGAGAATCGACAACCTTTGGAAAAGTCTCGATCCTGACCAGAAACGGGCCCCTGGTGGTCAAGATGAAGAGAAATCCAAAATATTTTTTGGAAAAGTCTCGATCCTGACCAGAAACAGGCCTCTGGTGGTCAGGATGAAGAGAAATCCAAATATTTCTTTGGCAAAGTCCGGATCCTGACCAGAATCCACTTACCGAGCCTTTGTCAGGAGAACAGACTCCATGCCTTCCCGCTGGAAGCGTTCGCAGTACCGGTGTCCAGCATCGACCATACCTGCTTTCGGAGTTCCTCCTCTGAAACGGGGCAGGAACGGATACCTGGCCAGGGATGGAAGAAGCGCTCAGGCACCGCCCTCAATCTGGCCCAGAAGCTCCTCGCCGACAGCGCTCAGCGGGATCAGCCGCTGATTGGAGCTGCCGCGGCAGGGGAGTTCCAGACTGCGCAGGGCCTCGATGTAGGGGCCGTCGATCAGGAGGTCGGTGGTGGCGAGGAGGCGGGCTGTATCGGGCTCGGACTTTGCCTTCTCGATCAGAGCCTCGTACACGAAGCCGCTGTAGCTGATGACGGAGCCGCCCGCCGCGTGTATGGCGGCCCCCAGCGTGGCGAGGGGCCCCGGCTGCAGGAAGGGCTCGCCGCCCGAGAAGGTAATGCCGTCGAGGCCGCCGTGCGCCCGGTAGCGCCTGATGAGGTCGGCGACACTGTGCATCTCGCCGCCGACCCGCAGGTGGGTTTCGGGGTTATGACAGCCGCGGCAGCGGTGGGGGCAGCCCTGGGTGAACAGGACCATGCGCATGCCGGGTCCGTCGACGATGGACTCCTCAACGACTCCGGCCAGACGCAGCGTCTCAGCCATGCTTGACGCGGGCGGCCTCTTCGGCGCGCTTGGCGTCGTTGAAGCGGTCAAGGGTGCCGACGAGATAGCCGGTGATGCGGCGGATGCGCTGGAAGGGCTGCTCCGGGGTCTCCGGACGGCCGCAGCGCGGGCAGTGGTCGCCGATGACGCCGTTGTAGCCGCAGACCGGGTCGCGGTCGAGCGGGTGGTTGATCGAGCCGTAGCCGACACCGTTGTCACGCATCTGCAGGATCAGGCGCTCGAAGGCGGCGAGGTTCAGGGAAGGATCGCCGTCAAGCTCGACATAGGTGATGTGGCCGGCGTTGGTGAGGGCGTGGTAGGGGGCCTCGAGGCTGATTTTGCGCGTGGCGCTGATGGTGTAGTAGACCGGGATGTGGAAGGAATTGGTATAGAAGTCGCGGTCGGTGATGCCGGGCAGAAGTCCGTAGCGCTTGCGGTCAATGCGGACGAAGCGGCCCGAGAGGCCCTCGGCGGGGGTAGCGAGCAGGGTGTAGTTGAGCTGCTCGGCCTGGCTGCGCCGGTCGCAGCGCTCGCGCATGTGGCCGATGATCTCGAGCCCCAGCCGCTGGCTCTCGGGGCTTGCGCCGTGATGCTCGCCGGTCAGGGCGACCAGGGTCTCCGCGAGGCCGATGAAGCCGACACTCAGAGTGCCGTGGCGGAAGACGCGGCCGAGTTCCTCATCGGCTGACAGGGTGTCGGAGTCGAGCCAGATGCCCTGGCCCATGAGGAAGGGGAAGTTGCGGCGGGTCTTGCGCTTCTGGATCTCGAAACGGTGGCGCAGCTGGCGGAAGACGAGGTCCATGGTTTCGTCGAGCGAGCGGTAGAAGGCGTCGAGGTCGCCGCGGGCCTCGATGCCGAGGCGCGGCAGATTGATCGAGGTGAAGCTGAGGTTACCGCGGCCCATCGTCACTTCCTGCTGCGGGTCGTAGACGTTGCCGATGACACGGGTGCGGCAGCCCATGTAGGCGACTTCGCTGTTGGGGTCGCCATCGCGGTAGTACTGGGCGTTGAAGGGGGCGTCGAGGAAGCTGAAATTGGGGAAGAGACGCTTCGCCGAGACCCGGATCGCGAGGCGGAAGAGGTCGTGGTTCGGATCCCCGGCTTCGCTGTTGACACCGCGCTTGACCTTGAAAATCTGGACCGGGAAGATCGCCGTTTCACCTTCGCCGAGGCCGTCTTCGGTGGCCAGCAGGAGCTGCTCGATGACGAGGCGGCCGGCGGCTGACGTGTCGGTGCCGTAGTTGACCGAGCTGAAGGGCACCTGGGCGCCGGCACGTGAATTCATGGTGTTCAGGTTGTGGACCAGAGCCTGCATCGCCTGATAGGTATCGCGGACGGTGCGGCTGCGGGCGAGGTCGAGGATGGCCCGGAGGCCGGCGGGAAGTTCGGGAGATGTATTCTGAACTTTGCAAAGCTCGTCATAGTCCATCGTCTCCAGACGCCCGACGAGCTCGTCCGGCCAGCTTCCGCGATCCTCATAGAGGGTGGCTTCCTCGAGGAGATCGGCGAGGTGTTTCTGGCAGCTGCGGTTGACGCCGGGTGCGAGGGCGAAGTCGAAGTTGGGGATCGACTGGCCGCCGTGCATCTCGTTCTGGTTCGCCTGAATTGCGATGCAGGCGAGGGCGGCGTAGCTCGCGATGCTCTGGGGCTTTCTCAGAAAGCCATGGCCGGTGGAGAAGCCGTTCTCGAAGAGGCGGGCCAGGTCGATCTGGCAGCAGGTGGCCGTCAGCAGATAAAAGTCCTTGTCATGGATGTGGATCAGGCCGCCGGCGTGTGCTTCCACCATGTCCTCCGGCAGAATGTAGGCGTCGATGAAGGCCTTCGCCCCCTCCGAGCCGTATTTCAGCATCGTGCCCATGGCGGTGTCACCGTCGATGTTGGCGTTTTCGCGCTTGAGGTCACTGTCGCTGGCAGCGGTGGTCGAAAGCTGCTTATAGATCTGCATCAGCTGGGCAGCGTGCTCGCGGCGCTTGCCGTGTTCGGCACGGTAGACGATGTAGGCCTTCGCGGTGCGCAGGACACCGTGTTCCATCAGGGTCAGCTCGACGAGGTCCTGGATATCTTCGACATGCGGGCAGGAGGCGGGGTCGAGCTTCGCGACGATCTCGGCGGTGATCTCATCGAGCTGGCGGGAGCTCAGGGTTTCCGAGGGGACGGTGCGGTTCGCCTTGACGATGGCCTGACGGATTTTGAACAGATCAAAGTGCATCAGACTGCCGTCGCGCTTCGTGATCGAGCGCGGCATGCGGGTAATCTGGGCGAGGGCATTCGGTGTTGCGGGCGACATGAAACAGACTCCTTTACAGTATATGGCTGAGCAGGATATGTGAGAAACACAATATGTTGTGGTCTGCTAATTGAAGTTAACGCATATGTTGTGGTTGGTCAATGAGAGCAGGTTACAGTTCAATGACATCTGCGAAGCATTTCAGAAACAGATACAATAGCGGTTAGGCGCAGTGACCGCCGTGAGGGCACGGAGAATGGCCCGAAGAAAAGGCTGTTGGAGGTAGAACATGTCGCAGCAGAAAACGTATCGTCTGGCTTTCATTGGCTATGGCAGCATGGCCGGCTGGCACCATAAAAATGTGGTGGAGCGGGCCCCGGAGTTTGAGGTCTACGGATCCTATGATATCGATCCCAAACGCCAGGAGGCGGCGGCAGAAAACGGCCTCAGGGTCTACGCCACGGCCGACGAGCTGCTCGCCGATCCGACGATCGATGTGGTGACTGTCGCCACGACCAACAACTTCCACGCGGACTACTCGATTCGCGCCCTCGAAGCCGGGAAGAACGTCATCTGTGAGAAACCAGTGACCATGGATTCCGCCGAGCTTCTCGCCGTGATGGATGCTCAGAAACGTACCGGGAAACACTTCGCGGTACACCAGAACCGCCGCTGGGATCCCGACTATCTGACGGTGAAGCGGGTTCTCGAGGAAGGTACACTCGGCCGGCTCTTCCAGATCAAGAGCCGCGTGCTCGGCTCCCGGGGTGTCCCCGAGGGCTGGCGCACCTCGCCCGAGGCGGGCGGCGGTATGATGCTCGACTGGGGCGTCCACCTCCTGGACCAGATCCTGATGCTGATCCCCGAGCGCCTGAGCGAAGTCAACTGCCGCATGCACCACACCCATGTAAAGGCGGTCGACGACGGCTTCCTCTGTCAGCTGATCTTTGAGTCCGGCCTCTATGTCATGGTCGAGGTGGACACGACCTGCTTCGTCGGCGAACCGCGCTGGCATGTCCGCGGCGATGCCGGCACCCTGACGATTGACGACTGGGATGTCAACGGGCGCATCGTGCATGCCCGCGACATGGAGACGATCTGGGAGGAGGAGATCCTCTACACCGCGGCGGGACCGACGAAGACCATGGCGCCGCGCACCCGCTTCAGCGAGGAAGTCCTGCCCCTGCCGGTCGTCCGCGAGGACTGGATCGACTTCTACCACAACTTCGCCGCCGTTCTTGACGGCCGGGAGAAGCCGCTCGTCCTGCCCGAGGAGAACCTCTTCGTGATGCGGGTCATGGAAGCGGCCTTTGAATCCGACCGCACACGCTCCACGATCCCGATCGATTTCACGGTCGGCGACCGCTGACAGAGACCAGACCGGGCCCGCCGCGGCCCCTGAAAAGAGAGAGGCTGATATGACACAGGATGTTCAGAAGACCAGAAACTTGAATCTCGAGCGGGAGATCGAGGAGCGCGGACTCGCCGGGCTCACCGTTCCTGCCGCCGCCGATCCGGGTGCGGCCGACTGGCGCCGCACGCAGAAGGCCCTTTTTCAGCAGCATGTCTACGGTGTCCTGCCGCCCCTCGAGAATGTCTCCTTCCGGGAGACGGGAGAGACGGGCGAGGTCTTCGGAGGCAAAGCCCGGCTGTCGACCGTTTCCCTCAGCCTCCGGACCGACCGCGGTGAGCGTGAGGCGCCGCTGACGGTGCTGCGGCCGCTGCGCGCGGAGGGCCGTGTTCCTGTCATCGTCTATCTGAGCTTCACGCCCTGGCCGACAGCGGACCAGGCCCCGCTGGAGGAGATATTTGACAACGGCTACGGCCTCGTGATCGTGCCCTACGAAGCGATCACGACGGACGACGGTGATTTCACGACCGGACTCGCGGGCATTATCGACCGCGACCCCTGTGCGGCCGACTGCTGGGGAAAGATCTCCCTCTGGGCCTGGGCCGCCGGCCGCGCCCACGACTACCTGATCTCCGAAGCCTGGGTGGAGCCGCAGCGCATCCAGGTGGCCGGCCACTCCCGCCTCGGGAAGACCGCGCTCTGGGCGGCCGTCTCCGACAGCCGCTTCTCGGCGGTCATGGTCAACGAATCCGGCTGCAGCGGTGCCGCCGTGACCAGAGGGAAGGACGGCGAACGGATCGCCGACATCACCCGCGTGTTCCCCTACTGGTTCTGCCCCCGCTATCTCGACTATGCCGGCCGCGAGGCCGAGCTGCCCTGCGATCAGCACCAGCTGCTGGCCGCGGTGGCGCCGCGCCGCCTCTATGTCGCGAGTGCCGCCGGGGACAGCTGGGCCGATCCCGCGAGCGAGTACCTCGCCCTGCTGCTCGCCCTGCGGGCCTGGCCGCTGGACCCGCAGGCACAGTTCACCGATACCGCCTTTGTCCGGGGAGAGGACGGTCTGCCCGAACCCTTCTCGGTCATGAGCTCAACAGTCGGCTATCACTGCCGTCCGGGCTCCCACTGGTTCAGCCGCGATGACTGGCTCGGCTTCCTGCACTTTGAGACCGTCGGGGCGGCGCAGCTGCCGCAGCCGCCGGCAGCGGATGTCGACGGCGAGCGCAGGCCGGCCCAGACGGCCGGAGAGCCGGCGCAGAGCGAAAAAGCCGCCGTCAAGCCGGTTCTCGTGATCATGGCGGCGGGCATGGGCAGCCGCTACGGAGGGCTCAAGCAGCTCGAGCATGTCTCCGGACACGAGCAGGCCATCATTGACTATTCCGTCTACGATGCCTGGGTGGCAGGCTTTGAGACCGTGATCTTCGTCATTCGCCGCGAGCTCGAAGAGGCCTTCCGGTCGGCCATCGGCGACCGGATCAGCCGTGTGGTCGAGGTCAAATACGCATTCCAGGAGCTTGACGATCTGCCTCCGGGCTACCATGTTCCGGAGGGCCGGACGAAGCCCTGGGGTACGGGGCAGGCCGTCCTCGCCGCCCGACATCTGGTGGAGGGCCCCTTCTGCGTCATCAACGCCGACGACTATTACGGCTCCGAGGCCTTCAAGCTGATTCACGCGGTGCTGTCACGTCCCGCGGCCGATGATGGGCGCCTGGCACTCTCCATGGTCGGCTATCAGCTCGCCAATACCGTCACCGAGCACGGGTCTGTTTCGCGCGGCATCTGTGAGCTGGACGAGAACAATCACCTGCTGTCCATCACCGAGCGTACCCGCATCGTCGCAGATGCTGACGGCCAGACCTCCTTCAGTGAGGACGGCGGCGAGACCTGGGCCCAGGTATCGCCGCAGTCGGTGGTCTCAATGAATATCTGGGGTTTCCCGCAGGCCTTCATGGCGGAGCTTGAGCGGCGCTTCCCGGCCTATCTCGACGGGGTGAGTGAGGCTCATCCGAACGCGAGCGAGTTCTTCCTGCCCTCCGTGGTCGGAGAGCTCATCGCCGAGGACAGTGCCCGGGTTCGCGTCCTGCGCAGCAGCAACAAATGGTACGGCATCACCTATCCCGAAGACCTGCCGAAGGTGCGTGCGGCCATCGCAGAGATGACTGCCGCGAGGCTCTATCCCGAGCAGCTCTGGATCTGAGCCTGCAGCCGAGAACGGCGGCGAAAACCAGAAAGACGAGTCCCAGCACGCGCTCTCCGCGTCCGGGCTCCCCGCGTCCCGTCGCCGGCACGAAGACCGGCGGCGGGATTCGTGTATTGCTGACCCTGATGGCGAGGTATCCCTCTTCCGTTTCGGGGTCGATATAAAAGTCCACCGGCTCGGCCGCTGTATATCCCGTGGGCGGCGACGTTTCCTCCAGACGGTAGTGCCCTCTGGCGAGACCGAGGATGCGGATGAGCCCGTCGCTGTCGCTGTCGAGTTCCGTCGAGACTTCCACACCATGGGCCCGGAGGCGGACGGCGAGGTCGTCCGCGACAGGGCGCCAGGTCCCGTCATCGTCACGGCGGAAGCTGAGGATACTCCCGTGCTCGTCCAGAATGCTGAAACACACGCCGGCCAGCGGTTCGCCGTCTTCTGTCTCCTTACGGATCAGGAGTTCGGTTGGACGGTTGTAGAGGGTGAGCGATTCGCCTTCTACCCGGCCGTCGGGATGGAGGACAAAGGGGAGACGCTCGTCCGAGAGCAGGTAGCCGTCCGGTGCCAGCTCCTCGTAGAAAACGTAGGAACCCGGAGCGAGGTGCCAGGCGCATACCGTTCCGTCGTCCGCCGTGACGCCCTCAAAGACGACTGTGCCGTCCGCCTCTGCAATGCGGATGGTGGCACCCGGAAGCCCGTCAGCGCTGGTGATGTCCCGTTTCGTGAGCTCGACGCTGAGAGGTTCGTTTTCGACGCCGACTTCGAGCGGGGCCGTTGCCCCGGTTTCACGGTCGACGCTAAACTGGATCTCCCGTGCGTCATGGCGGTAGCCCACAGGCGCCGCCAGTTCCAGCAGCCGGTAGCTGCCCAGGGGAAGCTCGTGAATGAGCAGTTCGCCGGAGGCGTCCGTCCGGAGCTCGTCTGTCGCATCCGCCGCTGTCGACGGGCGCCAGATCCCGCTTTCCAGGGCAAACGAGAGCCGCTCTCCATCTGCGTCGAGAATGCCGAAGACCGCACCCTCGAGGACCCGGCCATCTTCGGCGTCGCATTTCCTGATGCGGACGGCGGTTGGCTCGTTCAGAATGTCCAGGACGACCGTCCCGCCGTCCTGGATGACGGCGACCGTCCGGCTTCCGTCGCCGGCGATGAAGCCCGGCGGCTCTGTTTCCGTGATCTCATAGACGCCGTAGGGCAGCGGTCCGGTAACAGCCTCGCCGTTTTCGTCGCTGACGATCCGCGCGACCTCTTCACCCGCTTCATTCGTCACCGAAAAGGTGACACCGGCCAGCGGGCGCCCGTCATGGCTGCTGTGTTTGCTGATGGCGATGCGGCCCTGGATGCGTCTGTCGGCGAAATGCAGCGTCAGCGTGTCGCCGTCACGCACCGTCTCGTCAATGCAGAACAGCAGCGCCTCTTCGCTCAGTACGTAGCCGCTCGGTGCTGACAGCTCCTCGATGCGGTACTCGCCGCAGGGCAGCAGCTCGGGAAGCGTGTAGGAACCGGTAGCGTCGGTTTCCCAGATCTCGATGCTCTGCTGTATAGGGTAGTGGATGGTCTGGCGCACGGGTTCACCCGTCGCCAGATCGATGATGCGAAAGCGAATGCCCGCCTGCCGGATGGGCTCGCCCGTCTCGCTGTCGACCTTTACCACCCGTATGCGGGCCTGATAGCTGTCGTTCAGGATATCGATCTGTTCCAGCGCCCCCTGGAGATCGCCGTGAGGAATGTGGACGCTGAAGGGCTCCAGCGGCCTGGCCCAGACCGGCGTCTCCTCCTCGAGCCTGTAGTCGCCATAGGGGAGATCATGCCAGACCGCGATGCCGTTGTCGTCGCTCGTCGCGGTAAAGGTCTGAGTCGGATCGGAGATCAGGGTCAGGTGGAAACGGACACCGCCGACCTGTTCGAGAACCGGGCTGCCATTTGTCTGCCGTCGGGTTTTATCAATACGGAAAGAGCCGCGCAGAACCTCGTCCGTCACCCGGCAGACCGCTTCGACGACGGCTGTTTCCATGTCCGCATAGCGAAGTTCGACGGTCTGGGGTGTGGGATCTGGGACATAGCCCTCAGGGGGCGTTTCTTCGATCAGGGTGTAGCGGCCGAGGGGGAGCCCGGGCGACAGCGCCTCTCCGTTCCCGTCAGTCGTCAGGCAGCCGACTGTGTTGCCATCATCGTCCTCGATGCGATAGACGGCGCCGGCCAGTGTGGCGTCGCCCTGCGGTCTGGCACCTGTTTCGCGATCCCTCTTCTCGAGACGGATACGGCCCTGAGCCGCCTCGTTGACCTGTATCAGGCTGACGAGCGTTTCCCCGGTCCCCATGCCGGCATAGGCCAGCTCGAAGCTCTGCTCGGCGGCGTCCAGCAGCCAGGGCGCGGGTACGGATATCTCGCGAACCCGGTAGCGCCCGAGCGGCAGTTCGCCGCTGCGGGCGATGCCCTCGGCGTCGCTCTCGATTTCGGCGAGCACCTCTCCGCCGTCTTCTGCCAGAATGGCGAAGCGGGCACCGGCGATCGGGCTGCCGTCCGGGCTTTGCTTATAAAGCAGCAGCCGCCCGGTCTGACGACGGTTCGTGCGTACGAGCTGCTGTTCCTGCTCACCGCCGGCGAGCAGCGTGAAGGCATGGGGAAGGGGATCGAGAACATAGGGCGCGGGTACATGGCGTTCGACGAGCTCGTAGCTGCCGGGCGTGAGCCAGCCGCTCAGGGCGCTGCCATCCGCGCCTGTCTCGAGGCGGCAGACCGTTTCGCCGCTGCGCAGGATGTCAAAGACCGTGCCCGGAATCAGGCTGCCGTCGTCGCCCTGCTTCTCGATCCGGATGCGGGCAAATGGCGGGGCCAGCGTCACGGCACATGAGTCGGTGATGTGCAGCTCCTGACCCGGATGGCCGACGAGATCCTGGGTGACACCACTGCCGCTGTACCAGCCATAGCGGGCGGGGCTGCGCGAGCAGGTGCCGGCCACAAAGGTGAAGCTCTGCTGTGTCGCAGCCGCCTCGAGCGGCATACTCAGCGTGACGGTGGTACCCGGCGCTCCCTCTGAAGGACTCGCCGTCGCAGACTCCGGCAGCTCGATGCTGAAACTGTCGAAACCGCCGTTGACCACGATGTCCGTCGTTACCTGCTCGCCATTCACGGTCCAGACAGGAGCCGCGGGGGAGAGCTCGAGCCTGCCGGAATGCAGGCTGGTACCGGCTGCGGCGATGCGATACAGCGATTTCGCGAAGAGGCCGGCCGCATTATCCTCATAGCCGTTCATGAGCTCGTCGGCGGTCAGCGTGTTGGAGGCAAAGCCGCAGGTGTTCATCCAGGCCCAGATCGCATATCGCGTGGCCTGTATGGAGGCGGACCAGTCACCGGCGCCGTTGACATTCGGGGCGCCCGCGTCAAGCAGCGCAACGAGGCCGCGCAGTGCCACCTCGTTGTTGTCCAGAACATGCTGCCAGCTTTCGAGCGAAGGGCGCGTGTCGGCACCGTTCAGGCTCTGATCGAGGCAGTAGAAGACGGTGCCCTTCCCATCCGGCCCCTTTCCGTCCGCGATGCGCAGGTCGGCGTTGAGCATGGGTTCGGAGGATCCTTTGACATGGATGCTGCGATGAACGTCCGCCTCGATGACATGCACCGTCTCCGGCCAGGTGATGGCCAGAGCCAGACGGGGGAAGAGGAGACTGAGAGCGAGTACGAGGGCGAAGACGGCCCCGCGCCTCCCGCCGCGCCGCTGCCAGGCGACGGGATGTGAACCGCCCGCGGGAGAAAGTCTTCTGAGTGGTGGATACGGCATGAAAGCACCTCCGCTGTAACTATGGCGGCAGGCAGGCCTGCCCGCCGCGGCTGGGGAGCTTCATTTTCCGTTCGTCTCTTCTTCTGTGGAGCGACTCAAAACTGCCGTGAACCGCACCGGTCTGCCCTGATCTGTCGCAGGGCCCGCTTCCGGCGGCTTTAAGGCACTCGGGCGAGCGTGATTCATGGCATCTGTGCGGGTTTCGCGGCTGCTGCTTCTGTTTCGCGTCGGGAGCGCCTTCCAGGCCGCCTGCCGGCCACCTGAGGCTTCCTTTCCGGACGAAGACGAAAAAGACGTGCACCCTGGCCGGAGCCGGGGTGCACGTCCCGCTGGGTTCATCTGGACAGGAAGCGGCAGCGCTGTCAGGCGGTGATTCGCCCGATCGCAGCTCTGCCGGCCGGAGCGCAGCACTGCCAGTCCGACCGCAGTCCGGCTGGCTGACAGCCGGCGGCCGTTCCCTATCTCAGGGCCGGATTGTAGTGGGCCCGCTCGCCGCCGATCGAGGGCGGCCTGGTGCGGGCGGCGGTCAGGACGGCCTCACCGAGGCGTCCGGCAGCGAGGCGGACGGGCACGGCGACGGGCTTCAGGTGCATGCCGATCAGGGTCTGGCCGATGTCGAGGCCGAGGTCGGCGGCAACGTTCATGACCAGGACGGGATCCTGCATCCCGGCGTAGATGGCGGTGGCAAAGGCGCCGCCGGCGTTGTTCTGTGGTACGGCGTTGACTTCCGTCAGGCCGCGGGCCAGTGCCGTATCGCGTTCGACGACGAGGGCACGGTTCAGGTGCTCGCAGCACTGCACCGCCAGGTCCAGATCGAGCCCGGCCGCCGCGGCGAGGGCGGCGGCGGCGAGTTCAGCGGCGAGTTCGGGCTGTGAAGCGCGCCCGATCCGCTGACCTGCGATTTCGCTCGTGGAGCAGCCGATGACCAGCAGCGGCCGGCGGCCGCCGCTGCGCCTGGCCGTCCCCGCGAGCTCCTGCAGGAGATCGCGGAGTTCGGTGGCGAGTTGCCGGCTTTGCGTGGCAGACATCAGAAGAATGCCTGCAGGATGAAGTTGAGCACGAAGATCAGGGTGGAGACCACCAGGATCGGGTGCAGGCTCTGCTGCTTCTGCTCAAGCTCACGGCGGCCCGCAGCGGTCGCGCGGCGCACCAGATAGACGAGGCAGTAGGTGATGAAGCCAAAGGCGATGCCGGTCGAGATGGAGTAGAAGAAGCCCATCAGGATGGCGGTGAAGAAGGCAGGGATGGCCTCGACGAGGTCCTCCCAGTCGATTTCCTTGAACGAGGCGGCCATCATGACACCGACGATGATCAGGGCGGCGGAGGTCGCCTGTGCCGGTACGAGCGAGGCGATCGGCAGCAGCGGGATGCTGAGCAGGAAAAGGGCGCTGACAACCACCGAGGTCAGGCCGGTGCGGCCGCCGGCGCTGATGCCGGCCGCGGATTCGACATAGGTGGTGGTGTTCGAGGTGCCAAAGAGGGCGCCGATCGAGGTGGCGACGGAGTCGGCGATGAGGGCGCGGTCCATCTTCGAGGCGAGGCCCGGGCGGTCCTGCATGGCATTCATGTCTTCGTCAGTGAAGATGCCGGTGCGCCGGCCCGTGCCGATGAAGGTGCCGATGGTGTCGAAGGTGTCGGTGACGCTGAAGGAGAAGACCGTGATCAGGACGGTCAGAAGCTTGCTGCTGTCGGCAAAGAGGGAGGGTATGCCCTCACTGCGGAAGATGACACCGAAGTTTTTCCCGAGTTCGCGGAAGCTCTCGGCGAGGTCGACCGAAGCCGAGCCGATACTGGTGACCCCCATCGGGATGCCGATGATCGTGGCCGCGATGATGCCGATGAGGATGGCGCCCTTGACCTTCAGCACCAGCAGGATGATGGTCAGCACGATGGCGATCAGGGAGAGCAGGACGGGGGCCGTGTTGAGGTCCACGAGGGCCGGGATCGTGCCCGAGCCGGCGACGATCGTGGCCGTCTCCGGCGTATCGCCGAGCATCAGGTAGGTGCCGGGATCCGAAGTAAAGGAGAAGAGACCGGCGTTCTTCAGGCCGATGTAGGCGATGAAGGTGCCGATGCCGCCGCTGATGGCGTGCTGGAGCACGAGCGGGATGGAGCGGATGATGGCCTTTCTGACATTCGTCACCGTGATCAGGATGTTGATGACACCGCAGATGAAGACCATGGACAGCGCCTGCTGCCAGGTGAAGTCAAGAGCCATGACGACGGTGAAGGTGAAGAAGGCGTTGAGGCCCATACCCGGGGCCTGAGCGTAGGGCACGTTGGCAAAAAGTCCCATGATCAGGGTGCCGACGACGGACGCGATGATGGTTGCCAGGTAGACGGCACCCCAGTGCATACCGGTGATGGAGAGAATGTCCGGATTGACGAGAATGATGTACGACATCGTGACGAAGGTCGTGATGCCGGCCACAATTTCTCTGCCCACCGTGGTCCGGTTTTCGCGGAGCTTGAAGAAATGGTCCATGGTCGTTAGGTCCTCCCGTAAAATGACCAGAGCCGGCACGTATACTGTACGGCCGGCGAACTGTGCACCTCATTCAGGGTGCAGGCGATGCTTCACATTTAACAATATAGGCGATGAGGCCGGCTGTATGCAAGTTCACTTGAGGCAAACGAGGCAAAGACGGGCCTGCCGGCCGGCTTCCGGCAGATTGACAGTGCCGCGGTGCTTTGGAAGAATCAGTTCATGCCGAACATGGAGCCGGTTTTCAGCCGGCGGCGCGATCTTTTCGTGATCGCCGGTCTGCTCGCCGTCGCCGCCGCTCTCCATCTGCTGAGCCAGGCGGCCGCCGGCCGGGGCGCCGAGCTGCCCCGCGAGGCCGAGGTCTGGCATCAGGGCCAGCTGGTTGAGCGCATCCCCATGCGGAGCGGAGAGGAGCGGGACTTTCACTTCAGCTGGAACGAGGCTGTCGTGCTGCACCGCTATGCCGACGGCAGTGTCGCCTTTATCCTTTCGGACTGCCCGGACCAGGTCTGTGTGCGGACGGGGCGTCTGCGTGATCCCGGCCGCTTCGCCGCCTGCCTGCCGAATCAGGTGCTGGTGACGGTTGTGGCCACGACGGAGGGGAGTCTGCCCGAGGTGGATTATGTCAGCTGAGTCCGGCAGGGCGGGCGGCTCCGACGCCACATCATCGCAGCGCGATCGGATCGGGCGGCTGGTGCTGGTCGCCCTGCTTTTCGCCCTTGCCCTGACGCTGCAGTGGATCGAGGCTCTGTTGCCGCCGATCCCGGCACCCATCCCGCTGAAATTTGGCCTCTCCAATATCGCGGTCATGTACGCCCTGTTCTTCCTCGGCGCCCGGGACGCCTACGCGCTCGCGCTGCTCAAGTCCGGCTACGTTCTGCTGACGCGTTCTGTGCTGCCGGCCGCCTTCAGCCTCGCGGGGGGCCTGCTCTCGGTGACAGTGATGCTGCTTCTCCATCGCCTGTCGCGCGGCCGCGTCTCCTGGCTGCTGCTCAGTGTGAGCGGTGCCATCACTCATAACCTGGGCCAGTTTCTCGTCCTGCGGCTGGTCTACCGCTCCACTTCCATACTCTGGGTCGCGCCCGTGCTGCTGGTGGCCGGGATCGTGGCCGGCGTTCTCTCCGCGGTGCTGCTGCGTCTGCTGCTGCCGGCACTGGGGCGCCTGCGGCTGCCGTGGAAGCGGGGACATGGGTATTGAGCACGCGGAGGCAGACGTGCGGCTGCCGTGGGCACGGGGCAGCCGGGATCAGGGGTAATGAGGCAGACGCGCGGCTGCCGTGGGCACGGGGCAGCCCGTGAATAAAAAAGGGAGTATGCTGGCTGACATGAAGATCAGAAGACCGTTTCACGTAGTGCTGCTGGCGTTGCTGCTCCTGCTGCCGTCGGCCTGCCGGTCGGCGGATACGACGGCTGTGCCGCCTGCGGTGACCGCCGCCACTACTGTGGCTGGCGTGACGGCGGAGGCCGGACTCACGCGTTCGAGCCGGCAGTTCCTCGGGGTCTTCGACACGGTGACGACCTTTATCGGACTGGCGGAGTCGGAGGCGGACTTTGCCCGGATTGCCGATGTCGTGGAACGTGAACTGACACGTTACCACCAGCTCTTCACAAGCTTCGAGAGCTATGAAGGGATTACGAATATCTGGACGGTGAACGAGAGGGCGGGGAAGGGGCCGGTCGAGGTCGACCCGCTGATTCTCGATCTGCTCGAGCAGTCGATTGCTGCGAATGCCCGCAGCGGCGGACGCGTGAACATGGCGCTGGGACCGGTGCTCCAGCTCTGGCACGACTGCCGCGAGGCGGGCCTCGCTGATCCGGATAACGCCCGGCTGCCGTCCATGACGGAGCTCGAAGCCGCGAACTGCCACACGGATATCAGCCTCGTGGAGATCGATCGCGTGCAGGGGACGGTCACTCTCCCGGATCCTGCGATGCGCCTCGATGTCGGCAGCGGAGCGAAGGGCCTCGCCTGTGAACTCGCGGCACAGCAGGCTGCGGCTCTGGGAATGCGGCACTTCCTGCTCAGTGTCGGCGGCAATATCCGGACATCGGGCTTTCGTGACGGCAGGGGAGAGCCCTGGCGCGTCGGCATCCGCGAGCCGGAGAGCGAGGATCCGAACGACTATCGTCTGGCGCTGGCCGTCAGTGACATGGCGGTGGTGACGAGCGGGGTCTACGAGCGCTTTTATACGGTCGCGGGGAAGCGCTACCACCACATCATCGACCCCGATACCCTGATGCCGACGGAACGCTACGACTCCGTCACCATCATCGCCCCGGACAGCGGCCTGGCGGACAGTCTGACCACGGCACTGTTCAACATGGACAGGGAGGCGGGGCTGGAGCTGATTGAGGCGCTCGACGGTGCCGGCGCTATCTGGATGGCCGGGGATGACGTCTGGTATTCCAGCCGGGTGGGTGCCTGGCTGCTGGATTAGTTCGCGGATTCTGTCTTGTCGCTCCGGGAAGCCTGTGCCATGATTATTGGTCAATCGGAGGTAATCCATGTCACAGCGACTCCATCTCACCCGCATTCCCTGTCCCGGGCTGAAGAGAAAGCCCGGGCCGGGCGCCAAACTGGGCTTTGGTTCCATGTTTACCGATTTTATGTTTGCGCTGGACTATACGGAGGGCAAAGGCTGGCACGACGCCCGCATCGAGCCCTACGCCCCGCTCGAACTCGATCCCTCCTGCATGACCCTGCACTATGGCCAGACGGTCTTCGAGGGGATGAAGGCCTATCGCGGCGAAGACGATGCGGTCAGGCTGTTCCGGCCGCGGCTGAACTTCGAGCGGCTGAATGTTTCCGCGAAGCGCATGGGCATCCCGACGCTCGACGTCGACCTCGCCCTCGAGGCGCTCGTGGCCCTGATTCGGACCGAGGCGGACTGGGTGCCGGGCGAGCCGGGCACGAGCCTCTACATCCGCCCCTTCATCTTCGCCACCGAGGGCCATCTGGGAGTGCGTGTCTCCCGGACCTATCGCTTCCTGATCATCCTGTCACCGTCGGGCGCCTACTATGCGAGCGGCCTCGACCCGGTGCCCATCTTTATCGAGGATGAGTATGTCCGTGCCGTGCGCGGCGGGACGGGCTTCGCGAAGACGGCGGCAAACTACGCCGTCAGCCTGC
>JASGUU010000053.1 GCA_030057555.1 Bacillota bacterium | reverse complement strand
ATGGGAGAAGATACCGTCTATAACTATGTGCATCCCAATAATGAGAACATGATTCGTTTCCTCCGCTCAAAAGGGTACACGGTGTTGAACATGATCGAGATACGAAAACCGTACAGAGGTGAAACGCCGACAGGCACCATCAGGGTCGAAAACAGCGTTTTTGATTATTGAGTACCAAAGCAAAACGCGGCTTTTCCCCAACAGGGTATGAGATGCAGGAAAGGGGCAAATGGAGAACGGATCGTGATCAGGTTATGCTGTTTTTCATGATGAGACTGAGGTCAGCGTTGACATGGGGTGGGCCCTGCGTCCGAAGTGTCGGGAAAGAGATATGCTTCATCTCTGACTGAACGCATAATCAGCAGGGCCCTGGCGTCGTGAAAGCAGTTGGCCATGGAGCGTTCCCCGGAGCAGGAAGCAGCAAAGTATCCAGCTCAGCAGCATGTCCTTCATCATGTCGGCATTATGGATGGACCGGTTTTTTTCGTTAGATGACAAGTGCCTGTTCATATCCGGATCCATGCGCTTACTGTGTATTGTTTTTCAGATCCAGCAGAACCTCAATGTAGGCGTCGGGCAGGTCGGCATGAATGTCATGGGTTGACTGGAAGCCGCCAATATATCTGCTGTCAGGGATCAGGTCGACGACCCTGCGGGCATCCTCTTCGTCCATGGCGGCCAGCAGTATGCCGTTTGCGTCATGGTAGAGGGGCGCCGTCATCTCGTTTGGCGCCACCTGCATCACAATTACGGGGACTGTAATGCTCTTCAGGATCTCTTCCTGATCAAATCCGGCGAACCAGGAGAAGTCATAGAAGCTGACTCCGAAGCGCAGGTCATAGTGCCCGGTTCCGTCCTGCATGTTGGCATTCAATGCGTAAAGGGCATTGATGCCCAGCTCCGGCGGATAGTACCAGATTTTGGGAATCTGGCCGGGGTGTCTCGTGAGGTATCTTAGAGCCGGATCCTTGACGATTTTGTTCCAGGCCTGGGGATCCCGGGCGTTGAAAAGCTCCTGCATGTAGTCATGTTCCAGCGAGTATTCCATGAACGTATCGATCTCATCCTGATTGAGGTAGTCATGCATGTTTTTGAAGCCCAGCCATGAGATGGTTTTCTCCGCCCTGCCGGGCAGGGTCGAAAAGAAAGGTCCGTCCTCCAGCACGGTCGCGATGACGTTTTCCGGCGCCCTGGCTGAAACCCAGGCGGCGAGGAGAGCTCCCGAAGAGTGGCCGGCGATGTAGGCCTTTCCCGGCATAATATTCTCCAGAAACCAGATCATGTCGTTCCCTATTGCTACAGCGGTGTACTTGTCGGGATTGTGAGACGATTGTCCATGGCCGTAATAGTCCAGTGCGTAGACATGGAACTCTTCGGACAGTCGCGGGAGTACTCTGGCATAGTCCAGACAGTTTACCTGCTGGCCATGAAGCAGCAGCAACGGTGGTCCGTTGTTCGGACCTTCCAGATAGTAGATTTCCGAGCCGTCAGGCAATACGGCCAGATCTGCATGAAAACCCAGCTTGTGCCCGGTCTTTTCCAGAAAATCTTCATGGAGATAGTCATGGCTCAAATTTCGGCAGACAAAGATGAGCACCGCCGCAGCGATCAGCAACAAAGCGATGCCCAGAATAATCAGCACTTTCTTTTTACCACCCATGTTCCAGCTCCGTCGACAACGATAGACCTGTTTCGTCTGCCTGTGGTGTGTGGTCTCGACATTTGCGCGCTGGGGCACGCAGCAGAAGATGCCTGTGAGCGATCTCGAAGACACCGTATCCATCGCCATGCTATCCGACGCGCATTGGGGGAGTGAGAAGCTTTTGTTACGGGCTGACTGCTGCTTCCTGCAGTCCCTGTCATCCGGGCCGATACTCGTCAGCACCTGAAGTCCATCACAGACCCGGAGCTGCCCCAAAAACTGCGCTGTCCCCGCTCCATCCGGGATTGGGCTGTCCACCGGGATCACAGGCATCCTGTTTTTCTGTCGAACAACACTGTCTGTCCCTCCGTTAACGGCCTGTAGCACCCGGTTTCAATTGCCCGGAAAAGAAGAGATACAGCGCCTGCAGGAGAACGATCGCGAGGCTGGTAACGAGCGTGATTCGTGTGATGCTCCGGACACCTGAGCGGGTCATGCTGGAGGCGGCGATCGTGGCACCGACTGCACTGCCGAGCTGCAGCATGGAACCTTTCAGGCTGAAAATAAGGTCTGAGGAATTGCCGGTCGCCTGCATGATACCGGTGTTGACCTGCAGCCCGGTGAACCAGATCCAGAAGAGCCAGAAGATGGCCGAAAGAGCCGAGAGCCAGGCAGTCCGGGAACTCAGAATCACGCCGGTGATACTGGCTGTCTGCAGCAGGGCACCGAGGAGCATGGCACGTCCATAGCCAATCCGGTCGGCGACCCAGCCGCCGCTGAGATTCCCCAAAAAGCTCGCGAGGCCCCAGACGAAGAGGAAGAGGCTCATGGTCGGCTCAAGCTGAGGAAAGAGATGCAGCATGTAGGGTGTGATATAGGTCTGAAAGCTGCCACAGCCAACAAACATGAGAAACGTGAAGAGGAGGGTGACAGGGACTGCGGGTCTTCTGAAGTAGTGGAGGGAGGAGGCCTTCCGGGTTCTGTCCTTTTCCGACGGTGTGACTGGCCCGACGGCCTTCAGGAAGTAAAGAAGCGCGAGCAGCATGAGGACAGCCAGCGCGAAAAAGATCATACGCCAGTGAACATGGGGGAGGAGGAGGCGCACGAGGGGCGTGCCTGCGACGAGCGACATGGAGGCGCCGGAGATGTAGAAAGCCATGGCGCGGCCCTGCTGCTCCGGCGGATAAAGGGCCACGGCCATGGCCGTCGCGAGTACGTTATAGGAATTTGTTGTCAGACCGATCAGGAAACGCAGAGCGAGCATCAGCGGATAGCTGCCGGTCAGAGCAAAGAGGGCCGTGCTTATGATAGAGAGCAGGAGCATGGATTTCATGGTTCTGCTGCGCTCAAAACGGTTGAAGACGAGCATGGCCAGCGGGACACCGACGGCGGCGCCGCAGGCATAGAACGAGCTGAACATGCCAACCGCGGCCTCGCTGAGTTCGAGCTCAATGGCCACCTGGTCGATGATCCCCGTAAAGACAAAACCCTGCATGGTAACCACGAAATACATCGCGACATAGACGGCAAAAAGACCTTTGTTTCTGGACATGCTCGTAGACTCCGTGCTTTCCGGCTGATTTCAGCTGCTGTTACTCCGGCCTGCGGGGGCGGACGCCTCCGTTATCCCGGGTGAACTCTTCCGCCCTGGTACCCGGTGCCTTGTGATCCATTCGTTGTCCGCCTGCCACGCCTGTGCAGGCTCATGTTCACTGCTGCAGCGCCCCGGGCTGATTACTTCCCTGTCAATGTACACGATGGGTGGGCCAGCGCCAAGAAACCGGTCCCCTGAAGGCCGCGACAAGGCGGAAAGGGCATCCCCGCGCGCTTCGGTCACGCTTCCAGGACTGTCTCGTTTCCGGCGCACATCCATACCCGGCTGTTCCAGCGAAGCGCGGGACAGACGGGCTTCCCTAACGCTATTATGCAGGTGTGCAGGCGACATCTGCCAGTGCAGGTAACGACGGGATGCGAAATCAGGAGGGCCGGTCATGCGCCAGCTTTATATTCGCCAGAAGGTCTTCAAGATCCTTGACCACTACGCGGTGACGGACGCTGCCGGCGTGCCTGTCTATCAGGTGGATCAGGAGTTTCGCTTCTTCGGCCATACGGTTCACGTTACAGGCCCTGCCGGTGAGCCACTGTTTACCATCAACCGCGAGATCTTCACGCTCCTGCCGCGCTTTGTCGTCACCTTCGCAGATGGCCGCTCCCTCAACCTGCGCAGCCGTTTCACGTTCATCCGCAGGCGCATCGACATCGGACCCGAGTCGCTGGGACTTGAACTGCAGGGGGATCTCTTCAACATGAATTTTACGCTCCATCAGAACGGGCGCCTGGTCGGCAGCATTCACAAGGCCTGGCTCACCCTCAGCGATCAATATGAACTCGTGATACAGGATGAAGCCTATGAACTTGTCTTTGTTGCCGTGGTCATCGCGGTTGACCGCCTTCTCGACGAGGCGAATTCCAGTTCCTGAGCGGTGAGCCGGACCGTCGCCGGCATGATAGGATAGAGCCATGTATCGCAAAGACTGGTCAGATCACTTTTATGCCTCCTACAACCGCGCTCTCGCCGAGAGTTTTGAGCGGGAGACGGCGGACATTGACGAGCAGCAGCTCGCCGATCCTGCCGTTCAGGCAGCGATTCAGCAGGCGAGCTTCAACAGCCTGCAGAGCTGGTACGATCGTCCGCTGCCCGAACTCGACGGCCAGACGCCCGACCAGCTGATTGAGGCGCTCGAAGGCCCGGATGAGCTCCTCGCCTTCACCGAGGATGCCGCCGAGCGCTGTGACGACATCCTGCCTGACCTGCTGGTCATGCGCCTCGCCCGCGAGGAGCATGTCATGCGCCCGGTCCTGCGCGAGCGCGCCCTGGCCGCCGACTACGAGGCCCGCGGCCACGACGAGATTGATGACGAGCTCATAGTCCCGGCCCAGCTTGCCCGCCTGCTCGGAGACTGGCAGGATCTCGACTTCGCCCGGCATTTCTTTCGCAAAATTGCCGCCACCGACCGCGTCAACGAGCTCATCGCCGACAGCGGCCGCCACCTCGCCGAGCGCCTTGGCCACAGCGTCGTGCCCGAACTCCTCGAGCGCAGCGCCAGCCTGCTCGAGGCCAACCGTTACAGCGCCTCGCTTGATTACATACTGGTCTTCCTGACCATCGCCACCCTGACCGAGATCGACGAGGCGATCCGCGACCGCAGTTTCCGCCAGATGCGGGCAGCCTTCCGCCAGATGCCGCAGCGGGTCATTCCCACCATCTGCATCGGCGACCTCGGCGACGGCCGCGGCGTTCCTCTGCTGCGCGGCTGGCTGGAGCGCCATCACAGCCAGCTCGACAACCAGCTGTTCTATGAGCTTCTGTCGTCGATCCGCCGGCTCGGCGGTGAGACCACGGACCTCATGCGTTTTCGCCCGCAGCCTACTTGACGCCGCGGGACGACGGATGCTAAACTCGTCGGCACGTACGCGATGCGGAATTAACTCAGTGGTAGAGTGTCACCTTGCCAAGGTGAAAGTCGCGAGTTCGAATCTCGTATTCCGCTCCAACGTCCATACACAGGGGGAGCGCCGGTCCGGCCGGATGCTCCTTCTGTTTTTCTGCCGCACAGCGGCAGCCCGGCCCCCAGACCAGTGCTGCCGTTTCGTAGAGTGGCTGTGATAAACTGACGCCTGTCGACGTTGCCTGCCTTTGCCGGCAGCGCACGACGCATATCATGTCGCCACCATCGCCGATTTCCTGAGGAGACATAAGCCTATGGCCGCCGTGACGCTGCGAACGATCATCGATGCCTTCAGCCTCGAAGAAATAACCCAGTTTGGCAACACCGAGGATATTTTGATCACTGTGGCGGATGTCACCCGTCCAGGACTGCAGCTCGCTGGGCATTATGAGCATTTTGGCCCCGACCGCATCCAGCTGATCGGGAACATGGAGATGGCCTTCCTCGAGAAGCTGGGGCCGGAGGGGCGCTTTCACGCCCTCGACATGCTCTTCAGCCGCGGTATTCCCTGCGTGATTCTCTCGCGCCACCATCAGGTTACGCCCGAACTGCTGGAGTGCTCGAACCGCTACTCGGTGCCGCTGCTGCGCACCGACGAGGTCACCTCGTCGATCATATCGAGCCTGATCAAGTACCTGAATGTTGAGCTGGCTCCGAAGACGACCCTGCACGGTGTTCTCGTGGAAATCTACGGCGAGGGTATCCTGATGCTGGGGGAGAGCGGTGTGGGAAAATCCGAGACGGCGATGGAAATTGTCAAGCGCGGCCATCGCCTGATCGCCGACGACCTCGTCGAGGTGCGGCGCGTCTCCGACTCGACCCTGCTGGGCCAGGCACCCGAGATCATCCGCCATCTGATCGAAATCCGCGGCCTTGGCATCATGGATGTGAAGGAGCTTTACGGCGTCTCCTCGGTCAAAATGCAGGAGAACATCAACTTTGTCATCAATCTCGAGATCTGGGATGAGAAAAAAATCTACGAGCGTCTCGGCATCAATCAGGAGTTCACGGAGATTCTGGGAATCAAGGTCCCCTCGACGACCATCCCGATCCGTCCCGGGCGCAACCTCGCCATCATCGCGGAGGTGGCGGCCATCAACTTCCGCCAGAAGCAGATGGGCTACAACGCCGCGAAGGCGCTGACTGACCGTCTCTTCGGCAAGCGCGAGACACCGCTGTCGGAGACCTGAGATGACTGTGGATCTGAGACAGGAGCTGGCCAGGCGCCTGAGGATCCCGCAGCAGTCCATCCGCCGCGATGAGCCTCTCGCCCCGCATACCAGCATCGGAGTCGGCGGACCGGCCGACTATTATATCGCCCCACAGGACGCTGCCACCATACATGCCCTGCCGGCCGTCTGCCGCGACCTCGGCCTGCCGCTGACGGTATTCGGCTACGGCACCAACCTCGTCATCGCCGACAGCGGCCTGCGCGGCGTCGTTCTCCAGATCGACCGCAACTCAGCTGACATTCGTCTGCTCGCACCCGACGACCCTCTGCTCGCCCTGCTGCGTGAACGCGGACGGGGGGGCCATGCAGCTGCAGCCCCCGGAGCTGCCTGGCTGCTGGCCAGCAGCGGCACGGCGCTCGGGCAGCTGGCGCACTTTGCCCAGCGCCGCTCCCTCACGGGTCTCGAAGCCGCCCACGGCATCCCGGGTTCGGTCGGCGGCGCCGTCTACATGAACGCCGGCGCCTACGGCTTCCAGATGGCGGATGTAGTCGTAATGAGCCGTGCGCTGGAGATGGCGACGGGCGAAGTGCGCGCGCGCTTTGGCGCTGAGCATGGCTTCGATTATCGTCGCAGCTGCTACGCGGATTCGGGCGACATCATCCTCGATGTCCTGATCTGTCTGTCGAGCGGAGCGCAGGATGAGATTCTCATGCGCATGCGCGATTTCAACGAGCGTCGACGCGCAAGCCAGCCGCTCGACCTGCCGAGTGCGGGATCGGTGTTCAAACGTCCGACGGGCCATTATGCCGGGAAGCTCATCGCCGAAGCCGGTCTGCAGGGAACGCGTGTGGGCGATGCCGAGGTCTCGACCAAGCATGCCGGCTTTATCGTCAACCGAGGCCGGGCGTCGGCCGAGGATGTGCGTGCCCTGGTGATGCAGATCCAGCAAACCGTGGACCGGCTTTTCGGGGTCTGGCTGACGCCGGAGGTCCGCTTTCTCGGCTGGGCGGAGGAGAACGGTGGCATACCGGGCGCTCGCTAGATTCCTGCGCAGTCCCGAGGAGGGTCCGCGTGTCGTCGTCATCGGCGGTGGGACAGGTCTGTCCACCATGCTGCGTGGCCTGAAGCTTTATACGCAAAACCTGACCGCCATCGTCACCGTCGCCGACGACGGCGGCTCGTCCGGCATTTTGCGGCGCGACCTCGGCATTCTGCCTCCGGGCGACATCCGCAACTGCATCATGGCGCTGGCCGATGTCGAGCCGGTGATGGAGAGCCTTCTGAACCATCGCTTTCAGGAGGGCAGCCTCGCCAACCAGAGCTTCGGCAACCTCTTCATCGCCGCCATGATCGAGGTCTGCGGCGGCAACACCAGCGAGGCCGTGCGCAACATGAGCCGCGTCCTCGCGGTCACCGGGACCGTGCTGCCGGTATCGCTTTGCGATATTGAAATCTCCGCCCGGCTCTCGGACGGACGTGTCATACGTGGCGAGTCGCATATCGGCGAGCGCCCTCTGCCCGACGGGGTCCGCATCGAGCGCGTCACGATGACCCCCGCGGCCGCGCGCCCTCTGCCCGAGGCGCTCGAGGCAATAGCCGCGGCCGACCTCATTGTCCTGGGACCGGGCTCGCTCTATACCAGTGTCATTCCGAACCTGCTTTTCCCTGAGCTCGTGTCTGCTCTCGCCGCTGCTGTCGCCCTGCGCGTCTATGTCGCCAATGTCATGCAGCAGCCGGAGGAGACGCGCGGCTATACGGCTTCAGACCATCTCCGGGCCCTGCTGCAGACCTGCGGGCGTGAGCATGCCGGGGGACTCATCGACTACTGCATCATGAACGAGGCCGGGATTGCCGACGACATCCGGGCGCGCTACCGTGCCAGCGGGGCTGAAATCGTGGCTGCCGACAGGGAGGCGGTGGAGGCGCTCGGGGCGAAAGCTATCGTCGCCCCGCTGGCCGTGCTCAGCGACGGCCTCGTCCGCCATGACGCCGCCCGGCTCGCACGCGAGCTGATGAAACTCGCCGTCGAAAGCATCGAGCGCCAGGTCGCGGCCGCTTCGACACGTATTTACCGGGGGCTCGAGGGGTGACGGACAGCGGCGAAACAGCTGCGGAGAAGCTGTCGTTCTCCGCCGGTGTGAAGGAGGAGCTGCTGGACCGCCTGCCCGCGGTTGCCGCGATGCCCCGTTCCCTGCAGGAGCTGGAGCTCAGTCTGTCCCTGCTGGCCGTCGCCCATATCGACGCCATCGACATTCAGCTGACCACGGCCCGCGAACGCTATGCCCGCCGCCTCCAGGAGCTGCTGACGGCGCTGGCCGGCCAGCCGGCAGATCTCGGCAGCGGCCGGGAGATCGTCACGCTGCGTATCGGAGCCCAGCCGGCTCTCGACGCCGTGTGCGCGCTGCTCGAGCGGATGGCGGGCGCAGATGTCATCGCGGACCGCGACGGCGGTGGGGATGCCGCGCTGCCGCTCATGCACGCCGGTGAAAACCCGGACCTGCGCCGGCACCTCCTGGCCGTTGCCTTTCTCGCCTCCGGATCCATCGCCGCTCCCGAGCGTGCCTATCACATCGAGTTCGCACTGCGGCGCCGCCGGGTGGCCGCTCTGATACGGCAGTGGCTGGCTGCCGAAGGCCTCGAGGTTCAGACGCACAGCCGCCTCGGCCTCGTTCTGCTTTATCTGAAGGAGGGGCAGGGGCTGGCGGATCTGCTGGCCCTGATCGGGGCACACAGGGCGATGCTGCAGTTCGAGGCGCTGCGTGTTGAAAAGGAAATGCGCAATATCGTCAATCGGGCGGTGAACTGTGACAGCGCCAACGCCCGGCGTATCGCCGACTCGGCCGCGCGCCAGCTGGAGGCGCTGACCTGGTTTCAGGATCAGCCGGGCTGGGCTGAGCTGCCCGCGGAGCTGCTCGAAGTGGCCTGCCTGCGCCTCGCCGCGCCCGCGGCCTCGCTGCGCGAACTGGGCGAGATGGCCAGTCCGCCGCTCGGTAAATCCGGCATCAACCATCGTCTCAGGCGTCTTGAGGCCATCATCGCCGCCGCCCGTGAGAATAATGATTCGGAAAGCGCCGGGGGCGATTGAGCCGACGCAAAACGCTGCGCGAGTCTGTCCTGTCCATGTGGCTCAGAGGACCTGTGGAAAGGCTCGCCAGGGCCATGTATTGCCGGCCGACTGCAATATGCAGGCAAACCCACCCACCCGTGCTCAAACTCGAGTTGTGGCCTGTGAATCGGGGTATAACTCCGATAAACATCCAGGCGTGGACAAAAAAGCCGCTGGTGCCCGCTTTCCGGGGCAGGAGCGGAAAAATCGTCCAGGCGTGGACAAAAAAGCCGCTGGTGCCCGCTTTCCGGGGCAGGAACGAAAAATTTGCCCAGGCATGGACAAAAGAGTCGCTGGTGCCCACTTTCCGGGGCAGGAGCGGAAAAATTGTCCAGGCGTGGACAAAAAAGCCGCTGGTGCCCGCTTTCCGGGGCAGGAGTGGAAAAATTGTCCAGGCGTGGACAAAAAAGCCGCTGGTGCCCGTGTTCCGGGGCAGGAACGAAAAATTTGCCCAGCTGCACGGGCATGTTGGTCTGTACCCCAAGTCAAGGACAGTTTTGAATTTTGTAATTTTGTGAGTAAAAACAATTGAAGCCACCATTACTCGCAATTGTCTCGCTCGCGCCTTGATATTCCTTGCGGTGGCGGGATCAGCA
>JASGUU010000052.1 GCA_030057555.1 Bacillota bacterium | reverse complement strand
GCGTGATGAGCTCGCGCCACTCGGCGCGCGTGCGTTCTTGTTTCATGGGTAACCTCCTGACGCTGTTTGCGTCAGACTACGGTTACCGGAAACCTATTTCGAGATGCCGTTTTTTGAGCGCTTACGTACAAATTGAATATTTGAGCGAAAAACCACCACTCGGGCCGGATTTTGTTCATTATTTCAGGTTGTGCGCACCGAAAACGCTCACAACTTGAATTTTTGAGCATTGCATAATGTACCCAGGCCGCAAAACACCGCTTCACCAGCCCCGGCGAGGTCCCGGCGGCCTGTGAAAACGCCCGAAATGCACGTCTCTCCGGCGTTTCGGCCGTCTCCTCAGTTCCCGCCCGGAATGTCCGGCCAGCTTTCCAGCGGCGTCTGCCAGTAGAAGCCCTCCTGAGTCATCCGCGACGCGGTTACGGGACCGATCTCCTCGATGAGCGGCTCGCCCCGCGTCCAACGCTCGAGATCGGCGAGCACGATTTCGGCGCAGACAGGGCGGCGATCGATGGTCGGCCCCGCCATGTGCGGCATCAGGATCACGTTCTCGGCCTGCCGCAGCGGCGAATCCGCCCGCAGCGGCTCTTCGTGGTGCACGTCGAGCAGGGCACGGATCGGCCGTCTCGTCAGTGTGCGGCAGAGCGCCGCCTCATCGACCACGTCCGCCCGGGCGGTGTTGATGAAGATCGCATCGTCGGACATCAGATCGAGGAGTTCCTGTCCGATGAGCCCGTGGGTCTCGGGAGTCCGTGGCAGATGCAGGGAGATGATATCGCAGCCTGCAAAGATCTCCTCCAGCTCCGCCGCCTGTACCCCGTATGATGCCATCTCTTTCGCAGTAACATAGCGGTCGAAGGCCAGGATCGTCGTATTGAAGGGCTTCAGGAGCGGGACCAGTTCCCGGGGGATGGCTCCGAAGCCAACGAGGCCCACCCGCTTGTCAAGCAGACCGGAGTTGCGATACGTTTCGGTGCGCCAGCCGTCGGACAGCACGCGGCTGTGATACTGCGGGATCTGTCTGGCCGCCGCCCCGATATAGGCGATGACGCCGTCCGCCACCGACTGAGCGTAGGCGCGGTTGGCCGTGATGACGCGGATGCCGCGGGCATAGAGCTCCGGCGAGGTGACATCGGCAACCGAGCCGCCGAGGTGGGCGACGAGCCTGAGTTCGCCGGCGGAGGCGAGCAGCCCGGCATCCAGGCGCTGTGCCGACCAGGTGGTCATGACTACTTCGTGGCCGGGCAGGCGGGCGGCCAGTTCCTCACGTGTCCACTCCCGGTCGAGAGGATTCCAGCTGACCTCGCCGATGGCGGCGAGGCGTTCCTTGTGCTGGGGCAGCAAAAAAGAATTCCACAGGTCGTTATCCGGCGCCGCGACCAGAATGCGCGGGCGGGAGACGGCAGGCATCGATGTTGGACTGGTTGTCATGGGGCTACCTCCGGGGCTTTTGCTGCGTTCATCATAACGCTTTGCGCCACCCCATAGATGTGATCTTCCCGGCAGACGTGAGACGTGATCTGACCGGAACAGACAGGGTGCATGCGGGGAGCGAGGGGGAACGCGTGGTCAGGATCGCGGAGAATGAGGCGCTTCTGATAAACTGGGCGAAACGACAGCCGACCCGGTGTCGCTTTGTGTTGAAACTTAACCGTCATCCACCTGTCCGGAGGCGCTGCCTGGCGGCTCCGGGCCCTGTCCTGTCGCGGCAGATCCAGTCGCCGTGCCTGCAGTTTCCCGGGTGTTGGGTCGGACTTCCGGGCATCGGAAAGAGGAGAATGCCGAGATGAGGAGACAGAAATGGGTTGCTCTGCTGCTGGGCCTGGCCCTGCTGGGCGGCTGGCTGACCTCGTGTCAGTCCGCGGGCAGCGAGCCTGCCACGACCGCCGCACCCGGACCACAGAAGACGACAACGCTGAAGCCCGCGCCCACAACGACGGAGGCTCAGGAGACCACGGAGGCGCCGGAGACGACGGAAGCTCAGGAGACCACGGTGGAACCGACAGAACCGGAGCCGACGGAAACGGAGACGGAGCCGGTCGAGTCCGAAACGACCGCAGGCGTTGAAACCGGAACTGAGGAACCGGAGCCGCAGACGCTCGCGGGGCTGCCTTTGCATGAAAAGTTTGTCTTCGAGGATCAGACGGTTGTCTTCCGCGACGTGAAGCTCGTCGAGACCTGGACCGGTGACAAGGCCATGAAGATTGTCCTCGACTGGTCACTCGGTGGAGACGAGATCAGGACCTTCAATACGGAGTTCAGCTTCGAAGCCAGTCAGAATGGCAAATCTCTCTCGTCTCTCCTGATTTCCGATGCCGTGCAGCCGTCGGCCTACATGTCCGCGATGCTGCCGGGCTACACGCTGCTCGGCATGGAGTATGCCATCGGGCTGGAGGACGAGAGCGCGCCTGTCGAGCTGGTATTCGGCCTGCGCTTCGACCAGGACGCCAGGCAGACCTTCGAGCTGCAGCCGTCCGAGATGGAGTTAAGTACGACAGCGGGCGAATTCACCACGCGGCTGGATCAGCCCTATGACCCGAAGCCGCGCGACCTGGTCATGGACAGACCTCTGACGGTCGACGGCAGCAACACCGCCATCTGGCGTGACATCGAGATCCTCGAAGCGTATGGTGAGCCGCGGATCGCGCTGACCTTTGACTGGCAGAACGGCAGCGACGAAGCCTGTGCCTGGTGGTCGGAGTTTACCCTGCGCGTTTTCCAGCAGGGTCTTGAGCTCGATTATGACTATTTCACCGATCTGATTGATCATGACAGGAGCAATGAAGAAGTCAGCCCGGGCGAGCTGCTCGAGGGTGTGCAGGAGGCTGTCAAGCCGCGCGACCGCAGCGATCTGCTGATTATGCTGACGCCCTGGATGGGCGACGAGGCGCACTTCGCGGTCGTGCCGCTCGGCGATGCGGAGGGCCTGCCCGAGGACTTTGCGCCGATCGATCCCGATGCACCGCCCTTCCCGACGTATCCGACCGACACGTCCGAGGCGAGCGAAACAGCGGAGACCGAGCCGGATGAGACCGACGAGCCTGACGAGGGCGATGAGACGACCGGGACCGGTGAGGTGACCGAACCTGATGAGACGGACCCGGAGGAGACGGATTCCGGGGAGACCTCCGACGACGACCTGCCCGAGGGGACCACGGTCGCCGGCCTGCCGCTGCAGGAGCCCATTTTCCTGGGCGATCATGTGCTGATGTTCACCAGCATCCACCGCGTTGAGGATTTCAGCGGCGAGCCGGCCCTGCGCATCGGCATGAACTGGATGAACATGACCGAGGACCAGGTGGTGACAGCCTCTGAAGCCTTCCTCGTGACAGCCGCCCAGAATGGCAGTCTGCTGGGCAAGGTATTCGGGGTGGACACGGTTGACTTCTATTCGACCGTCACGCCGCTGCTGCCGGGTTCGTGGGTCGAGGGCCTGCAGTACGGCTTCACTCTCGAGGACGACGAGAGCCCGGTCGAGTTCTCATTCGGGCTCGTGGACGGCGATGACAGCCAGACTGTGAAGCTGACGCTGCAGCCGGCGGAGGCCGAGGAGACGGATGAGCCGCTGGACTGGGTTCCGGAGCAGAGCCTGCCCTTCCATCTTGCCTATGAACCCTTTGCCGTCGGCGAGACGGTCGAGCTGCCGGGGCGGAGTTATGTACTGAACGAGGTCGGTCTGCTGTCCTACGAGGCGGAGACCGACGAGGAGCCGGTCACGAAGAAGCTGCTGGTGTTCAACATAGATGTCGAGAATACCTCGGACGAGAACAGCTCGCTCTGGGGTTCCTTCGATATCCTGCCCGCCCAGGACGGCTCTGCCCTGTCACTGCTGGAAGATCCCGGAGTCACGGACCTGGAGGCGCTGATGCAGACCATCGCGCCCGGAGAAAAGGCCGAGGACATTCAGCTGGGCTGGGAGCTGCGGACAGAGAGTGCGCCGGTCCTGCTGCTGGCGTATCGCACACCGGAATTCCTGCGCTGCCTCGAGCTGCCGCTGGATGAGCTCGAGGACATCGTACTGGAGCCGGGCGACGGGGATCCGGAGGACCCGGAAGAGCCCGAGGAGACGACGGAACCCGAAGAGACGACGGAGCCCGAAGAGACGACGGAGCCCGAGGAAACGACAGAGCCGACGGATGACGGGGACGATGCGATCGAGAGGCTTCCGCTTGACGAAGAACTCGATATCGATGGACAGCTCGTTACCTTCCGCTCGGTCAGCCGGGTGCTGACCTATGACGGCGAGACGGCACTGAAGCTGGTGATGAACTGGCATTCCAACAACCGCGACATCCGCTCGGCGGATGATACCTTCTTTGTCAGTGCGACACAGGATGGCACGGAACTCGACGACGTTCCGTGGAGCGACTACATCACCCATGAGCCCTCGATCCGTGCCGTGATGCCGGGATCGACGCTCATTGGTCTGCAGTATGCCTTCGTTCTGGAGGACGAAGAGGCGCCGGTCGAGTTCACGCTGGGCACAGCTGGTGATCCGGAGGCGTTCACGGCGACGCTGCTGCCGGGCGAGGCGCCCGAGCGTTCCGAGACGGATTCCTTCCACGTTGAAATCGACGAAGACTACTTCGCGGATCAGGAGAGCGTGAAGATCGGCGAGGCGTTCGATGTCGCCGGTCACACCCTCCTGATCGAAAAGGCCAGACTCATGTATCTGCCGCCGGAAGACTATGAAGTGGTGGGCAAGGTCCTGCTGGTCGCAACCTTCAGCTGGACCAACAGCGGCAGCGAGGCGGCGAGCCTGAATGACGTCTTCTATATCCAGGCGCTGCAGAATGGGCTTGGAACGGCAAACTTCATGGAGCTGATCCCCGAGGAGCTGATCTCCGATGTGGAGCAGCTGGCCTGTCAGCAGGTCGAGCCCGGCGAGACGCTTACGGGCATCGATCTGGACTTTGTCCTGCGCGACGACTACCCCGTCCTGCTGACGATGGAGACCTATACAGACTGGCAGACGGAGTACCTGCCCCTCGAGCCGCTCAGACTCGAAGTGATGGGCGACTACGAGCCCGTCAATGTGGGAGGGCTGCCGCTCTATGAGCCGCTGGCCTTCCCGCAGTCGGAACTGCTCTTCCGCGGTGTGCACCGCGTGCCGCTGGAGGACGGCGGCGAGGCGCTGCGCCTCACCTTTGACTGGACCAATTACTCAGATACGCCGCGCCAGCCTCTCGGCATGTACTGGATCCAGGTGAAGCAGCATGATGAGGATCTCCCGTTTGCCATGTGCCAGGCTGCCGACCCGCTACCGACCTTTACGCAGGTACTGCCCGGCGCGACGCTGCGCGGTGTCCAGATCTGCTACGAAATCGAGGATCCCGAGGCGCCGATCACATTCAGCATCACCGAGATGACGGATTATGACAGTGAGCTCGAGGAGAGCTACGAGATCGACCCTGCAAAGGTGCCGCCGGCGACGGATGCCACCCACTGGGTCGGTGTGACACCGGACGAGTGGGAAGCGCCGGAGACAAATTTCGCGGTCGGCGACGAATTCGAGATCGGGCCGCACAGCTTTGTCTGGCAGGATCTGGAGCTGGTTCAGACCCTGTCGGAGAAGGGCGATCCGCTTGATGTGCTGCTGCTGCACTTCTCCTGGACCAACGGCGGGGATGAGGACCTCTCCGTCTGGCGCGCCGCCGACATTCAGGTTTATCAGAACGGCATCAGTCACCAGCTCGACTACTCGGGCGATCTCGCCGACTATAACGCGTACGGCAGCGAGATCGGGCCGGATGAGACGGCGGAGCTGACCTTTGCCTGGCGTCTGACGGATGATTCTCCCTTTGTCGTTGCCTTCGGCGACTACGGCGATGGAACGCAAAGCCGCCAGGCCTTCTTCGCCTACGCGGATCCGTCGCTGCGTCCGGCCGACTAGAACCCGCCGGCCGCGGAATTTTCGCCACGAAAAGGGGGCCGCTTCCGGACATGGAGGCGGTCCCTTTGCTATCATCAAGAGAGTTTACGAATGTGACGCTGAAGCCGACAGGAGGTACCCGAATGGCCAGACTCACCGTTCGAACCGACCGCCCCATTGCCCGCATAGCCCCCGAGATCTACGGTCATTTCTCCGAGCATCTCGGACGCTGCATCTACGAAGGCCTCTTTGTTGGCGAGGACAGCCCCATCCCGAATGTCAACGGCATGCGCCGCGATGTTGTCGAGGCGCTGCGCGAAATCCATGTCCCGGTGCTGCGCTGGCCGGGCGGCTGCTTCGCCGACGAGTATCACTGGCGTGACGGCATCGGCCCGCGCGGGGAGCGCAGGCGCATGGTCAACACCCACTGGGGCGGGGTGGTGGAGGACAACTCCTTCGGCACCCATGAATTCATGGAGCTCTGCCGCCAGATCGGCTGCGAGCCCTATATCACCATGAATGTCGGCAGCGGCACGGTGCAGGAGATGGCCGAGTGGGTCGAGTATCTGACCTTTGACGGCGAAAGCCCGCTGGCGGGGCTGCGGGCCGCAAACGGCCGCGTGGAGCCCTGGCGGCTGAAATACATCGGCATCGGCAACGAGAACTGGGGCTGCGGCGGCAGCATGCGTGCCTCCTACTATGCCGACGAGTACCGCCGCTACCAGACCTACTGCCGCAACTTTGGCGACAACCGCCTGTACAAGATCGCCTGCGGGCCGAGCGACGGCCGGACGGAGTGGACCGAAACGGTGATGGAGATCGCCGGGCGCTACATGCACGGCCTCGCGATGCACTACTATACGGTGCCGCGCTCCGGGGAGAACAAGGGCACGGCGACGGGCTTCACCCGCAGAGACTGGTACGAGGTTCTCGCGCGCACGCTGGTGATGGAGGAGCATATCAGAAGCCACCTCGCCGTCATGGACCGCTACGATCCGGAACACCATGTCGGTCTCATCGTCGACGAGTGGGGCACCTGGTATCAGGTCGAGGAGGGTACGAACCCCGGCTTCCTCTACCAGCAGAACACGCAGCGCGACGCCCTGGTTGCCGCCGTCAACCTCAACATCTTTAACAAACACGCCGACCGCATCGTCATGGCCAACCTGGCCCAGCTCGTCAACGTCCTGCAGGCCGTCATCCTGACCGACGGCCCGCGCATGCTCCGGACGCCGACCTGGCATGTCTACCGCCTCTACCGCCACCATCAGGGGGCGACGCTCCTCGAGAGCACCGTCGAGGCCGGTATGGCGGGAACGGACACCGCCTGGCCCGTGCCGGAGCTGAGCGAGTCGGTCTCGCGGGCAGCTGACGGCAGCATCACGATCACGGTAGCGAATCTCTCGGCCGACTCCGGGCAGACGCTTGAGATCGGGCTGGAGGGCGGCGAACTGCCCGGACAGCTCATCGAGGCCGCCATCCTCGAGGGTTCAAGCGATGAACTCGATCGCCACAACACCTTCACCGAGCCCAATCGCGTGCAAAGCGCGGACTGGTCGGCCGCGGTCCGCCTGCAGGGCGCCGGACTCACGACGCGTCTGCCTGCCGCCAGCGTTCTGCTGCTGCGTCTGAAGTGAGGGCCGCCATGAAAATCCATGACTATGAAAACCACCCGCAGCTGGCCAATGTGTTGACGCCGGTAGACGAGGTGCGTACAGTCCTCGACGGTACCGCCTGCTTCGTCCTTGACATGGATGGCACGATCTATCTCGGCGCCACGCTCTTTCCCTTTACACTGGACTTCCTGACGGCGGTCCGGGCAGCGGGGAAGCGCTGGCTCTGGTTTACCAACAACTCCTCGCGGGCGCCGGAGGAGTATCTCGAGCGCCTCGCGGGCTTTGGCATCCCCGCCTCCCGCGATGAATTCCTGATGTCGACGGATGTCGCACTGGACTGGCTGGGGCGCGAGCGGGCGGGGGAGACGGCCTATGTCGTCGGAACGCCGTCGCTGCGGGAGGCGTTTGCCGCTGCCGGCATCGTCCCGGACGACCCTGAGGCGGACTATGTCGTGCTCGGCTTTGACACGACGCTGACCTACGCCAAGCTCGTGACCGCCTGCGACCTGCTGCGGGCGGGGCGGCCGCTCTACCTCGTCAACATGGACTACAACTGTCCGGTGGAGGGCGGTTTCATACCGGATGCCGGCTCGCTGGCGGCCCTCCTTGAGCGTTCGACGGGCGTGACGGGGCCCTCGTTCGGGAAGCCGACCCGGACCTGCCTCGACTTTATTCTGAGGCGGACGGGCTGCCGGGAGAGCGGGCTGACCTTTGTCGGGGATCGCCTCTACACCGACATCGCCATCGCCCGGGATGCAGAAGCGCGCTCCATTCTGGTGCTGTCGGGCGAGGCCACGGTGGCTGACTGCCTGACGACGGACGCCGCCCCGGATGCGGTTGTGCGCTCGCTGGCGGACCTGATTCCGCTGCTGGGAGTAACGTCATGATGAATCGCAGGCCACCGGCAGACTGGGTGACGCAGCTGTCCGACATCGCTGCCGTCTTCGCCGCCGCCCGGCGCGGCAGGGCCGGCTGCTGCGGGCGCAGCGCGGGCGGGCATCCCCTCTGGTGCATCCACTATGGCGAACGGCGGCTGCCGACGCACCGGGCCACCTACAACTCGGCGGTGGCGAGCGGAGATCCCGGCAACTATTACCGCCGCGCGGGGAAGCGGCCGCATGTGCTGATCTTTGCGGCGATCCATGGCCTCGAGCTCGAAGGCACCGCAGCCGTGATGGACCTCATCCGCCTGCTGGAGACGGGGGAGGTGCAGGGTTTCGACCCCGCGGACGCTGAGGCGATCGCCGGGCTCGCTTCGGACGTGAGCATGACCCTGATTCCGATCGCGAATCCCGACGGCAGGATGCGCCATGTGGAAATCGATGCGCTGCTCGGCTTCGACCTCGAAAAGGCGCGCTATCGCATGCAGGGAGCCTGGGCCGACGGCAGCATCGCCGGCTGGCCGGAGGTGAAGGCCGTCCATCCTGTGGCGCCGGCCCGGGTCAAGCATCTCGGCGCCTACTTCAACGACGGCGGCATCAACCCGATGCATGACAGTTTCCCCGTGCTGCTGAGTCCGGAGAATCAGGCGCTTTTCAAGCTGGTGGATGCCGAGCGGCCGGACTTCATTCTGAGTCTGCACGGCGGGACGAACGTGACCAACCATCTGGTGCCGCCGGCCTTCGTGCCGCCCTATGTTATGCGCCACAATGCGGCGGTCAGCCGGCGCCTGGCGGAATGGAGCCGCGGGGCGGGGCTGCCCCTGATCGACAGCTTCGCGGACATGCCGGCTGACGGCGCCGTACAGCCGGGCGAGCTCGACAGCTTCAATCTGATGAGTGCCCTGCATCATTACTGTGGTGCCGTGGTCCTGGTCTACGAATGCAATCAGGGCCTCGCCGTCATCGACACCCTGCAGCTGGACTACGCCGGGATGCGCCGGGCCCACGGCGGCCTGTTCCGGGTGCTGCTGGAACATGCGGTGGCGACGGCGGATATGGAGCTGCGCTCCTTTGGCCTGCAGCCCGCACGAAAGGCGGTGCGGGCATGAGTCTCAGGCTGCCGCTGGATGCGGCGGTGGCGGCGGACTTCAGCGTCGCCGCGGCACTGGGGCGCGGGCTGCCCTGCAGCTGCGGGCGCACGCATCGGACCCGGCTCAGGGCCTTCGCGGTTGAGGCGGAAGTGGAGCGGCGGGTGCCGGAGCTCGTGCGTGAGTGGGGCTATCGGAAGCCGTTTCTGGTGATGGATGCAAACACCGAGCGTGTCCAGGGCGCGGCCGTGCGCAGGGCTCTCGCGGCGGCGGGTTTCGCTGCGCCGGGCTTTGTCTTCCCGGATGCCGAGCTCGTGCCCGACGAGTCGGCGCTCGAGCGGCTCGAGGCCGCTGCGGCTACCGCAGCGGACGGGGTGGATCTCTGGATCGCGGTTGGCTCCGGGACGCTCAACGACCTCGTCCGCTATGTCGCCTGGCGTCGCGGCCAGCCCTATCTGGTGGTGGCGACGGCGCCGTCGATGGACGGCTATGCCTCCGGTGTCTCGCCCCTGATCATTGACCGCATGAAGCAGACCTTAAACGCCCAGTCACCGCTCGCGATCCTCGCGGATCCGAACGTGCTGGCGGCGGCGCCGGAGCGCCTGCTGGCGGCGGGGGTCGGCGACGTGCTCGGGAAGTACTCGGCCCTGGCCGACTGGGAGCTCGGCCACATCGTGACGGGGGAGATCTACTGCCCCTTCATCGTGGCCCGCGTGGCCCGCAGCCGCGATGCCGTGCTGGCCGCCAGGCGGGCGATCAGGCGGCGCGAGGTGGCGGCGGTGACGGAGCTCTTCAACGCTCTGATTGAAGTTGGCATCGGGATGGACTACCAGGGCAATTCGCGTCCGGCCTCGGGGGCGGAGCACCATCTGTCTCACTTCTGGGAGATGCAGCAGCTGCTCGCCGGCCGCCATGCCCCGCCGCACGGGATCCAGGTGGCCTATGGCGCCCTGCTGACGGCCGGGCTGTGGCAGGCTTTGCCCGCCACATGCCCCGTTACGGAAGGGGCTCTGACCCATGCGGGAGACAGGGAGGCCTGGGAGCGGGGCATCCGGCGCATCTATGGCCCCGCTGCCCCGCCCGTGCTGGCGCTCGCGGAGGCGGAGTCCCTACACGACCCCGGGCTGCGGCGCGAACGGCTCGCGGCCATCCGGGCCAACTGGTCCCGGATCTACGCCCTGCGTGATCTGCTGCCGCAGCGGGCGGAACTCGAGGCGGCGTATCGCGATATCGGTCTGCCGCTCGCGGCATCCGATATCGAGGTCAGCCCGGAGCGTGAGCGTGACGGCCTTATCTGGGCGCGCGATCTGCGCTCCCGCTATACGATTTTCCGTCTCCATGAGGATCTGGGCCTTTCGACGGTCCTGGACGAAAGGTGAGAAACATGGCAACGAAAGCGCTGAAACTCGGCCTCATCGGACTCGGCCAGCGTGCCCGGCAGGTGCTGGGCGAGCAGCTGCTGCACCATCCTCTGGCGGCAGTCCACGCCCTCTGCGACCGCGATCCGGAGAGGCTGGCGGCTGTCCGCGGAGGCTTCCCCGTGGAGCGGCGGCCGCTCGGCTGTGCGACGGTCAACGAGCTGCTGGACACGGGCATCGACCTGCTGCTGGTGTTCACGATGTGGGACAGCCATATCGATCTGTGCCTCCGGAGCATGCGCCGCGGCATCCCGGTCGCCTGCGAGGTCGGGGCCGCCCACAGCCTCGAGGAACTCGACGAGCTCGTGCGCGTCCAGCGTGAGACGGGGGTGCCGCTCCACTATCTCGAGAACTGCTGCTACGGCAGCGATGCACTCCTGCTGCTGCGGCTCGTGCGGGAGGGGGTGCTGGGCAGCGTCGTCCATGCCGAGGGCCTCTATATCAATGACGGACGCAGGCTCTATGCCGGCGAGGTCAGTGCGATGGGCGGCAACCGTGCCTTCCGCCGGCGCAACGCCGACCTCTATCCGACCCATGTGCTCGGGCCCCTCGCCATGATTCTCGGTGTCAACCGCGGCAACCGCATCCTGACGGTGTCGTCCTTTGCATCGAAGTCGCGCGGCCTCGACCGGTACCTCGCGGATCGGGGGATCCCGGACAGCGGGAGCTACGACGGCGGTGTGCAGCTCGGCGACCACGTGAGCACCGTGCTGCAGCTGTCTGGCGGCGAGACCGTCCTGCTGCAGTCGAGCATGACCCTGCCCGGCGACTATGAGTGCAGGCTCGGGCTGCGCGGCAGTCTGGGTGCGGTGGATCTCAGGAGCAGACTGTTCTACGACGCGCGGGAGGGGCGCTCGATGGCGGTCGACGAGCCCGCCTGGCGTGCGGCGCGCGAGCACGCGCTCTGGCGTGATCGGGAGCGGCGGGCGGGGGACTTCAGGCCGATTGACGGGATGCTCTTCGACCGGGTGCTGCGCCTGGTGGCCGCCGGGCTGGAGCCGGACATCGATGTCCGGGACATGGCGACCTGGCGGGCGGTGACGGTGCTCTCGGAGCGCTCCATCGCGGCCGGCGGGGCGCCGCAGGCGATGCCGGACTACACGCGCGGGGCGTGGATGGCGCGCCCGCCCTGGGACCCTGAACCGCTTTAGCGCGACGCTCCGGCTGAACCGTTGCCGGGAGCGTACCGCTTCTGCTGGCCACGGGAGAAAAGGTCGGAAAAGGCGGGCACATGGAAGGCGTGCGCTTTGTAAAGGCCTTTCCGGCTGAGTGTGTAGATTGATGCATAGAAGGCTTGTGAGCAATATTTCAACCTGTGCACGGAAGCTCGTGTCTAAGCTGAATTCTTGAGCTGAAAACCACCACTCGCACCTGATTTTGAGCAATATTTCGATCTGTGCACGCCGTCAACGCGCATAAATGGAATTTTTGCTCATTGCATACTCTACCCAGACCGAAGAAAACAGTTTTTCTGGTCCGGCCGGGTTCCGAAGAGCTGTCGAAAACCAGAGCCCCTGCTCCCGCACCGTCACACACCACGAAGAGAACGGCCGGGACGCACTGGCATCAGGCGGCTCGGCCGTTAATGGTTAGTAGCTGGGAAAGCCCCGCCAGGCGCGTCTGGCCTCGGGTGATTCGGTCATGTTCGGGCAGGCAAAGTCCGCCCGGCGCACAACAGGCTGTGCCCAGCGGACGGCGTTTTTGATGACAGTCTGGACGTTCTCGTTGTAGTAGGTGGGGAACGCCTCGTGCCCGGGTGCGAAATAGAAGATGCGCCCATAGCCGCGCTGCCAGCAGCAGCCGGAGCGGAAGACCTCGCCGCCCGAGAACCAGCTGATGAAGACGAGTTCGTCGGGCTGCGGGACGTCAAAGGGCTCACCGTACATCTCCTCGATGTCAAGCTCGAAACAGGGCGGCAGACCCTGGGCGATCGGGTGGGAGGGGAGGATGGTCCAGACGCGCTCGCGATCGCCGTCGCGCCAGGACAGGGTGCCGCTGGTACCCAGCAGGCGCAGGAAGGGCTTTGACATGTGCCCCGAGTGCAGAACAATAAGGCCCATGCCCCGGAGAACATGCTCCTGAACGCGCCGGGCGATCTCGTCGCTGACGTCGCCATGCTTCATATGGCCCCACCAGATGAGGACGTCGGTGGCGGCGAGAACGTCCTCCGTGAGGCCGTGTTCGGGCATGTCGAGGGTGGCGGTGCGGATCTCGAAGTCCTCTTCGCTTCCGAGCACCGCAGCCAGCTGGCCGTGGATGCCGTCGGGGTAGACGGCGCGGATGTGTTCGTCGTGGCGTTCGTGCCAGTTCTCGTTCCAGATGGTGACGCGGATCATGGGGAGCCTCCTCGTGTTCTTCCGTGCCGGCGCTGCATGGGATGCCGCCGGGCGCTGCCTGCCTCCATCCTACCGCGCCCGGCCACGCTTCGCCACAAAAAGCGGGGACTGACCTGCCGGTCTCCGGCCCGGGCTCACTGCTATTTCCCTGAATGCGATTCCGGACGGCGACTGTTATGTCACACCGGAGTCCGGGCAGCTAATATACTTGTAACCAAGGCGCACGGCACAGCCTGATGACGTCACGCCGGGAGGAGAGACCATGAACGAACGACTGCAGTTTTTGAAGCCAGATGAGCGCCGGCTGTCTTCGGAGACGCGGGGCCGGATTGTCGGGCAGCTGGAGGAGGCGAAGATCAATCTCCACGGCCTCCTGATCGCGCGGGGCTGGGATGTGGAGCTGGAGCTGTACTGGGCTCCGTTTGACGAGCACTCAATCCACCGCATGTATTCCACCAGCAAATCCATCACGGCCACCGCCATTGGCTGCCTGCTGGGCGAGGGGCGTCTCGCGCTCGAGGATCCAATCGTCAAATACTATCCTGAGCTGGTGCCAGCCGATGTCCATCCCCTGATCGCCGAGATGACGCTGCGCGACCTCCTGATCATGGCGACAGGGCGCTCGACCACGGGCTATCAGCCGGACTGGCCGGAGTGGCGTTCTGCCTTCTTCACCGCGGAGCCGGAGTCGATCCCCGGCACCATCTTCCGCTATGACACGTCGGGGTCGAACATGCTCTCCGACCTCGTGGAGCGCGTGAGCGGACAATCCTTTCTGGACTACCTGCGGGGGCGCCTCCTTGACCGCCTGGGCTTTTCGGCGGAGGCGGACATCATCCGCGGGCCGGGCGGCATCCCCTTTGGCGGGAGCGGCGTGCTCTGTACACTGCGGGACATGGCGCGCATCGCGATTCTCTGGAACCGGGGCGGGGTGCTGGACGGCGAGGCCGTGCTGCCGCCCGACTTCGTTGCCGCGGCCCGTTCCGTGCAGATTCGTGAGGCGGAGCAGGCCTTCGGCAACCGCCTCCACATGATCGGCTACGGCTACCAGATCTGGATCCTGAAGGACGGCTTCATGTTCTCCGGCATGGGCGCGCAAAACGCCTACTGCTTCCCGGAGCACGACCTCGTGGTCTGCACGATCGGGGACACGCAGACGAACGCACAGGCCTCGGCGTATATTCATCAGACGCTGAGAACCTGGCTTTTCGATGTGCCGGGAACGGCGAACGGGGTGAGTCCGGTCACGACGGCGGCAGCGCTGCCGCTCCGGCGCCCGGGTCTGCTGCCTGAGGGCGAGAGCGAAAGCCCCTGGCTTGACCGCGTGGCCGGGCGTGTTTACCGCCTCGAGCGTCCGATCGGGAGCATCACGGCCGTGCGCGTCGATCCGGAAGAGGACGGCATCGGCCTCTCCTACGAGCGTGACGGTGTCTGGCGGACGCTGCATGCCGGCATGAGCCGTGCGCGGCGCGGTCCCTTTCCGGAAGCCAGCTACCACGGGATGGTCATCGGCCGGCCGGATGGCGTGCCCTACGACTGTCTGATGCATGCGGCCTGGATTGAACCGCACAAGCTGCGCGTTCTGGTGGCCTCCATCGGCATCCACCTCGGCTCGCAGACCTGGACGCTTTCGTTCAAGGACGAGCGCGTTTCCGTCGATCTCAGAAAAACGGCCGAGTATTTCTTCGATGACTTCGAGGGCCTCGGCTGGGGCAGGGCAGAATAGCGGCGCCGATATGCTCCATGGAAAGAATCGTGCAGCCCCCGGGTGGAGGGGCTGCACGAAACCAGACGATCAGGTAACGGGAGCAGGATTGGCAAAGCCTCAAGCTCAACCCTGCGCCCCGCCACATAGTCATGCTCTGCCAGATATGCGCTTCTACCGCTTTCGCAACGTATGCGCCCCCTGCTCTCCGTCCAGCGGCTGACAGATCTGTCAGCCCTGAGCTGTTGAGATACTTGTCCGCATCGTCAGTAACAGAGAAGGGGCTGTCTCGTTTTGAGACAGCCCCTGCATCAATTCAGATCTCATCCTGCAGTCGAACCAGATTTATTTTTTCTGGCTCAACATCCTCTTCCTGCGCAGCACAAACAGCAATCCGCCTGTAGACAGGAGCAGCAGCGCCAGCCATGGATAGCCTCCACTGTTCGTTCCTGTTTTCGGAACGGTGTCGGCTGTACTTGGCTGTGTTGTCTCTTCGCTTGGCTC
>JASGUU010000051.1 GCA_030057555.1 Bacillota bacterium | reverse complement strand
GCGTGATGAGCTCGCGCCACTCGGCGCGCGTGCGTTCTTGTTTCATGGGTAACCTCCTGACGCTGTTTGCGTCAGACTACGGTTACCGGAAACCTATTTCGAGATGCCGTTTTTTGAGCGCTTACGTTTGGTTGCATATTAGGGCAGGGAGCAAAAAATCGAATTATACACGCGAAATGTGTATAAATCAAAACATTGAGCGTCAAAACCGCCATTCATGCACAGAAATTTAACTTATACACGAGAAAGCGCGCATAAGTTGAATTATTGTTCACTGCATAACGTACCCAGTCCAGCGCAACAGAAGCACGCGCATGTTTTGCTGGGGGCAGCCGCTAGATCGCTGCAGAGTCTGGCAGCTGCCATTGCGGTCCTGGTGCCAGGCTTTGTGGAAAACAACAGCAGCGTGTAGCCGTGCACTCCTCAGTGGCCTCTCTAGCCCGGATTCAGGAGGTTTCGGGGGCGTTGTGGTGCATGGATTCTCCTCATTCCGAGATAAAGGGCCAGGGCGGATAGACGAGGTTGCCGAAGGGCGTCTCCTGCTCGCGGATGGCGAGGGAGCGGCTGAGTCCGGGGATTTCGTCAGCTGTGACCTCGCGCCCGAGCTGGCTTGAGAGGAAGATGCCTTCGGAGACCAGCATGGTGTCGAGAGCGAGGCCGGCTGTGTCGATCGCCTCGCATTCGCCGCGGAGGGCGGCGATGAAGTGGGCCTGGCTGTTCTCGTAGCAGCGGCGCAGGGGGTCGAAGCGGAGATCGCGGTAGTCTTTGCCTGCGACATCAAGGGTTGTTTCCGTCATATAGCCGTCAAGTTCAGAGTAGTAGCCGAGGCGGCCATCCGCGCTGATTTCGATGCCGCCCTCCGAGCCGTAGACGACCGAAGGCGGGAAGGCAGAGGCGTGGACCGCCCAGCTCTCGAGGATGTCGAGGGTCAGGCCGTTTTCGTATTTGGCGAAGCCGACACCGAGTTCTTCGACGTCGAAGCCGCTCTCGGCGCGTCGCTCGGGATCCATCGCGAGCTCCTGATAGACAGCGCCGCTGACGGACTCGAGGCGCGGCCGGCCGAGGAGATAGAGCAGGCGCGATATGTGGTAGACGCCCATGTCGTAGAGGGCACCGTGGCCGGCCCAGTGGGTGGAGTCGAATTCCTTTTCGGCATAGCCGTCGACGTAGGGGCGGCCGCGGCGTCGGTAGCCGTAGGAACGGGCGTGGTAGATGCGGCCGAGGCGGCCGTTCGCGATGAGCGTGCGGGCGGCGTGGGTCTGGCCGCCGTAGATCATGCCGAGCTGGATGTGCAGGCGGCGGTTGTAGTGGCGGGCGGCATCGTGCATGGCGAGGGCGTCGGTATAGGCGCCGGCCATGGGTTTTTCACAGTAGCAGTGCTTGCCGGCTGCCATGACGGCGACGGAGATCGGGGCGTGGAGATTGTTGTGGAGGCAGACGTCTACGACTTCGATGTCGTCGCGCTCGAGGAGGCGGCGGTAGTCGAGATACTGGTGAGGGATGTCATACTGGCGGCAGAAGGCGTCGAGCTTCGCCTCGTTGAGGTCGCAGGCGGCGACAATCGTGACACCGGGAATCCGGGCGTAGTCCCGGGCGTGGGTGTGGGCGATGACACCGGTGCCGATGAGGGCGACGCGGATTTCGCGTGGTGCTGCAGGGGGCGTGGGATTCATGGGGCGCTCCTTCGTTCTCGTGGTGGTGTCCGGCTGGTTCGGCGGTGGCGGCGGTGCAGGAGGCAGAGCAGGTGGCTGTGCAGGCGACCGCTGGGTCCAGGGTGCTGGTGTCTGGGTGACCGGGTGTGTGGAACCTGGTGTCCGGCTGTCTGGACATGGCGGCTCAGGCGTCGGGAGTGGCGGCGCTGTCACGCATTCTGGCAAGGGCATAGCACATGGCAGCGACATGGGCGGCAACGCCCTCATATTCGTGGGCACCGCGATGGAACTCGCAGCTGAACACGCCTCGGTAGCCGGCTGCCCGCAGCGGGGGCAGGACCTCGTCGGCGCGCAGGGCCATTTCGTAGGAGACATGGGTGTGAACGGCGAGAGGGGCGGCGAGGCGGTCTGTTTCGTCGGTCGTGCGGCCGTCCTCGAGCAGCCAGTTGCCGAGGTGCAGGAGCATGCCATAGGCGGGGCTGTTGACAGCCGCATGGAGGCGGCGCTGCAGCGAGAGGCGGCGCGAGGCGCCCCAGTGATTTTCGGGGCCGACCACAAAACCGGCGTTGTGGCCGAAAGCGGCGTACTGGCTGAACTTCGTGGCGACGTAGTCAAACTGCTCATCGCTGATCTCGTCTTCGCGGACACCGACATCGAAGCGCACCGAGGCAGCTCCGAGAATCTCGGCGGCGCGCAGCATGCGCTCGGCCATGCGGTTGTTGGCGGCGAGCTGTTCGGAGTCTGTGTCCCAGGGATGGGCCCAGTCACAGCAGAGGTTCGCGAGCGTGATGCCACGCTCGTCCATGGCGCGGCGGATGTGCCTGAGCTCCGCTTCGTCGGCATCGCGGATGAAACCGTTCCAGATGTCCGCCGTTGTCAGGTGATAGCGGTAGCGCAGGCTCTCGAGATAGCCGTAGGTGTCGATCCGGCCATCGGCGAGCAGCTGGTGGAAGGAATACGATGCAATTGAGATCTCTTCGGTCAGGAAACGGTGCATGGGGAGCCCTCCTTCTGGTGATGCCGCTCCGGACGGCTGAGCGAATGGCCGGCCGGGGTTTGGAAGCGATATTTAAAAACGTCGCCTCCATCATACGCCGTTACCGGCCGGATGTACCAGTGCGGCAGGACGGACGCCGGTGAGAGGCCATGGCGGGCGAAACGAAGTGAGCAGCAGGGCTGTCGGAGCAAGGTAAGCACATCGGAATCTGGTGTGACTTGATCTGGTGACCTGGGAAAAGGTTGTGGGCCGTATCCGACTCTTCATCCTCTGTCAGTACTCCCTGTTTTTTCCAGGCGTGGACAAAAAAGCCGCTGGTGCCCGCGTTTCGGGGCAGGAACGGAAAATTTGTCCAGGCGTGGACAAAAAAGCCGCTGGTGCCCCGTTTTCAGGGCAGGAACGGAAAATTTGTCCAGGCGTGGACAAAAAAGCCGCTGGTGCCCGCGTTTCGGGGCAGGAACGGAAAAATTGTCCAAGCGTGGACAAAAAAGCCGCTGGTGCCCGTGTTTCGGGGCAGGAGATGACGAAGCGGCTCTTATTCCACTCTCTCGAGACCCGTGTATGAAAGGAATAACAACATGGTCTTTGTCCCCTGGCCGCCGTTTGGTATTCTCATCCAGACCCAGATCATCCAGATCGCGTTTTCGCTGTTCCTCGGGTAGCCGGAGAAAGACCCGTTGTTCTCGGATCCAGTACACAGGAACAGCTCAAAGTGCCCTGGTCAACACATACGCCTGCGGACAACCGCTGTCCTGGTTTTCCTCCCATCTAGAAAACCTGACGTCGGTCTCTGGCCTCGAGTGCATTTTAATAGCCGTGGTCGGGGGTGTGAAACAGCCGGATTTCTTCTCGCTGACAGAAACTTCGTTTTCTCGAGTGACAATGCTCAGCAGCGGCCATACCAGCCTTTGCTTATATCTGGTCCGATATTCGGCGGCTCCCACGGCTTCGTATGTCAGCCCATGTAATATCCCTTCACTTCGTGGCAGCGAACTCTGCCGTACCATCTCCCACTCATCAAAGGATTTTGCTTAACTCTTCTTTCGCTACATTGGCAATTTCCGTATGGTACTCCCAACTATTATTTCGCGTCGCGTTGTCCACAAGCAGAGTCAGCTGCTGTTTGAGCTCTGGCGAACGGAACTTCGGCAGCATGCGCGTCAAGCGTCTGGCCTGACTCCACCAGCGAATGCCGTCCATACTGCCCATGGAGCAGTTCCAGAGAAAATTGAAGATGACCGCCTCCGCAGGGTCGCCTACATCCAGAAGCTGTCGCTCCATCTCGTCCAGGGCAGATTCGTCCAGGCTCAGTGAGGTGTAGGTGGCGAAGTCGCGTACCAGTTTTTGCAGATCGACACCGGGCTTATAGCCGCAGTATTTGCAGACGCCATCTTCGTAAAAATGCTCGGACATGATCTCTCTGCCACAAACGATGCAAACACCCTTATGCTCTGCCGACCCCTCCACATACGTGTACTCGTATATATGACCCTCGAAATCCCCCGGTCTTACATAACCGCAATCGGTACATGTGCAGCTTATTCTCTCGCTGCCACCAAGATAATGCGGATCATAAATATAGGGAATGGAGTGTGCGTTCAGATTGCTTACCTCTCGTTTTGCTCCACATATTTCACATGTACAGCCCTTTCCATTCCTGTTCCATGTGTGCTGGACAGGTCCCTCTCTGCCACAACGCTCACATTTTGTCGCGCAGCTATGATCGAAATGTACAAAGCTATGCAACTGTTCGCCATCGCGTACCGTGCCGCAGCGTTCGCAGATGCAGCCGCTCCATTTATGTCCGAAGATGCAGCTGATTTTCATTTGGATTCCTCCTTCGTTTTGGGTCTGTGCCTCAAGTCAAGGGCAGTTTCGGATTTTGTTGTTTTGTAGAAGAAAACAATGGAAGCCTCATTACCCGCAATTGCCTCGCCGCCGCCTGGCTGTTCCCTGTGGTGGCGGGATCAACAAGAGATACCGCCCTGTGCCATTCTCCTGACTGACTCACGGCAAAGATATTCTGTGCAGATATGACGGTTAACACGGATTTTCGCTGCGTCAGCCGGAATATTTGCTCAGGCGCGCCCACCTCCTGTCTCCCCGGCCGCGCGGTCAGCGGAAATGCGTGCGTAGACAGCATCCCAGCGTGCCTGCAGGTCGCTTTCACCGTTTGGGACGAGCGGCTCGAAGCCGAGGCGGAGGTAGCTGCGAATCGCCGGCAGTCGCCAGTCGTCTGTGAGGAGGCGCACATACCGCGGTGCAGCTTTGGGACGCGGCTCAACGTAGCTCCCGTTCAGCATACGCTCGAGGGCGGTAGCATTCAGCGGCAGCGAGAGGCCGCGACCACGCCAGCGGGGTGCGATGGCGACCATATGCAAAAGCAGCCTGTCAGGCTGATCCGGCGGTGTCTGGATGGTCACCGTACCGGCAGCCTCGCCGTCCGGGTCGAACAGCAGGAGCACATTGTCCGGCACCACGCTCGGGTCACCCAGCATGATGCGCTCGAATTCCGCCTCGCTGGGCTCACCGACACCGAGGCTGCCCTCGAGGCAGCAGCGGCACCAGGCGACCCCGTCGCCGCGGCCGGGGAGCCAGCTGCGGATCGAGTAGCCGGCGGGAAGCTGTGGCCTGGGCCACTGCCGCCCGGGCTTCAGATCCAGTTCCATGCTCAGCTGTTCCATGGGGGCTCCGGCGTTCAGAGAATCGTGATCTGGTCGCGGCGGTCGCGGGAGCGGAAATCCGGCATCCGCATCAGGCGGCTTTCGTTGCTGACACTGAGCGAGCTCAGCAGGCCAACGGCAGTCCACTCGCAGGCTTCATAGACATCGATGGCGGGAGGCTTCAGGCCGCGGACGGCATCGATGAAATCCTGCACGATGAAATAGTCACCACCCCCGTGTCCGGCCCGCAGGGCGTGCTCGGGAGCCTTGCGGTAGCGCTCGGGCAGGTAGCGGGTGTAATCCGAGAGCGGCTGCCAGGTGGCGGCGTCGACATCCTCTCCGGGAGGGATCAGGCTGACGACATGTGTGCCACCGGTGCGCGGCGACTCATAGACACCCCGGGTTCCCTGCAGGGTGTGATTGTTCATGGCATGGGGGCGGCGCGAGATGCAGTCGACGCGCAGGCGGATCATGCCGCCGGACGAGAGACGCAGCAGGGCGACCGAGGTATCCTCCTGGCGCAGATCCTGCCGCGTATGCCAGCCGGAGCCCATGGCGACGAGGGATTCGATGCGATCGCCGGCAAAGCACTTCATCAGCGGGCCGAGTGAATGGGTGGGATAGAAGAGGCCGCGCGTGCCGAGCTGCCACCAGCGGCGCCAGGACGGTCTGCCGTCGGGATAGGTCAGGATGTTGTCGAGGTTGTGAAGATACTCGCCCTCGCCGTAATAGAGGCTGCCAAAGCAGCCGGCCGCGGCCATGGCGATGACCTGCTGCATCTCGGGAGTATAGATGTAGTTCTCGGCCATCATGTACACGAGACCGGAGCGCTCGACCTCTTCGACGAGCCAGAACAGCTCGTCCATCGAGCAGCCGGCGGTGACCTCGCTGAGGACATGCTTGCCGGCGTGGAGGGCCTCGATCGTCTGCTGCACATGCAGCTGCATCGGTGTGGCGACGATGACGGCGTCGACGGGGCCTGCGAGCATGTCGCCATAGATGCGGTAGCTCCGCGGGATCTCCCAGCGCGCGGCGGCCTGTTCCAGCACGGCGGCATCGAGATCGCAGAGGGCTGTTACCTCGACACCGGGGGTGTCACGCAGGGCCTGGATGACGGAGAGTCCCCGTACGCCAACGATACCAACGCGTATGGACATGTAGCGATCTCGACTTTCTGCTGCGTCCGGGCGCGGGCTGCGCTCAGCGCGGGCGGCTGCGTTCGAGGCGGGCCCGCAGCAGCACTCCGGTGAGCAGCAGGGCGAAACCGCAGGCGGCGAGGAAGAAGGCGTAGATGGCCTGCCAGCGCTGGACACCGCTCTCAAAGGCGGCGAGGAGAATCTGGACAGCCGGGTCGCCGGCATCGCCCGCGACGGCGCGATTCAGAAGGGGACGCAGCAGCAGGGAGAAAAACAGCGAGAGCAGGCCGGCGAGAATGGCCCCCACGCCGGGATAGATGACCCAGCGTGCCAGATAGCCGCGGTGCAGGAGGCTGATCCAGATCAGGCAGACGAGGGCGGAGAGGATCAGCGCCGTGAGGGCTTCCGGACTGAGCAGACTGCGCAGCGTGCCGAGGCCGGGAATGTCACGGACGACATAGACGAGATCAATATCCTGCAGCTCCTGCTCTTGGAACCACTCCTGCATCTGGCCGCGGGCCTCGCTGGAGAGAGGTGTCGCGGTAAGTGTCTCAATGGCAATCGTGAGATCGTCGAAGATGCGCTGGAAGGCGGAGGCCGGTACCACGCTTTGCCCGTCTCCATCCCGCAGGAAGCGGACGACATCTCCCGCGATCGCGGCAGCCGTCTCGACGGTGCGGGCCTGGGTAAAGACGAGCGGCATGTGGGCTTCGGCGAGGCCCGTCTCGGTGTGGACCAGCGGCGGCATGTTGCGGTAGACAAGCTGGTAGAGGTTGAGCTCCTCGCCTTCGGCCGTGACCAGGGTGAAATGTTCAGGTTTGAGATCGGCGACAAGCGCTTCGATGCGGTCGGGGTTGAGGGCACGGCGGAGAACGCCGGCCTGGCCGGCCGCTACCAGACACAGGACAAAGGCAGCAGTGAGTATAAGGCTCAGGACAATGGCCGGAACGCTGCTGTGCCCTGGGCCGTGACGCCAGTGCTCGCGGCGGGCCACATCGCGGTAGATCGCGGAGGATGAGGGTGCGCTGTCTCGCATGGCTGGGCTCCTCGCGTGCTTACGCGGCCGGTTCGGCGGCGGGCGGCAGTGTCTCGATCACGGGGTCGACGACGGCCGTACCCTGGGCTTCGGGCGGCAGGCGGGTGATGCGCTCAGCGTCAAATTTGGTGGCGGCGCGGGCGAACAGCAGGGCAATCGTGATGACGAGCACGATGCTCAGGAGGCCGAGACCGAGGTTGACATAGAAACGAATGCGGTCATGGCGGGCGGAGGCGGACAGCCGCTCTTCGGCCGCCGTAAAATCGGTATAAGAACCCGTGGGCAGAGCCGCCTTGTGCGGCGGCGGCTGTTGGACAGGCGGTGCGGGCCGGGGCCGGGCGAGCTCCCGCCCGCAGACCGGACAGAAATCCGAGTTGGGGAGTGCCTGGGCGCCGCAGACACGGCAGGTTCTGTTTGTTTGCTCCATCGCTGCTCCTCCCGCCAGTTCTTTTGCCAAAAGAGTACCACGTTTGGCAGCCGTCGGCAGGCCGCGGCCCGCAAAAATCAGGCCCAGGGATCGGCGGCCACGGGCGGACGGATACCGCCGAGCAGGACCTCCTCCCAGAGGAACCATTCACCGGTCGAGGGTTTCAGCCGCAGTACGATCGGGCGGGCGCTGTCGGCGCCGCCGCTCTTCATGAGCAGCCGCGCCATCCCCTCCTGATCGTAGCTGACCCGGTTGGCCTCAACGATCAGCGTCGGAGGCTCGTCCGGCGTGTAGTTGTTGGCCGGTGTGGCACCGACAAAAAACGAGCGCGGCACATAATCGTGCCCCATGCGGTCACGATAGAACTGCCGCTCGTAATGCGACAGCGGCCGCGGCCCACGCAGGAGGTTCACCATCTCCAGCGCTGCCTCCGGATCCGCGGGGTAGCGGCACATCGCCACGATGAAGAGGCCGGCAATCTCCTCGGGCGCTCTCCGGCGCCCGGCCAGCAGCCGCTTGAAGTCCTCCACCGTCTCCGGCAGGCGCTCATAGCGCAGCGTCCATCTCTGTTCGCTCATGTTCTCTCCTCCCGGTGTGCGTGAAATGCGTCAGGCAGCATCTGTCTCCTGTTTGCCACAGCACAGGGCACCCGGCTCAGCTCGGCTGCACCTCAGCCGGCGGCCGTCACAAAACGCCGTGCGAAGCGCCCGTCAATCCGCTGCCACTGCCCCTCCGCCGGCATGCGCTCGATCAGCAGATCATAGGCGTTGTCATAGAGTTCCATGCTGATCTCGAGTGTCTGCCAGCCGCGCTCGCGCTCCAGAACCTGCAGCAGCATCAGGCCGCCACGGGCCGCGAGCAGATGCATGGCCTCGAAAAAGAGGTCCTCCTCATCCGCATAGCGGGCCGTCAGCGCCAGCTTCACAATCTCCAGAATCCGGTCGTCGAGCCCGGCCCCAAACGCGTGGATCTTCTCAAGCAGGGCATTGTAGCCCGACAGCAGACGCAGCCGCCAGCACGCCGCGTCACCCTCCGCCGGCGCCAGCCCATCCAGCTGTGGCAGCAGCGCCGCGTCGAGTCCCGCAGGCAGGTTCAGGAGACTCTCGGGCCGCCCGTCAAGCGGCGTATCCGGCTCGGTCTCCTCAAACTCCGCGAGCTCCGGCCGCCACACCAGCAGCAGCCGGGCTTCCGGGTCCACATAGACCAGCGGCCGGGCCAGAATGCTCTCCTCGCCGCAGTTCTGGCATTCGAGCACCTGGCAGCGCTTGGTCAGCAGGCGTTCCTTGAGATCCGGATCCGCTGAGACATCCAGCACATCCCAGATCACAACCTCCTCATCCGAGGCGCAGAAGGGACAGGTCACGATCTCCTTATGAAAACGCGTCATCTAGTCATCCGTGAGGTCATGGAAGATCGCGGTAAACACCAGGTCGCGATCAACGAAGGTCACATAGGTGAAGTCCTTCAGCCCGTTGTAGAGCACAGGCTCGTAGCGGCCGCCATAGCCCGGCAGGCGCCGCGGCCGGCGCTCCGAGCGAAACGCCTCCGGGCAGAGCAGCCAGGCCACCGCCGCGATGTCCCAGATCACCCGCGACCAGGCCAGCTCCCGCGGCAGGGCGTCACGCTCCTCGTCAGGAAGCTCGTCCAGTTCCGGTCGGCTCGGCCGTACCATGCCATAGCTGCTCGTCTCTTCGTCCTCCGCCGACATCTCCTGCAGATAGTGGGCGAGTGGCCCGCGGTTTTTGAGCCAGTGTTCGAGCTCCCAGCGCGTCGTGCGCAGATCCGAGATTACGCCCATGCAGGGCAGCTGGACGAGATTCCGGACCTTCCGGAAAATAACCCGTGCCGCCGCGATGTCCTGGAACATGTTGAACTCACGGCTGTCCACCCAGTGCAGGGCATGGCCTCCGAGCCAGATCACGCGCAGCCGGTCTGCGATCTCCGGCGCCAGCAGAATCGCCGAGGCCACATTCGTGATCGCCCCGATCGCGATGACCGTGAGCGGGTTCTCCGGACTCGCCTGCCGTGCGAGGCGCACGAGATCCTGTGCCGCCTCCGAGTCCACCGGCGTCGTCTCATTCGGCAGGAACGCCGTCGCACCACGTTTGGTCCGCCCCTCCAGCTCCGGACGCCCGGCCAGGCGAATCAGATGAATGATCTCCTGATACGACTTCTCCATGCCGTCGGCCGGCCCTGTCGAGCGCTTATTGTGAAAGGGCGCGGCATACAGGCCCAGCAGCTCTATCGCATCCGGTCGCCGCAGCAGCCAGCCCAGCGCATACTGATCATCGATTTCATTCCAGCAGTCTGTATCCACCACCACCGGCACTGGCTTCGTCACTCCCAACATGAAAGGCGTCCTCCTCTGTTAAAAATCCCGGACAGATAAGCTTCCGTCCTCATCTGTGGCTCTGGGCTACAGTATACCCCGCCTAAGCCTGCTGGAGGCCCGCGCGCAGCTCCTCCGGCCACTCCAGCGGGATGCCGGCGGCACGAAGCGTCTGCTGCAGTTCACGCACGGCCGCAGAGTCGGACCAGAGCTGCTGGGGGGAGCTTTGTCTTTGCAGGCAAAAATCGCTCACATAGCCCGCTGCCTCCCCGATGTTCCACTCGACCGGATGCAGGCGGTAGCAACCGTTGCTGATGTGGGTGGTGCCGACATTCTTCGCCGCGGCGAGGAGATTTCTGGTCTCGCGGGGGATAAGAATGCCGAGCGGAATCTGGAAGGGCAGGCTCTCGATGTCGATGTAGTTGCGGCCGCCGGTGCTGGGGTGCAGGTCGATGCGGTAGTAGCCGATGCCGACGCTGTTGGAAAACTGGACCGCGTGGATAGAGCTGTCGGGACCCGTGGCGGCACGGCGCATCTCGTAGCCGATGTCGGCCTCGGTGACGCGCTCAAGGGCGAGGAGGCGGCGGGATTCGCGGATGTAGGGGTATTTGGCCAGGCCATCCTCCGTGCCGAGGACATCGCCGCGCAGGCGCAGGTCGGGATATCCGCGCCCGCCGTCGGGGCGCGGGGCTTCGTTCTGGAGCCAGTAGAACCAGCAGAGGGAGAGTTCGCGGGCTTCGCGGCGGCTGCGCTCGTGAACGGCGGGTGTTTCGCCGAGGATGTTGCCGAACCAGTAGTCGTTCTGCGGCCAGTTGACGAGCGTGATCTCGTCGACAGGAAAGTCGTAGTGCTCCTGGCTCAGAATCTTGCGGTAGCGCCAGAGGTCGTTGGTGCCGGCGCGGGGCTCGATGGCGCCCTCGATGGTCTCCAGCGTGATGGGGTGGGAGTATTGCCAGGAGAGCTGGGAGCCGGGCCAGAAGGGACTCAGGTGGCGCTTCCAGTGCTCGTAGGCGGCGGGCTTCGCGATGCGGTCGGCTTCCGTGCCGCCGCGGGACATCGCAAAGCACCAGGTAATCGACTGCATGTCGAGCGGATCGGCGACGTCGACGGCGTGGAGCTCGCCGGTGTCGGAGCGGGCCTCGGAGCCGGTGACATGGGCCGTACCGGTGAGGGGCAGGAGGTCGCCGAGTTCCGTGGCATCGAGGTAGTAGTCCGCGTGGAGCTCGTAGTCCTGGTGCCGGGAGCGGACGGTGACCGATGTGATGTGATGGTCATGGACGACGGCGGAGACGGGAACGGTTTCGCGCAGGATGGTGAGGCGGCCGAGGCTGACCGCAGCAGCCAGAAGATCGTCGAAGATGCGGGCGGAGACCTGGGGCTCGTGGCAGAGACGGGAGACGGTACCGCCGCCGGGGTTGAGGCGGGGATCGCGGCGGGCGGTGTCGGAAAGCGGGTAGTGGCGGCGGTAGTAGTCGCGGACGGCCTCGCGCCAGGCGAGATAGGAGCGGGTGCCGGAGACGTCCTCAATGCGGCGGTTCTCGTCGGGAGGGACACCCTGGCTGGTGGCCTGGCCGCCGAGCCAGTCGGTCTCTTCGGTGAGGATGACGCGGCGGCCCTGGCGCAGCAGGGCGAGCGTGGCGGCAATGCCGCCGAGGGAACCGCCAATGACGGCGACGTCGCAGGTCAGTCTGGTCATGTCGAGGGGCCTCCTGTTGTCGATCTGATGAGACGAGCGCGGGCGCTCTCCGGGGTTCTGGTATTCATCATACGAGATGGCAACACTGGTGCAAACAGCAAAGCAGCAGGTGCGGTGGCGAAAACGGCGAGAAGAAAAGACGTGTCAGACCACGGCGTGTCTGTTTCTGGTCAACTTTGGGAGTTATCCAAAAAACAATTTGGAAAACTCGCGATCCTGACCACGAAAGGCCCGTTTCTGGTCAACTTTGGGAGTTATCCAAAAAACAATTTGGAAAACTCGCGATCCTGACCACGAAAGGCGCGTTTCTGGTCAACTTTGAGGTTATCCAAAAAACAATTTTGAAACCAGCGATCCTGACCACAAAAGTCAGAGAGGCACGGCAGAATCATTCACATCAAAACAGGAAGACAGCAGCATCCCCATTTCTGTTTCGCCAAAGTACGCGAAAACACGCTGCATCGTTCCTCGCCCTGAGCGCAGGCACCAGCACCCGCATGCACCTGAAGAACTGCGTGCTATCATCGAAAGCGTAATCGATAGCCTGCACAATGAAAGGAATCATGTGTGTCACCATGAAGGATCGTAGAACTGAACTGCTGGAAGCCAAACGTGCGGCCGGCCGGGCACTGAACCTGATCCGTGATGCCCAGCAGCAGCTGTCAAGTGCCCGCAGCTGGGGTGTTGTCGACATGTTGGGAGGCGGCCTCCTGTCGGGCGGCATGAAGCGCGGCCGGATCAGCGACGCACAGGCATGCCTGTATCGCCTCGACGGCGCTCTTGAGGACCTGCGCCGCGAACTGCAGGATGTGCAGCTGGCTGCGCCCTGCGCCCCTTCGCAAACAGGCTATGACATGGTCGTCGATCTCGTCTTTGACAACATCTTCACGGATATCCGGGTCCAGAATGAGATCAAAGCCACCCTCGGCGAGCTGGAGCATCTGGCCCGCCAGATAACCAGGATTGAATTCCAGCTGGATGCCGAGCTGCGCAGTCTGAACGGCTGAAGCACCGTAAGGGCAGTGCCCTGGGGAGAGAAGCATGAGAGAAGATACGAAGAGCTGGATTCAACGCTTTGTCGCCGAACGCGACTGGGAGCAGTTTCACACTCCGGCTAATCTGGCGAAGTCCATCGCGATCGAGGCAGCCGAACTGCTCGAGCACTACCAGTGGTCGGATGACGCGGAGCTCTCCGAAGTACAGGAGGAGATCGCGGATGTTTTAATCTACACGCACATGCTGGCCTGGAATCTGGGCCTCGACCCTGACACCATCATGCGCGAGAAGCTCGCCCTCAACGAACGGAAGTACCCGGTCGCGAAGGCTCGCGGCAAAAGCACGCGCTACGACAGGCTCGACAGTGAATGATCATCTACCACAACACCGTAGCCGGCTTCCTCGCCGGCACTGAGGCGGGTACGCTCGCCCATCACCTCGACGATCTGGTGCGCCAGCGTTTCCGCCGCCCGGCACAGTCGGAAGTTCGCTCCTGGAAGAACTCGCTGCAGTACATGTACATGGTCCTGAGCGATCGCGAAATTCCGCGCGATGCCGGCGTCGCGATCGAATACATGATTCCCGGAACGGCCAAGCGCGTGGACTTCATTATCAGCGGTTATGACGACGAGACGCAGAAGGCCGCCGTCATCATCGAGCTCAAGCAATGGGAGGAAACCAGGACGCCGACGGACGATGTTGACCTCATTACCACCTGGGTCGGCGGTGCCTACCGCGCGGTGCCCCACCCCTGCTATCAGGCGAAATCCTACGCCGACCTGCTGAGCGACTTCAACGAAGCCGTCCACCAGGGCCACATCAGCCTCCATCCCTGCGCCTTCCTGCACAACTACCCCCTCCGCCCCGGAAGCGACCCTCTTCTCGACCCGCGCTTTCATGACCTCGTCAGTCAGGTCCCTCTCTTTGACCAGACCGGTACACATGCGCTGCGCGCCTTCGTCAAGCGCTTCGTACGCCGCGGCGACCGGAAGCACATCCTCTACGAGATCGAAAGCGGCCGCATCCGCCCCTCCAAATCGCTGCAGGACCGCCTCGTTTCCATGCTCGACGGCAATCAGGAATTCATCATGATCGACGACCAGAAAGTCGTCTTCGAGCGCACCCTCGCGATGGCTGAACGCACCCATCGTGACGGCCGCAAGCGCGTCCTCCTCGTCGAGGGCGGTCCCGGCACGGGAAAGAGCGTCGTCGCCATCAACCTGCTCGTCGAACTGACCGCCCGCGGCCGTCTGGTCCAGTACATCAGCCGTAACTCCGCCCCGCGTCTTGTCTACCGCTCCCGCCTCAAGGGCCATCGCAAAATGTCCAGTGTGGACAACCTCTTCAAGGGCTCCGGCAATTATTACGAACTCAAGCACGACATCCTCGATGTCGCCATCGTCGACGAGGCCCACCGCCTCACCGCAAAATCCGGCTTCTACGGCAATCAGGGCGAGAATCAGATCTACGAGATCATCATGAGCAGCCGCTGCAGCATCTTCTTTGTCGACGAGGATCAGATGATCTCCCTGCAGGACATCGGCTCCGTCGCCGAGATCCGGCGTCAGGCCGCCCGGGCCGGCGCTCTGCTTGACACGGAAACGCTCAGCTCGCAGTTCCGCTGCAACGGCTCGGACGGCTACCTCACCTGGCTCGACGATGTGCTCCAGATCCGCGCCAGCGAATACTCCGTTCTCGACACCCAGTATGATATCGATGTCGTCGACACACCACAGGAGCTCGAAGCCTGGGTGCGCGCACGAAATGCCAACAACAAGGCCCGCATCCTCGCCGGCTACTGCTGGGAATGGCCGACCGCCGAGCGCGGCAACAAAGGATTCCACGATATCGTCATCGAGGAACACAATTTCACCATGAGCTGGAACCTGAACCAGAGTGTCTGGGCGATCGAACCGGATTCCGTCGGTCAGGCCGGCTGCATCCACACTTCACAGGGCCTCGAGTTTGAGTACATCGGCGTTATCATCGGACCGGACATGTTCTACGCAGAGGGCGCCATCCAGACCGACTTCCTGCAGCGCGCCAGCACCGACGCGTCTCTCCGCGGCATCAGGAAACTCGCCCGCAGCGATCCCGATGAAGCCCGGCGGCTGGCCGATCGCATCATTCGCAACACCTACCGCACGCTCATGACCCGTGGCATGAAAGGCTGCCGCGTCTTCTGCACCGATCTCCCGCTGGCCCGCTACCTGAAGACCCGCATCCGCGAGACCCGCCTCGCACGCTTGGACGCCGATGTTCTGGACTACGGACCGCTGGTCGCCGAAGAACCCGCGCTCTACCAGACGCAAGACGACATGGTACAGGGCCAGGCAGATTCCGATTGACAAAGCAGCGAGACCTGCAGGTGCCCGGGGGCAGATCACGGAAGAAGAGGCAGGCTTTCCCTGCTGACCCGACAAGGTAGACTGAAGGGCACAATACACCTGCTGTGGGATGAAACCGGACGCCGCGGCATCCACGGGAGCGAGGTATCCTGAATGAATTCCAGCAGCATCCAGGCACAGATTCGCAAAGCGCTTTCCCAATGTGAACGTCTGCCGGACGACTTCGAGCTCTCCATCACAGATGCCGCCGGCGGAACGCTGCTGCTCCGGGACATGCCCGACCGGCCGACACTGGACAGCTTCAGCGAATTTCTCTCTGTCATGCTGCTGGACCGGATCTTTGAAATGCTGGAAACACAGCAGGCCGGGACAGCGCAGCACGCAGAATTTCCACCTGCTGGAGCTCACACTGCAGGCCAGTCCTCCGGAGATGATCAGTCGCAGCGCCCGTGCCTTCATACAGCTGGCACTCTGGCGCGAGCAGCCGAAGCTCGCGCGCATGAGCGAGTGGGCGGTCGAGACCATCCTGAATACCCGATCCCTGAAGCTTCTGCAGGCCGCCCTGATCCTCCTCGATGCACTCGGCCTCACGGCGGATCAGGCGCTGCGGGCGAAGCTGGCACCCGTCCTGCTGGCACTGGCGAACCACGAGGCCTTCGCCCCCTTCTGCCTGCCCATCATCTCGGACTGGCCGCCTGACGAGCGGAAGCTCACCCGCCTGATTGCCACGGCGAGGACGAAGGCCTTTGCCTACTCTACCGCCTTCTTCAATCGTCTGAATGCCTCCGAGCAGAGACTGCTTCTGGAGACACGTCTCAGCGGGGACGGCCTCCTCGTGCTCTTCGCCCCCACCTTCTACCGCCTCTGTCAGATCGAGAGGCGCTGCCGAAGGGGCCTCGACGTGGATCTGCTCGACAGCTTCGCCCTCCTTGCCGTCAATCTGGAACTGCAGCAGGGCGACGATGAGGACTATGTCGACGACGAGGATCTGGAGGCTTTCATCGCCGCCCTCGCCCAGCGGATTACAGAGCATCCCGACAGCTTCACGCGCTATGATCTGCTGCAGACGCTCAGCAAAGGGATGGACGAAAGCGATACTTTGGACCTGACTGAGGAATATCTCACCTGTGAACGCTGCGGGGAGACCATCTGCCGCGAGCTCGAGCGGGACAATCCGGCATACATTCTTCTCGCTCTGGACCTCGAGATTCCTGTTTCGGAATGTATCCTGCGACTCTGGGAAAAGGACTTTGGCAGACACATGGATCCCGCCGGCCATCTCGCGCAGGACTGTGGCACCGACTACACCCTCGACTGTATCGTGCAGTTCATCGATCTCGCTGAGATCATGGGCCCGCCCCTGGAAACGGTAGATCTCATGCCCTCGGCGGAGGCCCTGGACGCCTGGGAGGTGCATCACCTGCTCGAAGCCTTCCGCAGCGAGCCCCATTCGGGGCTGCCCCTGATTGAGGCCTGCCTGCAGAGCCCGCACGCCCATGTCCGTATTGAAGCAGCCGAACTGCTGTTTTGCTGGCAGCACCGGCTGATAAAGGAGGGACGAACTCTCGACCGGGCGCGGCTCAGCACCTGCCGCCGCCAGATGCTGCGTCTCTCGGAGCATCCGGCCGTTTCGGAACTCGAGCGTCTGCTTATGCTGCAGATACTGACCTTCCGGCCGCCGGCCGGCTGAACACAGCCCGCCTGCCGCGGGCTCCGGACTACTTCAGAATGCCGAAGCTGAAGTCGAGTTCCCGCAGTTTGCGGATGATGGCCGGGAGTGAATCCCGTGTCAGCTGATAGGCGCCACCGTCGTGCATCAGGACGACCATGGTGTCAGCCTCGCCGTGGTAGCGCTTCCAGCCTTCAATGACCATCTCGACCTGCCCCTCGACCGTGGTTGGCTTGTTCATGTTGGCGTCCTCGTTCAGGGCATTCCAGTCAATCCAGTGCACACCGATTTCGGCGAGTGCTGCATCTGCCGCTTCGAGATTCTGCCAGGTCATATGGCCGCCGGGATAGCGCCAGACATTAGAACTGTAGCGGCCGTCGAGCGCTTCTTCGAGCGCCTCCTGGCAGCTCAGACAATCGTCGAGCACTGCATCCGCATCGCCGACACCCTCGGGATAGAGCGTCTTATAGCTGTGGGTATAGGAATGCAGGGCGAGGGCATGCCCCTCGTCGAGCATGCGCTCCAGTATCGGACGGTTGTCCTCGTTGAAGGAATGGCCGAGCATGAAGAACGTGGCGGGCGCTCCCATGTCCCTGAGCACATCGAGGACCAGCGGGGTACTGTAGGAATCAATGCCGTCGTCAAAGGTGAGGAAGGCGATCCGCTTCCCATCTTCGAGCGCCACCTGATTCTGAATGGCTTCACGAACGCGAAGCGTGTCGTAGGCATAGTGGGCAAACTCGGACTTGTGATTCTGCAGCCCGTCGACCTCCGGCGCTTCGGTGATTTCGCTGATTTCACTGTCTCCGCCGATATCGCTGTCTTTGGCAATCAGCTCGGAACCTGCGTCGGCACCGCTTTCGCCGACCCCGGGCGGCCTGACTTCCTCACCCAGTCCAGTGCTGACATCCTGTTGTCTGGTCGTGCTGCTATCCTCGTCCAGAAGCCCTGCATTAATGGCTGCCTGCTCCTGTGAAACCTTGCGATGTGTACTGCTGCTCACGAGACCCTGTTCATTCCGGGGCATGGTAAGAGGTGCCGGATCGCGCGCAGGCTGACAGGAGACCAGCAACATGGCGGTCCCCAGCAGAGCCAGACAAAGGCGGCACAATCTCATTTTCATATATCCCCCCGGTCAGTACAGTCATGGAAAAGAAAGCAGAATCACTCAGTTCATGATAGCGGACAGGAGAGTGATTCCAACGGCAAAAACAGGCCCGCCAAAAGATGTAATCTGTGTGTAATATGTTTGTAATATTCGCTTCGGGGCACAGCAACGGAGGGGTGAGAGACTTCGCCAGGCGGCTCGCCGGACGCCTGCCGGAGCGGCCGCAGAAAGGTCCTGAAAGTGGACGGCCAAAGCCCTGAAGCGACTTTTCCAGCCATTTCAGGACCTGCTTCTGCCGCCGTAAAGTCCGCGGCGGCATACATCAGGGGGCTGGCCGACGCGCGGCGGCATACATCAGGGGGCTGGCCGACGCGTGGTATACACCGGACGGACCGGTGCGTCAACTTTCGACATTGACCCAGCTGCCGCGGTCGCGGGCAGCGCGGAGCACGGCCTCGCGCAGACTCATCAGGGCGATCGTATCAGTGGCGGGGACGGGCGGCTCCCCGCTGTCAAAGAAGCGGATCATGGCCGCGATCATGGGCGGGAAGTAAGCGTCATTCGCCTGCATCTCGACCGCCTGGCCATCGCGGAGCAGGGCGGTGATAGCAAAGCCGAGGGCGGGCTGCTGGGTGATGCTGACGCTGCGGCCACCGGAATACTCAACGAGGAAGAATTCACAGCCCGGAGAGCCGGAGGCGAGGACACGCTTTGCATCATGACCCACAAAGAGCGAGATGGGCTCCAGCTGGTGGATGATGTAGTTCTCGAGCAGACCGCCACCGCGGCTCGTGAGACCTGCGATTTCGGCGGCTTCTATGCTTTCCCAGGCGCTCGAATAGCGCAGCGCTGATGTCGAATACATAGGTGTCCCGTGCTCCGCCGCGAGTTCGAACATGCGGATGGCAGTCGCACGGTCGGGAGCGAAGGTTTTATCGACATAGACGGGCTTGCCGGAGCGGAGGGCGGCGGTGGCGAGGCGCTCGTGCTCGGCCGGATCATCGGGTGAGAGGACGATGAGGGCGTCGCTCGCGGCGATCAGCCGGTCGAGGTCGGAGACGAGCTCGATGCCGAGCGCGTCGGCCGTTTCCCGGTTCGTGCGCCGTCCGAAGGTGGTGCCCTCGATGTCAGCCCAGGCGGCCGTGACAGCCCAGGCACCGTCACTTTCCTCCCGGATCCACTGCGGGTAGTTCAGTGCATGCCATTCATCCAGATAGTAATCAATGTAGCCGATACGTTTCATGGCGTCTCCTTCCCTGGCAGCCACCTCGGCCGGCGGCAGGCCTTCCTTTCGTCGCTATGATGGTATCACGCGGGAACCGGGCAGCCCGGGCGGCAGCGGAAAACTTTGCCTCCATGGCCGGAAGCTGCAGGAAAATGCACCGGATCTCCATCTCTTCTTCACAGGCATTGTTTACAATCGGAAATATGAAGACACATGATCCTGAGGCGAAAGCCGCCCGCATCCTCTTCCTCGAGGACGATCCAACGATCCGCGCAGTGCTGAGCGAGTACATGCTCGTGGCCGGCTACGAGGTGACGGCGGTGAGCCGCGCGGATGAGGCCATCGCTCTGCTGGACGGGGCGGACGGCTTCGATCTCGCCCTTCTTGACATCATGGTCCCGGGCGGTTCCGGCCTCGACGTGCTGAGCGAGATCCGGCGCCGCGGCCTGCCCCTGGGCACCATCATGCTGACGGCGCTCGGCGACGAACCGACACAGCTCGATGCCTTCAACCGTCAGGCTGACGACTATGTCGTCAAACCGGTCTCGCCCCTGCTCCTGCTCAAGCGCATAGAGACCATCCTGCGCCGTCTGCGCTGGGCCCGCGAGCCGCTCGCCGACTCCGTCCCCAGCCGCGGCGCAACCAGCGCCAGCGCCTCCGCCCCCCGCCTCGAGCTCGACTCAGAGGGCTGGCAGGTACGCTACGACGGCACCGTACTGCCGCTCACGCTAAGCGAATTCCTGCTCCTCGAAACGCTGATGGGCCAGCCGCAGCGGGTCTTCACCCGTGAGCAGCTGATCCTCGCCATCTACGACGACAGCTATGCCGGCAACGACCGCATCATCGATTCCCACGTGAAGAACCTGAGGAAAAAGCTGCCTGTTCCCTGCATCCGCACGGTAATCGGTGTCGGCTACCAGTTTGACGGCAGTGCCATGGCGGCGGACAGGCCATGAAACTCGCACAGAAGACACTCCTGTACTCCGTCCTCGTCGCTCTCGGCGTTGTTCTCCTGCTGCTCGGCTGGATGATCTGGCTGCTGCCGGGTGTCTATCTGCAGCAGCTGCAGGAAAACGCCATCGCCGGCGCGACCAGCCTGCACCAGCACTGGCTGAAGACGGGCTCCTACAGTGAACAGAACGAGACGGTGTCGCAGCTGCCCTTCGGCATTCGTCTGCCGGATTCGGGCTACCGGCTCGCCATCGAAAGCAGCTTCCTGAGTGCCGACCTCTACCTCGAGGAGCCCGAGCTGCGGCAGAGCCTCGATGCGATCCGGGCACAGCTGCTGGAGCTGAGGAACATGGCGGATCAGGATGACGATCCGGAAATCAGCCATGAGGAGCTGGCCGAGGCTCCCTTCGGCCTCGACATCCCGAAACTGCTGCGTCAGCTTGGTTTCAGTGATCCCGGCAGTCCTCTTCATCTCGCGATACGGCGCCTCGAAACCGGCAATGTCACCTTCCGCGATGCACTGGCCTCCCTGCGCCGCCTCGATGACGGTTTCGTTCTCTTCTCGCGCGTCGAGATGGGGTCTGTCCGCTACGCCAACATCATCGCCCTCAGCAGACGGGACGGCAGTTATTACTGCACTTTTGTGCCGACCACCCTGCCCCGCATCGAGGAGATCCGCTCCGTCGTCCTCCGCGGCCTCCCCATGCTTATTGCCGTTATCGCCCTCATCATCCTGCTCGGCTCCTGGTTCTTTTCGCGCCACATCATCGATCCCATCCGCCATCTCGCCCGCCAGACCGATGCGATGCAGCTCAGTACCGCGCAGAACCCGCCGGGATTCCCTTCCCACCCGTCTCCCAGCTTCGCCCTGCGCGGCAACGACGAAATCACCGAGCTGGGCCGGGAGCTCGAACACCTCTACAATCGCCTCGAAACCAGCTATCGCCAGCTTGAGGACGAGGTCGTCCGTCAGGAGATTCTGCTGCGTGCGAGTTCGCATCAGCTGAAGACCCCTATCGCTGCCGCACTTCTCCTCACCGAGAGCATGATCGACCGCGTCGGTCGCTATGCCGACCACGAGCGCTACCTGCCCGAACTGCGCCAGCAGCTGACAGGCCTGCAGCGCATTGTCGACCAGCTGCTCAGCCTGAGCGCGAGCCGTGGCGAACCGGAGAAGGCGCCGGTCGACCTCGGCGCTCTCTTTGCCGCCCGGACGGCAAACATGGGGGAGCTCTTCACCGCCCACGGGCTGACACTCTCGACCTCCGGCTCCCTGACGGTCGAAACGGATGCCGGACTCATCACGATCCTGATCGACAATCTGCTCTCAAACGTCCTGCAGCACACGGCAGCGGGTGGAGAGGTTTCGATCGAACTCGAGGCACCCGACAGCATCCGGATGCACAATCGCCCCGCTGCGATCCCTGACGCTCTCGCCGCGAACATCTTCGACGCCTTCGTCACCGGGGGCGACAGTCCCCGGGGTCATGGCCTGGGCCTCTATCTCGTGCGCTGGATCGCCCGCCGGCTTGACATCAGGGTGAACCTGCGCAACGAAGGCGACGGTGTCACGGCGGAGCTGCGCTTCCAGCCGGAGCGGGAGTTTCTGACTTAGCGGGACTTTCTGACTTAGTGCCTAAACGAAACCTGCATGCCTGCTTTTCCAAATACTTGAGCCGCAGGTGCTGTGTAAATGGACTGTCCGGCGGAAAACCCAGCGGCCGGCGAAAACTTTGCACACACAGAAACAGGCAGAAAGCACCCTTATCGAGCTGTGTGGAGGGTGGCGATGCTTCCTGGCCTCAAACTTCTATCACTTCGAGTGACAGAAGATCGACCTGTGTCACAGCTGCCAACATTTTGAGTTGTGTCACTTTTTCCTGACACAACTCGTGTTATTGACATTTTCGGAGTCACAAATGCCAACATTTCGAGTTTTGTCGCCGTTTCCTGACACAACTCGCTTTTTTGTCATTTGGAGAAACCGTGTTTCGAATACTGAGGTTGACCCATGCAAAAGGGGCCCATTTTGCTGTCTGCCTGTTTGTGCCAGCGACACTACACTCTACATATGCGTACAGCTTTCTCTGGCCATCCGCACGGAGGCTGCAAATCAGCCTGACATTCTTGAACTTCCGCTTCGTCTGCACAGGAGTGCATCTCTGGATCAGTCTGCTGCACACGAAAGGGCCCACCAGAATACAGGTCAATATGCACCGGTGAAGAGAACCGTATATGGACATGTGATCTGGGACTTGACTCATCATGGCTTCGTCCGGATCTGCCGAAACTCATAAGCCGTTTCTGCCATCATCTCAGGCAGCTACCCCAAAATGCCCGTCGGTGCAGGCTGCACCGGATCCTCAAGCTCCCCGCACAGTTTCTTCATCCGATCTACACACCGGACTTCTATGCTTGATCCAGACAGCCACGAAGACCTGACCGCGGCTGCAGACAGACACGGAGCAAGGAGGCTTCCATGATTGACATCACAAATCTCCGGGTTCGCTACGGTGAGACGATTGCCGTCGATCTCCGGGAAGCGATACACATCGAACGCGGCGAGCGTATCGGGATCATCGGCTCGAACGGAGCGGGCAAGACCAGCCTGGTCAACGCCCTGCTCGGGCTCATTCCGGCTGAGGGGCGCTTCCATGTCGGCGTTCCCCGCAGCGAGATCGGCGTACACATGCAGATCAATTCCTATGCAGAGACGATGCCGGTGCGCGTGATCATAGAGACGGTACTCGGCGCCCCACTCCGCCGGCTGCCGCTGGTACAGGAACTCATTGACTTCTTCAACTTCGAGGGCTCGCTGGGCAAAAGCTACCGCAAGCTCTCCGGCGGCCAGAAGCAGCGCCTTACCCTCATCATGGTGCTGGCCATGGAGCAGCCGCTGGTCTTTTTCGACGAGGTCACGAGCGGTCTCGACTACGAAACCCGCCAGCGCCTGATCGACAAGCTCATCAGCTGGTACGACGCCCGCGAAACCACCCTCGTCATGATCTCGCACTACTACGAGGAGCTCGAGAACCTGGTGGATCGCATCCTCTATCTGGAGGAGGGGCAGCTGGTGGCCTTTGGCAGGAAGCACGAGCTTTTCCGGCGCTACTGCGGCCGCACCATCATCACCCTCGCCAACAGCCCGGAACACCTGCCCCTGATCGCAGGCTTCGAGCGGCTGGTTTCGCCGGAGCACCTGCTCGCCGTCTCCTGTGGCGATACCGAGGCCGAGGCACGCCTGACCGCACGTCTGCGCGAACACAACATCGACTATCGACGCTCCAGCAGCGATATCGAAATCATGTCCATCAACGCACTGGCCACCTGGCGCCGCCAGAATGTAAAGGAGTCCGCATGAACACCACTGCAGCCAAAGCCCGCGCCGCGCTCCGCAACGGCCGCTTCCGCTGGCTCGTCCGCTACGAGCTCGTCAATCTCGTGGGCGTGATCTTCGTGCCCTTTTTCGGACTCGTCTTTCCGCTCCTGATGAGTTACCTGCTCGCCAACACCGCACTCCTCGAAGTCCCCGCCGCCTTCCGCCAGGAAGCGGTCTCACGCCTCGTCCTCAGCATGCTGCAGATGGTGCCGCTCGCGGCGGTCTTCCTCGGTCACGGCGCAATTTACTCACAGGAACTGGAGAAGCAGGTACCGCTGCGCCTCGAACTCTTCGGACTGACACCGACACAGCAGATGCTGGCGAAGATGACGGCTACGATTATCTTCATGACCTTCGCCCTCGCCGTCAACCTCGGCATTCTGATCCCGACGCTGGATGTGCTGCTTCCGACCCCGGCAGGCTTTGGGATCGTGCTGCTCTCCATGTACCTGCTGGCGGTGATCCTCTTCATGCTCGCCCACGGCATCGCCAACTGGATCCGGAAGTTCGGCCCGACCTACGCCGTCGTGATGCTGCTCTACTTTGCCTTCATGTTTCTCGGGGGCATGATGGGCATGAGCAGCAGCAGGCTGCCGGGCCCGGTGCGCTTTATCGCCGAACTGCTTCCCTACCACTACATCACCGAGGACTTTCTCGGCGTCTGGCGGGGCGAGAGCTACAACTATGCGCCCTTTATCCAGGCAATGCTGCTGCTGACAGCCGTCTCCGCCCTGGTCATGGTCTCGAGCTTCATCTACCGTCGTCATCGCTCGATCTGATGAGCCGGGCAAGCCCGGCAGGCCGGCCCGTTTCCACCGCAGCCAGGGCCCGACAGCCGGGTTGCTGCTCACGGCGGTACGCCACTACCGCCGCCGCCTGCTAGAATGGGGTCAAACAGACACAACCGCTTACCACTGAGGAGGTCAACCCATGATCATCGGCGTGTGCTGTCCCGTCACCGAGGCTGCCGAGTATGCCCGGCTCGGCTTCGACTACTTCGAGCCTGCCCTCGCCCATGTCGGCGCCCTGAGCGCGTCCGACTGGGCCGACTGGCTCGACGCCGCCCGCCAGGCGGGCCTTCCCGCTCTCGTCATGAACATCATGCTGCCCGGCCACTTCCGCCTGACAGGCCCCGCGGCCGACCACGGGGCCGCACTCGACTGGCTCGACGCCGCCTTCGCCCGCGCCGCCCGCGCCGGCACCCGGAAAATCGTCTTCGGCTCCGGCGGTGCCCGCAACCGCCCCGAGGGGACGGACCTCGCGACCGGCCTCGCCCAGCTCACGGCCTTTGCCCGCGAGCTCGCCCCCCTCGCCGCGCGCCACGGTCTCCTGATAGGACTCGAAGCCCTGCGCGCCGCCGAATCCAACATTCTCACTTCCCAGGCTGAAGCCGCCGCCTTCGTGCGGGCCGTCGACAGCCCCGCCTTCGGCCTGACCGTGGACGCCTTTCACATGGGACAGATGTCGGAACCCTTCAGTGTACTGCCCGAACTCGAGGCGCCCATCGTCCACGCCCACATCGCCTCCGGCGAACGCCACTTTCCGAAAGCCGAAGATCCTGACGACTACGCCGCCTTCATCACGGCTCTCAAACGCAGCGGCTATGACGACAGCATCAGCATCGAGGCCTCCGACGAGCGTCCGATCGCCGAACGCGGCGTTGCGGCCCTGAGCCTCCTGCGCGGACTGACCGCCGTCTAGCGCGGGCGGCGCAGCCGGGCGGCCACGGCCTGCACCAGAATCAGCAGCACCCCGAGCCCCCCGATCAGCAGGGCATAGCGCAGCTGGGCCGAACGCAGTCCGCCCAGAATCTTTTCACTTACCGTTCGCAACGCGGCCATCTCGCTCTCAAAACGCAGCAGGCGCCCGATCAGAGCGGGAACAATAAAGGCCAGGCTGAGTGATATCACGCCTGCAAAGACCGCCCCGAGCCCCGCATACAGCGGCCAGCGCGAGAAGCGGCCGCCCGCCAGCAGAACAAGCCAGATCGCAACGACGAGAACGAGCAGCACCGCGGCCAGCAGGAACTCGGGCGACAACCAGGGCCGCAGCGTCTGCAGGAGCGGGACGGCGTGCAGCACGTCCTGCAGATCGAGATCGCCCGTCTTCTGGGCGCGGTACCAGGCATCCATCTGCTGCCGGGCCTCCTCCGAGAGCCGGGTGCCCGAAACCGTCTCGATCGCAGCCGTAAGATTGTCGAAGAGACTGCGCACTTCGCTCTCGTAAACGTGGCGCTCTCCCTCGCCGTCGAGCAGCCAGTCCGCCGAGCGGCCCGCCAGCACCGCGATGCTGCGCAGGGTTCCCGCCTGCTCGAACACCGCAGGCATATGGGCCTCCGTCAGGCCGGTTTCTTCCCGGACGATGGGCGGCAGATAGGCAAAGCCCAGCTGGTAGACCGTCCCGCTCACGCCGCTGCGGTCGGTAAAGGTCAGGCGGCCCGGATCCGTCCCCAGCACCGTCTCAGCGATCCTCTCCGTGGCGAGGCCACTGCGGATCGCAGCGACCTGGCCGACCAGCACCAGCAGGCCGGTGAGAACGATGGCGAGCAGAACGCTGAGTGCCGTGAGGCCGGCATTCGTTTCCTCCTGCGGCCGGCGACGGACCTCGCGAAACACCGGCGACATCTCCGTCTGCGCCCTCATGATGAAATACCCCGCTGCGGCATGCTCTCCGTTACCCGCAGCAGCTGCTGTCGGCCGGGCGCCGCTGCCGCCGGCGCCGGAAACTTCACCATGGCACGGTAGATCATGATGCCTGCCAGCACGAGCAGGACCAGACTGAGCAGGGCGAGCGCGAGGCCGACGATGAGCTTCGTCTGCCGCCAGGGTTCCGGGACATCCCCGGGCAGCTCCCTCTCCGCCGCCGGCACAGCGCGGGCCGCGGCGCCGCCCTCCGGCGCAGCGTTCGCATAGAGACGGCCGGGATAGGCCAGATGCGGCAGTTCTTCCGGCGGAGCCGGCGCGGCGGCCTGCTCCGGCTTCGGCACCTCAAAACGTTTCGTTTCGGCCAGCGGATCCGCGAGCGTCGGATCCTCATCCGGAGGCTCCGGAAATTTATAGTCCAGCGGCGCGAGAGGAGCGTTCGAGAGATCCACAAACCACTGCGGATCGGGCTCTACCGGTGTCTGTAGCGGCGGGGCAGGGCGGATCGGACTATCGGCTTCCGGCTCCGGCCCGGCCGCATCAACAGTCTGCGAAAGCGGAATAACAGTCTGCAGCCGTCCGCATTCCGGACAGAAGCTGTCATGCTCCTGCATGGGGCTCGCGCAGTAACAGCACTGGCGGCTGATATCACGTCGTCCCATATCCCGAGATCCTCCCTTCACATTTTTGACTGGCACTAGTGTAGCGCAAGCCGGCCAAAAACGAAGAGGTAGATATGACACGAAAGTCGATACGTCATTCCGCATGTGCAAAAGTTACGCCGGGCGCAATACCGCTGCATAAAAATGCGCCAGCATGCATATTTCGGCGATTTTATTCGCAAAAGTGAATTTATACGCATCTCAGTTGCTGAAACTGCTCAACAATCCGAGTTAAGCGTAAATTATGCACACTCTGACTCCCGCCGGCAGACCCATGGATCCCGCGCAGCCGGCGCAATACCGCCCTGCGCTTGCAGATCGCCCAAACGCGGCTGTACTTGCAGATCTTTGCATTATCGCCTATTCTGTCAGCTAAATTGCGCGAAAGGAGGCTGGCCATGACGCACAGAACAGAAGGTGATCTGACATTCCGCAGAACCATCCGCCAGCGGCTGCAGGCTGCGCCGTACCTGTGTCCGTCACATCGCCGCCGCTGTCTCGTGCACTCCCTCTACGACGGGCGAATGTGATGCCTGGCAGCATTCGCAGTCCCCGCGCCGGCTACGCCCTGTCCGAGCTGTAGGCAGCGCGAGCGGCAGGGGCCGGACTGCACCACTACCACAGCAGTCTTCGGGAGTCCTTATCGTGATTGAGATTCATCATTTAACCAAGCAGTTCACCACGCGTCGCGGACCCTTTACGGCCCTCGACGATGTCAGCCTGACCGTCGAAGCGGGCTCCATACACGGCGTCATTGGCCTCAGCGGTGCGGGGAAGTCCACCCTTATCCGCTCGATCAACCTGCTCGAGCGGCCGACCTCCGGCGATATCCGCATCGACGGCCGCAGCATCATCGATCTCCGCGGCGCCGAGCTTATCCGCCTGCGCCGCTCCATCGGCATGATCTTCCAGAGCTTCAACCTCCTCTCGCAGCGCACGGTTCACGCCAATGTCGCCTACCCTTTGGCCATCGCCGGCATGCGCCGCGAGGCGATCAACAGCCGCGTGAGCGAGCTGCTGCGCCTCGTCGGCCTGGAGGACAAGCACGACGCCTACCCCGCCCAGCTCTCGGGCGGCCAGCAGCAGCGCGTCGCCATCGCCCGTGCGATGGCCGCCCGACCCGGCATCCTGCTCTGCGACGAGCCGACATCCGCCCTCGACATCGTGACAACGGGCCAGATTCTCGACCTGCTGAGCGAGATCAACCGCCTGACCCGGGTCACCATCGTCCTCATCACCCATGAAATCGCCGTGATCCGCCGCATCTGCGACCACGTTACCGTCCTCGACGGCAGCCGTGTCCTGGAGCAGGGCAGCGTCGCCGAGGTCTTCGCCAACCCCCAGGCCGCCGTCACCCGCCAGCTGCTGCTCGCCCACGAACCCCGGGAGGCAGCCCGATGATCGATTACCTGACACGCTTCTTCACGGCCTACGGCCGCCTGCTCTTTGACGGGACGCTGGACACGCTGCGCATGGTCTTTATCAGCACCGCCTTCGCCTATGTTCTGGGGCTGCCCGTCGGCGTCGGCCTCGTCCTGACCGAACAGTACCTGCACACGGATGCGGACGCGTCCGTGCCCGGGGCGGGGCGGGCGACGGTGCGGGCTTTGCGTGCGTTTCTGGGCTTCATCGTCAATGTGGGCCGCTCGATTCCCTTCATCATTCTGCTCATTGCCCTCCTCCCCTTCACGCAGTTCGTCGTGGGCACCAGACTCGGGGTGCGGGCGACGATCGTTCCCCTGACGGTCGGCGCGATTCCCTTTGTCGCGAGGCTCGTCGAACAGTCCATCCGCGAAATTCCCGCAGGTATCATGGAGGCCGCCACAGCGATGGGATCGACCCGCTGGCAGCTGGTGACACGCGTCATCCTGCCCGAGTCCGTCCCCTCGCTGATCATGGGCGTCGCCCTGACCCTCATCACCCTGATCGGCTACTCGGCGATGGCCGGGGCGGTCGGCGGCGGGGGTTTAGGCGATATCGCCATCCGCTACGGCTACCATCGCTACCAGGCGGATGTGATGCTCTGGACCATCGCCATCCTGGTGATTCTGGTACAGGTCATTCAGTCTCTCGGCTCACAACTGGCCAGGCGTGTCGACAAGCGCCGGCTATGAATACCTGGAGGATTCATATGAACGCAAAATTCCACCGCACCCTGCTCGCCCTCACCTGCTCCCTCGCGCTCCTGCTCGCGGGCTGCCAGGGCACCGCGGCGACCACGACCGCCCCGCCGACCACTACGGAGGCCCCGGCCGAGACCACGGCCGCACCCAGAACGGACGGCGACAAAACCGTCATCCGCGTCGGCGCGACGCCCGTCCCGCACGCCCGGATCCTGGAAGCCGCCGAACCGCTGCTGGCCGACAAGGGCTACGAGCTCGAGATCATCGAGTTCACCGACTACATTCAGCCGAATGCGGCGCTGGTCTCGAAGGATCTCGACGCCAACTTCTTCCAGCATCAGCCCTACCTCGATGACTACAACCAGAAGAACGGCTCAGACCTCGTCGGCATCGTAAAGATTCACTTCGAGCCGCTGACGGTCTATGCCGGCAACACAAAGGCGCTCGACAAGCTCGCCCCTGGAGCCAAGGTCGGCGTGCCGAACGATACGACCAACGAGGCCCGGGCGCTGCAGCTGCTGCAGGCGAACGGCCTGCTGACGCTGCGCGAGGGCTCGGGGCTCGAGGCGACGAAGCTCGACATCACCGAGAACCCGCTGGAGCTCGAGGTCATCGAACTGGCGGCGGAGCAGATCACGCAGATGCTGCCGGACCTCGACATCGCGGTCATCAACGGCAACTACGCCCTGACGGCCGGCCTGTCGGCGGATCTGGGCCTGGTGTCGGAGGACGCCAAGTCCGAGGCTGCCGAAACCTACGGCAATGTGCTCGCCATCCGCAAAGGTGACGACAGCCGCCCGGAGATCGCCGCCCTGATCGAGGTCCTGACCTCCGACGCCATCCGCGACTTCATCAACGAGACCTTCCCGGGCGCCGTGGTGCCGGTCTTCTGAGGCGGGCGGCCGCGAACAAAGCAGCCTGAAATCCCAATACGGCGGGCCCGGCAGCCAAAGCCGGGCCCGTTTGCACTTGATGGCTTGAGCCTGCTGCGCAGGATGTTGTTCTGAGGGAATAGATGTGAGATTCCAGCACCTCTAATCTATTCGGCGTGCCAACTTTTCGAGTTATGTCACCTTTTCCTGACATAACTCGGTTTTTTGTCCTTTTCCGGGCTGTCATGGCCAACTTTCCGAGTTGTGTCGCCTTTTCCTGACACACTATTTTGACACTGCGCCGTTGCACGGCGTCAGTGTCCTTGCCAGCCATCTTCCTGGCAGGTTTACCCGCTTCCCGACATTCCTGGTACGCACCTTAAAAGAGGACATCGGACGATAATCGGATCAAAAGGGAAAGCAGTCTCGTAATCTTCGATCGTTATATGCAAACAAAAAAGGCAAATCAGAACCGCCGGCTAAACCGGCAGTTCTGATTTCACCTGATAAACTGTCGCCCTCCGGCCGCGGCGGGACTGACCCTTTCGAGTAACAGTCGCAGCGCCAGACATACTTGTGTTTCGCCTGTTATTCGATGTAATGATCCATCTGCTTCATCCGGCGGTGTGTGACTCGAGTTTTTGCACAAAATCCGGTGCGAGTGGAGCTTTTCTGCTCATGGCCCCTGTATGCACCGGGCTGCCCAGTTCATCAGGCAGGAGTCAGGAGTCAGGCTATGCCCGCCTCGCGCCGGAAAGCCTCGAGCAGCTCCTTCGGTGTGTAGGGCCGATCGAGACTCGGCGCTGCTGTTTCGTTCAGTTCGAAGATCAGGCGGCCCTGATAGTCATGTACCTGCAAGAGCTGCCAGAGCTCCGCCCAGTCGATCGTCCCCTCGCCCGGCATCCAGTGCCGCTCGTTGATGCGGTCGTAGTCGGACAGATGCGTCGTGATCGTATGGGGGGCAATCTGTTCATAAAACTCGGCATGCGTCTCGATCAGCAGGTGGTTGACGTCGAAACAGATAGAGGCGTACTCGCCGCGCCCGCTGAGCGCCAGCATATCTGCTGCCGTATTGCCCAGGCAGGTGCGCGGCAGGTTCTCGACCGCCAGCCGCACCCGCTGCCGGCGCGCCCACTCGCCGAGCTCCGCGATGGAGTCGACAGCCGCCTCGAGACGCGCCGCCCGGTCCGCTTCGGGAATGGGCTCGTAGCTCGCGTGGATGACGGCGATGCCGATACCCGCGTCGCCGGTCCAGGCGATGAGATCACGAAAACGGTCCAGCGTTTGCCGTCTCGCCTCGCCATCCAGCAGCGAGGGGTCATAGACCTCGCTGAAGGGCAGATGGACGGAGCTGACATTGAGACCCACGTCGCGGAAGAACGCGAGCCGTGCGGCAGATTTCTGCAGCATGGAGCTGACATCCTCCTCCGCGGACATCCCCAGCTCCACCTCGGTGAAGCCCGCATCGAGCGCGCTCCGCCAGTTCTCGAGACTCGGCTCCCGGAAGAAGCCCGAACTCAAACCCAGTTTGTTTCTCATGTTTGTCTATCCTTTCACGGCTCCCAGCATAAAGCCTTTAACAAAATACTTCTGTGCAAAAGGATATACCACCAGAATTGGCATGGTGGCCAGCACAATGGTCGCATAGCGGATCACGTCGTCAATCAGGGCACCGAGGCTGCCGAGGTCGGCCGCCAGTACCTGACCACCTGCCGTCGAATTTGAGCTGTACTCGATCAGCACTTCACGCAGATAGAGCTGCAGCGGATGGAGGTCCTTGCGCAGGGGCAGATAGATGGACGCCGGGAACCAGGAGTTCCACTCCGCCACCGCAGAGCTGAGCATCACGACGACGAGGGCGGCAATGTTGGTGGGCGCCAGAATGGCAAACAGTATGGTCAGATCCCCGCCGCCGTCGAGTTTGGCAGATTCCTCGAGCGACTTCGGGCTCTGCTGGAACGCCGTGCGCAGGATGATCACATTCCAGGTGTTGATCAGGGTAGGGACGATGATGGCTCCGCGCGTGTTCAGCAGTTTCAGGTTGTAGATCAGCAGGTAGTTCGGAATCATGCCGCCGCCGATGTACATCGTCAGCACAATGAAGAGCGTCAGGATCCGCTTCGGCATGAAGTCATCCCGGGACAGAATATAGGCACAGAGCATGGTCATGAAGGTCCGTGACAGCGTGCCGACGCCCACATAGATCAGCGTGTTTTTATAGCCCAGCCAGATATTGGGATTGGAGAAGACGATATCATAGCCGACTGTAAACAGACGCTTCGGCCAGAGCAGCAGACCGCGATGGCGCATCAGATCTTCCGGATGGCTCAGGGAACCGGCGATCACATGGATCATGGGGTAGAGGCAGGCGAGACCGACCAGAGTCAGAATCACGAAGTTGACGAGGTCAAAGAGCCTGCCGCCCAGTTTCTGTCTTTGCACGATTTTAGACATGGCTTCACCACAGACTCTCGTTGGACAGCTTCCTGGCGATCCGGTTGACGGTCACCAGAAGGATGATGTTGACGAAGGAATTGAAGAGACCTACCGCCGCACCATAGCTGAAATCCATCTCGATCAGGCCGCGGCGATATTCATAGGTACTGATGATGTCGGCCTTTTCATAGACCAGAGGCGAGTAGAGAAGGAGGGTCTTCTCCGAGCCCTCGCTCATGATTGAGCCCAGGCGCAGGATCAGCTGCACCACCATGATTGGCAGGATCACCGGCAGCGTCACATGGACCATCTGCTGCCAGCGGTTGGCTCCGTCTATCATGGCAGCTTCGTAGAGGGCGGGATCGGCCGTGGAGATTGTGGCCAGATAGAGGATGCTGCCCCAGCCCACCCCCTGCCAGACACCGCTCGCGATATAGATCGTCCGGTAGAGATTGACATTGCCGAGCATGGACTGGCGTTCCATGCCGAACATGACACAGAGATCGGTGATGATACCGTCACTCGCAGTGAAGTCCTTGATCATACCGGCGACAACCACCATCGAGATAAAGTGCGGCAGATAGCTGGCCGTCTGCAGGACACGCTTGTAGAGCGGCCGGCGCAGCTCGTTGAGCAGCAGCGCGAGAATGATGGGCGCGGGGAAGCCGAAGACAATCTGCAGCAGGTTGATGATAATGGTGTTTTTGATCGTTCGCGCCGCGAAGGGATCATGAATGAAACTCTTGAAGTTGTCCCAGCCGACAAACTTGCTGCCCAGAACACCCAGACCCGGTCGGTATTTCTGAAACGCGATCACATTCCCGGCGATGGGCAGATAGCGGAAGACCAGATAGAACACGATAACCGGGATGGAGATCAGGTACAGCGATTTGTGGCGCAGGAAATTCTCTTTCAGTCGTGTCGCGAAACTCTTTGAACTCACTTGCTTTAACATGGCGTTATCCCTACAGGAAAAAGGCTGATACCAGATGAGTGGTATCAGCCTTCGTCTGAATAAACCGGTACTACTTGACGAGGAAGGCGTCGAAGGCTTCCTGATAGAGTTCGATCAGGCGCTGCATGCCGAGCTCGTTCAGGCGGTCGACGAAGCCGTCGTAATCACTCATCGGCGCATCGCCGGTGATGAAGCGCAGGACCATCTCTTCCGCATAGGTGTTAATGTCAGCCGTCAGTTCGCCGATCTCCTCCGCGGCTTCCGGAGTAAACGAAAGCGTCGGGATGGCATAGGCGTTGTCGGAGGTCGGATCGTCGCCCCACCTGGCGCGATAGTCCCAGGTTTCCGTCTCAGCCACGTTGCGGATCATCGAAATGTCGTCGCCATAGCGGTACTTCGACCACATGGTATGCAGGCGGAAGACGTATTCTACGTCGGACATCGGGATCTCTGTCTGCGTAAGCACTTCCTCGGTAAACTCCGGGATGCCTTCGTCGCTCATCGTCCAGGTTTCATCGAAGACGCCGAAGTTGGCGACGCCCGAACCGTGACGCGTGTAGCCGTAGTTGATGAACTTCATCGCCGCTTCGATATTGTCCGAATCGGCCTTGAAGCTCGTGGGGGTGCCGTTCTGCGGGAAGTAGAAGATGTCCATGTGGTACTCGTCATCTTCGTCCACGCGGGGGTAGGGTGCCGTGCCCGTTTCCACATCCAGTTCCTTCGCGAGGGTAAAGACGCCGTCGGTATTGGAGCAGGCCGCCGCGGCCACGCCATTCGTCAGGGCTTCTTCACGCGAGAGGTCCGTGGTCGCAAAGTCGGGATGAATATAGCCCTTGTTCCACCAGTCATTCATCATGCTGAGGTAGTCCTCAAAGCCGGGCTCGTTAAACATGTAGCGGATCACGCCATTGGTCTGGAAGAAACGCCCGACACCGCCGCCGCCGGCTTCAAAAGAACCCAGGAACAGGTTTTCGATGCCGCTCGGATGCAGCATGAAGGGGGCGACGTCTTCCTGATTCTCAAGTACCCAGTCGAAGTAGTCTTCCCAGTCGTCATAGGTTCTCGGAACTTCCAGGTCGGCCTCTTCGAGCCAGTCGGAGCGGAACTGTGGACGCATGTAGTAGGGCGCCTGCACATCCTTGTAGTTGTAGATGCTGTAGACCATGCCGTCAGCCGTCGTGGCCATTTTGCGGAACAGGTCATTGTTCTCCATGAAATAGTAGTAGTCCGGCATGTAGTCCTCGACCAGATCGGTAAGGTCCATGAAAACGCCGTCGTTGACCGCCGCGACGTCACCGCCGGGATAGTAGCTGTTGCCGTTGACAATCGCGTCGGGCAGATCGCCCGTTGTCGCCAGCAGCGTAAAGTTCTCGGTTGTCTGGCCTGCCGGCGGGTGCACGAATTCGACCGTGATGCCGGTGTCCTCAATCCATTCGATCACCGTGGGGCTTTCGGAGAGGCTCGTGTAGTACTTCGACGCTACGCCCGCCAGGGGGATAAAGAGGCTGAAGCTGCCTCCGTCGGCCACCGGATACTCCAGCAGCGGTTCTTCGGGAAAGTCTACCGTGATGGCTTCAAAGCCGATAAACTCGGCAATGTGTGTCGGATCCTCCGTCCCGTCCGTGACTGCTTCCGTCTCGTCGGCCTTCGTCTCTTCCGCCCGGACCCGAATTCCCGCCGGATCCAGTACGACCGAGAAGAGCAGGGCCATGAGAAGAGCCAGGATCTTCACTGTCAGATGTCTTTTCACTTGATATTCCTCCGTTCGCCTGCGAATCGTGAAATCGGCCTGTGGCTACAACCTGCAGCTTACCGGCTCCAGGTTAGGATCCCGCGATGTCCTGTTTAATCAAGGCAAAGCTTTAACGCAAATTAGTTAACAATTGCCCCGGAGCCCGGACCGCGCCCTTCTGCATCTGCCGTCACAGCGCCAGATCGTCGGCCGTCACAGCCAGATCGTCGGCCGCACAGCGCCAAAAAGCCCCCTGAGCCAGGGGGCTTTTCATCTGACAGTGGTTCTGAAACGGCTCCGATGGCAGCCTCCCACCGGCTGCCGCCCTGCGCCGCTCAGCGGTTCACGCCGTCCCTCCGGGCCTGACGCAGCAGAGCCAGCAGGGGCACCAGCTGCAGCAGGAAGATCAGAGCCGCTGCCAGCAGCTGGCCGTAGGCCGCCCAGGCGATCGGCTCCAGCGGCCAGGGGCGGATGAAGCAGATCAGGAAGCGGTTGAGCCAGACAAAGACGCTGAAACCATAGAAGATACGCAGAACACGGCGCGCCGGCCGCTCGCTCTCATCGCAGCCGAAGATCTGCCGCCCATATAGCATGAGCAAAAGGCTCAGGCCGGTCAGCAGCAGTGAGAAAAAGTAGTTGGTCCACTCGATGCCGACGATGAGGTTCTCATAGGGCGGGATGTAGACAAACCATTCGTAGAGCCAGGGGACGAAGAAATGCCAGACCCCTACCCCAAAAGCCAGAAACAGACCGCTGTAGTAAGGGACCCGCACCCAGACAGGCAGCTGCTGTCCGCCAGCTTCCCGTTTCATACGCCGGCAAAGTCCGCGACGAAGAGCGGCAGGGCCTCGGCCAGAGACGGCAGCTCGGGATGCCAGGCGCGCTCCCACTCGAGCGAGAACCAGCCGTCGTAGCCGTCGGCGACGAGGCGGCTCGCAATCCGGGCGACCGGGATATCGCCGGCACCGGGCTGTACGAGTCGATAGTCGTCGGCACGCACGTGGTCTTTTGTGTGAACATGACGGATCCAGGGACGGATGAGCCCGTAGAAGGGCTCCCAGTCGTCGCCATAGGCGCGGTCCGAATGGGCGAGATCCCAGAGAATGCCGAAGCCCGGCCGCTCCCCGACCGCCTCCAGCACCGGCCCCAGCGTCTCCATGCGGTTGAAGCTGCCATGGACCTCGAGGATGATCGTGACGCCGGCGGCGGCCGCCTCGGCGGCGAGCGTCACCAGGCCGTCGGCGACGCGCCGCTGGACGGCGGGCCAGTCCTGCGGCTCGTCCGGCAGCCGGTCGCCAAAGACACGGATATAGGGGATCTGGCAGCGCCGGGCGAGGGCGATCGCAGCGCGCCCCTCGGCAAAGGCTGCGTCGAGGCCGGCTGCGTCGTCAAAGCGCACAGAGGAGCCGAAGCCCACCAGCTCCAGGCCGCTCTCCTGCAGCAGCTCCCGGGTGGCGGGCCAGCCGTCGGCCGAGAGCTCGGCAATCTCATCGGGCTTCATGCGGCCGCCGAGGCCGCGGATTTCGAGGCCGCGGATCCCGTTCGCGCGGGCCAGGGCCGTGATCTCCGGGAAGCTGAGTTCGGGACAGCCGAGGGTGGAAAAGGCGAGCTTTGCGTACATACAGACCTACTTTCGCAGAAGCCGGCGACCCACTTCGATCACCGCACGGCCATTATGATAGGGGCACTTCCAGGGATTGACCAGGCTGCCGTCAAACGTTCCGGCAGTCGGAGTGATGAAGTCGCGGCCACGGCTGAGCCACTCGCCGCTGGGGTCGAGCATCTCGGCCTTGACATAGTCCCAGACTGCCACCGCAGCATCGAGGAAGGCCTCATCGCCACTCAGCTGCCAGGCATTCACGAAACCGACGATGGCCTCGGCCTGGGTCCACCAGATGGTCTCCGGATGGACGATACGGTCCTCATAGCCCTCGTTCGCCACCGCGCCCGAGGGGTGACGGCCATGGCGCAGCACGAAGTCGGCGATGACGAGCGCATCCTTCTTCGCGGATGCGAGCAGCCAGGCATAGCCGTCCGGGCGCTCGCTCTGCGCGGCCAGGATCTCGATCGTCTCGACCAGCAGCCAGCTGTACTCAATGTCATGGCCGAAGGAGGCGATGTCGGTGAGGCGGCGGCCCGCAGGATCCATGTAGAGATCGAGATGGCGCGTCCCGGCGTTGTAGATGCGATGGCGGCAGTTGGCCGTGATCTGCAGCAGCAGGGCCTCGACCGCGGGGTCGGCCCGCATCAGCAGGTAGCGCGTCACGGATTCGAGGACGTGCAGGTGGGTGTTCATCGAGAAGCCGGCGCTGTCCTGATCCCTGAAGGGCGTCTCAAACTCCGCCTCCTCCCCGACGGCAGGCGCGGCCGACTCCGCCATGAAGTCGCCGTTCCAGCAGCGCGTATGGATGAAGCGGAAGACCCGGTCGGCCTGCGCCTCGGCATGCCGGATGGCTTCACGGCGCTCGGGCGCACACTCACGCAGGGCGATGGCATGGGTGGCGTAGCCGTAGAGCAGGAAACTCAGGCCATAGGTCAGCCGGCGCTGATCGAGCACCTCGCCGTCCGGACTGACACTCCAGCAGGCGCCGCCGTCGGGCGTAACGAAGTGGCGGTCGAGAAACGCGGCCGCATGGTCGGCGTGGTCGAGGAGACCCGGATCGCCGAGGTAGCGGGCGGCCTCGGCATAGGTCCAGAGTATGCGGGACATGAGCACGAGGGAGCGCGGAGCCCCCTCGACGATCACGCCTGCGGCATCGGCGGCACCGTGGAAGCCGCCCTTTTCGTCATCACGCATGCTGGTCCAGAACGGCAGGATGCGCTCGACGAGGTCACTGTGCATTTCGTTGGCCATTCTAAGGCTGGCCGGATGCTGAGGGGCGGTTGGAGACAAGCTGACATGGGACATCTGACACCTCCTGTGGGTCGACACTTGCGCCCTGTCTCTCATTCTGCCAGAAAACAGGCGGTCACGCCGTGCCGCGCGCGCCCGGTCACGCTGGGGCGCAGGCGGTGTATCTTTGGGTAGAAGCACATGTGCCATCAGAGAGGAGAATGACAGTGATCCAAGCCTTATCGGACAGCCTGCAGGCAGACTGCCGGCCCGCAGCAGAGCGGGTCGCGGCGCTCGACGGCTATGTAAACCGCTTCGGTGACCTGCTCTATCGCATCGCCTGGGTGCTTCTTGGCCAGCGCGAAGACGCCGAGGACGCCGTACAGGACAGCTGCCTGGCCTGGCTCGAGCGGGGACCGGATTTCGCGTCCGAAGAACACGCCCGCGCCTGGTTCGTCCATGTGCTGCGCAACCGCTGCCGCAACGCTCTGCGCAGCCGCAGCCGCCACAGAACCGGCGAGCTGGATGCCGAGCGCTTCGCCGCCCCCGCCACTCCGGTTGAAATTCGGGATCCTGAAGCCCGCCGCCTGCTCGCCGCCCTGCAGCTCCTTCCTCTTGACGATCGCGAGCTGCTCACCCTCATAGCCCTCGACCACAGCCCGGCGGACTGTGCCCGCCTGCTTGGCCTCCGCCCCGCCACCCTGCGGAAGCGCCTCGAACGCGCCCGCAAACGCCTGCGCCGCGAACTGGAACGCGACAGGTCCACACGAGGTACCCGACATGAATGAAATCCGTGACATCCGCGAAGCCCTGCAGAGCCTCGAGCTCTCGCCCGCCCGCCGGCAGCAGATCCAGATGGCAGCCCGGCAGCAGCCGATCCGGACGGCAGACCGCCGGAACATGTTCCGCGATGTGCCGCTGCTGACGCCGCAGGCGCCGAAAGCGCGCTATCATCTCCCGGCTATCGCCGCCCTGCTCCTCTTCATCGCCGGTGCCCTCTACCTCCTCGTCCGTCCGGGCCATGAGTTACCGGCGACCACAAATCCCTCCAGTCGTTCGCCGCTCACCGCACCGGCAAACAGCAGCACCGCCGCGCCTGCCGCCGACCTGCCCTGGGAGCTGACGGCCGATGCCGTGCGTGAGCGCCTCGTCACTGCCGGCCTGCTCGAAGCCGACGAAGCCCGGGCAATGGATTTTCGGCTCGACTCTCCTCTCGGGACAGCCGAGTGGGACAGCGAGCGCTACTGGAACAACTGCCTCGAGGACTATCGCCTCGCCATCTGGCAGGGTCTGAAACCCGATGAAGACACGGCGCAGCATTTCCTCCTCGGCAGCGGGGAAACCGCTCTCGCCCTGCACGGCGAACCGCGCCATGTCATCGCCACCGACCTCGACGCCGACGGCCAGGATGAGCTGCTGCTGGCGATCGAGGGGGAGACCTCGCTCTTTCTCGCCCTCGACCGCGAGGCCGGCGAGGAGCGGTTCTACAGCTGTGGCTACGACCACGCCTGGCTGCAGAACCCCATCTTTGCCGACACGGCGAGTGAGGAGCAGCTGGCCGCGATCCGGGATCCCGACCGCCTCGCCCATCCGGCCGATGAGGATGAGGATCTGGGCAAAGCCAGCTTCGAACCCCGCCCCACAGCCGCCCGGCCCGAGCCACCGCTCGCCACAGGCTTTCTGCGTCTGGCCCGGGTTGGCACCCACCGCGAGCTGCGCCTCATCCCGGCCGACCCAACCGCGGAGCCGAAGCCCGGGCTTGCGCCGCAGGCGGGCATGCCGGCTACCTGGCCGCCCGAAGCGGCAGTCACGCCGACGCCTTCGCCCGTAACCGAAACCGAAGCTGTGCCCGAGCCCGAAGTCACTGTCACCCCAACACCCGGACCTGACAGCGGCGGCGCTGAACCCTGGCTGCTTGACAGCAGCGAAGTCATCGAGCGCCTGACAGCCGCCGGCCTGCTCGACAGCGATGTCAGTGCGGGCGCCACCGTCGAGCTTGTCGGTGACGACATCGGCGCCACGGAGGCCGGGCTGCTGCGTCAGCATGAGCTCGCCGTCTGGTTTATCTACACAGAAGATCAGCCGGCCTGCTATTTCCTCCTCGGGCGCCCCGATGAATCCTTCCCACTCTGGGGACATCCGCAGACGGTCCTCGAAACGGACCTCGACCAGGACGGCGAACCGGAGCTGCTCATTCACACCAACACAGGCAGCGGCCTCTCCTACGATGCCTTCCTCGTCCTGGATGCGAGCCTCTCCGCGGACGCAGAAAACAGCGACCCGGAGCGGCGCCGGTTCTACAGTGTCGGCTACCTGAGCGCCTGGCCCCGGACAGCTTCCGACACAGCGGATCCGGCAGCTGCCCAGGAGGACTCTGCCCTGCCCGGCAGCGTTATCTTCCAGCCGCGTCAGGTCACCGGCGAGCAGCAGATCTACCGGGCGGATGCCACGCTCAACCTGCTCCAGCTCGGTCAGTCACGCGAACTGCGCCTGATCCCCCACGATCAGGGGCAGCTGCCGCAGCTCTGGTATCCGGCCCAGGAGGGTTCGCCGGAGGAGTTCGTCCCGCTCGGTGACACGATGCCCTGGGAACCTGTCGAATACCTGGAGCCCTGACAATAACTGTACTCCCCTGTAAACGCCAGAGGAGAGGGCTGTTGCCAGGCCCTCTCCTCGTATTAATCTGTGATCCTGCACCGGACCGCTTGCCCGTAGATCGTCATGAAATAGTCACAGCCTCCGTCTGTCAGAGAAAAATACATTACACATGGATGCTCCATCAGGCAGGCAATGGCTCTAACGGCAGAAATGAGACTGAAACCCTTCACAGGGCATTTACCGCTCTATACACTGCCAGATCCTGTTCTCTGAACAGCTGCAGCCCTTCCAGGAGCACCGGAATCCGTCCAGAACGGAAATTTTGCTCACCCGAAACCCATTTCTCCGCTGGAACAAGGAGAGGGCTGTTCCCGAGCCCTCTCCTCCTTTACTGCTTTCTACTCAGCGCCCCGCCAGAGCGGAAGCTGAAAGATCCTCATTTCGTTACGGCCGCCGCCACCTGGTCGCGTCCGTAGATGGCCATGAACTCGTCCCCGCTGATCGTCTCGCGCTCAAGCAGGAAGGCTGACAGCTCTTCGAGCTTGCCGCGGTTGGCCGCGATGATTTCTTTCGCCTCCTCGTAGCACTCCGCGAGAACACGGACGACCTCGCGGTCGACGGCCGCCTCGGTCTCGGCCGAGATCGTCAGCTGCTGATCGCCGCCGAGGTAGACGTTCGACCGGGTCGCCATGCCCATCATGCCGAACTTCTCGCTCATGCCGTAGCGCATGATCATGTCGCGGACGAGCTGCGTGGCCTTCTCGATGTCATTTGAGGCGCCGGTCGTGATGCTGCCGAAGACCAGCTCCTCCGCCGCACGGCCGCCCAGCAGCGTCTTCACCCGCGCCAGCAGCTCCTCACGCGAGTAGAGGTACTTGTCGGCGGTCTCGGCCTGCATCGTGAAACCGAGCGCTCCGGAGGTACGCGGCACGATCGTGATCTTCTGCACCGGTGCATGGCCACTCAGCTCGGCCGCCACCAGCGCGTGCCCGATCTCGTGGGCAGAGACAATGCGCTTCTCCTCGGGATCGATGACCGCGCTCGTCTTCGCCGTACCGGCGACCACCACGTCCACCGATTCTTCGAGATCCCGCTGCGTCACCGCCTGGCGGCCATGGCGCACCGCGTGCATCGCCGCCTCGTTGACGAGGTTCGCGAGCTCCGCACCGCTGGTGCCGGCCGTCTGCCGTGCCAGACTGGCGAAATCGATGTCGCCGGCGAGCTTGATGTTCTTTGCATGCACACGCAGGATCGCCTCGCGTCCCGCCAGATCCGGCAGCTCCACAGGCACCCGCCGGTCGAAGCGTCCCGGTCGCAGCAGCGCCGGGTCGAGCGAATCCGGGCGGTTGGTCGCCGCGAGGATCACGACGCCCTTGTTGTCCTCGAAGCCGTCCATCTCGGTCAGCAGCTGGTTCAGCGTCTGTTCGCGCTCATCGTTCGACACCGGGCCGCCGCTGTCACGGCGCTTGCCGATTGTGTCGATCTCATCGATAAACACAATACAGGGCGCCTTCGCGTTCGCCTGCTCGAAGAGGTCGCGCACTTTCGAGGCACCCATGCCCACGAACATCTGCACGAACTCGGAACCGGAAATGGAGAAGAAGGGAACCTGCGCCTCGCCGGCCACGGCCTTGGCGAGCAGAGTCTTGCCCGTTCCGGGCGGCCCGACGAGGAGTACGCCCTTCGGGCATTTTGCACCGATGTCATTGTAGCGCTTCGGGTCGTGGAGGAAGTCGACGATCTCGCTGAGCGCCTCCTTCGCCTCCTCCTCACCTGCGACGTCGGCAAAGGTTTTCTTGTTCGCCTCGTCCGGCACGTAGACACGGGCATTGGCCTTGCCAAACTGCAGGGCACCGGCGCCGCCGCCCATGCCGCCCATGCGCTTCGCGAGCTGCCGGTTGAGCAGCTGGCCCAGACCAATAAACAGCAGGATCGGCAGCAGGAAGGTCACGAAGAAGCTCATCAGCGGATTCATCTGCTGCGGGAAGACCTGCTGGAACACCACGCCCGCTACAAAGAGACGGTTCACCAGCTCGCTGTCCTCCACCCGGCTCGTCTGATAGATCGGTGTGCTCCGCCGCGCCTGGAAGCCCGCCAGCGGATTCAGTACTTCCTCGGTCGTCGGCGAGGTGCGCTGTTCATCCTCCGGAGCCGGTTCCACCACCCCTCCGTTCTGTTCGCGCGCCTCCAGCTGCCGCTGCAGCACTTCCGGCAGATCGCGCTTCAGAATGAAGTTGATCTGCTGCTGCTCGATCTCAACAATCGCGACATCCTTCCGCTCCACGAGCTTCAGAAAGCTGCCGTAGTCCACCGTCACGATTTGCGGCTCGAGCAGCTTTGGCATGATGAACATGTTGACAATCAACATCATGCCGATGACGACAATTATGTAGATGGTCCAGTTGCGTCGTCGGTTCATGTCTCCGTTCATATGGGGTCCTCTCAAATCCAAACTTCTGCGCCTGGGCGCAGAAGTTGTTCTCTAATTATCTATTTTATAGTGATCTCTCACCCCAGATATGTCATTATCGTAAACAATCCAACAGCAAATTGTAGCAATCTGCATAAAGCATAAAACTTCATGGGATACTGCTTCTCATTAGCAGAAAGCAGCCGCAAATTTTGCATGACTGCCTGATTATGTGATGGATGGCAAAGAAGTCGCGCCGGGGACGGATGTATGTGATACATTGACCTGCGAGCCAGCGTTATGAATCGGAGGCACAAGGAGACATGACAGGATCACAGCCGGTAGCATTTGTAGGAAGCGGCCGCTTCATGAAGGATCGCAGGTTCTATCTGCAGCTGCTGGGCCTCGCGTGGCCGATCGCGCTGCAGAACATTGTGGCCTTTTCGGTCTCGCTGACCGACAGCCTGATGATCAAGGAACTCGGCTCCGTCGCCGTCTCCGCCGTCTATGTCTCGAACCAGCTGACCAGCTTCCTGCAGATGATCACGGCCGGCATCAGTGCCGCGCTGATCATCCTGGCCTCGCAGTATCAGGGACGCGGAGATCGCGAGAGCGTGCGCGAAATCGTGTCGCTGAGCCTGCGCGGTTCCGTTCTTATTGCGGCCGTGATGACGGTGCTGGTGCAGCTCTGGCCACGCCAGCTGCTCGCGATCTTTACCAACGAGCCCGAGGTCATCGAGGCCGCCCTGCCCTATCTCTCGGTGCAGTCATGGATCTATGTCTTCTTCGTGGCCTCGAATGTCATGATCGCCTCCATGCGGGTGGTCATGCGGGTGCGTATCGGGCTGCTCTGTTCGGTGATCGCCTTTGCCGCCAATCTGCCGCTGAACTGGCTGCTGATTTTCGGCAATCTGGGCTGCCCGCGCCTCGGCCTGCGCGGCGCGGCGCTGGCCACCCTGATCGCCTGGATCATCGAGGCTGTCGTACTGGTGCTGATTGTCTTCGTAAAGGACGAAAAGCTGGGGCTGCGGCTGCGGCATCTGCGCGGCATCGACCGGGCCCTGCTGCGGGACTTCTTCCGCTATGGACTTCCAGTGGTCATCGGCGACATGACCTGGGGCATCAATCTGATGGTCCAGGGCATGATCATCGGGCGGCTCGGAACCGCGGCGATTGCGGCGGTCAGCGTGACGGGCACGCTGGTCTCGGTGATGACGGTCATGATTTATGGCATCCGCGACGGCACCGCCATCATGATCGGGCAGGCGGTCGGGCGCGGCAACATGGACGAGATCAAGTGTTTCACACGCTCCTTCCAGCTCGTGTTCCTGGTCTTCGGCGCAGTGACGGCGGCATTGATCTGGTTCGGACGGCCGCTGCTGCTCGGTTTCTACGCCGCGCTGGATCAGCCGACGCTGGAGCTGGCGGACAAATTCCTGCAGGTGCTGGCAGTGGTGACCTTTGGCACCGCGTATCAGATGAGCTGCCTGACCGGCATCGTGCGGGCAGGCGGGAAGACGCACTTCGTCCTCATCAACGATCTGCTCTGGGTCTGGCTCTGGGTGCTGCCGTCGGCGGCGCTCGCGGCCTTTGTCTTCGAGGCGTCGCCGGTGCTGGTCTTCTTCCTCCTGAAGAGCGATCAGCTGCTCAAGTGCATTGTCGCCGTCATCGAGACCAACAGCTACCGCTGGGTGAAGCAGCTGACGCGCGAACGGAAGCCGGTGGCCGCCGGCTAGACGGGCGGAAGGCGTCCGTGTCGGGTGGTCAAAATCGGAACTTATCCAAATCCGCGTGCATAAATATGCGTGATTTTGAATAGTCCGCCCTGAATATGCAATCTGGCCTCATAATTATGCAAAACCATTTGGATTTCTTCCTGTTTTGACCAGCGGGCCCGGGCGGCAGGGCCTACCCGGCGCCCGCGCAGCCGGTCCCGCCGGGAGCCGTCGGCCGCCCCTCAGTCAAACCCAAAACGCTCGACCGCGGCCACGACACGGTCGCACCAGGCGTCGAAGTCGGGGTCCGCGGGCTGCAGCTCGGGATGGGCCGCAATATGCTGCCAGCAGAGGCGCACGCCCTGGTCGAAGCGCATGTCGGCGCGGAAAGCAGGGACGGCACGCTTGATTTTCGTGTTGTCGAAGTGGACGGAGACGGCTTTGTCGCCAAGCAGCGGCCCCTCGAGATCGGGCCTCAGCCGGATCAGCATGTCGCTTGAGACGTGGCAGAAGGTGGGCTTCACGCCGAGAGCCACGCCAATGGCGCTGAGGGCCTGGTTCCAGCTGAGGCGCTCGTCCGAGGTAATGTGGTAGGCCTCGCCGATGGCGCGGGGATGGCCGAGGAGACCAACGAAGCCGACGGCAAAGTCATCGGCCCAGGTGAAGGTCCAGAGGCTCTCGCCGTCGCCGTGAACGATCACGGGCTTCCCCGCCTGCATCCTGGCCATCACCTGCCAGCTGCCGATGCGGCCGTGAAGCGGGGTCGGAATGGAGCGCTCCGAATAGGTGTGCGAAGGGCGGACAATGGTGATGGGGAAGGCGCGGTCGCGGTGGGCCTTTTGCAGCGATTCTTCACAGGCCTGTTTATCCCGCGAGTACTGCCAGTAGGGATTGCCGAGGGGCGTTGACTCTGTGATGACGGGATCGAGCAGGGGCTTCCTGTAGGAGGAGGCGGAGCTGATGAAGACATACTGGCCGCAGCGCCCGGCGAAGAGGCGGACATCGCGCTCGACCTGGTCGGGCGTGTAGGCGACGAACTGGCAGACCACGTCCCAGCGGCGATCGCCGAGCAGAGTGCGGGTGGCGGCCTCGTCGTTGATGTCGCCGTGGAGGATCTCGGTGGCGGCGGGGATGGGGACGGTGGGCCGGCGCTGACCGCGGTTCAGGATGCTGACGCGGTGGCCGAGAGACGTGGCGCGGCGGAGGACGGCGGCGGAGATCGTGCCGGTACCGCCGATGAGCAGGATGTTCATGACCTGGGGCTCCTTTCTGCGGAGGGTGGATCAGCGCGGGTTGAGATGGTGCAGCGTTTCGTCCGTGAGCAGCTGGCTGAGGCTGTAGAGGACGAGGACATCGTCGGGGCGGCTGCGTTCGAGAGCGTCGCGGACGACTGCGCTGCCGTGACGGGCATCGACCAGGGTAATGCGCTCGAAGTTCGAGAGCAGGAAGGGGACGATGGAATTCGCGAAGCTGTCCTTGATCAGGAGGAGGCTGCGGCCCGTCGGGCAGCCGGTTTCAATAACTGTAACGGGCGGATTGCCGCCGAGGTAGACCAGGTATTCGTCGCTGCCGCCGAGCTGTTCATAGTCGTAGAGGCCGCGGCCGAGAAGCGCACCGTCGAAATCGCGGAGCTCGAGGCGGTCGGGGTCGGGCTCGAGGCCGGCGGCGATGGCCGCGGCTGTGGGTTTCAGGAGAGTCAGCGTCTCGCCGGGATAGCCGAGGCGCTGGGCGCGGGCCTCGAGGGAGCCGCGGAAGCTGCTGCTGATGTCGATCTCGGCAAAGTTCGCGGCCTCCGGCCCGTCGAGGCCGAGGGAGCCCAGCCAGGCGCGGGCGGTGACGAAGGCCCCCAGAGAAGTCCAGTGGTGGTCGCTCGCGAAGTAGCGGCGGCTGCGGGTCTCGAGGTCAGCGGGGCCGCCGTCGGGGGTGGCTGTGAGCACATCGAGCGTGGGCAGGATGTGGATGTCGGTGTTTTCCAGAGGGGCGGTGAAGCGGCGCGTCCAGGCCGCGCTGTCGAGGAGCGGGGCGGCGGCGGGGACGCATTCGGGCAGGACGGCGGCGGCCGGCGGCACGATGATGAGCGAGCGGCGGGCGGTTGGGAGGGCGGCCGGCAGGGTCTCGAGGAGAAAGTGCTCGAGCTCCATCATATTGGCCTCGGCCAGACGGGTACGGCGGGTGTCTGCCGGGTTTTGCAGGGGCTCATTTTCGTAGAGAAAGAGGTGGCTGTCGGAGCCGAAGTAGACGCGGCCGTTGTCGTGTTCGCCGAGCGCCAGACGCGAGGCGGTATTGAGGCCGACGAGGAAGCTGCGGAAGGGAAAGCGATCCTGCATCCAGGTGTCGATGTCCGCCATCACGGAGCCGTCGACGAGACCGGCGGCGGTGATGCGCGGGAAGGCGGCGAGGGGGCGTTTTTCACTGTCGGAGTAGTCAAGGGAGGGTGAGCGGAGCAGCATCCAGGCGAGGACGAAGACAGCCAGCAGGGCGGGCAGCAGGGCGGCGCAGCGGGCGCGGCGTTCGGGAGAGGGGGTGGGGGCTTTGCGTAACATGATCATGCGTCCCTAGAAACGGAAGTAGAGGAAAGGATTAAAGGCGTCGTTGACCAGGGCGGCCGTGGAGAGCAGGAGGAGGATGAGGGAGGCCACCAGGGAGAGGGCGGCGGCGGCCGGGGCCGCGGGCAGCTCGGCGGTCTGGTCGGGCACCATGCCGTCGGAGGCGCGGCGGTCGCGGCGGGGCTCGCCGGGGAGGTCGGTCATGGCGGCGGGGCGGCCGGCGAGGCCGAGGCGGAGGGCGAGGCGGCGGGGCAGGTGGGTGGCGGCCAGGGCAGCGGTGGCGAGGAGGGGCCAGGCGCTGCGCCAGGCATAGTTGACATAGCGGACGGTGGCCGGGCTGGGGGCCGCGGGGCCGAGGCCGAAGAGGCGGCCGGCCCAGGCGAGGCCGGTGCCGACATCGAGGTGGGCGAAGAGCATCCAGGAGAGGAGCACGGCGAGGAGGGTCCAGAGGTGACCGATCGGGCGCGGCAGGCGTTCGAGGAGGCTCAGCAGGCCGAGTTTTTCAATGATGAGGAGGAGGGCAAACCAGAGGCCCCAGACGACGAAGTTCCAGCTCGCACCGTGCCAGAAGCCGGTCAGGAGCCAGACGACGAGGATGTTGACCAGCTGGCGGGGGAGGCCGCGGCGGTTGCCGCCCAGGGGGAGGTAGACATAGCGGCGGAACCAGCCGGAGAGGGTGAGATGCCAGCGGCGCCAGAAGTCGGTGACCGAGCGGGCGATGTAGGGGTGGTCGAAGTTTTCGACGAGCTCGAAGCCGAAGAGGCGGGCGAGGCCGAGGGCCATGTCGGAGTAGCCGGAAAAGTCGAAGTAGATCTGCAGGCCGAAGGCGAGGCCGCCGAGCCAGGCGGCGGCGACGGGAAGTTCCTGCGGGGGCAGCTGCTCCAGGCTCGCCCAGACGGCGCCGCAGCGGTTGGCGATGAGGACTTTCTTGGCCAGGCCGAGGATGAAGCGGCGCGCTCCCGTGGCGCGCAGGCGCCAGCTTTCGTCGCGCTCCTGGAGCTGACGCATGATGTCGGTAAAGCGGACGATGGGGCCGGCGATGAGCTGGGGGAAGAAGGCGATGTAGGTGCCGAGGGCGACGAGGGAGCGCTCAACGGGGAGCTCGCCACGGTGAAGATCGATAATGTAGGAGAGGATCTGGAAGGTGTAGAAGCTGATGCCGATGGGGAGGCTGACCCCGGTGAAGCCCGGCCAGAAGCCGGGCCAGAGGCGGCGCAGCTGCTCGACGAAGAAGCCCGCGTACTTGAAGACGCCGAGGAGGCCGAGGTTGAAGACGAGGCTGGCGATGTAGACAGCGCGGGCGCGGCCGGGCCGGGCGTGGCTGCGGAAATGGCCGATGGCGAGGCCGGCGAAGTAGTTCACAACGATGCTCAGCAGCATCAGGAGGATGTAGACGGGCTCGCCCCAGGCGTAGAAAAACAGGCTCGCGATGAGGAGGATGGCGTTTTTGATGCGGATCCGGCGCCGGCCGGCATGACCGATGAGGTCGACGGCGACGACAGCCAGACCTGTCAGGGGCAGAAAGAGGTAGATGAAGGTCAGGCTGCTGAATACCATCGCGCGGACTCGTCAGCCGCCGAAGACAGCCCTGATGATGCGGCGGGCATCTTCGGGGTTCGCACAGGCAACATAGGCAACATGGCGACCGCTGCGGATGATGACGGCGCCTTCGGCTTTCGGGCGCTCCTCGGGCACATAGTCGGTGAAGCGCTCGATCTGACGCTCGCGGCGGGCCTCGAGACCCTTTTCGATGCTGGCGGCGGCTTCGTCGTCGCGGGCTTCGAAGAGGGCGATCTCTTCGGGGGTCCAGCCACTGCTGACCGTGATGCGGTGCTCCGCTGCGAGGGCGAGATCGAATTCGAAGAAGCGGGCGAAGAGGCTGTCATCGAGATTCATCATCTCATCCGTGAACTCGAGCTCCGCAAGCAGACGCTGCTCGAGGGCGGCGAGATCGACGTCGGCAGCCGGCGTGCCGCCGTTGCCACAGGCGCCAAGCGGCAGGGGCAGTGTCAGCAGCAGCACCATAAGTAACAGGAAGCGTAGAAATGACCGCCGCCGTGCTCCCGACCCAGATTCCATACTCTGCTCCTCCCTGACATGCAAAAACTCGGCCAGCCATTGCCGTATCGTTCATCATAGCACGCGAAGGTGACAGGAAACGAGGTGATTCCCATGCTGTGGTACACGTCAAGAATGTCGGGAAGCAGGTGAGTATGTCTGGAGCACGGCTGGCAAGGGAAAAAGCAGCTTGCTGACTTCTGGTGGTCAAAACGAGGAGTAATCCAAAAAAAGATTTGGATTACTCGCTATCCTGACCACAAAGAGGTCGTTTCTGGTCAAAACGAAGAGCAATCCAAAAAAAGATTTGGATTACTCGCTATCTTGACCACAAAGAGGCGGTTTCTGGTCAAAACGAGGAGTAATCCAAAAAGAGATTTGGATTACTCGCCATCTTGACCACAAAGAGGTCGTTTCTGGCCGTGCTAGCATCAAAAGTGTACAAGTGGAATTCGCCACCTTGATCCCAGTTAGAATAGCAGCCAGCAGGAGGATAAGACATGGCGAAACATTACCCGAAGGACTTCAAGGAGGATGCGGTCCAGT